>DAOUMN010000057.1:0-29908 GCA_034411135.1 Bellilinea sp.
TGTGGCTTGATTGCTTACTGCCACCGTTCATCCAAACCCTCTTTAGGGTTGGCTCACAATTTCGCTTTGTCCGCCTAACCCGAACTCACGTTAATTAATAGTTTGATAGGTTTTTTCCTGAAGTTGTATGCGGTGCATGGCGTTGCTGATCAGCTCCCCCATGGCGGTCATAATGCGCTGATCGGTTTCACTAAACGGTTTATTCTTTCCAAGCACCAAGGCGCCCAATATCTCTTTATCAGTGATCAATGGTAGCGCAGCAATGTGTTGCGTGTAGTTTTGTTCTTGATCGGTCAGATGATAGGGCTCTTCGTGAATATTCTTGTGGAAATAGGGACGCCGGGTGCGGAGTACGTATCCGCTGATCCCGCTATCTGGGGTCATTTCATTGCCAACCCATAACGCTCCAACACCAATCCCTGCAACGAACTTAAAGCGGTCGTTGTAATGTGGCAACCGAACAGCGATGGTGGCATCTTCAATTTCCAATAAGCGACTTACAGCTTTAACGGCCACTTGTGCCATATCGTCGCTGGAGTAGACCTGGCGCAGTATCTCGGACAATTCGATCAATGCCGATTGAAATTTTTCATTTTGTTTTTGAGGTGTGATATCTTCCACCAGGGTGGCGAATTGACCAGGTTGAGGAGAAAATGCGTATACCCGGTAATAACGATCCAGGGCACTGGAATAATTTTCAACCATTTGGGGTTCGCCTGTTTTTGCTACCCATCCATAAGTTTCGATCCAAACAGGTTCGGTCTGAGGAAGCACTTCCAGAATTGTTTTACCAATGAGTTGATCTGCCTTTAAAGAAGTCAGCCGTTCGAAAGCCGGGTTAACCGCCAGAAAACGATAATTGCTAGGATTCCCGGCTCCATCATAAATCATTTCGTGCAGAGCAAAGCCATTGAGCATGGTCTCGAACAATTGCTTGTATTGTTCCTGGCTGACCAGCAGGGATTTTTTGAATTTTTCGATTTCCGAAACGTCCCGCCATTTAACGAAAACAGCCAGTTTCTCATTAAGGGGAATGGTGATGAGCACAACTTCAGCGATGAACTGACCACCATCTTCCAGTCGCGTATGCACCCACTCGAATAGGTGGTGACCACTGGTCAATGCGTGTTGAATCAATTCACTGGCTTTTTCCTGCGAATCCCTTCCATCAGGCTGACGGGGTGGAGACAACTGGGCGGGTGTGAGACCTATGATCTGCTCTTTTTGAGCTTTCAGTACTTGTAAAGCTGCCTGGTTGCAATCCACAAACACACCGTCAATAATTAATAAGCTTGGCTCTGGTGAATTGTGGAAAAGGCGGCGGAATTTTTCTTCGCTGACGGTCAGGTCTAGTTCACGATTATGGCGAAGTTTTGCCATCAGAATGGTTGCTTGTAAAGAAGCCTGATCAACGGGTTGGAAGACGAAGCCGTCCACCAATCCGGTGATATCCGGGCTACTGATTATTGAAGCTTGATTTTTGTCTAAAACAACGACAAGCTGAGCATTACGCTGTAACAAAAGATTCTTAAAAAAAGACCTGTTATTATTAAGTAATTCATCGATTTCGGTAATTATCGTTGTATCTGTGCCATCCGGACAAAAGAGGAACTCCAACTGATCAACCTCGCTGGTTGATTTGATCATCAAAAAACCCATCTGGTTGAGAATGGCTAACAGATTGTCCGTCAAGTCGGGATTTTTCGAAACGATAATTGCGGTCTCAATGCCCATTCCGCGATCCACTTATAGAAATTCTCAATAAGATTATAACATTTATCCACGCTGTCCAAGTTGATTTAATTGGAAATATAGGTAAAAAATGAATAAAAAACACCCCCGAAGGGATGTTTATGTCTTTTGCGGATAATGGTTATCACTTAACCGTTAAAGCTTTCGATATCTTTCCAACCGGTTGTGACATACGTTGTTAATTCGCTTACACTCAAGTCTTTGATCCCTAATTTCTCAAGTGTGCGTCCACGCCGCCAGTAGTCGGTTCGGTGAATGATGCAAGCCAGACGAATGACGCTGTTTATTCCATTGACCGATACGCCATAACGTTCTCCCAGTGAGGCGATTGGCACCAGACTCATCGGGACATCCTCAAAAATGTACCGATGGTTTAATGTGGCGGGAGCCTTGATACCATAATACCCACTCTGATTGTGAATCCGTTCGTGCAATGTTTCGCCAGTTACGTTGTATGCCAGTTCCAGCCATTCCAGTGCCGTTCGCGCACGGATACCGAGCGCTGAGGCGACGGTAACCCGCTCGCGATCCAAAATTTCTAATACACGTGCCACAGAGGGTGTGACACCGTCGATATAAAATTGAAAATCGCCGTGAGTGGCTTCGATCCATCCAGCATTCAAGATTGTCAAACCGGGGTGGAAGATCGCACCCATGTTGTTCAAACCGGTATGCAATACGTTGATTCCGTCAATATATTGTGGAAAGGCTACACGGATTTGCTCAAGCACAAGCTGGGTTCGCGATGCTGGCAGTGCAGCCAGTGGAACTGCTTCTTTGATTCGAAATATGCGTGCCTGGGCAGGACCATCCGCTCGGCTGGCGTAAATAAACGTCTCCGCTTCGGCAACATTGACGTCTGCATTGCAGCCGCTGCGACGCAAGATTACATCGAATTCGATAGAACCCAGGGTACGCCCAGGATGAAGGATGACCGTTTGTCCATCTTTAAGGTGGCAAGCCATTTTTTGGGCAATTTCTGCATGGGCAGAGGAGGGCAAGACCACCATGATCACCTGCGCATCTTTGAGTGCTGTGCCCATATCATCGGTGACAACGTGAATTTTCCCAAATCCCCTTGGACCGCCTTCGTAACTCTCCAGATCAATACCGCCGCGGCGCGCGATAATTTCAATGTGCGCATAGGTGCGGTTGTACAGTGACACGTCGAATCCCATTAATGCCAGATGGGCAGCCATGGCTTTTCCGCCGTTTCCTGCCCCAACAATTGCAAAGCGTGAAATTTCGTTCATGCAGAATTAATCTCCTGAGTTGTGAATATTTGGTGCAATCGCTGTTCTTCACTGATTGGGTTGCCTTCATGATCGATGGCAACACATGCGCCAGAAACAATTCCGGTTTTTATTACCCCCCTGGCAAACTTGTTGTTCTTCAATTGTGGCGCATCTAAAATCCCAACGCGAACTGCTTGAGCCAGATTGTCAGCATCGGTAAAAGGATCAGCCGATGGTGTCAGGGTGGCAATAGCCGCCAGTGTGATTTTTGCTTCGGCAATCAATTGATTTTTTCTGCGAATCACCAGCGGGTCTTCAGCCATGTTGGGCTGTCCGTGCAGGGCGTTTTCGATTGATTTTCGTGCCATTTTAGCCGCTTCGATCACATCCGCGGCGGTTGCGGCATGATCGGCTTCGGTGTGACCGACAATATGCACAATATCCGGTCGAAGTGCCATTTGCAGGTAAATGCTGGCAGCCAAATGTGCCCGAGCGGAAGCAATGTCAAGCGGGTAGGACAATAGCCCGGTGCGAGTCTGTTCCCAAATCCGAAAGTCGGGTCCAGCCAATGGGTGGATCATTTCCAGGATAGCCAGCATTTTTGCCAGATCCATAGCGTCTGAAAGCCCTGGAGGGCTGTTGAACATGAGCTGGGCAATGTAATCGCGCACCCCAAAGGCTTTCGCATTATAGGCGGATAAATACGCGGATACTACATAGGTAACATCCGGAGCATCGCGCATGCCCCAATGATGAGGTTCGTTCAACTCCACCGGGATATTATGTTTGCCGTACCACGCCATTACCTTTTGGTGTTCGCGGATTGAGCCAGCCAAGTCCCATGGACCACGCCCATCCATCTGATTGAACCAGAAGAGAGGAATGGCACACCAGGCATTGTTGATAGTCTTAAGATACATTTCTGCCAGCGGGATGAAATCGTCTGTTCCAGAATAGGTGCGCAACAGGGGGTAATTGCCTGTCCGACTGGCTTCATATAACTGTAAATAATCCTCAGCGGAGCGCACCGGAACTCCCCCAGCGCCCTTTCGGCGCGGGTCCTGCCGCTCGGGGTGAAAGAAGTTTTCCTGAGCATCCTGATCGATGCCGAGGGAGATCACGTCCAAAACCCGCGCCTCTGAAATCCGGCGAACTCCTTCGATTGTGTCTTCCAGCGTGGGTAATCCAAAATGATGGCGGAGGAGTGGATAGGGGGCTTTCCAGAGCCGGCGTTCGATAGTGGATTGAGGGTATGTGTGTTCATTTTCCTGATCTATGCGATCACCTTTGAGAAAGGCGATCACGTCTTCACTCAATTCCGAACCGTCAAAAATTTTTTCGAAAAAGCCTGTCCTCCGAGCGCGTTCTGCAACGGGTGGAGTGCCGGCAAAGGCAAAGCGAACCCCGGAGGAGCGCAAATCATCTGCGGCTTCGGCGAATTCACCCAGCAGACGTTCACCGGTTTCGGGAGTTAGCCGGTAGGAGACACCTACCAGATCAGCTTTCTCTTTTTTTGCAGCCGATAGGAAGTCTTCGATGGATACCGCCGGACCCAGAAATATAGTTCGCCAGCCAGCCATTTCAGCCAGGCGGAGAAAGTTGCTAACGCCAGCGACGTGCACGCATTCGCCCAATGCACCAGCAACAACTGTTTTCATGGCGATCTCCTAAAATAAGCAATCACTTATTGGTTATAAATGCATCAAATTTGTTACTGTATTGTGATTATACGAATTCATCCACCAATAAGGCTTGCCCTGTATTGCGTATCGGCTGGATGAGGGCGAGTCGATGTTGGCGCCCTGGAAAAATGGTTATGAGTTTCCATTATATCAAAAATTCGCGTGCAACTATTGGGCAGGGCATGTCATCCAATAATGGACAATCAAATTGCTTCAAGCGAGGTGATATGGGAGAGATTCAACAGGTCAATAAGCGCGTTATTATTTTTACTACACCGACCTGCGCCTATTGTAATCTTGCCAAACGATATCTTAGGGACAGGGGTGTTCGTTTCAAAGAAGTTGATGTGAGCCGGGATTCAGCTGCGGCTCGTGACATGGCAAAACGTTCCGGTCAAATGGGTGTACCGGTTTTGGATATTGGCGGGAAGATTGTTGTCGGTTTCGATCGCGTGAAAATCGATCGTTTTTTGGGAATTAATAAATAGCACGGAGGATAATCATGATACAACTTAACATTCAACCTATGGGGACCCGTATTCTGGTTAAGCCAGTCGATCAGGAAAACAAAACTGCTTCAGGATTGTATATCCCTGAAACGGCGAAAGAAAAACCGCAAACGGGTCTGGTGGTGGCAGTTGGCGAAGATGAGGAGATCAAATTGAAGGTGAATGATACAATCGTTTTCGCCAAATACAGCGGCACTGAAATCAAGATCGATGGTGATGATTATCTGATTATCGAATGCAATGATGTGTTGGCAAGAGTATTGAATTAGATATCACAAAATCGGATCTTCAAACAGCCAGGCTAATTGGAAGCCGGGCTGTTTTTGGTTTCCCAGTTCTTTTGGAGGGGATTTAGTTTGTTCTTTTAGGCAGGGGTTTTACTAACCAAAATTACGAATAACAAACTGTCTTTAGGGCAGATAACAAAACCGAAATCGTGGATGAAAATCAAACGGAGTGAGCGCATCCCGCGGATTTTGTAATTGAATAGTACCCAAAAACGCTTCCATGGGATACGCAATCCTACCACCAGCCCAGGAGGTGAGCCATCGAAGAGAAAAGAATGAGCAGGTTGCCCTTTTATTCAACTTCCCCAATTCTTGAAAGGAAAAAAACAATATGAAACGCGTTTATGGCGCGCTGATGCTGTTGATTGCAGTATCACTTGTGATTAGCGCATGTCAGCCGGTTGTACAAACCGTCGAGGTCGAAAAAGAAGTTGTTAAAACCGAGGTAGTCGAAAAGGTTATCGAGGTGGAAAAAGAATCCACAGCACCTGCTTCCTTCTCGACCCCACACCCAATCCTGTCCGATATTCGCGTACGGCAGGCAATGGCATACTGCACGAATAAGGATGAAATCATTCAAGCGGTCTATCCCTTCCTTGCCCCGGAAGAACGGACTGAACTGGTGATGGATACTTTTATTCCCAAGAATCACTGGGCTTACGCTGGGGATGAAAATGTAACCATCTATCCTTTCGATCCCGAAAAAGGAAAGGCTCTATTGGAAGAAGCTGGCTGGACGGATGAGGATGGGGACAATGTTCGTCTTAACGCAGACGGCGAGCCGTTGATGCTTGAGTTGGTTCTGACCGAAGCCCCGCACCGTAAAATTTTGGCACCGGTCTGGCAACAGCAAATGAAAGCCTGCGGTATTCGCATTGCTATCAATCATGTTCCCTCGACCTGGCTGTACGGTGATACCACCGGGTTGGCGCGGCGCGAGTTCGAACTTTCCGATTTTGCGTGGGTCGGCCAGTCGGATCCGCAAGGACGCACCTTGTATGCGTGCGACCAAATTCCCACAGCAGAAAATAACTGGGAAGGTCAAAATTCCATGGGGTGGTGCAATCCGGTAGCCTCTCAGGCGATCGTCAAAGCCACCAACACCATCAACCAGGAAGACCGCAAAGAGCCGTATAAAATCGTTCAGCAAGAATTCACCAAAGATATGGTTTCCTTGCCGTTGTACAATCATCTGGAGATCTTTGCCTCTTCTCCGAATCTGGTTGGTTTCAACCCGCAGCCGGGGGAGGAATACTACACCTATAACGTCGCTGATTGGGAAATCCCCGGCAAAGACACCATCGTGATTGGTTTTACGCAGGAACCGGCTTCCATGTTCGGTCTGGTCGAGTCAGGCGTGTCCGCAGTTATTGCCAATACCCTGGTTCACAGTATGGCTTTCTCGACCATTGATTATGATTTCCAGGGTATTACTCAAAAAGTACCATCCACTTTGGACAGCGGGCTGGCGAAAAACAACGAGGTCGAGGTCAAAGAAGGCGATCTGGTCTATGATATCGATGGAAACCCGGTCGAATTGAAAGCTGGTGTTGAGGTCTATAATGCTGCTGGTGAAACGGTAAAATTTGACGGAAGCCCCATCACCATGAAACAATTGACCGTGGAATACCAGTTTCGCGATGACCTGGTTTGGTCGGATGGTACGCCGGTAACTGCCGCAGACTTTGAGTTGCGTTTCAAAATCGACTGTGATGAGGAATCGGGCGCCACATCCTTCAATACCTGCAAGTCGGTGCAAACCTTCGAAGCCAACGATGCGGGTTATAACGTGACCTACCTGCCTGGTGTTCAGGATCCGCTATACTTCCGTGCGCTGATGGACCCACGCCTTTCGAATGTCTACCCAGCGCATCGCGTACTTGCGGATGGTCGAAAGCTGGCGGATGTTCCCGCGGCGGAATGGGCAACCTTGCCAGAGATCGCGGAATTCCCGATTGGTGTGGGACCGTACGTGCTCAAAGAATGGGTGAAAGGCGAAAAGATGGTCTTTGAAGCCAACCCCTACTATTTTGGCGGTACACCCAAAACCAAATACATCGTCATCTCCATCATTACCCCGGATAATGCCGAAGCACAATTGCTGGGCGGTCAGGTGGATGTGCTCGACAGCACTACGCTGAACACCATCTCGGAAGTCATGCGCAAGGCTGCGGATGAAGGGAAGATTAACCTGTACACCCTGCCTGGTGGCACCTGGGAACACGTGGATATGAATCTTTACTTGCCGTAAGTCCTCGCATAGAGGGTTTCGGTAGGCGGTGTGGCGCTGCAGGGCGCCACACCGCTCTGTAACCGAGTTCTGGGCGGGCGCCCCTGCACACCCTTCAAGAAGTCTGTTACAGGCACTGTAAACAACGGAGAATTGTATGCTTGGATATATTGCTCGCCGTTTGCTGCAGATGGTGGGTGTGGTGCTCATCTCTGCAATTGCTACTTACGCCTTATTGAATCTGGCGCCTGGTGGTCCATTAACTGGGCTGCGCCAGCAGCAACAAGGGCGCAACCGGATCACGGCAGCCGATATTGCTCGTATTCGCGCTTATTATGAGTTGGATCTCAATTTACCGGTGCGTTTCTCGCGCTGGCTGATTGGTCAACCCAGAGGATCGATTGTGGTCGGCGGGACGGAGTTGTTTGCCAATACGCCAATTGGTTGTCGTCAGCCGATCGAGGAAAATGTTCGCAACGCCCAGGGAAAATTCGAAACCCGAGTGGTTGGCTGCGAAGAATATGTTTATTTACGTGATCTGGAAGGACGCCGGGTCAGCCGGGGAATTTTACTGGGCGACTTTGGCTTGTCTTGGAAATTGCTGCGTGATCGTCCTGTATCGGACCTGATTATGAGTCGGTTGCCGAAAACCATCGAATTGATTGGGCTTTCCACGTTGTTGTCACTCCTGCTGGGGATACCCCTGGGTATCTATTCGGCTGTCAAACAATATTCACGGTTTGATTATATATTTACTTCTCTGGCGTTTTTGGGATCTGCGATGCCAACTTTTTTCTTTGGTATTCTGATGATCCTTGGCTTTTCTATCCTGCCCAAAGCGGCAGGGCTTCCCTATTTACCCCCTGGAAGCGCTTCGGCTGTACGCGAATACGTTGTCCCGGTATTGGGTGCCATTCAGCCAGGCTCGGTTGGCGATCGGCTCTTGCACCTTGTTTTGCCGGTAACCACATTAACCATCGTCAGTGTCGCATCCTGGAGTCGGTTCATCCGTGCCAGTATGCTGGAGGTGCTGCGCCAGGATTACGTTCGTACTGCCCGCGCAAAAGGGTTAAAAGAAAAACTGGTCATCCTCAAGCATGCATTACGGAACGCATTGATTCCGTTTGTGACGATTGTAGTATTTTCGATCCCATCGCTGTTTGGCGGGGCGATCATTACAGAAACAATTTTTTCCTGGCCTGGTATGGGGCGATTGTATTTCCTGGCACTGGGAGATTCGGATTTTCCGGTTGCCATGGCGATTTTGTTCATCACTGCGGTTTTGACCGTGTTCGCTACGTTAATCCGCGACCTGGTTTATACCGTGGTCGACCCGCGCATCCGGTATAACTAGGAGGGCTTCGATGAGTGCACTTATTCAATCCATTCCCGTGTCAAAAGAAGCCGATTACCCAAAAGAAGAAAGCCCTTGGAAAATTGTTTTCCGGCGATTCCGCAAACATAAACTGGCAATGGTCTCGCTGGGGGTGATGATCCTGTTGTTCTTGATCAACTTGTTTGCCCGCCAGATCGCTCCATTCGATGCCGAGGAAATCACGGTAGGGAATTATTTCCTGCCAGCAGGGTCTATTCAGGAAGCCACCGGAAGAACCCATATCCTGGGAACCGATAACCTTGGCAGGGACCTGTTCTCGCGGTTGGTGTTTGCAGGACGGATTTCGTTGACGGTTGCCTTGCTCTCCGTGGTGATTTCAAGTCTGGTTGGGGTGACCGTGGGCGCTATTTCAGGCTATTTTGGCGGTTGGGTGGACAACCTGTTGATGCGTATTGTCGAGTTCTTCCTGACGATCCCATCTCTGCCTCTTCTCTTGATCATATCGGCAATGTTACTAAAGAACCAGGACGCCATACCAATCCCGCCAATTGTGCTGGATGTAGCAGGGAAACTGATGCTGCTCGAAGCACGAGAAGCGCGCCAGGCGGTGTTGATCATCCTGGTTCTGGCTGGGCTGGGGTGGTTAACGTCCGCGCAGTTAATGCGCGGAATGGTTCTTTCCTTGCGCAATCAAACTTTTGTGGAAGCTGCCCGAGCGATGGGCGCAGGTAGCTTTTGGATAATCTTTCGACATATGATACCTAATGCAATGGCACCAATCATTGTAGATGCTTCACTTAATATGGCAAATTATGTCGTTGCTGAAGCGGCGTTGTCCTTTCTCGGTTTTGGTATTCAAGAGCCAATACCTACCTGGGGCAACATGTTATCGGCTACACAGTCCTACATGTTGGATATGCCTTGGCTGCCCCTGATCCCGGGTTTGCCAATTTTCTTGTGTTCGCTGGCATTCAACTACATTGGGGATGGTTTGCGCGACGCATTGGATCCGAGGTTGAAATTATGAATTATCAAGCAAATAAACCCATTCTGACAGTTCGCAATTTACGAACACATTTCTTCACTGAGGACGGCGTGGTTAAGGCTGTAGACGGTGTGGATTTCGATCTGTATCCGGGTGAAATCTTGGGATTGGTGGGTGAATCGGGGTGCGGCAAAAGCGTTACTTCGCTCTCGATCATGCGTCTGGTGAGTGTGCCTGGAAAGATCGTCAGTGGAGAGGTGTGGTTTGAGGGGAGAAATCTGCTCGAATTATCCGAAGCCGAAATGGTTTCCATGCGCGGCAACCGCATGTCAATGATTTTTCAACAACCTCAGACCAGCTTGAACCCAGTCTATAAGGTTGGTGACCAGGTTGCGGAAGTATTGACCATTCACAATGAAATGCCAAAAAGCAAGGCATGGGAAAGGGCAGTGGAATTATTGAAGATTGTCGGCATTCCCGACCCGGAAAGGAAAGCACATGCATTTCCACACGAGATGTCGGGCGGGCAGGCTCAACGGGTGATGATTGCCATGGCACTTGCATTGAATCCAACTTTGTTGATTGCGGATGAGCCAACCACAGCTCTGGATGTGACCATCCAGGCGCAAATTATGGATTTAATACTGGAATTACGTGAGAAAATGGGCACATCGGTGATTTTGATTACCCATGATTTAGGCGTAATCGCTGAAATGGCTGACCGGGTAGCCGTGATGTATGCCGGGCAGATTGTGGAGCAGGCGAGTGTGGATGAGCTATTTGCTAACCCACAGCATCCCTATACTCGCGGTTTGATGGGATCGATCCCGGTTTTGGGGCGGGTGACTCATCGACTGGAGGTTATTCCCGGCTCGGTTCCCAATCTGATCAACTTACCCAAGGGTTGCCGATTTGCCCCGCGCTGCACGGCTCGAATGGAATCGGACCTCGATCTGTGCAACTTTAAGACGCCAGAATTATTGCAAACAGCCAGCCATCATTTGACTCGCTGCTGGTTGTTTGAGGATGAAAGAAACTTGTTGAGCCGCAAGGTGGAGGTGCGTCATGAATGACGCTTTGAAAACACATACTGCACGCATGGAGTTGATCCAGGTTCGAAACTTGAAAAAATACTACACCGTTCGGGCGGGCTTTTTACAGCGTGTGCGTGCCTACGGTATGGCAGTTGATGATGTCTCGTTCGATATTTATGACGGAGAGACTCTGGGGTTGGTGGGCGAGTCGGGTTGTGGAAAAACCACAATCGGTCGCACGATGCTGCGCTTGATCGAGCCCAACGGTGGTCAAGTGCTTTTCGAGGGCAACAATATTTTTAAGTTGTCGGGAGGTGCTCTCAAAGAAATCCGGCGCAATATGCAAATCATCTTCCAGGATCCATTCTCTTCGCTGGATCCGCGTATGCCCATCGGTGAATCGATCATGGAGGGATTGGGGATCAATCGGATTGGAACGCGAAAAGAGCAATTTGATAGGATGATTGATGTTTTGCGCAAAGTGGGGCTGGAGGACTACCATGCCCGCCGCTACCCACACGAGTTTTCGGGTGGTCAACGACAGCGTATTGGAATTGCCAGGGCGCTTGCGCTAAGACCACGCTTCATCATTTGCGATGAGCCGGTATCTGCGTTGGATGTGTCCATTCAGTCGCAGGTTTTGAATATTCTCAAGGATTTGCAAGAAGAATATGGATTAACCTATCTGTTTATCGCGCACAACTTGAGCGTAGTTGAACACATATCTGACCGAGTGGCGGTAATGTATTTGGGCAAAATTGTTGAATTGGGGACGCGCGAGGATTTATTCAGGAATCCTTTGCATCCTTACACCAAAGCATTATTATCGGCTATACCAGTCCCGGATCCGAAAGTTAAGAAACAGCGTATGATATTAAAAGGTGATGTGCCCAGTTTGTTTAATCCGCCTCAGGGTTGCCGTTTTCACCCACGATGTCCATATGCTAAAGATGTATGCGCTGTGCAGGTACCACCATACCGAGAAGTTCAGAAGGGGCATTTTGCTGCTTGTTGGCTGAATGAATAAGACCAACAGTATAATAAAAATATGAATACTTCCATCACAATCCGTCGATATCAGCCGGCAGATCGAGATGCTTTGTTCCGGATTGCGGCTGATACGGCGTTTTTTGGTGAACCTGTCGAAGTATTTTTAGAAGACCGGCGCATTTTTCTAGATGCATTTTATTCCTACTACCCCGAGTATGAACCTGAGCATTGTTGGATAGCCTGTGACGAATTGGCGGTAGTGGGTTTTATAACCGGCTGCGTGGATACATGTCGCCAGCGAGAAATTACTTCGAAAATTCTTGAACCAATGGCTTTAAGAAGGCTGATAAGAGGAAAGTATCGAGTCGGAAGAAAAACCTGGGCATATCTATTTCGTTACATATTGCATAAAGTTTGGGATGGAGAGCCCGAAGTAGATTTGAAACTGTATCCAGCGCATTTCCATGTAAATGTTGATTATCGCTGGCGGGGTGCTGGGATTGGCAAAAGGTTGATATTGAAGTTTCTTGATGATTTGCGTTCACATCGTTTGCCTGGTGTTCACCTTCAAACCACGAATTACAATCAAATCGCATGTCATTTGTATGAAAAACTCGGTTTTAAGTTGATTGCCTCGAAACCAACGCATTTATGGGAACAATTCATTGATCAAAGGATAGAAAACCGGTGTTACGGAATGCTCCTTTTGCGTTAATTTTTCGTGAAAATATGTACATACAATTGCTTTTTATAAATATATTTGTTAACATGGTGTATAAGGTATCTTCTACGAGGATTGTTGATGGTTTTTTTGGGGTTAAATTTGACCAGAGACGCTTCGCGACTTTACTTATTGTTTCTCATTTGCCAAAAAATCCGAAGATTTGGAGGACGGCGGGATAGACAACCGTGAATGATCCCTACGTATATCCCGGTGCGTTGACAAAAAGTTTACGTAGCCAGGTTCGAATTGTAATCCTGGTGATCTTTCTGATTTTTTTAATGTTGGGCAGCATCGGAATATGGTTTTTTATTTTTCGCACTGAACGTGTCTCCTGGCAGGGCAGACAAGCGGAAGCTGCCCAGAATGCAGCCAGCACAATCGAGCAAACTTTGGATCGGGTCAAAGGCGCGTTGTTTTGGCTGGGTAATTTTGGTGATCTAGCGAGCCTGGAAGACCCTGTTGTGATTCGGACATTTGAGAGTCAGCTTCCGGAAATGGTTGAATTTGTCTATGTTGATCGAGATGGAGAAATAATCACATCGGCAACATTGGATCAAGATATTATTCTTGCGAATGCGAATGATCTTTTGTTATCGCCTTGGTTTGTTAATTCAAAAAACGGTCAAACCTTCGTAAGCGATCTTCAATTCAACACCCGCAATGAGCCTTTTCTGGTGCTTTCTGCCCCGGTAATGCGAAATGGTAACATCATAGCAGTGCGCCTGAAGATGGATTTATTGTGGCATGTGGTTGATCAAGTCCGATTTGGCAAGCAGGGGCGGGTTTATATTATTGATAACGAAGGCAGAGTAATTGCTCACTCTGATAACCGTATTGTCCTCGAACGAACCAACTTGATTGACCGGTCGGAAACCAAAGCAATTTTGAATGCGTCACTTCACCGATGGGCTGGTGAATATGTCAATTTTCAAGGACTTTCTGTTGCCGGAGTAAGTGTACCAATCTCTGGCACGAATTGGATATTGATTAGCGAGGTGCCTACTCGCGAGGTGTATCAAAACACTTTGATGGCTGCGACATTAATGTTCGTAGCCTTGCTTGTTCTGGGCTTGTTTCTTATACCAGTGTTCTTTTTGGTGTTTGATCGGTTATTAATCAAACCACTACGGATACTCGTTTCAGGCTCGGAAATCATTGGTGCCGGGAAATTGGATTTGCGCATTCCGGTGATGGGCGTTGTCGAATTTGACGAACTTGGTGATTCATTCAACAGAATGGCTTCGGCACTCGATGAGCGTGACACAGCCTTAAAAATTCAATATAATGCATTACAAAGAGAAATCGAGGATCGTCAAAAAGCAGAAAGTGCCTTGCGCGAACTGAACCAAAAACTCGAATCCAGGGTCGAGGAGAGAACCAAAGAGTTGTCCGAGTCAAATGAAAGGTTGAGGACCGAAGTGGAAGAAAGAAAACGATTGGAACGCCTATACCAAAACCTGATTGAACGGATGCCGGCTGTTTCTTATGTCAGCCCGATTGATTCACTGCTGTTATTCGATTTTGTCAGTCCGCAAATCGAGCAGCTGACCGGTTGGGAAGCGCAAGAATGGATGGAAGATCCGCAAAAAAGGGAAAAATCTATTCACCCTGAGGATTTGGAAGAGGTGAAACTAAGTTTTTCCGAAGCCGCGAAAAATGCTCTGCCGGTCCGCCTGGAGTATCGCCTCATCCATCGAAACGGAAAAATTTTGTGGGTTGAGGACCATGCATCCCCGTTATACGGTGCCGATGGGCGTGTTGAATCATATCAGGGCGTCATTTTGGACATCACAACCCGCAAGAATGCTGAGAGTGAATTAATCTACAATGCTTATCATGACACATTGACAGGTCTGCATAACCGTACCCGGTTGATCGAGCGGTTAAACCAGATCTTTTCCCAGAGAGGTAGCTGTCCCAATTTGATCTGCTTCGGATTGTTGTTTATGGATCTGGACCGCTTCAAAATCATCAACGACAGCCTGGGGCATCGCATCGGCGACTTGCTTCTTATTGAGACAGCTCATCGATTGCAGGCGATCACACAAGCGACGCACACCCTGTCAAGGCTGGGAGGTGATGAATTTGTCATTCTTGTCGAAGGTGAGGATCCACGCAAAGAAGCAATTCAATTATCGGATCGCCTGATGGTCGAGTTTCGCGCCCCATTCCATCTGGATGATCGCACTGTCTTTACGACAATTAGCATGGGGGTGGTGATTGATAATGGGGAATACACCCAGCCAGAGGATGTGCTGCGAGATGCTGACATTGCCATGTATCGAGCCAAGGCGCGGGGCAGGGCTTGTTATGAGGTATTCTCGAAACCTTTGTTGGACCAGATGATTAACCGCCATCAGATCGAAGCGCTGTTGCGAGATGCGTTGGCTCGCAATGAGTTCAACCTGTATTATCAACCAATCGTTTCACTTAAGGACAACCGCATCACAGGTTTCGAGGCGCTGATTCGCTGGATTACCCCCCAGCATGGCATGATCCAGCCGGCGGAGTTCATCTCTCTGGCAGAAGAAACGGGTTTGATTCAACAAATTGACCGCTGGGTGATGCGCGAAGCCTGTCGTCAGGTTGTAGAATGGCAAAAGAGTTGTGCGACCACCTATCCTTTTTCCATCAGTGTCAACCTGTCGGGCAGCCTATTGCAACAAGGCAATGTTGTTGAAATGATCGCAGAAATCCTGGCAGACACGGGGCTTGCACCAACCTCATTGAAAATCGAGCTAACTGAAAGTGTGTTTCTTGAGACCTCGGATTCCATAAACGAACAATTAAGGCAGATTCGAGATATCGGCGTTCAGCTTCAGATCGACGACTTTGGCACAGGCTATTCGTCGCTTTCCTACTTGCAGCGTTTTCCGATCACAACGATCAAAATCGATCGCAGTTTTATTGCCAGGATTGATCCTCAGTTCACGGGTACTGAAATAGTGCAAGCCGTGATTGTGCTTGCAAAAGAGTTGGGACTGCAGACCATTGCCGAAGGGATCGAAACCCTCAGTCAACTGCACTGGCTTAAGGAAGCCGGTTGCGAGTTTGGACAGGGTTACCTGCTATACAAGCCGATGGATGCACATTCAACAGAGAATTTACTTAAGAATCTTGAAAGCAACGTGCCGGTTTCCACCTGACTGATGAGGAATTAAAAAACAGCGCCTACCCAGGCGCTGTTTTTTATGAATATATTCTACTGTCTTTAATGAAACCAAAGACCGATCAAACCTTGTCCGTTGCCAAAGGCAACTACCAGACCAGCGAAAACAACTGAAACCATTGACATCAGTTTGATCAAGATGTTGAGTGAAGGACCGGATGTGTCCTTGAGCGGGTCACCAACTGTATCGCCAACAACGGCAGCTTTATGGGCGCGTGAGCCTTTTCCGCCATATTCGCCAATTTCGATATATTTTTTTGCGTTATCCCAGGCGCCACCCGCGTTGGACATTGTGATTGCCAGAGAAAAACCAGCGGCTAAGGTGCCAGCGAGTAGCCCCAATACGCCAGCAATTCCAAATAAAACCCCAACTAGAACAGGAATGACAATGGCAGTAAGCGCAGGTGCAATCATTTCTGCCTGGGCAGACGCTGTGCTAATGGCTACGCAGCGTGCATAATCTGGCTTTTCGCGCCCTTCCAGGATGCCTGGGATTTCATGGAATTGACGGCGAACCTCCTGTACCATACCGGCGGCAGCACGACCAACAGCGCGCATGGTCATCGAGGAAAAGATAAACGCAGTGCCAACTCCAGTAAATACACCTGCCAGCACTGCTGGATTGAGTAGAGTTACATTGTAATACTCCATGAAATGTTGCATGGTCATGTGGCTGACTTTAACAATTTCATTGCCGATGACCAGTTCTTCGATTCCGCGCAACTCAGTCAAGACGAGGCGGATCTCTTCGAGATAAGCTGCCAGTAGTGCCATAGAGGTCAACGCTGCGGATCCGATGGCAAATCCTTTGCCAATTGCAGCTGTTGTATTACCAACCGCGTCAAGCTGATCGGTTCGTTCGCGAACAGAAGCATCCAGTTCCGCCATTTGGGCATTGCCCCCTGCATTATCTGCGATTGGTCCATAGGCGTCCGTTGCCAGGGTAAATCCTAAAGTAGACAGCATAGCAACCGCGGCTATACCCACACCAAATAAACCCATTAATAAATTGCTCGCGCCGCCAGCAACGTAATAACTGGTGATGATGCCCGCTACAACCGCTGCAACCGGTAAACCACCAGATTCCATGCCAACCGCCAAGCCTTCGATCAGAGTTGTTGCCGGGCTGGTGTGTGCCTGGGCGGCAATATCGCGCGTGGGTTGAAAGGCGTGCGAAGTATAGTATTCAGTGGCTTTTCCGACAACGATGCCGACGATCAAGCCTGCAAGGATGCAGACCCAGATCGCTAGCCAATTCGGCAAGCCGAGGAAGTATAAGAGTGGTAGTGAAACCACAGCAATGCCGATCGAACTGAAATATAAACCCTTACTTAAAGCATTGATTAACGTTGCCTGATCGGCATCCTCACGAGTACGTACCATATATATGGCAATGATTGAGAGAACAATTCCAATTGCCGCCAGCGCAATTGGCGCAGTGATGAACATCAATCCCATGGCAAGTTCGGATTTGCCGGCGTAAAAATTCGGGTTTGCCAGACTGACAGCAGCCACGCCCAGTGCGGATGTAGCTAGAATTGAACCAGCGTAGGATTCGTATAAGTCGGCTCCCATGCCAGCCACGTCTCCAACATTGTCGCCTACGTTATCCGCAATGGTGGCTGGATTGCGGGGGTCATCTTCGGGGATGTTGGCTTCCACTTTACCGACCAGATCGGCACCGACATCAGCCGCTTTTGTATAGATGCCGCCGCCGACACGCGCAAAAAGCGCTTGGGTTGAAGCACCCATACCGAAACTAAGCATCACCGCTGTTATTTGAGGCAGTGGGTTGGCTGCCAGACTGATGAAATTCTGGGGGAGTATTTGCGGAAAAATGTAATAGAGCAAAAAGAACCAGGCTGTAATATCCAATAGCGCAAAACCAACCACCACCAATCCCATCACAGCGCCTGCTCGCAAAGCAACCTGAAGACCATCATTAAGGCTTTTGCTCGCCGCAAATGCCGTTCTGGCGGAGGCATTTGTGGCGGTTTTCATGCCAAAAAAACCGCACAGCCCGGAAAACAACCCGCCGGTAATGAATGCGAATGGAACAATAGAGTTTTGCAAGCGAAAATACGCCAATATCAAGAAGATAATAAATAACACTGCGAAAACAATGCCGACCACTCGATACTGACGCGATAAATATGCCATCGCCCCTTCTCGCACTGCCTGGGCAATAAATTGCATCCGCTCATTGCCCTCTGACAGTCGCATCATTCGCGCGTAAAAATGTCTGGCAAAAACTAAAGCGATGGTGGCTGCGATTGGGCCGAGCCACCACATGGCAGGTATGGGATCCCGTACAATATCCATATTTGAGATAATTGCCGCCTGAAATACAGGTTCCATTTATTGATCTCCCATTTATTTAGATGATTAGGTTGTCATACAATTAAGCGCTGCGCAAAAATTATACTGGATTATTAATAGTTTTTGAAGCCTGCCAGGTATTATCTCCGAAAACAGATTCGCATTGACCGAGAGAAAAACTCCCTATGATAAAATCAACGTTCGAATTCGATCTTGCAAAGGGTGATAGGATGACATACGCAGAGAAAATAGCCAACGCTGTTCAAGTGCGAACCCACCAAATTCAAAATGCAATCCAATTATTTGAGGAAGGTAATACGATCCCGTTCATTGCCCGCTACCGTAAAGAAATGACTGGTGGACTGGATGAAGAACAGCTGCGTCAAGCCCAGCAGTTGTTAGAAAAATTACACGCACTGGATGAGCGCAGAAAAACAATCCTGGCATCGATTGAAGAGCAGGGCAAGCTGACGCCCGAATTGCAAGCATCAATCTTGCATGCCGACTCTCTGACGGAGCTCGAAGATTTCTATGCGCCGTATCGCCCAAAGCGACGCACCCGAGCCGCTACAGCCCGCGAAAAAGGATTACAACCTCTGGCAGATTTAATACTCCAACAGGCTTGTCCGAACAAGAGTATTGATCAAATTGCTGGCTCGTTCCTAAATGACGATGTGCTAACAATTGAGGGTGCTCTTTCGGGGGCAAGAGACATTGTGGCGGAAACCATTTCTGACCATGCGGAAGTTCGCGCACGTGTGCGCGAAAAGGCAATGCGTTTCTCGGTTTTACGAGTTGAAAAAATCGAAAATGCTGTTGATGAGCGCAATGTATATCAGACATATTATCAATTTGAATCCAGAGTTGATCGGATCAAACCACACCAAGTGTTAGCATTAAATCGTGGAGAAAAAGAAAAGGTTCTGCGCATTCGTTTTCATTTGGATGAGAAGGACTGGCTGGGCGAAATTCAATCCGTATTTTCCGGGAATTCACGATCGCCTTTCTTTGAACAACTTAAGATGGCAGTGATTGACTCGGCGGAAAGGTTGCTTTTACCAGCCATTGAACGGGATGTGCGTCGTACATTGACTGAGACAGCCGAAATACATGCCATCCGCGTTTTCGCGGAAAATGTACGCGCCTTGCTTAGCCAACCACCGCTGAAGGGGCATATTGTGATGGGAATAGATCCCGGTTTTCGTACCGGCTGTAAACTTGCCGTAGTGGACCAGACCGGTAAAGTGCTGACAACCAGCACAATTTATCCGCACGAACCACACAAGCAACACAAGGAATCACTGCATATACTTATTGATCTGATAAAAAAATATCAGGTGAGCTTGATCGCTATTGGTAACGGCACGGCTTCTCGGGAAACAGAACAATTGGTCGCGGAACTGGTCAAATTGGCTGAATCAAGCCGTATCAAACTTCAATATTTGATTACTAGCGAGGCAGGTGCTTCAGTCTATTCCGCCAGTCCAATGGCTCGTCAGGAATTGCCCAACCTGGATGTTTCATTACGCGGGGCGGTCTCGATTGCCCGCCGGGTGCAGGATCCCCTGGCTGAATTGGTGAAAATTGATCCCAAATCGATCGGTGTTGGTCTTTATCAGCACGACGTCGATCAAGCTGAACTATCACGAACCTTAACCGGCGTTGTAGAGGATGTTGTCAATTGGGTCGGTGTGGATGTGAACACTGCCTCACCGGCGTTGTTGACTTATGTATCTGGGATTGGTCACAAACTGGCGGAGACGATCATAGCATATCGCGACCAGTCTGGAAGCTTTAAGAGCCGTACGGAGTTGAAAAAAATTCCCAAGCTGGGGGAAAAAACTTTCGAACAATGCGCGGGTTTTTTGCGCATTTTGGGTGGGCAAGAGTTGCTGGATGCAACTGCTATTCACCCAGAAAGTTACCCTACCGCCAAGGCGGTAATATTGAGATCCGGGATTGATGAAGCGCTGTCTCCGGAAGAACGGAGGCGCCGGCTCGCATTAATGAGAAAAGACGGTGGTCTCGAACGACTGGCATCTGAATTGGGGGTTGGACTACCTACGTTGACGGATATTTGTGATCAATTAGCCCGCCCAGGACGAGATCCACGCAGTGATGCGCCGCCGCCTATTCTGCGGTCGGATGTTTTGAAAATTGAGGATCTCGTGCCGGGAATGCAACTTAAGGGAACGGTTCGGAATGTGGTCGATTTTGGTGCGTTCGTTGATATCGGCGTAAAACAGGACGGGTTACTGCACCGCACGCAATACCCGCATGAAGTCTTATTGAAGGTTGGTGATTTGGTCGAGATAAAAATCATATCAATTGACCTTGATCGACAGCGCATCTCACTCGGCTGGGCTGGGTAGATCGCGTTTTAATCCCTTCAAGAGTAAATCAAAACAATCCCGTGTGGTTTGACTCCAGTTGGTTGCACCGGGGTCGATTAGACCCTGTAAAATAATGCCCATAGCCATCGAAATCAAAGCCCGAGATGCCAATTCGGGATCCCCAGGTTGAATGCTGCCTTCCTGCATCCCTTGGTGCAAGTATCTGGCAAAGTAGGCATGATACCGTCGGTAAGGTTCGATAACGAGTTGCCAAATCTGCGGGTCGCGTAGTGAATGCAGCCAGAATTCCAAAAAAATCGACAAGTAATTGGACGACTCAGTAAATATGGACCTGGTTGATTCTGTCATATCCAGCAGGCTTTCCGGGACATTTCTGGATTCGCTGCGGATTTGGTTCAACTGCTGGTCAAGACCGCCAAGCCAAACATTGAGCAGCTCGATGAATAGCGCTTGTTTGCTTGAAAAATGGTAGTAAAATGCACCTTTTGTTACGCCAGCCACATGGCAAATATCAGAGACACTGGCGGCCTCGAATCCATTGCGCGAGAAACAGATCTGGGCTGCCTGGATAATCTTGTTTCGGGTTTCACTTGCGCGGATCTGGTGTGTCACGAAAGATTATCCCAATGTATCGGAGTCAACCAATCTTTGGAACGCGGATGAACACCGGTAACTACCTGATGAAATGCAGTTTGCAAAGATTGCGTTATTGGTCCAATTTTACCTGTTGCAATCGTGCGGAAATCAATCTCTCGAATGGCGACGACCTCGGCAGCTGTACCGCACACAAATACCTCGTCTGCGGTATACAACATATCCCTTCCAAGAAGTTTTTCGACGACGGGATAGCCAAAGTCTTGTGCCAACGTGATCAAGGTATCGCGGGTGATGCCTTCCAGTATCGATGCCAGGGGAGTGGTATAAATAATGCCTTTGCGGACTATAAATAAATTTTCACCGGTGCATTCGGCGACATAACCCTGTGGATCAAGCAGAATAGCTTCATCAAAGCCCAACCGCTCGGATTCGGTTTTTGCAAGGATGCTGTTTACGTAATTACCACTAATTTTTGCCTTGGTCATGGAAACGTTGGGATGCAAGCGAGTAAATGATGAAATATTGGCTCGGACACCTTGACGCGCCTGATCGCCGTATATATTGCCCCATTCCCAGCAGGCGATCCCAATACGAGCGACTCCACTGTCCAGGCTGAGATTTAACTTTGGGCTGTAGAGATAGATTAGTGGGCGGATGTAGCAAGAGGTAAATTGATTGGCTCGTACCAGCTCGATAGCGGCGGTGGATAATTCCTGCGCAGAAAAGGGTATCGCCTGAAACCCAAGGATATGGGCTGATTCGATTAACCGTTGCATATGCTCGTGTAGCCGAAATACAGCTGACCCGTGCTCGGTTTGATAACAGCGAATCCCTTCGAAGACGCCGATCCCATAATGAAGGCCCGAGGTTAAGAAGTGAACATTTGCCTTTTCATAAGGGACCATGTTACCGTCCATCCAGATGTATTTCGATTCGATGCCCATCAATTCCTCCTGGAATTTATACCAGTGCAGATCATAACTTTCGTAATATTGTTACACAATCGAGATCATTTGAAAAGCCTCAGGTGTTTCTTTATTTGATAACAATCAAAACAGGGGTGGTTGAAAACGTGATACACTAACCATTAATTGGATCAATTGTTATTGCTGTTGAAAAAAGCAGAAAGACAATTGCTGCCCATCTCGTTTTACCTACAGATTAGTGATGATCTTCATGCCTAAATTTGATCATTTTGATTTTCTAGCGCCATTATATGAAAAAGCAATTCCACCGAATATATCGGATACATTGCTGGAATTACTCGACCTGCGCAGCGGCCTACGCATTTTAGACGCCGCCGGAGGTACGGGCAGAGTATCGTCCTTGATTGCTAACCGAGCGGGTGGAATTTTTCTGGGTGATCTTTCCATTCGTATGTTGCAATCTGCTGGCAAAAAACCTGATCTATTCCGCTTTTGTGCTATGGCTGAAGAAATGCCTTTCCAAACTGGATCGTTTGATCGAATTTTTATGGTTGATGCATTTCATCATCTTCGTCATCAGGAGCGGGCGATCAGCGAGATGTGGCGTATACTAAGACCGTCAGGAAAGTTGATCATAGAAGAACCGGATATACATCGCCTGTCCGTCAAGCTTATTGCGATTATTGAAAAAGCAGCCTTAATGCGCAGTCACTTCCTGAGTATGGAGGAAATCCAAAAATTGCTTAATTTCTATCAGCCTATTGAAGTTCGCGTGAAAGCGAAAGACCACACTGTTTGGGTTTGCGCGACAAAATCCCTTGAATAATGAGGTGAGTGCTTTGGAAGCCAGTGGACAATCAAGAGAGCCGGTTTGGAAATTTCGTGGATACGAGCTTCGCCCATCCGAATTTACCACCGCAATGGTTCATTACTATCGTGCCGAGATCCAAAGGTCGAATATATGGCGCACCCGCCTGGATTCGACCACCAATTGGGCGGTTGTTACCACCGGCGCAACCCTTTCGTTTGTTCTTTCCAGCCCCGACAATCATTTCGTCATTATTTTATTGACGACCATGTTGATCAGTGTCTTTCTCTGGATGGAGGCTAGACGGTACCGTTATTATGAATTGTGGAGTTACCGTGCCAGATTATTGGAGACCGATTTCTTTGCTGCCATGCTGGTGCCGCCATTTGCTCCTCATGCTGAATGGGCGGAAAGCCTGGCGCAGTCTCTTCTGCAGCCCGATTTTCCGATCACAATGTGGGAAGCTGCTGGGAGACGTTTGAGACGGAATTACTTTTGGATTTACATTGTATTGTTGGTTTCCTGGATCATCAAAATCATTCTCCATCCCGAACCTGTTCAATCCCTTGCGGACTTTGTTAGCCGGGCTGCCATTGCCGGAATACCCGGTGAAATTGTTATCCTTGGTGGGATGGTGTTTTATGTCGGTTTGGTCGTGTTTGCG
Source organism: Bellilinea sp. (assembly GCA_034411135.1). GTDB lineage: Bacteria > Chloroflexota > Anaerolineae > Anaerolineales > Anaerolineaceae > Bellilinea. The sequence goes on from DAOUMN010000057.1 coordinate 23,602, forward strand.
GTGTGGACGGCACGTTTTCACCAGGCAAGCGGGGAAGTATTGCCAAAATATGACATATTTACCGCCACCGAAAAATCTCGTGCAGACCGCCCAGCATTCAACCGCAGAAAACAATTGTTGGTTTGGATGGTTACCGATCGTCCAGAGGATATCTCTAAAGCCGTGATGGAGACTATGCACCGTGGTGTTACCGCTCTAAGCGGCATGGGTATGTATACAAAAAAAGGTCATTCCGTATTAATGGTTGCGGTCACGGTGACAGAGATTGCCGAACTGAAGCGGATCGTGCAAAAAGTTGATCCCAAGGTTTTCATTGTTGTTAACCCTGCGCAAGAGATTTTTGGCGGCGGTTTCCAGCCATTAGAAGAACAGGAAGATGCTATCCGCTGATCGTTGAGTAGATAGATCAGCCGGTTGTTACTCGGGTTGCATTTTCCAGCCGATCACTTTGTTCTTACCGCTGTTTTTCGCCTGATATTGCGCCTGGTCGGCATGATCGATAAGGATTTCTAAATTAGTTGTGATACCGTTTATGGATGCAACGCCGATGCTTACGCTCAGGCTGATTTTTTGCCCGTTGGTTTCGATGTGGGTCGATTGGATTTCATGACGAAGGCGTTCGGCAACTGTTAACGAGTTTGCCAGGTCGGTTTCTGGTAAAAGCATGACCAACTCATCGCCGCCGTAGCGTCCAATTAAGTCCGGTCGGCGCATGGTGGAAACGCAAATTTCAGCCACTTTTTGTAATGCCCGATCACCAGCCGGGTGTCCATAAGTATCATTGATTTGTTTCAGGTTGTCCAGGTCGAGTAAAATCGCAGATACTGGGCGGCTATAACGGCGTGAGCGTTCAAATTCGCGGTTTGCTAATTCGAAGAAATAGCGACGATTGTATAAACCCGTCAATGAATCGCGGGTTGCGAGGCGTTGAGCATCCTCAAAGCGGCGTGCGTTTTGGATGGCAATTCCTGCTTGGCGGGCGACCATTTCTGCCAGGAATCGCTCACGATCTTTGAATGGGCGATTGGTGGTGCTCCTAAACAGGCTGATAACCCCCAGGCATTCATCGCTGGCAATTAGCGGTACACCCATGTAGGCATGAACAGCAAGTGCTTTCCACTCAGGTAATGCTGCTGAATGATGCTGATAATCTTCCACCAATAAGGAGGTTTTACTTTGTATCACGATCCAGCTTAAGCCACGATCAATCTGAATGTAGGTTTTTCGAAAACTATCCGGAATATTGTAGGTGTGGGTTACGCTGATCGATTTTTGATCCTCAGCGATCAGGGACATAGCGCCCATGTCTGCGCCGATCAATTGAGTGGTCAGCCGCAAGATGGTTTGTAAAACCGTATCCAGATCCAGGGAACTGGATATGATTTGAGAGATTTCGTTAAGACGCTGTTCATTTACCAGCGTTTCGGCAACGTTATCAAAAAGGCGAGCATTTTGCAATGCACGGGCAGCCTGGTGGGCGAAAGCAGCCAGGTGTGTGGAGTGTTCCGGTAAAAAGGAATTAGCTTTTCGCCTGCCAAGGCTGAAAAAACCAATCACCCGGTTTTCGATTATGATAGGTGAGCCAACCCATGACCGGATTATATTTTTGCCTTCTGGATTAATCCAGCCAGCGGCTTCTTGAGTGTTCCGCACCAACAAAGGGGTCAGGTTTTGTTGCATCTGTACAAAATATGGTAATTCCGCCAGCATGCGAGACTTAATGCCAGGGTTGCGGTCGACTTGATTGGAAGATGTTTTGTCGAGATATCGACTAAAAATTAACAGATCGTTTTCTACCAGGATAATACTACCAATATCATACGGAATCACCTGGGCGATAAGAACTAACAACCGATCGAGAACGACCTCAAAATCAAGTACGGCGTTTAAGGCAAGGCTGACCTCGCGCAGAGCCCAGGCTGTTTCCGCGCGGCGGCGTTCGTTTTCCACCAGCTGTCGAATATCCTCTTCCGTACGTTCGCGCAGTATGGTGGCTCCAAGTAAATTGGCAAAAGCCTGCAACGCTGTAACTTCTCTGTCAGACCAGATTTTTTCTTCGCGAACCGAGTCTAGTTGAATTACGCCCCACCAGTCGGGACCTGTAAATACCGGGATAACGAGTACCGATTGTATATTTCGGGCACTAAAGATCGCTCGCTGCCTGACGGGTAGCTTGCGAACATGGGTTTGCATGGGCTGGTTTTTTTCAAGGTTTTTCGCCCAATCGCCAAGTCCTGAAGTCTCCAAAGGGCCAGTTTTAAAAGGCGGCGAAGTCAATTCGGGTGCCAGGTCGGCAGCCTGCCATCCATTCTGTCGGCGAATTACCACACTGCCTTCGCGTTGAATGTTTGCCAAAAGGCTGACCCGATCTACTTGGGCAGCTTCCCCTAAACGCCCTAATAAATCCGGCATCAATGTGCGCCAAGCGGTAGTCAGAAGGTGTTGCCCGGCAAATGCGACTGTTTCCAGGACGGATTGAATACGTTGGTTATGTAGATAATTTTCGCGATATTCTGTGATGTCGTGAAAACTTTCGTATCGTCCAATCCAGTGTCCATCCTCATCATAGGCAGCCTGACAAATGTGATGAATCCACCGCTGTTCACCGTTGCGGTTGATCAGGCGGAATTCCATCGCCTCTGTCTGGCTGCGATCGAATGCTGCTTCGTAATGATATCGAAAATCCAGTTGGTCTTCCGGATGAATGAGATTGATCAACAGATTTGGCGCGACCAGAAATTCATCCACCGAATAGCCGGTTAGTTGTAAAACATTGGGGGAAACAAACCGAATTTTTCGCTCGTCATCAATCCAACATTGCCAGCTATTGGTAAAGAATGAAGTCATTCTCTCGGATTGAAATTCCGATGTCTTAAGACCAATGTTCAGGATACGAAGGAGAAAGGCAGGTGCGCCAGCCCATTCATTCTCGCTGTATTCAAATTCCATTGAAGATAAGTCGAAATTGGGGTAGGCGAATTCGATTGCGGTTTCCAGATTAATACCAGGGGGGCGAAAAATTACCAGTTTTGCGCCTTCCAGCGGTGTACGAGAGCATTCTAGCAGATTCTTCGCGGCAGTATTGGCAAAACATATCCGCCACTCGCGATTAATGATTAAAACAGCCTGCTGTTGGCGTTCTAGAATACCATGTAACCAGGCTGCCCGATGTTCCTGCCGGAGGCGGTTGAGCAAGCGACTAACTTGATTGGATTCATCAATCATGCGGATATTCAACGTGTCACCCTATGGATTTTGTGTTTCATTTTCTGAAGAAAACCAATAACCAACTCCCCATTTGGTTATGATGTATTTTGGGTGACCGGGATCGATTTCGATTTTTTCGCGCAGATAACGGACATACAAAGACAGGCTTGCAATAGCGTCGGTGTAGCCCTCTCCCCATGCTTCACGGAGTAAATCCTCGTGGGTAACTACGGCACCCATGTTACGTACCAAACAGGATAACAAGCGATATTCGGTTGGGGTTAAGTGGATCATTTTTCCATCTCGATAAACATGTTTGGTCTCCAGATTGATACGCAGAAAGCCATCATCAAATTCAGATAGGGCAGGATTGCTGTGGATCATCCGTTTGCTACGTTTGAGTAGCGCAGAAATTCGCGCTTCCAGCTCGCGCAAACTGAAGGGTTTTCGGACGTAATCGTCTCCGCCTACTTCAAAGCCGCGTACCAGGTCTTGTTCGCGGCCTTTGGCTGTGAGGAACAAAATTGGAGTATCGGTGACCTTGCGAAGGCGCTGACATACTTCGTAACCATCCATTCCGGGCATCATAATATCCAAAATAATCAGGTCGGGGTGGTGCTTGTGGACGATTTGCACCGCTTCGGCGCTGTTCGATAAGGTGGTCACATCATATCCCCGCGGAGACAGATTGACTCGAACCAATTCGCAGAGCGTATCATCATCATCAATCATGATGATCTTCGGTTTCATCGAGGACCTCCTTGAGCATCGGTAAACTAAAATAAAAGCGGCTTCCTACCCCAGGCTGACTCTCTACACCTATTTTGCCGCCAAGCGATTCGGTGAGCATTTTTGCGACATACAATCCAATACCATGCCCATAGACCTCTTGGGAATCACCGCCACCTACCCGATAAAAACGATCAAAGATAAAGGGGATTTTATCGGATTCTATGCCAATTCCTTGATCCATGACACTTACGGTTGCGTGTTGATCGTTCACAACTTCCAGTTTCACCAGAATTTCGGTGTTGTCGGCTGAGTATTTGATTGCGTTTTCGATCAGATTGCTGAGGATCGAGTTGAGCGCGTTCTCATCGGCAACTACCCACACCGGATGAACAGGGGTTTGAAATTCTATTCTTCGATTGGGGGCAACAATACGCCATTCTTCGATCATATTATGAATTATGAACGACAATGGCAAGGGGCGTAATTCTACATTGAATTGTTGTGTTTCGATTTGGTGCACGTCCAGAATACGATCCAGGAAGTGCGATAAACGCTGGCTTTCGGATGAGAGCGTGTCTAAAAATTTTCTTTCCGGCATTTCGCCGCTGCGGTCTATTTGGGTGGCAATCATCTCGGCAATTGACTGAATTTTTGTTAATGGCGTGCGCATTTCATGAGATATCGAAGAAATCATCTCTTCCTGAAGTCGGTTTAACTCTTCTCGTTCGGTTACGTCACGTAGCAGCAAAACCATACGGGTGGGATTCTGCTCGCCTCCAAAGATTGGTGCTGCAGAGAGGTTGACAATTTTTGTCTTTGCATTAGCTGGATGGATCTTAATTGCGTCCATTTTGAATGATTCTTGGTTTCTCCAGGCGGATTTCATCTCCTGAAAAAATTGGGCAGATACATCGGTTTCGAAGCCGAGAATTTCACTCACGTTTTGACCAATGATGCTTTTTTCGGTCATGCCGACTTGTAACTGGCAGGCCGGATTGGCGGAATAAATGGTTCCCTGCCGGTCCACAGTAAGCAAGCCGTCTGTGATCGATTCGATGATTAACGAGGTGTGTAGTTTCTCTTTGTAGATTTCCCGAAACAGTCTCACGTTAGCCAGTGAAGTGGCGGCATGATCGGTCAGGAGGGATAGTATCCATTGAGTGGTGCGGTCGAATGCATCGACGCGCGAACTTTCAATGAGTATGATACCCATCAATGTACTTCCGTGGCGAATAAAAGAGGAAAGCTGCGACGCTGATTTCTTAAATATGAACGGCAGGGAAATGTCGGATGTCTCTTCCACGTTGATACGGCTGGACAGAATCGCTTCTTCCAGAATTTGATTGGTTCGATCAAGGTGTATCTGTTCACCTGAGACACGCTTAATATTGATATCATCACCGAAATTAATCCAAATGATCCCCGCATCGGCTTGAGTGATGTCCAGCGCAGTCGCCAGAGTGAGTTCAACGACTTTTTCAGCATTTAGCAAAGTGTTCAACACTTGTGAAGTGCGTTGAATTGTAGAAAGTTGAGAAACTTGCCGTTCCAGCGCGTAGTCTGTGCGTACATACCGGTAGGCTTGTTCGATGGCTTTTTCAACGGCGGGTACAAACTCATTCAGACGGTCGATATCTTCGTTGTAGAAATAGCCATTGATCTTGTTGATCAAGATTATTCTGCCCATTTCACTACCATTAGAGTGGTATAGGATACGACTACACACTGAATATACCCTGTCGGGCGGCTGTAAATTTTCGGACAAGATGGATTCAGGTGAATCCAAATTGTTCAGGATCAACGATTCGTTTTGAGATAAAAGAAATCCGCCCAACGTTGGAATAGTATCCGATGTGTTGGCGCGCAATGCTATTCGCCCTTTGTTGGAATAGATTTGCCATTGTTTTGTAATCGGGTTTTGCAGCAACAAACAAACGTGTTGAACCCTTAGAATTTGATGTACCTGGCTAATCACAATGCGGGAAATTTCTTCCAGGTTCAGGGTTTGGCTGAGCAACGTTTCTCGATTTTTTAACGCGATTCGCAGCGAAGCCCGCTGGCGTACAGAACCAGACAGATCGCCAATAACCAGCGCTGTAATAAATAGTAGAAGGCTGGTACCCACTCGTTCAATTGAGGTTACTGTGAAGCCGTAAACATTCAGAATGGCAGGAATTTCGAATAATAATAAAAGACTGAAGGTTAATGCGGTTAGGATGCCCGGAAGGATGCCGAAAAAGTAGGCTACCGATATCACCGGTAGCAAAGAAATTAGATGGACATACGATGGTGCAGTTATCTCATTTTGTAGATTGAGGTAATAAACTACCAAGAGTACCATACTGATGAAGGAAACAAATATCAAGGC
>DAOUMN010000058.1:0-51332 GCA_034411135.1 Bellilinea sp.
TGTGCCGGACACTATCGAGCCCAACGGAGGCTTGTTCATTGGAATCACCGAAGAGGACTACGCCTACCGCGAGAAGTTCATTGAAGGCTGCGCAGCCTGCGGAATTGGAATCAAGGAATTAACCCCCAAGGAAGCCTTGCGCCTGGAGCCCAATTTGAATCCAAAGCTGTGCGCCGCGTTTACCGTTCCGGACGGCACTTTTGACCCACTGCGGCTGGGACTGGCTTTCGCCGCTGGTGCACAACAAAACGGGGCAAAATTTCACCTCTACACCGATGTGGTGGAATTACTTTCCGATGGTAAAGGCAATATCAACGGCATCAAAGCCTGGGATCGGGCAGCCGATAAACGCTTTGATATTCACGGCGACATTGTTGTGAATGCCACTGGCGCATGGGTCGGACAGATTACTGCCATGGCAGGCATCCATGTGCCCATCGCGCCAACCCCGGGTGTGATGGTTGCCTATGATAAACGGCTGACCCAACGGGCAATCAACCTGCTCAACAAGCCCGGTGACGGCGATATTGTGTTGCCCCAACGTCGCATGATGGTCGTCGGAACCACCTCTTTTACAATCGAAGACCCCGATTACATTCCGGTCTATGAAGATCACGTCAAATTGATGATCGAGCGTGGCTCCAACTTGATTCCTGCACTGCGCCAGACCAAGGAACGCGGCGCTTACATGGCAACCCGCCCACTGATCGGCGGAACGGCTCCCGGACGCAGCATCTCGCGAACCTTCAAAGCCTACGATCACAAAGAATCCGATAATGTGGAAGGCTTGGTTACCATCACCGGTGGCAAAGCCACTACCTTGCGCCTGATGGCTGAAAAAACTGTTGATTTGATCTGTAAAAAATTCAACATCAGTGCTGCCTGTGTGACGGCGGAAACGCCCTTGCCTTCCTATCGAAAATTCTACGTCAATTAAACTGAGCGGCGTGAATAGTCGACTCTACCTGTATGGAGTATGATATGACTGATGAAAAATGGACTGTGAAGTTCGTAGTCTACCGTAAGAAAGGAGACGAACCCGAACGGTACGATACCTTTACTCTGGAGGTCGATCCTGAAGAATATGTGATCGATGGCATCGAGCGCATCTGGGCTTATCACGACCGATCACTGGTGTTTGCGCATGCATGCCATCATTCGACCTGTGGCGCGTGCGGGATGCGGGTTAATGATGTCGAAAAATTGACCTGCATCACAAAAATCCACGAAGTCACCAAAAACGGCGGTACGCTGCGCATCGAGCCAATGCGCAATTTTCCAATCATTGGCGATCTGGTCGTTGACATGACTCGCCTGTACGCCGGGATGGATCAGGTGCATGCTAAGGCATTGCACCCGCTCTCGGCTGCCCCGCTGGAAGGCGAGGGGATTCGCCCACCGCGTGAAGTTCCCCATGATGATGGGCAGGAATATGTGCGCCTGGCAGATTGCATCGAGTGCGGATTGTGCATCAGCGCCTGCCCGATAGCCGGCACCGCCGAAAAATACCTGGGACCTGCCATCCTCGCCGCCACCCAACTGCAAGGCTTGAACCGCTCGCCCGATCTGCTTGCGCTGGTTGACTGCGCCGATGGCGTCTGGCGCTGCCACAGTGCCTTTGAATGTACCGCGGTTTGCCCGTCCAACGTGGATCCCGCTTGGCGTATTATGGATTTGCGCCGCCAAGTGGTTGGTGAGCGCATCAAGCGCTGGTTTGTCAAAGCTTAGCAGAAGGAGGATAGTGGACTATGGATAACCCGAAGAAATACAACACCCGCGGCATCTTCGATTGGTTCGATCCGCGTGGCAAGAATGTTGGCGGGTTGGGCTTCATTATCAATCGCGTCTCAGCCATTGGTTTGACCGTTTACCTCTACCTGCATTTATACATGTTGGGAAAACTGGCGCAAGGGCCCGATGCGTATGACAACTTTATCGCCTTTGCCAAACAACCGGTCGTCATGATTGGAGAGTTGTTGGTCATCATCGCCGGTATTTATCACGGGTTCAACGGTATTCGCATTGCTCTGAACAGTTTTGGAATTGCCGTGCCCGCTCAACGCCAACTTTTGTTTGGTGTGGTCGGTATTACCCTGGTTGGCGCGGTGGTTTTTGGACTGCGCATGCTAGCCACCCATTAATTTGGAGGAACGATGCAAAACGCCATTTCGCAACCCAAAGCCGGTGAAAGTTATCTGCTCTGGTTGATCAAAATCCTGAGCGGCGTGCTCATTCTTGCCATTTTGATCATCCATTTTTTGGTCAACCACCTATTCGCGCCCAATGGTCTGCTGAGCCACTCCGAAGTAGTCGATTATTATCGCAATTTCTTAATCGTCCCAATCATGGAAGGGTTCTTCCTGTTGTTTGTGGTTGCCCATTCCCTGATCGGCACACGCAGTATCATTCTCGATCTGCATCCTAAACCGGCGGTTCTGCGGGTTGTGGATGTTCTCCTGGTCGGTATTGGAATTTTCGCCAGTGTGTACGGTATCTGGCTGTTGTTTGCCGTACTAAATTTCGGTTTGTGATCTGAAATTCCATGGTAAGCCTGGTATTGGTTTCCCATAGCAAGCAGTTAGCTGAGTCCCTGGTCGGTTTAATCCGTCAGATGACGGGTAGTGAATTGAAAATCGGGGTTGCTGCTGGCGCGGGCGAAGACCATGCGGAATTTGGTACGGACGCGACCCAAATCGCACAGGTAATTACCAAAGTAGACAGCCCGGATGGCATCCTGATCCTGATGGATCTGGGCAGCGCGATCCTCAGCGCCGAGATGGCATTGGAACTGCTGCCTGATGATGTGCGCGAACGTGTTCATTTCTGCCCTGCCCCACTGGTGGAAGGCAGCATCGCCGCCGGTGTCCAAGCCAGCCTGGGCAGTGACCTGTTCACCGTATGCCGCGAAGCGCGGCAGGCATTGCAACCCAAGATCGAGCAGCTCCATCCAGAGGATAGATCGTCGGAAACCAAAGAAGTGCAGCCTGCCGTACCCAGCGATGAGCAGGCTTACCAGAGCATCACCCTGACCTTACAAAACGAACACGGATTGCACGCCCGCCCCGCCGCGCGCTTTGTCCAGCTTGCCTCCACCTTCAATGCCGAAATTCGGGTAACCAACCTGACTACCGGAAGCCGGACGGTTTCCGCGAAAAGCCTCAATGCCCTCGCAACCCTGGGAGCATTGAATGGACACCAGATTCAAATTCAGGCGCGCGGCGAGCAGGCAGCCCAGGCGCTTGATGCATTAAAACGCCTGACCGAAGAGCGCTTTGGCGAATCCCGCCAAAGCACCCGCTCCATCAGGTCCACAACCGTGGAAGTGACCGCTTCAATTGGGGAGAAAGGCAGCCTTAGCGGCTTGCCAGTCTCAGAAGGGGTCGCAGTTGCGCCCATCTTTCACTACGAAGCTCTGCCTCCTGCCCTTCCGGATTACACCCCCACCAACAGCGCTGCTGAATGGCAAAAATTGCAAGCCGCCATCCAAAAAGTGAGTGCCGCCATTCACGAACGACAGCGCCAGATGACCGAACGGGTTGGCGCGGACGAAGCCGCGATCTTTGAAGCTCACGCCTTGCTGCTCAGCGATGAGGATCTGCTGCAATCCGCCCGCCAGCGAATCGAGCAGGATCACATGAACGCCGCTCGTGCCTGGAAGGATAGTGTCGATGCTGTCGTTCTTCGCTTCCAAGCCCTTCAGGATGACTATCTTAAACAGCGTGCTGCCGATGTACAAGATGTGGGCAATCAGGTACTGCGTGAATTGAGCGGTGAGAGCCATCCTAAAGTTCATTTCGCCCAACCGGTGATCCTGGTTGCCGATGACCTGACTCCAACCGAAACCGCTTCCCTCGACCTTGAACGCGTGCTGGGGATTGCCCTGTTGAGTGGTGGACCTACTTCACACAGCGCGATCCTGGCACGTTCTTTGGGCATCCCAGCGATCACTGGTTTGCCAATGACCGTTAAACACATACCGCAGGGCAGCAATGTTGCACTGGATGGTTTCAAAGGCCAATTATGGATCGAACCTGAAGCAGTTCAGCGGGAAGAATTCGAACAACGCCGTGCACAATGGTTGGAAGAGAAGCAACGCCTGATGGAAAACACCTTCCAGCCCGCAGTTACCGAAGACGGCACACTCATTGAGGTGGCAGCCAACGTGGGCAACCTTGCCGACGCGCAGGTCGCTGTGAGCAATGGGGCGGACGGGATCGGCTTGCTGCGCACCGAATTTCTCTTCCTAACCCGCCAGACAGCGCCCAGCGAGGAAGAACAATTCCTGGCAATCCGTGATATCGGCGTCACCCTGCAAGGGCGACCGGTCATCGTGCGCACGCTGGATGTAGGCGGAGACAAGCCGCTGCCATACATCAACCAGCAGCCAGAAGCCAATCCCTTCCTCGGTGTGCGCGCACTGCGGCTTTCCCTTCAACAGCCGTCGTTATTCCGCACCCAGCTGCGCGCTATATTGCGTGCCGCCGCCGAAGCCAATCTGCGCATCATGTTCCCGATGGTTGCCAGCATCGAAGAAGTGCAGCAAACCAACCGCTTTCTCGAACAGGTACATCAGGAATTGACAAACGAACAGGTGCGTCACGGCTGGCCGATCGAGACCGGCATCATGGTTGAAATCCCTGCGGCAGCAATCCTTGCTGATGCGCTTGCCGAGCACGTGGCTTTTTTCAGTATTGGCACCAACGATCTGACCCAGTACACCATGGCAGCGGAGCGGGGCAATCCTCAGTTAAATTATCTGAATGATGCGCTGCATCCCTCGGTGTTACGCATGATCGAACGGGTAGTTGCCGCAGCCGAACAGCATGGCAAATGGGTTGGTGTGTGCGGCGAGCTGGCAGGCGAAGCCGAAGCCGTTGCAGTGCTGGTTGGGCTGGGCGTGCGTGAATTGAGCGTCAATCCGGCTGGTATTCCACGAGTTAAAGCCATTGTCCGCGCTCTGAACCTGGCGGATGCGCAGACCCTGGCGCGCAAGACGCTTACCTGTCCGAACGCCGCCGCAGCCCGGCAAGTTGCTGCCGAATTTCTCAAAAACTTGCCAATGCAAAGCACCTGAACTATCAGGGGCGCAGCCTTTTCCATCGGGCAGCGCCAGCCGGGCTGGCGCTGCCCGGTTTCGTGATAAAATCAATGCCTGATTTTTTACATCCGCGAGGTGCGTCATGTCCGAAAACATTCTGATCGCGATTGCCTGGCCCTATGCCAATGCCGAAATTCATGTTGGCAATGTTACCGGATCCCACCTGCCAGGCGACATTGTCGCCCGCTACCACCGGCTGAAAGGCAATCGGGTTCTGATGGTTTCCGGCACCGACTCGCACGGTACACCGGTTACCCTGCGCGCCGATGCCGATGGCAAACCTGTGGAGGAAATTTACAAGCAGTACCATGATGGCTTCCTCGACCTGTTCCTCAAACTCGGCATCCAATACGACCTCTTCACCACCACCCACACCCAAAATCATTTCAAGGTCGCCCAGAGCATTTTTCTTGCCCTGGAGAAAAATGGATTTCTATACACTGAAACCCGCCCACAGTGGTACTCACCTGCCAGTAAACGCTTCCTTCCAGACCGCTACGTAGAGGGTACCTGTTACATTTGCGGTTTTGAAGGCGCGCGATCCGATCAGTGCGACCGCTGTGGTAGTGTGCTCGAACCGGAAAAACTGATCAACCCGCGTTCCAAAGTGGATGGGTCCACCCCGGAATTGCGCGAAACCCGACATTTCTTCCTCGATCTCTCCAAACTGGAGCCGGACGTAGCCCGCTTTTTGCGTGAGCGGCGTCACTACTGGCGCGATACGGTCATTGGTCAGTCTCTCGGTCAGATCGAATCCGAAGGTTTGAAACCACGCGCCATTACCCGCGATCTCGACTGGGGCATCCCTGTGCCAGTGGAAGGTTGGGAAGGTAAATGTCTGTACGTCTGGTTTGAGGCGGTAATCGGTTATCTCTCCGCTGCAATTGAATGGGCAAAACTGAGCGGTGACCCCGAAAGATGGAAAGACTGGTGGGTAAACCCACAGGCGCGCTCGTTTTACTTCATCGGTAAAGATAACATCTTTTTCCACGCCGCCTGGTGGCCAGCTCAGTTGATGGGCACCGGCGAACAATTCCTCGAAATCTACGCTGGCGAAAGCGGACAGCGTCTGGTGTTGCCCTACGATGTGCCTGCCAACCAGTTCATGAACCTGGAAGGTCAAAAAATTTCCGGCAGCCGCAACTGGGCAGTCTATGCACGCGATTTTCTCAGCCGCTACGATCCCGACCCGTTGCGCTATTACCTGACCGTCAATATGCCCGAAAACCGCGATACTGACTGGGATTGGGAGGATTTTTACAAGCGCAACAACGATGAACTGGTTGCCACCTGGGGAAATCTTGCCAACCGAGTGCTTTCTTTTGCCTACAAACACTGGGAAGGCAAAGTACCCGATCCGGGTGAATTGACCGCCGCTGACCGCGAAATTCTCGACACAATCGAAAAGGGATTCGAGACGGTCGGCAGGGAATACGAAGCCGTGCGGCTGCGCGCTGCGCTGAGTGAAGCCATGCGCCTGGCAACCGAGGTCAATCGTTACCTCGATCAAACCGCCCCATGGACAGCAATCAAGACCGATAAAGCCGCTGCCGCTCGTTCGATCTATACTGCCATCCGCGCTATTGATTCGCTCAAAGTTCTGCTCGCCCCCGTTTTACCGCACACTTCCGAGCGGCTGCACCGCTTCCTGGGTAATTCTAGTCCGCTGTTCGGTTCGCAATATCTGGAAAGTGTGCAGGATTCGGTTGGGACCCACTCGGTTGTGCGCTACGATGCCGCTGTTGCAAGCGGTACCTGGCAGCCCAGCCGTATTCGGCCGGGCGACGCCATCGAAAAACCAGAACCGCTATTCAAAAAATTGGATGCGTCCATCATCGAGGAAGAACGCGCCCGCTTGGGAAAGCCGGTTCAACTTTAAACCGGCATCATTCGCGCCAGGCGCTGACCTGATCCAGGCGGTTCATTTCCTCTGCCGTCAGGCGGATGTCAGCGGCTGCCAGGTTGTCGGTTAACTGATCCAGCGATCGCGGTCCAATAATCGGACTGGTAATACCCGGCAGGCTGAGCATCCACCCCAGGGCAATTTGGGAGGTCGTGGCGGAACGCGCTGCAGCGATTTCACTCAATGCGTCCAGAACTGCCCAGCCCTGATCGGTGAAATAGCGCGCCACGTGCCGCTGGCTGCCTACTTCGGTTTGTTCACGGCGGTATTTGCCGCTCAAAAAGCCGCCCGCCAGCGGGCTGTAGGGAATTACCCCCAAGCCGTAGGTCTGACAGACCTCAGCCAGCTCTTGTTCGAATTCCGCCCGATGTACCAAATTGTAATGAGGTTGCAAACAATCGTAGCGCGCCAATCCCAGCCGGTCAGATGCCCATAACGCTTGCATCAATCGCCAGGTGGGGTAATTCGAGCAGCCAATGTAACGCACTTTCCCCTGCCGAACCAGGTCATCCAGCGCCGATAGAGTTTCTTCGATCGGGGTTTCCGCATCGTACCAATGTGTCTGGTACAGATCGATGTAGTCGGTTTGCAGGCGGCGCAGCGACTCCTCTACGGCATGAAGAATGTGCACGCGTGAAAGTCCTTCATCGTTCGGTCCATCGCCCATCTTGCCGCGCACCTTGGTGGCAATCACAACTTGGTGGCGCGAAATCTGAAATTTTTTTATCCAGTTGCCCAGGATGGTTTCGGCGACCCCGCCCGGATTTCCTGCCACCCAGCGCGAATAAACATCGGCAGTGTCCAAAAAATTGATTCCCGCTTCGTAAGAACGGTTGAGCACCTCGTAAGAGTCGGATTCGCTGGCAGTCCAGCCAAACTGCATGGTGCCCATGCATAAAACCGAAACCTTCAAGCCGGTTCGTCCGAGATTGCGGTATTCCATACTTGTCCCTCCTGATCGAACAGTGCGCTGGTTGGATATACTTGGTAATTGGATGATTTGCTCCGCCATGATTATAAACTGCAATTGTTCCTCGCCGCTGGAAAATGGATTAGAATAACGGGAGTTTGATGCATATTCCCACACTGCATTTGCATCTCTCAGGCATATTCTCCATGAATCACGACTACATCCCCTTGGACGACCTCAATGCTGCACTGCGCTACTGGTGGTTAATTGTGGTCGCCATGCTGTTGGGGGTCAGCGCAGGCTGGGTCGCTTTTCAACTGCAACCCCCTCTGTACGAAGCCCGCGCCGAAATTGCTATCAATATCGACCTGGGACGCACCGGCACATTGAGCGATAAAAATCAAGATATCCTCATCAACACCACCGGCCGGGTGATCGCCTCGGCACCGATCATGGAGGAATTGCGCAGCCAGGCGCGGCAAAGTGGTATGATCGCCGCCGGGGATGCTTTCGACCGTGTGGCTTTCCTGGAGCGCAAAGCCGAAGCCTTTGTGCTGCGCGTCCAGCATCGCGATCCGCAGGCAGCTCTTAACCTGGTTGACCATTGGAGCGACCTGGCGCTGCGTGCACTCGAATCCGCCTCTCAGCAGGCAATGGTCGCGGAAACCTTGCAGCGTTATCTGGATGGGTTGGTGGCTTGCGCGCAGGCTGTCCCGGCTTATGGGGCGGAAGCCAGCCGCTGCCGGTTAGACGATCTTTCAAAAGTGCAAATCGAGATCGAGCAAACCGGAGCAGCGATTCTCCAGGCACGCAGTGGCGCACGTGGAATCATTCCCGGCATCCGCTTTACGCTCACTCACCCTGCTGTGCTGCTGCCCGAACCGGTTCAATTTGTACGAACCAATTACCTGCTTTCGGGCGCAGGCTTGGGGTTGGTAATGTCGTTATGGGCAATCCACCAGCGCATACCCGCCCGATGGATTAAGAGGAAACCGCGTGATTAAACGCTTCAGCCAATCTGCCCTGGATTGGCTCTGGG
The DNA here is from genome assembly GCA_034411135.1 of Bellilinea sp. Taxonomy (GTDB): domain Bacteria; phylum Chloroflexota; class Anaerolineae; order Anaerolineales; family Anaerolineaceae; genus Bellilinea. The sequence goes on from DAOUMN010000058.1 coordinate 8,951, forward strand.
CAGCTCTCATTCTTTTACTCCCCATCACCAGCCTGCCGCTGCTCTCCCGCCTGGTTGGTGGCAGCATGGTAGCCCCGGCAGCCGCCCTGCCAATGTTCATTATTGCGGGAACCATCTTGCCAGTGTATTTCCTTAGGGGGGGCAGGCTGCCGCGTCAGGTTTTGCCCTTGTTTGCCTTCGTTCTTGTGGCGCTGATTAGCACGGCGCTGGCGTTTTTCATCGAATTCCCCCTTTTCCGTGAAGTCAACCGCCTGCGCAATGCTCTCTCCGGGATTGCCACCCTGACAATCGGTGTTTTGTTTTTTCTGACCGCGCAGGTCACACTGGAAAAACCACAGCGAATCGGCTGGCTTTTTCACTGGATCAACATCAGTGGTTTCCTCTCGCTGCTTTGGGCAGGCGGGCAAACCGCGGTTTGGTTCCTGCAAGGGGAATACCCCCAATGGATGTGGGATATCCAGAGGATAATCTCGGTCAGCGGGAATTTATACATTCGCCGAACCACCGGCTTTGCCTTCGAGCCGTCATGGCTGGGACACCAGCTGGTGTTGTTTTACCTGCCATACTGGCTGGCAGCCTCCTACAAACGGCACAGCGCTTTTGGATGGCGAATATGGCGTTTCAGTGCTGAAAACGTGCTGCTAGCTGCCGCATCTGCCATCCTGTTTTTATCCCTTTCGCGCAGCGCGCTGGTTTCATTTGCGCTGTTGATTGGGCTGCTCGTCATACGTTTGAGCGGGCATTTTGTTGACTGGCTACATAGAAAACTCAACCCTCAGTCTGCCGCATCATCTCGCATCCATTCCCGGCTGCGCCATTCGCTGATCTGGCTGGGCGTGCTGCTCGCCTATGCGGCGGTTTTGTTTGCTGGTGTGGTTGCCTTCACCCGCCTCGACCCGCGCATGGAGGAGTTGTTCACCGTGCTGCGCAATCCTTACAGCCTGCTGCAAACCGCCAACTACCTGTTTTTCGGCGAACGGGTGGCCTTCTGGAGTGCCGGGTTAGGCGTGTTTGGCGATTTTCCCGTCCTGGGGGTGGGACTGGAAAACGCCGGTTTTTTCTTCCCTGAAAAGCTGCCCATTTCCGCCTGGGGCATCATCGAGACGCACAAGATGTATTATAGTACCGCCCTACCCAACACCCTCAGCCTGTGGGTGCGCCTGCTCGCAGAGACCGGCGTGATCGGTTTCAGCCTGTTCTTCAGTTTTCTGTTTCTGATGTGGAAAACAGCCGCCGCGCTGTTACCCCATCCCGAACCGGCAATCGCCACTCTGGCGTTAACCGGGCAACTGACCCTAACCGGGCTATTGATGGAAGGCATGAGTGTGGATACGTTTGCCTTCCCCTATTATTGGCTGATCCTTGGCTGGGTATGTGCCGCATATCGCATTGCGCGCGTCATGCCGCAATCTGACATATCTCAGGGGGTGGACAACGGTTTGGGTAACGGGCAGACCAGTTTTACTGCCGGGTCACGCCAGTAGACCATCGGCGGATCACTCAACACAACCACCGCGTAGGCATCAATGAATGGCTCGCGGCTGTCGATGCAGCCAAGCACGATGACCTCCTCGCCGTGCGGAAAGGAATCCATGGATTGAGTCATGGGTAGAATGACGGTGAAAAAGGTGTCACTGGCGACGATACTCAGTGTAAAGCGTGGGTAAGGTCGGTCAATCAGCGGTAAATTGGGCTGGGGTTCGCCGGTGTTGGCGGGGTAAAAGCGTGGATACAACCCCAATCCGTAATTGATGTAATGGTTTGGACTGTTAAGGAATTGGCGAATAGCATCCCGTTCCAGGACAATTCCCGCCTGCTGCGCCCGGGCAAACAGATCCAGCGGCGATTGGGTGGTAAAACGCTGCGGGATCAGAGTATCACTCAACGGCAGCAGCAAACCGACAGCTAGAAACAAAATGGTCAGAAGAACACCGGTATACCAGGATTCTTTATGAGCAGGGGTCACCGGCCGCACGACAATCTGCAATCCTTCGGCATTCATGGGCGTGCGGTTGAAACCAGCCAACCGGTTGAGCCAGCCAAGCAATACCAGTAAACCAATCCCAAAATAAACCAATACTACCCAATCAATTGGCATCAGGTAGCGCCAGCCGGAATTGCGCGCCAGCGAATTGGCGAGAAAATAACCCGGCATCATCGCCAATGGTACTAACCCCGCTGCCCGTCCGCGCCGCCAGGCAGCACCGACACCAAGCGCGATCATCGCCAGGTTGAAGAGCAGCCAAAGATGCGCCCCTGCGGGCAGTTCACCCTGCCACTGCTTGACATCTTTCCAATACGGCGCTTCGAGCGTGTGAGGCAAGTCTTCAAGAGCCCAGGTATTGGGCAGCAACATGGTGGTCATAATCAGGTTATGAAAGAAGTGGCGCGGCACATATGCGAACCGACTCACTATCTCCGCTGACGGGCGACTGTCCGGATTTGGGCTGATGGGTATGAACCAGGTCTCTCCCGCTGCAGCAATTTCATTCACTCCCGGTCGATTGCCGGTAGGCGTATCGGTCAGGATACGCGTGTCCAGAATAGCGCGGATTTTGATCAAAATGTAGGGCTCATTGTACCCACGGGGTATATCCAGCATAAAAGGCGCCATAGTCAGCATCAACACGCTGACCATAAGCGCAATGCTCATCAACCAGTGCCGCCAGTTAGCACGGCAAAACCATATCAACAACAGGACAAACGGCACAACCATCACCGCATTGGGGCGCACCAGCATCGCCAATCCCAATAGTCCGCCCGCCAACACCGAGTGGCGTGAACTGGGTGGGTTGCGCCTGAGCCACAGCAGTGCAACGAGAGCAAACACTACCAATAGCAGTGCCGTGGGATATTCGGTGAGTAAAAGTTTGGAATGGGATACTTTGATATAGGGGGTGGCGGCAATTGCGTTGCGCTGTTGAAACACAGCCAGCAGAGCGATCAGAAAACCTGCCGGGCGATGCATCATCCGGCTGCCAAGCAGGTAGAGCATAGCGGGCATCAGCGCCAGCATCGCCAGCTGAAACGTGATCGTTGGATCGTAATCCTGCCCAACCAGGGCATGCGCAATGGCAATAAATAAGGCATACAGGGGTTTATCAAACGGAATTCCGTTAAAAATGCCCTGCCCAACCAGCACGTACTGTGCAGCGAGATCGTAAAATTCGGCATCCGAATAGGGATAAAAGGCGTAGTTCGGCGGATGCGGCCCGGGCGCAAAATAGCTGTGCCGCAGCGGGGTAAAATACCACAACGCAAAAGCAAATCCCCACACAGCCACGAACACCAGCCGGTCGCACCACTTTTCAGCGCGTGCCGGAATGCGGTCGAGCACCAGCCGGCTGATTGCAAGCGTTGCAGCCACCGATAGGATCAACTGCATACCCAGCAGTGGAACGCTCGCCTCGTCCCAAAAATATGGCTCAGCATCGATTCCCAACCCGGTAGCCGCAGCAACCAGCCAGAGGAGCAAAAATATGCCCAGGGCGATCCCGGCAGCACGTAGCAAATCCGGTTGGCTGCGCAGCGCGTGAGAAAACCCTTTCCAACGCTTCGGCAAGCCGGGCAGGCTGGCGAGCACCAGCAGCAACCCACCGCTCAAGCCCAGCCAGATCAGCAACGGCTGCAACCGCAGGAAGTAGAACTGGAAGGCTTTAAACCAGTAAGCGGGCATGAATGTTGCCAGCCAGCCAGTCAATGTCAGGATACCCGCCGCGATCAGAATAGGTCCCCGTGCGTCCGAATGTTGCAACCGGTTGGCAATCGTTTCTGCCCAGGCGGGTTGACGTACAGCCCGAAAAGCAAAATAGGTTGTCAACAGCGTCAGCCCAACAAGCACTGTCAGTAGTGCCAACCGCGCAGCCGAAAAGCCCAGCCAAAGCGTGTTCTTTTCGTCGCCGGGGATTACCAGTGTCCAGGCTGCCGCGCCAACACCTGCCAGCGCAAGCAGACTAAAGTATAGGGGTGCCATCAAACGACTTGGGGTGAATTCCATGCGCATGATTTACCCGTGTTTGAGCGCATCACGTGGAGATCTACGCCCCCACCAACGGTCGTATACATACCCGCCTGCCAGTACCAACGCACACAGCATCCCGATGGTTACCAACACCACAATAAAAGACAGATTGAGACCCAAGCGCAGGCTTCGGTTAAGATACCAGGCACTGAACACAAACACAAAGATTAACTCGCAAGCCACCAGGCGCTTGAACCATGCATCCCGATATTGTATGGCGGTTTTCCAGCTCCAGGCAGACACCAGCGCCAGCCATGGAATCATCAATGTGCGGTAACGCGGATTATCCCACAAATCGCCCCCAGCACGGAAGCTCGACAATAGCGCCCAGGCAATCACCAGCAGAAATGAGAAGAGCAGCAGGTTGCGCCGTACCCCCTTGGGTTCATGGCGCAATCCCAGTCCTGCGTAAGCGAGCAGCGGCAGCAAAAGATACCAACCAAGCGACCGCAAGGTGGTAATGGCATTCCACAACGGCAGGGACGGGTCGAAAATTGCCGCCGGGAGTACCGGCTGTAACAATCCATAGAAAACTAAGAAGGGAATCTCCAGCGGGTCAGGCAGGACGCGAAAGAGAGCCTGGATCTGGCCAGAACCGGCTTCCGTTTGGCGCGCATCCCACAGCGCCGATTCACGCAGCCAGGCGCCCATGGCTGCCAGTACGATCACACCGCTTAGCAGGATCAGTCCCCATACCAGTCGGCGGATGCGATCATTCTTCATCTCTGCTGCATAATCCACCCACCACCAGATGAACAGAATTCCAGCCAGTGGTAGTGCCACCAGGTATGAAAACGCCGCTGCAACCAGCAGGATAAGCCCCGCCCACAACAAGGTCAAGGCACGGGTTTTCCGCCAATTGGACACGATACCAAAGGAGACCGCTGCCAGTCCAATGAGAATCGGGTCACGCATTTGCGCTCCGCCGAGCAGTACACTTTCCGGGTAGAGTGCATAAATCCATACTGCCAGCCGGGCGGCCGTTTCGCCAAACCGGCTGTGCAGGGCAGAATATAGAAACGGCGTACCCGCTGCGACGGCGAAAGCGGTAAGGATCAGGATCAGCCAGGGGCGGTGCGCATCCGGGCTAAACAGGCGATAGATCAAGCCGCTCAACGCGAGCATACCGCCGTACTGGTCGCCATAAAATTCATTGCGAAAGGCATCCAGCAGAGATTGCCCGCCAGAGGCGAGTTCCCATGCCTGCCCGTCGCGGGTAAAGGCGTCAAAGAAAACATAACCCGCGTTGGATACCGGAGTGTCATGCCCCCAAACAGGCAGCGCCAATGACAGCCCCACTCCCAAACCCAGGCGCAACAGAAATGCCACTGCCATCAAGCCCGCCAGCCAGCTCTGGACAGCATTTTTACGCCAGATGCACACCAATGCCAGCAACACCAGCCAGAACAGAGCCAGGCTGCCCACCAAACCCTGCAGAGCGAAACCCCGCGGTGAGAGCATATTCATCAGCCAGGCGAATCCAAGGGCAACCAAAAACGTCGCCCCGCCCCACTTGATCGCACCCCGCCAGCCACTCACCGCGCGCCTCCTGCCAGGAAACCGCTGAGGATTTTTTCTTCCCGCGCCAGCCAGGTGTAAGCGGCGGAATCCCGTTTAGCTTGCTGGCTTAAGGCGACCATTCGAGCAGGATTTTCTATCAACGACTGGAAGGCAATCTGCCATGCCACTGGATCCTCTGGGGAGCAAAAGACAGCATTGGATTCGTTCAGCACCTCGCGCAACACTGGCAAGTCGCTGGTGATGATTACCCGTCCGCACGCCAGGTATTCGAACATCTTCATCGGACTGCAAATGTCTGCCGAATTTCCCCCTCCGCTGCCAGCAATAGCCCGTTCGTACGGCATGAGCAGGACCTCACCCGCCGCCTGGTAGAGCGACAGGCGTTGGTTTTCAATAAAACCGGTCAAGATGATGTTTTCAAGTCCTTGCGAAGCAATCTGGCAGCGATAATTTTCGACCGCCTCCGGCTGTCCGCCAACCCACAGGAATTGAACCTGAGGAAATGCGCGTGCCAATGCAAGCAGAACATCCATGCCGCGCCCGGAATAAAAATGCCCACTGTACACGGCGGTCAGGCACTGCGGAAGGTTAAGTTGTGCTCGTGCCTCGGCAGGTTCGGGCAAGTTAGCAAAACGGTGTAGATCAACCCCGTTGGGGGCAATCACCACCAAGTCAGTTCCCAGGTTGAGTCTGAATTCCTGGCGCAGGGCGTTTTCGAGCGCGTGGGTGATAATTGCAAAGCGTTTTTTACCAGGCATGGCAACGATCCGCCGCAACAACCAGGGGCCGATTCGTCCAGTGGGACGGTCGTGCAGTTCAAGCACCAGCGGTAGTCCACGCAACAGGCTGATAAACCCCGCCTGAGGAAGCCAGGTGTACACCATATCTACCCTGTGACTAATCGCCCGCCGCACCGCATGGATGGCAAAATCATACCGCTTCAGGCGCGGCACGTCTGGCAGCCAGTCAAGTTCAAACGCCGTGTTCAAACCATAAAAAGCCGCTAATTCATTCCAGGGAGTGTGCACTTTTCCCGGGCTCCACACACGCACCTCGTGACCGAGCTGTACCAGCGCCTGGCAGACCTTTAACACCTGAATGCTGTTTGCGGCGCGGGAAGGGATGCGGTAGGATGTAATGCAACCGATTTTCACCCCGTAAGCCCTTTTTGAATATCCTGTTCCTGCGCCTTTTGCATCAGTCGCAGCCCTTTCCACACTATGATCCCGATCGAAATGATGAAATAACCGCTCAACAACAATGCCTGCATGATAACCCCAAACGGCCTTACCAGCAAGAACATCAGCAGGGTCTTAATCAGTCCGACTGAAAAAGTCACTAACAAGGGGAAATTCGGACGTTCGAACGCCAACAGCAACGGACGGTTCCAGTAAAACAAATTGGCAAAGCTGAAACCGGTAAACAGGATCAGAATGATCGGTAAAGCGGGCAGGTATTGACCATTTTTGAACCATGCCAACCCGACTGGACCCAGTAAAACCAGACCGAAACCGGTCGCCAGTGTCCAGCCAGCAGCAATCCAACTGGTGCGCCGCAGCAACTGGCGTAACCGCGCCCATTCTCGCAGGGCAACCGAGCGGTTTATTTCGGGAAAGGTGGTTTGGATAAAAGGTGAAATCGGAAGGACGATCACATTCATGATCGCCAACCCAAATTTATAATACCCGGCTTCCACCGGAGAAAGAAAATAGCCGACCCACAATATTTCGTTATCGCGAATCAGCATATTGACCGTCTGGCTCAGGTTGGTGCTGAAGGCAAAGCGAAGCAATTCCTTTTTACGGTTCAGGCTGCTTACAGGAATGCGCCACCAGCCTTTGCCCAACAGCGGACCCAGCCAGAAGAGAGCCGCAATCATCACACCAACCCCGTAAAGCAGTTTGCCAGCCAGGTATGCCATAAGCACATCAATCAGATTTCCGCGCAGCAAAAAAACCACCCCAATCCACGAGGCGGTCAGCAGGTTTTGCCCAAGGTTTAGTCCAGCCAGGGTGCGAAAATGCCCGCCCAACTGAAGCACCGCCGTGGCTGTTTCGGTCATCAAGTTCGCCAGCAGGGCAACCCCGTAAAAGATAATCCAGGGTACAGCCGTTTCATCCTTGATAATGTAGATCGCCGCTGCCCGAGCGGTCAAGATCAGCAAGGCATAAGCCACCAACGAAGTTAGCGCTTCACCGAGCCCGGCGGTCTTGATCACCGCCGCTGCCTGGGGCTTGTTTTCCTCCGAAAGGTACTGCCCAGCATACTTGACCACCAGTTCATTCATACGGAACGACAACAGGCGGTTGACGTTGGAAGCAAAGGCAATAATCATCCCTAACAGACCATAATCGGCAACGCTGAGCAGAGCCGCCGCCAGCAAACCCTGCAGGGATGCCAGTCCCATGCTGATGGTATTGGAAGAAAACAAGTAGGACGAGTTACGCACCACTGTGCGCAGCAAACGATCCTCCCTCCATTGACCCCACCAGCGCTTTAGCACTCTCAATCCGTCACAATCTGGGCTGCCCAGGCACGCTCGCGCTGGTACCAGTCCACCAAGTTTTGCACCCCTTGCTGCAGATTCACCCGCGGCTGCCAGCCGAGCAAACGGTTGGCTTTGCTCACATCCGCCAGATTTTTCATCATGTCTGCCGGATGGAAGGGTCGGAAATCAATACAGGCTTTTTTGCCGATCATTGTCTCGATCATTGCCAACAGGTCAATGATGCGAATTGACTCGTGCCCACCCAGGTTGATAACCTCATAGCCTAACGGCTTCAATCCGAGCAGGACTCCGCGGGCAACATCATCGATATACGTAAAACCACGCGACTGGCTGCCATCGCCATTGATCTTAACCGGGCGCTCCTCCATGACCCACTGGACAAAACGGAACAGTGCCAGGTCGGGACGACCGGCGGGACCATACACCGTAAAGAAACGAAAAATGGTCACGTCCAGCTCATACAGGTGATGATAGGCATGGCACATGACTTCAGCGGCTTTCTTGGTAGCGGCATACGGCTGCAGAGGGTGGCTGCTGTCGGCGTCCTCCGGTGTTGGATAGGGAGGGTTGGCTCCGTAGATCGAAGATGTGGAGGCGAAAACAAATTTGCCGCCGCCATACTGGCGGCTTAATTCCAGTAGGTTGAGCGTTCCACTGATATTGGAGCGCACAAACTCCTGCGGGTTCTCGGTGCTGGCGCGCACCCCCGCCCGCGCTGCCAGGTGGATCACACCGTCCAAAGATGGTTTCTGCCGAAAGATTTCTGCAAGGGTAGAATCACACACGTCCTGTTGGTGAAATTCAAAGCCAGGCAGTTTTTGCAGATGTTCCAGGCGATGAAATTTTAAACGTACATCGTAGGCATTGTTGAGATTGTCAACGCCCACCACTTGGTGACCTTGTTCCACCAACATTTGAGTCACCCGCGCACCGATGAATCCAGCCGCGCCGGTAACCAGATAGCGCGAAGGCATTACAACCTCACCACACGCGGGTGTTTACGTCCCTGCCTGCCCAAGGCGTTGCGCGTGTCAACGATCAGGCGCGCCTCGGCGAGAATTTGCGCATAATCGTACACTTTATGGTTGGTGATAATAACCACACAATCGGCTGCCCGCACCGCCTCCATCATGTCCGCTACCGAATCGAGCTGCATTCCCTCGTGCTCGATACGCGGAATGTAAGGGTCGTGATAACTGACCAACGCACCTTTTTCTTTGAGCAGGTGAATGACATCCAGCGCAGGCGACTCGCGTAGATCGTCCACATCCGGTTTGTACGCCGCGCCTAACACCAGCACCCGGCTGTCGCGCAGCGGTTTGTGATGATCGTTGAGCGCATCCTGCACCTTGCCAACCACATAGCGTGGCATGTTGGTATTGATTTCGGATGCCAGTTCGATGAAACGAGCCGTGTAATTCAAGGATTTGAGCTTCCAGGACAGATACAGCGGGTCGATCGGGATACAATGGCCACCCAGTCCCGGACCCGGTGTGAACTTCATAAAGCCAAACGGCTTGGTAGCAGCCGCATCGATCACCTCCCACACATCCACGTTCAGGCGGTTGCACATCAGCGCCAGTTCGTTGACCAGCCCGATGTTGATCATGCGGAAGGTGTTTTCCAACAGCTTTGCCATCTCCGCCACCTCGGTCGAAGTGACCGGCACCACGGTTTGCAATGCCTGGGCATACCACGCCTCCGCCACCTCTGTGCATGCTGGCGTGATTCCGCCAACCACTTTAGGGGTATTGTAGGTGGTCCAATCCTTGCGTCCCGGATCGACCCGTTCAGGTGAAAAAGCCAGGAAGATGTTCTTGCCAATCCGCAGGTCGGGTTTTTCGCACAACACCGGCAACACCAATTCGCGGGTCGTACCGGGGTAGGTGCTTGACTCGAGCACAATAACCATACCCGGATGAGCATAGGGTGCTAAACCTTCGGCAGCTGAGACAATGAAGGATAGATCCGGGTCACCGGTTTTGCGCAGCGGGGTGGGCACACAGATCGAGACCGCGTCAGCGTGCTGCAGTACGCTGTAATCGCTGGTTGCTTTGAGCAAACCACGCTCAACCAGGGCTTTGACCTGCTCACCGGGAATATCAATGATATAACTCTCTCCACGGTTGAGTGCATCGACCTTTTCCTGCACCGGGTCAACGCCGGTGACATGGAAGCCGGCTTCGGCAAACACCACTGCCAGCGGCAAACCGACGTAGCCCATGCCGAGTATGGCGATGTTCGCCGTGCGATTTTTAAATTTCTCCACTAAAACCAGCCGCGTTTCGTTATTCATTGGGTTATTTTTCCTTGGTTAACGGCAGAAAAGACTGCCAGATTTGTTTGGCTTAGAACAGGCTCAACTGGGTTGGTTGTTGGTCTTCCTTTTCCGAGGCATCTTCGGGTTGTTGTTGAACTTGCTGCTGGGGCATGGCTGCTTTTTGGCGGTTTTGGCGCGCCTGTTCGACAAACCCAGCCAGGCGGGAGAAATCTTCGATCACTGCCCCTTTCAGGGAGGGTTGATGCAGTGCAGCAGCCGGATGAAACATGGGCACAACCATACGGTTATTGATCCAGCGGGCTTTGCCATGCACATCGCTGATGCGCACGTTGGACATGAAACGCCCCATCGAATAGCGCCCCAGGGTGACAATAACGCACGGATCGATGGCTTCGATCTGCCGTTCCAGGTATTCATTACAGGCTGCCAGTTCTTCGGGCAGCGGGTCACGGTTACCGGGTGGGCGGCACTTGACCACATTGGTGATGAACACGCTCTCACGCTTTAAACCGGCGCGCTGCAACAATTCATCCAGGAATTTACCCGCAGCGCCGACAAATGGTCTGCCCTGTTCGTTTTCGTAAAAACCCGGACCCTCACCAATAAACATCACCTCCGCGTTGAACGGTCCTTCGCCGGGCACTGCCTTCTTACGCGAAAAACTTAACTGGCAGCGCTGGCAACCGGATACTTCAGCGGCGACTTTTTTCAACGTCTCTTCACGATGATCCATGTTAAGCCTCCCCGGAGAAGGAACCCACCCTGTGCGGGTTTCCCGCAGACGCTGCCAGCGTCCGCAGTAGTGACGGATTGATGGCACTCAATGTCATCATCAGGGCATCCTCGCCGTTGTCGCGATAATAGCGGTTACGCACCGACACAACCTCAAAACCAAAGCGGTGATACAACTGCTGCGCGGCAACATTCGAACGGCGCACCTCTAGGTAACATTGGCGCACGCCCAGCTCATGCGCCTGCAGCAGTGATTCAGCCAACAGTTTTTGCCCAACTCCCTGACGGCGGTAATCCGGGTGAATTGCGAAGGTGCCGATGTGCGCCTCATCCAGCACCAGCCACATCACGATCATACCCGCCACCACCCGCTGACCATCCGGCAGCTGCCTTTCCGCCACCCACAGGCGCGAAGCCGGGTTTTCAGTGATTTCGAAGCGAAAGGAACGTTCGGGCCAGGGCAGCGAGAATGATGCCAGGTCAATCTCCCGTACTCGGGGGATATCCCGCAATTCCATTTCCCTCACGGTGATATTGGCAAAAGATCCAGACTGGCTCACCCTGGGACCCCCTCCGCCGTGCTCAGGTAAATGGGTGCAAGCGCGATTACATCGTCTACTTTACCCGCCCGCCAACGCTTCCATGCCAGTTCAGCCAGATAGGAGGGTCGCCTTAATGCTGCCGCTGGCGATGCCAGCTGGACAGCACGCCGTTTTCGCGCAAGTACTACCCGTTCGGCAGCACTCAACTCACCGGTCACCAGGGTAGGCGTTTCGATGCTCTGTGCCAGGTCCTCCACGCTCATCACCTGCGGCGCAGTCCGACTCTCCCACTGGCTGCCTTTAGCAGTAAACCAGCCAACTGCCAACCTGCCGCGCCCGGCCTGCAACACCACCACCAGCGGAAGGTCGCGCAGCGGTTGGTAAGCCGCCATTATTTCCAGGGTCGGGATGCCAACAATTGGGATTCGCTGTGCCAGCGCAAAACCTTTGGCAAGTGCCAGCCCGATACGCAAACTGGTGAACGAACCAGGTCCAAGAGCAACCGCAACAGCCTTCAATTCCGCTGGTCGCACCCCGCTGCGTGTAAACAGGTCACTCAAAGCTGGGGCAACTTCGACGGTGTGATGATTTTGCGTCCGCCAGATCGTCTCCGCAATCACCTGCGCTCCATCGAACAATGCTATGCCTACAGTTTGAGTGGATGTGTCCAGCGCGAGCAGCATTTACCCTCCAATGACCCGTTTGCGGAATTCCTGAACCAGGACTTCGTAGCGCTCACCGCGCGCGAGAAAGACCAAGCCACGCTGTTCCTCTTCGATCCAGCTCAATTGAACAAACAGGTGCTCCTTCGGCAGTGCTGACTCGATTCGTTCGGGCCACTCGACCACCAGCGCGCCGCTATCCACCATCCAGTCAATGTCCAGTTCAACGGCTTCCGCTGCCGATTGCAAGCGGTAGGCGTCAAGGTGGAAAAGTGGAATTCCATCCGGGCGGCGGTAAATATTTACTAACACAAATGTCGGGCTGGAAACGGCATCCAAAGACCCCCATCCCTGGGCAAGACCCTGAACCAGGGTGGTTTTTCCACTGCCCAGTTCCCCCCGCAGGAAGAGCACATCACCCTTTTGCAGCAATCCGCCTAGCCGCATGCCCAGCCGACGGGTTTGTTCCGCACTGCGGCTGAAAAATTCCAGGGTTCGCGCGTCCAGGATCGGCATGATACAAATTATACCCGTATTTTGATTCAGGACGGCAGTCCGGCGGACTGCACCAACAGATGGGCGATCTGACGGGCAGCCTTTGGACGCGCCAGGCGCAGCGAGGTGGCAGCAACTTTTTCGCGCTGGCACGGATTTTCCAGCCAGGCGCGCAAAGTGTGAACAACCTGTTCAGGCTCCGGCGCCCATACCCCTGCGCCCTCCTTGACCACGAAATCCACATTGCCATCTTCCTGTCCTGGCATTTTGCTGTACAGAATCAAGGGTAATCCGGCAATGAAGGCTTCGCTGATCGTTCCAGGTCCCGCCTTGGTGATCAGCACATCCGCGGCGCGCATAAAGTCGGGCATTTCGGTCACAAAGCCATAAATTTTCGCTGCGATACGCCAGGGATATTTTTCGAGCTGCTCACGCAGCGCACGATTGCGCCCGCATACGACGATCAGTTGTAGCGGCAACCGGGCAGCATCGATCGCCCGCGCCGTGGCTGCCAGCGGACCCATGCCCTCGCCGCCGCCAACCAGCACCACCACCGGTAAGTCCTGCTGCCAGCCGAGCTGTTCACGCAGCGCGTGCGGATCGCCAGCCGGTTGGCAAAACCGGTCCGCCACAGGAAGTCCGGCTACACGCATAATGTCGCGGGGCACACCCATCTCCAGCCCGCGCCGTAAGGCTTCCTCGGTAGGCACCACCACCAGTTGGGCTTGGGCACAGTACCACGCCGCGTGAGTCGACACCAGGTCCGTCACCACGGTCGCAAAGGGCACCCCCATCTTGCGGGCTGCCCGCGAAACCGGGGTATTGATCAATTGGTGAACCGAGACAACTAGAGAAGCGGGATGTTCCTCCAGCAACCGGTCGAGCGAGCGGCGCACATACGGCCAGAGCATGGTATACGCAAAACGGGTGCGCCGTTGACCGTCACTGATGCGATAACCCAATTCCCACAGTTCCGGCATGCGCGAAAGGGTTGGGTAGATGCGCGGCGCCAGATTGATCGGTGGTGGAGCATATTGGAGAAAAATATCCACCATCTCGGTGCTGACCCGCGAACCGTATTCCAGTTGGATCGCTTCAATGATGGCTTCCGCCGCGCTGCGGTGCCCCCCGCCGGTGTCCGAAAACAGGAAGAGGATGTGCGGATCATTTTTCGGGTTTGGATTCATCCATGCCTCTTGAGGGTATCGTTTTGATCCGCCGTGCCAATTCCCGGCGGGTTAATAAAACACGGCGCTGGCAGCCACAGCATTCCAATCCAATATCTGCCCCCAACCGGACGACCTTCCACTCATAACTGCCGCACGGATGCGGTTTTCGCAGCCGTACAACGTCATTGAGCTGAAGATCGGCTAACATGCCGCGATTATACCACCCATGTTATAATCACCTCATGTTCGATCTCGACCCCCAAACCTTGATCAGTCGTATCTTCATCCTGATCATTGCGCTGACTGTTCACGAATTCGCCCATGCCTGGAGCGCCACCCTGTTTGGGGATGAGACACCCCGCCAATACGGGCGGCTGACGCTCAATCCGTTGAGCCATCTGGATATCATGGGCTCACTCATGTTGCTGATCGCCGGATTTGGCTGGGCGAAACCGGTACCCGTTAATCCTTACGTACTCAATCGACGTTCCCCCTCTGCTCTGATGTGGGTCTCGCTTGCCGGACCCATGTCCAATTTTCTGCTGGCAGGACTGGCAGCCATACCGCTGCGTTTTGGATGGATTTCATTCAATAGTGGTTCGTCGCTTGGTATTCTGCCCTCCCCTTACGTGTTCCTGATCGAGTTTATTTTCATAAACCTGATCTTGATGTTGTTTAACCTGATCCCTATCGCACCGCTGGATGGAGATAAGATCGTCGAATATTTCGCCCCGCCCTCGCTGGCGCGGGTGATGGCAACCATTCGCCCCTACGGTCCAATTGTTTTGATCGTGTTATTGTTCATCCCTTCTCGCCTGGGAGTGGACGTGTTCTCGATGATCATGAATCCAGCGCTGCCAAACCTTTTCTATTTACTGCTTGGAGGCAGTGGATGAACCTGCAATTGACTGTGATTGGACTGAACCAGGTCGGCGTATCAATTGGGCTGGCTGTCCAAAATTCAAAAGAGCAATTTGAACGGGTTGGTTCGGATATCGATATCATCGCCGAACAAAAAGCTCTGCGGCTGAAAGCCTTCGATCGCATTATCCACAATCTACCTGCCGCCGTGGAAAATGCGGATATCGTCGTGTTATGTCTGCCGGTAGACGAGATCAAATCTACACTGGAAGTCATTGCGCCATTGCTCAAGCCCGGCACGGTAATTCTGGATACATCACCACTTAAAATTGCCGTTTTCAATTGGGCAAAAAATGTGCTACCTGCCGAGCGGTATTTGGTTTCCTTTACGCCCAGCCTAAATCCGCAGGTTCTCACCGATCCGGATGAATCGCTGGATAAAGCCAGCCCGCAATATTTTCAAAAGGGTTTAATCCTGATTACCGCCCCACCCGATACCCATGCGGACGCACTGAAATTAGCGGGTGATTTTGCGGCATTGGTCGGGGGCAAAGCCTATTTTGTCGACCCATTCGAGGCCGATGGGCTACAAGCCATGATCGATTTGCTGCCCAAGCTGACCGCTGCCGGTTTGATGCGCGCCGCGCTGAATCAACCTGGCTGGCGGGAAGGCAAGAAAATCGCTGGTCGCTCGTTTCTCACCGCCACCGACCCGTTGGTGCATTTAGATGAACGCAAAACCTACGGACAAACCGCTATCTATAACAGCGACAATGCCGTGCGGCTGTTGGATGCGATGATCGGCGAGCTGGAAGATTTTCGCGAAATGCTGCTCAACCAGGACGATCAGGCACTACACGAGGCAATTGCCAACGCGCAACAGCAACGCATTCTATGGTGGCACGATCGTCAGGAAGCGGCGTGGGACACGCAAGATACAACCTCGGTGTTACCCAGCAGCGGACAAATTCTTGGCCGCTTATTTGGATTGGGTAAGCGCCACCCGCGCGAAGGTAAAAGCAAAAAATAAAACCCCTTCTCATGGCGTATTATTGCTACA
This sequence comes from Bellilinea sp., assembly GCA_034411135.1. GTDB lineage: Bacteria > Chloroflexota > Anaerolineae > Anaerolineales > Anaerolineaceae > Bellilinea. Next base: position 24,804 of record DAOUMN010000058.1, read on the forward strand.
TAGTAGAGTGCAGTGACGGCAGTTACTATACCGGCTGGAGTACCGATCCGCAGCGCCGCGAACGCCAGCATAATCGCGGCAAAGGCGCCCGCTATACCCGCCAGCACCTGCCAGTACGCCTGGTTTACATAGAAGAACAACCCTCGCGCAAGGCAGCCATGCAGCGTGAAGCAGTGATCAAAAAAATGCCTCACCAGCGCAAGAAACACCTGATCCAAACTGCAAACCTTGAAGCCACCCAATGAAAACAACCCTGATTTCCAACCCACAATACGATATCATTGCCCCAGGGCGCGTGAACCTGCTCGGCGAGCATGTCGATTACAACGACGGTGTAGTCCTTCCGGCTGCCATCGACCGCCATGTCCACCTGCAGGCACGGTTGGTTGACCGTCCGCAATTGATTTTGCATGCCCTGGATCTCCGCGACCAGGTTGGCATTGACCTGAAAACGCTCACGGGTAAACAGCCCACCGCGACACACTCCTTGCCCGACTGGGCGCGCTATCCATCGGGGGTCGCTTGGGCTGCCTTGCAACAAGGACTGCCGGTACGCGGCGTGGAAGCCGCTTTCACCTCGACCGTGCCGATCGGCGCCGGGCTGAGTTCTTCCGCAGCCGTAGAAGTGGCGTTTGCCGGTTTGTGGAATCACATTGGCGGATGGCAAATGAACGGCTTGGAGCTGGCGCAATTGAGCCAGCACGCCGAAAATGCTTTCGTTGGCGTCAATTGTGGACTGATGGATCAGTTTGCCTGCGCATGCGGTATTCAGGATCATGCCCTGCGCTTCGATACCCGTTCGCTTGAATTTCAAGCCGTGCCGCTGCCGCCGGGTTCTGCGCTGGTCATCGCTGACTCTGGGGTGCGCCGCAGTCTGTCGAACTCCGCCTATAACCAGCGCCGCGCCGATTGCGAACAGGCTGTTAATATTTTGAAAAACTACCTGCCCCACATTAAATCCCTACGCGATGTTTCCGCGCTAGAGTTTGCTCTGTACGCCGACCACCTGCCCGAGGTTGTGCAATTGCGCGCCCGCCACGTGGTCGAAGAGATTGCGCGAGTGGAAGAAGCCGTCACCACTTTACGCAATGGCGATGTAGACGCCTTTGGCAGGTTGATGCTTGCCGGACATGCCTCGCTACGCGATTTGTACCAGGTGAGCATTCCCGAACTGGATGTATTGGTCGAGATCGCCGCCGGACTACCTGGTTGCTGGGGTGCCCGCTTGAGCGGAGCAGGATTTGGCGGCTGCACAGTCAATCTGGTCAACGAAGAAAACGCGACGGAATTTATCCGTGACCTTGAAGCCGGTTACCGCCAATATACAGGCAAACAAGCAACCGTTTACTTATGCCATGCCAGTGATGGCGTTGCCGTACACCGGCTGGAATGAATTGACATTTTTTGGTCAAAATCAGGAAGAATATCACCTGAAAATGATATCCTGTGACAGAAAAAATCACTATAATTTAAACATCGAAAATCGTTAATTTACAACTGCGTTTCGTTTGACCACCACCCGTCCGATTGCACCCCCACTTCACAGGAGGAAAACTTAATATGAAGGTATTTGTAGACCCGGATACCTGTATGGGCTGCGGCGTTTGTGAAACCATTGCACCCGAAATCTTCCAGCTCGGAGATCAAATCCACGCCATCGTGATCATGGATCCGGTTCCGGAAAATTATCGTGACCTTGTCCAACAAGCCATCGACGAATGCCCTGAAGAGGCAATCTCTTTCGAGGATTAACAGCAGGAATAAATAAGTCTCATCAAAAACACCTCGTTCAACCGATAACGGGGTGTTTTGTTTAAGCAAACAATTGCTGGGGCGGACCGGTTACAGTCAGCCTTCAAACAAAGGCAGGTGTGCCAGCGCTACAATCCCATTCCACAGCGCGGCATCGCCTTCGGTGCAAATAGCGGCTTCGACGGTCACGTCTGCTCCTGCCTGAGTCATCAGTGTACGCATTCCTTCCAGGGTGGAGCCGGTGCTGATTACGTCATCCAGGATCATCACCTGCTTTCCGCGTAGCAATTGATGGTCTTTTTCGTCCAGGTAGAGGGTTTGCGGTTCACCAGTAGTGATCGAGAGTGTTTGAGCGCTGAGCGCTTCACCCATGTAAAATTTGTACACTTTGCGCAACACAACATAGGGTTTGTTAACTCGCACCGACAGCGCGTAAGCCAGCGGAATGCTTTTCGATTCGGCAGTAACAATAACATCGAACGGATAGTCTTGGGTTTTTTCTGCCAGCGCAGTAGCGCAGGCTTCAACCAGCGGTGTATCGCCAAGGATATTGAGGATAGCAATCTTTAAGCCCGGTTTGACTTCAAACATGGGCAATTCCCGGCGTAAACCAGCCAGTTCAATCGAATAGGTTTCCCGTTCGGTCATGGATTATTCTCTTTCTCCTCAAGATTTTTCGCACCTGCTCTCCCCACATCCAACAAAGACATAGTTTACCACACTTCCCCTTCGGCAGCAGACATTTTTTCACGTTGGCATACGAATTAGCGTTGCATGATCCGGACGATCAAGTTCCACAGCACAGTCAAAACGGCGCTAATCAGGATGGAAGCCGCCAGGGGAATAATGCAGGTGAAATTCTCGCGTTCGATTGTGATCGTCCCCGGCAGGTTCTGAAGCGCCGAGGTGCGCCCTATCAGCCAGAAAACACCTCCCACAACTATCAACCCGATGCCAACCAGAACCAGCCAGCGGCCAATCATTGCCAGATATTGCATGCTGCCAACTCCATATATTAATTTTACTGGGAAAATTCCTTGACAGGCAAGTCGAATGGGAGTATTATTAGTGTATAAATTACACAAAGTGATCGTTCCCAGGAGAATCCCCATGAGCATTTTCGACGGCAAGCGATTAACCAACGAAACCTTCAAACTCGACATTGAACGCATGCGCCAAGGCTGGTATACCGATAAATACTTTACCAACATCGCCTACATGCTGGAAGTGCTGGCTAAACGCGGTTATCGCTACCAGGGCAAAGACCATCGCCTGCCGCCGGGTATCGATCCATCACAGATTGAATGCGGCGACATCGAAGTCGAAATGCAATGGTTCACCCGCCGTTCGGGGAAAACCCTGGTGGTTGGGGTGGATAAAGCTCTGACCATGCTGCGCCATGCTACCGGCTACTTCGAGGGGGAAACGTTCATCAACACCGCAGATCAACTCGAAGTGTGGGCGGTTCAGGATGGTTGCACGGTGACTTCGGATGGTAATCCGCTGCATGTCCAACCGGTCATGCGTGTGCGTGGGCGTTACCGCGATTTTGCCATCCTGGAAACCCCTACCCTGGGTATTCTTACCCGCGCCAGCCGGGTGGCAACAAATGTGTACAATGCCCTGGTTGCAGCACGCGGTAAGCCCATGTTGTTCTTCCCCGCCCGCTTCGACCTGCATGAAGTCCAGGCGGCAGACGGCTACGCTTACCAAATCGCCGTTCACCGTTACAACATGGATCACGCCAGCACGCTGGGTCCCTTCGTTTCCACCGATGCGCAGGGCGACTGGTGGGGCGGCGCGGGCGGCGGCACCGTCGCGCATGCCGCCATCGCTTCCTTCCTTGGTGATACCGCCGAAGCCATGCTGGCATTTGCCCAGGTTCTTTCTCCGTCCATCCCGCGCATCGCGCTGGTGGATTTCAACAACGATTGCGTGCGCGATTCGGTTGCCGTTTGCAAAGCCATGTTCGAGCGCTACCGCCATTTCGTCGAAACCGGACAGCTCGAGGAAGCCAATCGTTATATTCTCTACGGTGTGCGGCTGGATACCAGCGGCAGTCTGCGCGATGCCAGTGTGCCGCCGTTGGGTGACCCAGCGCTCGACCTGGGCGTCAACCCCCGCCTGGTTTTTCTGGTGCGCCAGGCGCTCGATTCTGCCTGGGAAACCTGGGACCTGCCTGCCGAATGGCAAGAACCTGCGCGCCAGTTCTGCACGGCGGTTAAGATTGTTGTTTCCGGTGGTTTCAACCCGGAAAAAATTACCCGCTTCGAGCGACTTAACGTGCCAGTGGATATTTACGCCGTGGGTTCTGCCCTGTTCGATAACCACCAGAACACGGTCACCGATTACACCGCCGATGTCGTGCGCATCAAAGTCAACAATCAGTGGGTGGATATGGCAAAAATTGGGCGCAAAGCGCTGGACAATCCCGACCTGGAGCGGGTCTGGTAGACCGGTCTATTTATTCTGGTAAACCAACCCAACCCAATCGTTGCTGATCATTTTTTCGACCAGAACCAGACCATGTTGTTCGGCTTCAGCTTCCACAGCAGCCGATTGCTCCATCAGGATGCCGGAAAGGATCACCTTGCCTTTTGGACTGAGGATATCTGCCAAACCCTCGTTAAGCAAACGCTCGATGACTGGCGCCAGGATGTTTGCCAATATCAGGTTGCCATGACGCAGCGAAAAGTACCCCAACGCGATTTCTGCCAGCGAACCAACCCCGCTTTCGATGAAGTCGCCCACTTCGTTCAACGCGGCATTTTCGCGTGTCGAACGAATGGCTGCCTGGTCGATGTCCACCGCGGTCACCCGGCTGGCGCCCAGCTTCACCGCCGCAATTGACAGGATGCCCGAACCGCAGCCAATGTCAATTACAGATTGACCGGGCTGGAGGTGTTTCTCCACCAGCGCCAGGCATAACTGGGTGGTTGGGTGAGTGCCAGTGCCAAATGCCATGCTTGGATCGATCTTGATTGGGATACGCTGCTCGTCCTGCGGCTCCAACCAGGCGGGTAGAATCATCAGTCGGTCACCCACCGGGATCGGGCGATAATGTTTACGCCAGGCAGCCATCCAGTCCTGGTCAACTACTTCTTTGTATTCCACCGCCGGCAAGGGCTGGATTTGCCCCAGATGCCAGAGTGACTCTTCCAGGTGCAGCCGGCGCTGTTCGAGAGTGCTGTCAACAACCATATAACCGAACACTTTGATCGGACCGTAAGGCGTGCCTTCGTCCTCAGCATCGTTATAGCGCACTGCCTGCTCCATCACCACCCCCTGGGAGGTAAACCGCCCGATCACATCGGCAACAGCTTCCGCCAGTTCACCGCTGACGGTCAAGGATACTTCCAGCCAGCGCGCCTCATCCACCCAGCACCTCTTTCAATAGATCGAGAAAACTCTTTTCCTGCGGGCGAACTTCACTGCCCAGTGTTTTTGCCAGTTTTTCGAACAATTCGCGCTGTTCGCTGGACAAACGAGTGGGCACTTCCACGTTAACGATTACCAGTTGGTCGCCTCGCCCGCCGCCGCGCACGTTGGGAACGCCTTTCCCTTTCAGACGAAAAATTTTACCGGGCTGCGTGCCGGCAGGAATATTCAGCTTTGTTTTGCCTTCTATAGTTGGCACTTCGATTTCCGCGCCCAGAGCAGCCTGAGCAACATTGACATTCAAATCCAGCAGTAAATCATCGTTTTTGCGGCGGAAGAACTGATGCTCCTTGACGCGGATTTCCAGGTACAGGTTGCCATGCGGACCGCCGTTGCTGCCCGGCTGTCCCTCACCCGCCAGGCGGATTTGGGTGCCGTTATCCACACCAGCTGGGATGGGAACCGTCTTTTTGATCGTCTTGCGTTCCAAACCGCGCCCCTTGCAATTTCGGCAGGGCGAACTGATCACTTCACCGCTTCCACCGCAGGTAGGGCAGGTAGTTACCTGAACCATTGAGCCAAGGAAGGTCTGGCGCGTCTGCCGCACTTCGCCACGCCCGCCGCAAGTTTGGCAACGCACAGGGCTGGTGCCAGGTTCCGCCCCGCTGCCATGGCAGGTCGAACATACATCATCACGGGTAATTTCGATTTCTTTTTCTACCCCGAACACAGCCTCTTCAAAATTCAGGCTGACGCTCATGCTCAGGTCCGCACCACGGCGCGGGGCATTGCGCCGTCGTCCCCCGCCTCCCATGCCGAAGCCGAAAAATTCCTCGAAGATATCCGAGAAATCGATGGTGGTGAAGTCGGGCATTCCCCCCATGCCGTTCAACCCGGCATGCCCAAAGCGGTCATACGCCGCACGCTTTTCCGGGTCAGAAAGCACGCCGTAGGCTTCATTTATCTCTTTGAAGCGCGCTTCGGCGTCCGGTTCTTTATTGACGTCCGGGTGATATTTACGCGCTAGCGACCGGAACGCCGATTTGATATCATCAGCCGTCGCGTTCCGACTGATACCTAAGATCTCGTAATAATCACGCTGCGCCATTCAACATCCAATCATTAATCCGGGATTCAACCGGTATTTCCGGGCGGGGCAGGCGGTGTGACGCCTGCCCCGACGTAGAAGCCAATCTTACTGCTCTTTGAACTCTCCGTCAACGATGTCATCATCACCCGCGGGCGGCGGTGGAGGAGGCGCACTGCCACCGGCAGCAGCACCGGGTGCTTCCTGCTGATACATGGCACCGCCCATTTTCTGCAACACCTGTCCCAGATTATCTGCCGCTTTGCGAATCTGCTCAACATCTTGCCCGTTCATCACATCCTTAACCTGCTGGATGGCTTGCTGAATCTGATCTTTAACCTCAACGGGGACTTTATCTCCGTAGTCCTTGAGCGCTTTCTCTGCCGCATAGACGGAGTTATCGGCATGATTGCGCACCTCGACCAGTTCCTTGCGCTGGCGGTCTTCATCGGCATGAGCTTCGGCTTCCTTGCGCATGCGTTCCACTTCCGCCTCATTCAAACCGGAGGAAGCGGTAATCGTGATGTGTTGACTGTGTCCAGTGGCTTTATCCTTGGCTGTAACCGTCAAAATGCCATTGGCATCAATATCAAAAGTAACCTCGATTTGCGGCACCCCACGCGGGGCAGGTGGAATTTTATCCAGGTTAAAGCGCCCCAGCGATTTGTTATCGGCTGCCATCGGGCGTTCGCCTTGCAAGACATGAATCTCAACCTGGGTTTGTCCATCGGCAGCGGTCGAAAAGATTTGCGTCTTGCTGGTCGGAATGGCTGAGTTGCGCTCCACCAGTGGTGTCGCCACGCCGCCCAGCGTTTCGACCGAGAGAGTCAATGGGGTAACATCGACCAGGATCACATCCTTGACTTCACCACCCAGTACAGCGGCCTGAATGGCAGCCCCAACCGCCACAACTTCGTCCGGGTTGACGCCTTTGTGTGGCTCTTTTCCAAACTCACGGCGGACAGCTTCCTGCACTGCTGGCATGCGCGTCATACCGCCCACCAGCACCACCTCATTGATCTGCGAGGGTTTCAGACCGGCATCCGAAAGGGCACGGCGCACCGGTCCAAGTGAGCGCTCCACCAGGTCAGCGGTCAGCTGTTCCAGTTTGGCGCGGGTGATCGACATGACCATGTGCTTGGGTCCGCTGGCATCGGCAGTGATGTATGGTAGGTTTATCTCGGTCTGCATGACTGAGGAAAGTTCGATCTTGGCTTTTTCGGCAGCCTCTTTCAACCGCTGCAATGCCTGGCGATCCTGGCGCAAATCGATTCCGTTGTCTTTCTTGAATTCCTCGATCAGGTAATCCATTAGTCGCAGGTCGAAGTCATCACCGCCCAGGAAGGTATCTCCACTGGTGGACTTGACCTGAAACACCCCGTCACCCACATCCAGAATGGAAATATCGAAGGTGCCGCCGCCCAGATCATACACGGCAATCACCTCATTCTTACGCTTGTCCAACCCGTATGCCAGCGATGAAGCAGTGGGTTCATTGATGATGCGCAGCACTTCCAACCCGGCAATCTTACCAGCGTCCTTGGTGGCGTTGCGTTGCGCATCGTTGAAATAAGCCGGAACCGTAATCACCGCCTGGGTGATAGCTTCTCCCAGGTAGGCTTCAGCATCGGTCTTCAACTTCGCCAGAATCATGGCAGAAATCTCCGGCGGGGAAAATTCCCGCCCCCCCATGACCACGCGCGCATCGCCATTGGGCGCTTTGGTAACCTTGTAGGGTACTCGGCTGATGGTGCGCTGCACCTCGGCATCGTCATATTTACGCCCCATCAGACGTTTGATTGAAAAGATGGTATTTTCCGGATTAACAATCGCCTGGTTGCGCGCTGTGCGCCCAACCAGCCGTTCTCCATTTTTATTGATGGCGACCACCGAAGGCACCAGACGTTCACCTTCAGCCGCAGGTATAACCGTTGGCTCGCCGCCAACCATGACCGCCACCACAGAGTTGGTGGTGCCCAGGTCAATGCCGACTATCTTGCCCATAGAATTCCTCCAAAGTTGGTTTCGGTTTCAAAGCATGTGCGGTGCAACCTGCCCGCCTTCCGGTGAAACATGAGTTGCATTTATCGCGCCACCCGCACCAGCGCCGGGCGGACGATCCGGTCTCCAATTCGGTACCCTTGCTGTACCACCTCGATGATCTGTCCACTTCCCACTTGCTGGTGGTCTTCATGCGAAATAGCTTCGTGCAAATTAGGGTCGAACTCATCCTGAGCCGAGGCTAGAGGCTGCACGCCTTCGGCTTCTAAAATCGACTGTAATTTCCGATAGATCAATTCCATTCCAGACCACCATTCCTGCTGGTCCGCATCAGCAGGACGGTTGCGGATGGCACGTTCCATATCATCCAACACCACCAGGAATTTCTTGATCACATTGGCGGTGATCACCTGATGCAATTGCGTCTGATCGCGTTCGATCCGCTTCTTGTAATTCATGAAATCAGCGCGCTCGCGCTGCCAGCCTTCGAAATACTCCTTGCACTGGTTCTGTGCGGTTTCCAGCTCTTGCTGAAGGGTGAGAATTTCTTCGATTTGTGCTGGCGACTCCTGTTCCGCGTGTTGTTCGTGCTCCATCGCCGGTGAGACCGGCTGCTGGGGTTGATTTTCCGCGCTGCCTGGCGCGGGTTCGGCATGGCGGGAACGTTTTCTCTTTTCATCAGTCATAACGAGTCTTCTCCTTTAGAGGTTGCAGGTTCATCCAGCAAGGTCTCGGTTACCATATCGCTCAACAAGGTGGACAGGAAGCGCACCGTCGAAATTGCCCGCCCGTAAGACATGCGCAGAGGTCCTAAAACACCCAATGTTCCAGTGGCAAGACCCGGCGTGCCATAGCTACCCAGTACAATCGACCAGGGACGCAGTTCATCCCAGGTGCCTTCGCCACCGATTAAAACCTGGATACCACCCACCGAATTGCTCATCACCGAGCGTGCAGCAATATCCTGAAGCAGCGAGCGCTCTTCCAGAATGCGCAGTGCGCGGCGGGCATCCTCCGAGCCGGTGAATTCGGGTTCTGCCAGTACGTTGGTTAAGCCGTCCAGGTAAACCTCTCCGGCGATTTCCGAGTCGGCTTGCGCCATGTCCTGAATCACCCAGCCAATCACGTCTTCATCCAGGCTGTTCAATTGGGTGCTGCGAGCACGCATCTCATCCACATCCAAGCCCTGGAAGAGCTGGGTCAGGCGGTCGGCAGACTGGGAAAGCAGTTCCTGTGAAACCGGCTCGTTGAGTGTCAAAATACGCTGCCGCACTTCACCACCCACCATCACCAGCACCATCAGCACCTGCCGCCCGCGGGTGGCGATTAATTCAATGTGCTTTAGTCGTGCTTTCTCCGGGTGGGGTGGCGTGACCAGTGAAGCCGCCCGCGACTGGTGCGCCAACACCGAAGCCGCAAGCCGCACCCATTGTTCTACATCATGGCGCATTTGGTAAAACTGGTGGCTGATCATCCGCCGGGTTGTATCGGGTAGGTCCGAAGAACGGATCAGGCGCGAGACAAAATAGCGGTATCCTTCCTCCGTCGGAACCCGTCCGGCAGAGGTGTGCGGCTGGCGCAGCAAGCCGTATTCGGTCAGTGCAGCCATCTCGTTGCGCACAGTGGCGGAACTCATCTCCAGATTGTAACGGTTCACCAGCACCTGCGAACCCACCGGCACTGCCGTGCGGGTATATTCGTGAATTACCAGGGTGAGGATGAATTTTTGCCGTTCGCTTAACTCGATCATGCCTGCCTCTGTTTTTAGCACTCTAGCCGCTTGAGTGCTAAACCCAACCATTGCATCATCATACCATGCCCGCCGCTCAACCGTCAAGAAGACGAACACGGCTCATATACATTTCTTATATCCTGGTTTGATTGACCTGACCCTTGTTTATTCGTAAAATAAGAAGGATGCGCACTCTGCTCAATGTTCGACCTAACACGGTTTTCTTGCGTGGCGACCATGATCCTCCACGTGCTGGGATCTTGTTGCCCGACGTTTATTGTTTGATCAATCGATGTATTTAGAATTGACACCAGAATTTCGAGGAGCCCGACCATGACCGTTTACGCTTTTCCCTCCAAACGCGCCCCCATCTACGCCGACGTACCGGACGAGAAATGGAACGATTGGCGCTGGCAGTTGAGCCACCGCCTCAACACCGCCGAAGATTTCCAGAAATTATTCAAACTTACCGATAGTGAAATCAAAGCCCTCAATACGCAAGGCTTGTTCCGCGTGGAAATTACACCGTACTTTGCTTCATTAATAAAGCCGGATGATCTGCAAGATCCGATCCGCCTGCAGGTGATTCCCAAAGCCGAGGAAATTGTCCCTTTCACCGGCATGATGGAAGACTCGCTGGCAGAAGACCGCCACTCTCCCGTTCCTGGTCTGGTACACCGTTACCCCGACCGGGTTTTGATGCTGGTCACTACCCAGTGCGCGTCCTACTGCCGTTACTGCACCCGCTCGCGCATTGTCGGCGATCCCACTGCCACCTTCTCGCGCGCCGAATTCGAGATGCAGATCGAATATCTCAAAAACACCCCCCAGGTGCGCGATGTGCTGCTCTCCGGCGGCGACCCGCTTACCCTGGCGCCTAAGCTGCTCGATGAATTGCTGCGCCGTCTGCGCGAGATTCCGCACATCGAGATCATCCGCATCGGCAGCCGCGTGCCAGTCTTTCTACCCCAACGCATCACCGATGAGTTTTGCGAAACGCTCGCCCGCTACCACCCGGTATGGATGAACATTCACGTCAACCATCCCAATGAAATCACCCAGGAACTGGCGGAAGCCTGCGACCGCCTGTCACGCGCCGGGGTCCCGCTGGGCAACCAGTCGGTGCTGTTGGCGGGTGTTAATGACTGTGTTCACGTCCAGCGCAAACTGGTGCAGGATCTGGTGCGCATCCGTGTCCGCCCCTATTACCTCTATCAGTGCGACCTGGTGGACGGCGCGGGGCACTTCCGCACCCCGGTTGGTAAGGGGGTCGAGATTATCGAAGGACTGCGCGGTCATACTTCCGGCTACGCTGTGCCGACCTACGTCGTCGACGCTCCCGGTGGGGGTGGGAAAATACCGGTCATGCCCAATTACCTGATCAGTATATCTGACCATAAAATCATCCTGCGCAATTACGAGGGCTACATCACCACCTACGAAGAACCGGTTGACTACCAGCCGCACGACCCGAAAACCTGCCCGTACTGCCAGAACAAGCGCATGGAACCCGGTCAGACTGGCATCACCGGCTTGCTCGACGGGGAAGAAATGTTCATCAAACCGGAAGGCTTTGACCAGTTGCACAATCGCGGCGGCGGGTTGCATCGGCTGCGCGCCAACCAGGAGAAATGGAAGCCACTTGGTATTGGTGATGAACCCAAGGCACTCGACACAGGTAAGATACACGATATGGAGTAACCATCAAAAACCAGCCGCCAATCTAGCGGCTGAGATCAATCCCTCAGGAGAGTGAAATGCATTATAGAAGATTAGGACGCACCGGGTTGAAAGTCAGTGAAATATCATTGGGCGCCTGGCTGACCTTTGGCAACCAGATCGAAAAACAAACCGCCATCGATCTGGTACACGCCGCCTATGAACAGGGCATCAACTTCTTTGACAACGCTGACGTGTACGCCAACGGACAGGCGGAACTGGTAATGGGCGAAGCCATTCAATCGCTTCAGCGCGAAACGCTGGTCATCTCGACCAAGGTGTTCTGGCCCACCTTTCCGGGACCCAACGGACGCGGCTTGTCACGCAAACACATCACCGAATCGATCCACGCCTCGCTGCGCCGTCTGGGCACCGATTACGTTGACCTGTACTTCTGCCACCGCTACGATCCAGATACGCCCTTCGAGGAAGTCGCCCGTACTATGGATGATTTGGTGCACCAGGGCAAAATTCTCTACTGGGGCACTTCGGAATGGCAAGCCCACCAGATTGCCCAGGTATACAGCGCCTGCCGTGAGTTTGGCTTGAACCCGCCCAGTATGGAACAGCCGCAGTACAACCTGTTCCACCGCAAGCGGGTGGAAGACCAGATCATGCCGCTGGCGCGCGATTTGGGGTTGGGGTTGACTACCTTCTCGCCGCTGTACTTTGGCATTTTGACCGGTAAATATAATGACGGCATACCAACCGGAAGCCGTGCCTCTCACGAGGACATGGCTTGGATCCGCGAACGAATCACCCCAGAGCGCCTTGCCAGCGTGCGTCAGTTAACCGGGCTGGCGCAAGAAATGGGCTTGACCACTGCTCAACTGGCCATCGCCTGGGTGCTGCGCCGCAAAGAGGTGTCCAGCGTCATCACCGGCGCAACTCGCCTCGAACAACTGGATGACAACCTGGCAGCTGCTGAAGCGGTCGACCGATTGAGCAATGACGTACTGGAGCGCATCGATGCCATTTTCAGCGCTCACGATTTCGAATAAATCAACAGGAGATGCGATATGTCATTTGAAAACACTCCCCAACCGGAAATTGTGTACCCACCCGCGCCCAGCGGCGGGCGGCAAGGCGTTGCTGTTGCATCGCTGGTGCTCGGTATTATCAATTTGATCGCCTGGTGTCTGCCAATTTGTGGTTTTCCACTCTCGGTTGCCGGTATCATAACCGGTATCTTGGGGCTCAAATCCTCCAGCCGCGGGCTGGCAATTGCCGGTCTGGTGCTCTCGTCAATTGGTTTGATTCTTTCGATTGTCAATGCCGTGGCAGGCATCTTCCTGTTCTCGCAGGGTGGTTTCGACTGGCAAAACTTTGATTTTCAGAACTTCATGCCCTAGCCGAACCTTGATCGACACCCTGCTTTAAACCCCCTGTGAGAATGCGGGGAGGCTCAGGTTGAATGCTTCCCCGCACACCTCCTGCAACATGTTTGTCTCCAATGCAATTGAATCAGGAGAGGGGAACAAACCATTGTAAAGCAAAGAGCCATCCTCTCCAAGCACTGTTTGACATTCAAGCCCGAACCCGCTATAATAAACCAAACTTCATACCGCATTGCCGGGAGGAGTAGGTTGCCGGTCACTGACAGAAACGGAGCGCCGCAGGCTGAAAGCCTCCCCAGTTCGACCCTGACCGAAGGTCGCCCTGTGAATCCGCCGAAGAAATCCTTCATGGGAGAGTAGAACGGCGCGGGATTGCCCGTTAGCGCAACACCTGAATGATGGTTCAGGGTAAAGTGCATCGCCGGCAACGGCGGTGAATTGAGGTGGTACCGCGGAAGCAGCCCTTTCGTCCTCACGAAACCGGGCTGCTTTTTATTTCAATCCACACGTTGGGAGCGAGCATGAGCCACAACAATCCATTACCCAAAACCTACGATTTTGCGTCCATCGAGGAAAAAATCTACGCCGACTGGGAAAGCAATGGGTATTTCAAACCCAGCAACGATCCCCGCCAGCCCGATCATGATCCCGCGCGGCGTCCATTCGTCATCGCCATTCCTCCACCCAACGTTACCGGTGAGCTGCACCTGGGTCATGCCATGTTCGTGGCAATGGAAGACCTGATGATCCGCTACCATCGCATGAAAGGCGTGCCCACCTTGTGGGTGCCCGGCAGCGACCATGCCGGCATCGCCACCCAGCTGCAGGTGGAAAAAGCGCTGGCAAAAGAAGGGCTGAGCCGCGAGCAATTGGGGCGCGAGGAATTTCTGCGCCGCACCTGGCAGTGGCGCGAAAAGTACGGCGGCATCATCACCCGCCAGATCCGCCGCCTGGGCGCTTCGTGCGACTGGTCGCGTGAGCGTTTCACTCTCGACGACGGGCTTTCCCGTGCGGTGCGTGAAGCCTTTGTACGCCTGTATGAAAAAGGCCTGATCTACCGCGGCCCGCGTATGATCAACTGGTCGCCAGGCTTGAAAACTGCCGTCTCCGACCTGGAAGTGGAATACAGCGAAGAACCTGGCATGCTGTACCACTTCAAGTACATTCTTGCCGATGACCCGCAGCAGTACATACCCGTTGCAACCACCCGCCCCGAAACTATCCTGGGCGATACGGCGGTGGCTGTCCATCCCGAGGATGAGCGCTACCGCGCCTTCATCGGGCGGCAGGTTTTGGTGCCGATCCTCAAACGGGCAGTGCCGGTCATTGCCGATGAGTATGTCGACCGCGAGTTTGGCAGCGGCGCGCTTAAGATCACCCCAGCCCATGACCCGAATGACTACCAGATCGCCCTGCGCCACAACCTGGAGATGATCAATATCCTCACACCGGATGCGACCATCAACGAAAACGGCGGACCTTACACCGGGTTGGATCGTTTTGAGTGCCGCAAGCAAATGTGGGAAGACATGCGCGCTGCCGGTTTAGTGATCAAGGAGCAGGCGTACACCCTGAATGTCCCGCGTTCTCAACGCGGTGGTGAGATTGTCGAACCGATGATCTCCACCCAATGGTTCGTGACCATCCAGCCGCTTGCCCAGGCTGCCCTGGAAGCCGTACGCAAGGGTGATATCCGTATTGTTCCCGAACGGTTCACCAAGGTGTACTACAACTGGCTGGAAAACATCCAGGACTGGTGCATCAGCCGCCAGTTGTGGTGGGGACACCGCATTCCAGTCTGGTATTGCGATGATTGCGGCAAACTGACCGTCGCGCGTCACGACCCCGATCGCTGCCAGCATTGCGCCAGCGTGCGCATCCGCCAGGATGAAGACGTGTTGGATACCTGGTTCTCCTCCGGTTTGTGGCCCTTCTCCACCCTGGGTTGGCCCGACGAGACTCCCGACCTGGGGTACTTTTACCCGACCAGCGTGCTGGAAACCGGTTACGACATCCTCTTCTTCTGGGTGGCGCGGATGATCATGTTCGGGCTGGAATTCACTGGCAAGCCGCCTTTCCACACCGTGTATCTGCACGGGCTGATCCGCGACGAGGTCGGGCAAAAGATGAGCAAGACCAAGGGCAACGTGATCGACCCGCTGGAAGTGATGGACGAGATGGGCACCGACGCGCTGCGCTTCACCCTGCTGGTCGGTTCAACGCCCGGCAACGACATGAATCTCAGCCTGAAGAAGGTGGAAGCCAACCGTAATTTCGCCAACAAATTGTGGAATGCCGCCCGCTTCGTGCTTGGCGCGCTGGAACAGTCGCCCAACGCCCCTGTCAACCCACCAGACTGGACAATGGCGGATTCATGGATCTGGGCGCGCCTGCAGCAGTTGCTGCGCGACGTTGACCGCCTGTTCAGTAACCACCAGTACGGCGAAGCCGGACGACAGGTGTACGACTTCTTCTGGTCGGAATTTGCCGACTGGTATCTGGAAATTGCCAAGCTTCAACTGGCGGAAGGCGGCGACCGCGCGTTTTATACTGCCCAAACCCTAAGCCGGGTGCTGGATGCCTGTCTGCGCCTGCTGCACCCATTTACCCCGTTCGTCACCGAGGAATTGTGGCGGCGCTTGAAGGCGACGGGAATGGAAAAAGGCGATCATTTTACCCCCAAAGGCGGCTGGGAGGAAGCGTTGATCATCGCCCGCTGGCCCCAGGCGCAGGCTGTAGAGGGTTGGGAAGAAGCAAAGATCGCCGATTTCAACCTGGTGCAGGAAATCATCCGCGCCATTCGCAACTTGCGCACCGAAAAGAAGGTCACCCCAGGCAAACGCATCCCAGCGCACATAGCCGCCGGTGAGCGGATTGCCATCCTGCGGCAGCAAATCAAAGCCATTGCCGCGCTGGCGTACCTGCAGCCAGATCAGATCACTCTGGCGGAAAGCCTGACGCAAAAACCCCAGGAACAGGTGGCGCTGATTGTCTCGGGGGTGGAAATTTATCTCCCCTTGGCTGACCTGGTGGACGTGGCTGCCGAGAAAGACCGCCTGCACACCGAATTGGCGGAAGTTGAATCCCATATCGAACGGCTGAAAAACCTGCTGGCTTCACCGTTTGCCGAAAAAGCACCCGCCGCTGTGGTGGACAAGGAACGGCAGAAACTGGCTACCTACGAGGAAACCGCCAGTCGGCTGCGCGAGCAGTTGAGCAAACTGTAAACCAGGGGAACCATGGATCGAGACGATTTCCCGCCTTCCCCACCAGAGGGGAAGGCGGGATTTTGTCCCCCGGATATATTAAGCGCGGAGTTACCGCGCCGCTCGTGGTAAATTAGTCCAAAAACGTAGCGATTTGATCGAGGGATTTTTTGGTAATCAGCGGCACCAGCGCATCCTCAGCGGGGTAACCGGTAACCAGCACCAAGAAGGGACGCTCGTTTTCCGGGCGGTTGAGCACTTTGTTGAGGAAGCCCATCGGGCTGGGGGTGTGCGTCAGGGTTGCCAGCCCGGCGTGGTGCAGCGCTGCGATCAGGAAACCCGTGGCAATCCCAACCGATTCGGCAACATAGTAATTTTTCACCCGCCGCCCGTCGGCAAGCACGCCATACTTCAAGCCAAAAATGACGATCAGCGCCGGTGCAATTTCAAGGTAAGGTTTATGATCGTCAACCCCAAATGGTTCCAGCGCATCCAGCCATTCCTTGGGCGCGCGGCGTGTGTAGAACTCGCGCTCTTCCTGCTCGGCTTCGACGCGAATTTGGCGTTTGATCTCCACGTTGGTCACAACCACAAAGTGCCAGGGCTGCAAATTAGCACCGTTGGGCGCCGTCCCGGCTGCCAACAGGCATTCCGCCAGCACTTCATGGGGAACCGGTCGCGGTGAAAACATGCGGATGGTGCGGCGGCGCTGCAGTTCCTGCTTGAATTCCGCTGCCCGGCGCAGCATCTCTGCGGGTTCATATTCCTGATACGTGGAAAGAGGAACATGGGGTAATGGCATAAGAACACCCGGTTGTTTTTATTGATCTTGATTGAGCATAAACGAATATCAGTACGAATGATTGTACAGGATTCTTGTGTGGGAATTTCTTGGGATTGGTTTATAAAACCAGGCGGATGGTTGGATTCTATAAAAAATTGATAAGAATTAGGGTAACAAATAGAGACTCTGGCTCAAAAACAGCCATCCCTGCGACCATTGCCAATATAATATATTTACGTTTGCCTCGATCGTGCCAGCCGATGAATCAGGGGAAATCATATGCCGATTCCAGATTACCAGACGATCATGCTTCCGTTGTTGAAGGCACTTGCATCCGGTAAAGCTTATACGATCAATCAATTAATATCTTCTCTATCAGAGCATTTCGAACTAACCGAATCCGAGAAGAATACCCTGCTGGAAAGCGGCAAGCAAGCAGTTTTTTCCAACCGCGTTCATTGGGCAAAAACCTACCTTAAGAAAGCTGGTTTGGTTGAACAAGTTGATCGCGGCGTAATCAAAATCAGCGAACGAGGGGAAAAAGTTCTGGCTGATAATCCACCCGACATTAATAAAAAAACTTTAATGGCGTTTCCAGAATTTATTGAGTTTCAAAAACGCGAAAAAACAAGTAGTGAGGATCATAAATTAAGTATCCCGGAAACAGAAACGCCACACGAACTCCTTGAACGCAGTTACCTGTCTCTGCGCAAGAATTTGGTAACTGAACTATTAGAAATGATCAAAAATTGTTCGCCCGCTTTTTTTGAAAAACTGGTTGTGGATCTACTTGTATCCATGGGTTACGGTGGATCATTCAAAGATGCCGGCAAGGCTATTGGAAAGAGTGGTGATGATGGCATCGATGGAATTATTAAGGAAGATAAATTAGGGCTAGATATCATTGCTATTCAAGCGAAACGATGGGAACAACCTGTGGGAAGACCATTAATTCAAGCTTTTGCTGGGAGTTTGGATGGAGTCAAAGCCAAAAAAGGTGTTTTTATTACAACTTCGAAGTTTACAGAAGGCGCTTACGACTATGTGAATAAAATCGAGAAGAAAATTATCCTGATCGATGGAGAAACACTGGCAGAATACATGATTGACTTTAATGTTGGCGTTGCTGAAGAGTCGAAATATATCATTAAAAGAATTGACCTGGATTATTTTCAGGAATAGATAAAACTTCCTTTACAATAGGGCGGATGAAACCGGCTGCATCCGTCTCCCCCACCCTGCTGGCACTTACCGCTGTCGGCTTATGGAGCACGCTTGCCATCGGCGGTGTGCTGCTTAGCCACCTGCCGCCGTTCCTGTTGCTCGGCATAACCCTTTCGATCAGCGGGCTCTCGGTACTGGCATTGCGCGACGCATGGAAAGCCACCCCGCTCATCCTGCTGGTCGGCGTAGGTGGCATTTTTGGATATCATTTTTTCTACTTCCGCGCCTTTGCGCTTGCCCCGGCAGTGGAAGTCAACCTGATTAACTACCTGTGGCCCCTGTTGATTGTCCTGTTCTCGCCGCTGTTCCTGCCCGGATACCGCCTGAGTGCCCGGCACATCCTCGGCGCCGCGCTGGGCATGAGCGGCGCGTTTTTGATCGTCAGCGGCGGGCGATTAAGCCTGCAAAATCAGTACCTACAAGGCTATTTGCTGGCACTGGGTGCAGCGCTGGTCTGGGCAGTCTATTCACTGCTCACCAAGCGACTGCCACGCTTCCCAACCGGCACGGTCAGCCTGTTTTGCGCCATTTCCGGCATACTGTCGTTGGTCGTGCACTTCAGCCTGTTTCACCAGCCAGGAAATCCCCCATTGATTCAGGGAAGTGAATGGCTGCTGCTGGTGTGGATGGGCATTGGTCCGATGGGAGTGGCATTTTTCGCCTGGGACGCAGCGCTCAAGCACGGTGACCCGCGTGTGATTGGCGCGCTGGCGTACCTGACGCCTTTGCTATCTACGCTCAACCTGCTGGTGTTTGCTGGTCAGCAGCTGACCAGCCTGGGCGTGCTGGCCATGGGCTTGATCATCGCCGGGTCATGGATCAGCAGCCAAACATCCAGCCATGCGGCGGGATAAACACGGTCAGCGGCTGGCTTTTTGCGCCGCGCGCAGCGCTTCGCGTTGGAAGATGCGCCTTAAAATAGCAACGCTCGCCGCGTAGGTCGAGTCCATCCCAAAATAGGACAGCGTCCCCGCCCCCAGGTTCTTGCCCTTGCTGAGTGGCGTATCCGAGGCGTAATGCAAAATACCCAGGTCGAAGGGCAGATCGTAGAGATTGACGATCTCGTTGATTGGATGGCGCTTAGGACGGAACATCTCGAACACCGCCGAGAGGTAAGGTCCGGCTTCCATCTCGATATCGGTATAGCCTTCGCGGTAAACCACGTCCATGATGCGCGCGTTTTGCAGGAAGGTGCCATACACGCTGACCGCTTTCTGGTTATCCAGCACGGTGCCGTACAGTAAATACGGGGCAACATGCGAAGCATTGAAAGCATTTTGAAACAGGAAAGTGTTTTCGGAGTGTTCGTCCTGCACCACGTTGGGAATCATCACGTCCCCCAGGCGTCCGTTCAATGTAGCTGCCTTACCCATAATATACACCCCCAGGATGGGATGGACATGCTCAGCGATCTTGACCAGCAAATTGTACGCCGCCACCCCCAGCGGGTAATCGATGTTCAGAATCAACGCGTCGCTGTCCTTTAACCCCGCATGGGTCTGGGTTAACCACTCCATTGTCCCGTCACACAGGCGCGGATCAAGCCGGCTGGCATCCAGGCGGCGCAGGTCGATGATCTGCGCTTCGACGTCGAAATAGTGTTCGCTGGGGATGCGCACAATGCCCAGGTTGACTTCATCCACTGCCTGGGCATGCACCAGGGCGCGCCCTTCGGGGGTCTGCTGGTATTTCTTGAGCACATAGTAAAGGAAGTTTTCCTGGCTGGAGGGCACCTGTCCATTGCAGATACCTTCCCACTCCGCTTTCAGATCACGGTTTTCCTTGCGCTCCAGGTAGCGCATCAACTCATCCCGCCGCTGCAGGGCAAAACCGGTCAGCAAATTGACCAGTGAATGGGTGTTGCTGGAGACAAAGTACACCGGGCGGCTGCCGATGTAGGCGCAGCAGCGCTCGATGTTGTCCCACCACGCGCGTGTTGCGCGGCGGTAATCCGCCAGCGAGCCACTTAACAAGCGCACGCCAATCCGGCAGCGTTTATGGGCAATGCGCTGCAAGTTGGCGGCAAAATCCTTACCCCAGATGGTGCGCAGCCGCTCCAGGTCCTCAGGCGGAATTTCCAGCACCTCAGCCAGCTGCAGAAACGCCTGGGCATCCTGGTCGATAATTTTGGCGGTCAGCGGCTTTTGCCAACGCTGCAGCAGATCGTGCAGCTTGTTCCACTCGATCTGGTACGCCGTCAGCACCGGAATAATGTCATCGATGTCCGAGCGACTGGCGATATAACATGCCAGCGTATCCTTGCCGTCGAAAAAACAGCGCCGACGGCGGGCACGCGCCGAAACCGGGTGCCATTTCTCCACCTGGTTGTAACCGTGCTGGTGAAACACGCTGGCACTCTGCCCCAGCAGCACTGAGCGCACATCTGGCATGCAGTCCGGCAGGCGCAGCAGGCTGTATATGAACGCGGAGGTGTCTGGCGACACCTTGCGCGCGTCCGGGTGAAGCGATGAATTGGTTGCCGCGTGAACTTCTTCCAGCGAGCGAATTTGCACTTCAGCGGACGTGCGCAGCAGGGAATAAATCGTCCGCAGATAAAGGTCAATCTCTTCGGATGCAGTGCTGGGTACAGTTCTCTCCATAACCAAATTGTATCACGAGCGCAGTTCGAGCAATTCGGCAAGATCCCGGCTGACCCGGCGGACGGCAGCACGCACCGGCGGGCTGAGCGGCGCATCGAAGTCGAGCACAGCGGGTTGAATTCCCAGCAGCGCAACTTGGCTACCAACTGCTTGAAGTAAAAATTTTGCCAGCACGGTCGGCGGCAGGGTATGTGTGCTGGCGCTCAAACCATCCAAAGCATCCCAGGCGAGTAGTGCCACGGTGCCGGGTGGTTTGCCCATTTCGGCACAGTCAACCAGCACGGTCAAATCGGGCTGAAAGCGGCGCAGCGGCGCGGTGAAGTTCTCCGGTGCTGTGGCGCCTTCCAGGATCAACCGGTCGGAGCACCCAGAATGGATTTTTTGCAGCGCGCGGACAATCAATACCCCGGCGGCATCGTCAGCGTTGAACTCGTTGCCAATCCCAATCACCGCCACCCGCAAGCGCCCTTGTGCCGGATGGGCGGGCGCGTCACTCGCAGGGGGTGTCAGCAGACGGCGCAGCTGCCCGCGCCATGAGGAACTGGATGTCTTCATCGTGTCCGTAATGGACTTCGAGCGGTTTACGATCGGTGACCGCCTGTTCCCACTCCTCGTTGCTCAGATCCAGGCACTTGAAACGGCACGAAACCACGCACTGTTCGCAGTAAATACAGCGGTCTTGATGATAGCGCATCACAAAGCGCTTGTTGACTTTGTCAATCACAATCAGCTCGATGGCGTTTGCCGGGCAATCCTTAATACATAACTGGCAGCCGGTGCATTTTTCCGGATCCCAGTGCAATTTTCCACGGAATCGCTCCGGAGCCGGCATGCGCTCGAAGGGATACTGCTGTGTAACCGGCTTCTTGAACAGCGACTTGATCAGATCCCCAATCATTGAGCCTAACTTCATCGTGTCACCCTCATAACCAATTCTGACGGATATAAATGCCTGCCAGGATTGCCAGCAGTTGAACCAGTCCCATTAATGCACCAACGCGCCACCACAAGCCAACCGTCTGGTCGATGCGCAGGCGGGCAAAAGCTGTTTGCAGCAACGCCAACACCAGCAGCAACCCGCCAGTTTTGAGAATGAACTCGATCGGGTTGGCAATACCGCCCAGGTAAAACGCCGCTACCAGGGTCAGCCCAATGACCAGCTCGACATCCTTGCCCAGGCGGAAGAGGGCAAAGCCGCGCCCACTGTACTCGGTCAGCGCACCGGCGACGATTTCGGTCTCCGCTTCGGGTGCATCGAAAGGCGGCAATTCCAGTTTTCCCATCAAGCCGACCAGCGCGATGACAAAGCCAATCGGCTGGGCAACGATCATCCAGGTCGTCTCGGCGGTGAAAGCATTGATCTTGCTGATCTGCCAGGTTTGGGCAGCCAGAGCGGGTCCAATCAGCGCCAGCAGGAAGGGCGCCTCATAGGAAAACAACTGGGTCAGGGTGCGGGTTGCGCCGACCAGTGAAAAACGGTCGATGGAATTAGCCCCTGCCAGTCCCAGCGAGATGGTCAGCACGCTGAGCAAATAAATCGTCACCACCAGATCGCCCTGAAAGGAGAAAAACGGGTTGATGCCAAACAGCGGCACGTACAGCGCGGCGGTCAGTGCAGATGCCAGTGCAATCACCGGCAGGGCAATGAACAAACCACGATGTGCGCCTTTCGGAAAAATCTCCTCTTTGGCAAGCAACTTCAACACGTCCGCCAAGGGCTGCAAAAAGCGTGGTCCCAGCCGGTTTTGAAAACGCGCCACCAGTTTGCGGTCTGCCCACTGAAACACCAGCCCGCTAGCCAGCAGGAATAACCCGCCGGGAAACAACAACAGCACGATCAGGGGATGCAGAGGTAGATTCATCGGTAGTACTCTATTCCATGGTTTCGAAGTTCTGCCCACGACCATACCTGCGGGTCGCGCTGGTTCTGTTTAACCATCACCAGACGGTCGTTACAGGAAAAGCACGGATCGATTCCCGCCAGGATCATCGGCATGTCCGCCAGTTTATGCCCAACCGCCAGGGTGATCACGGTACCCCAGTTGCACAGGCTGGGCGTACGCACCTTGACCCGCTCCGGCTTATCGCTGCCATTGCTGGCAATAAAATAGAACAGTTCACCACGTGGTGCTTCCACCCGGCTGATGGTTTCCCCGGCAGGGATGCGGCGCGGGACGCGTGCTACCAGCTCACTTTCCGGCATGGCAGCAAAGATCTCGCGCAGGACACGAATACTCTCCACGGTTTCGAGAATGCGCACTACAAAGCGGGCGTGCAGGTCGCCTTCCTCCGCCAGGATCATCTTGACCGGGAATTCAGCATAAGCCGCGTACGGCGCATCGACACGCACATCGTAGGCGTAATTAGACGCCCGCGCAGTTGGTCCCACCGCGCCCAGCCGTTGTGCCTGTTCGCGGGTCATCGTGCCAATGCCGCGTGTCCGCCCAATAAAGGTCTCATCGCCATTAACCACATCAAGGTAGTGATGCAGACGCTCTTCCAGGTACTTCAGCCCTTCCTGCATTTTGACGATCATTTCGGCGCTGATATCGTACTTGACCCCGCCGAGAAGATTGGCGGAGTAGTGCACCCGGTTGCCGGAAAGCATTTCCAGCATGTCCATCACAATTTCCCGGTCGCGCCATGAATACATGAACATGGCATCAAAACCGCCTTCGTGGGCTGCCACGCCCAGCCAGAGCATGTGACTGTGAATTCGCTCCAACTCACAGAAAATTTGGCGGATGGCGCGGGCGCGCGGCGGCGCTTCCACTCCCGCCAATTTCTCCACCCCCTGGACGAAAGCAGTCGCGTGAATATGCGAACAAATCCCGCAAATGCGTTCCATCAGGTACAGGTTTTGCGTCCAGGTGCGTTCCTCGGCGCCTTTTTCGATCCCGCGGTGAACATAACCAAGCCGCACGCTTGCCCCGGTGACAATTTCCCCATCCACGGTAAACTCAAAATGACCAGGCTCCTTCAAGGCAGGATGCTGCGGTCCAATCGGCACAATAAAACGGTTTTCATTCTCAGTAGCGGGCATCTCAACCTCCTTCGGATTCGCTTGCCGGAGCAGGATTGGGCACGAACGACTTTCGCAGGGGGTAAACCCCTTCGGGCCAGCTATCCGCCAAGATCAGGCGGCTGGTATCCGGGGTATCCCGGACGATAATTCCAAACATTTCCATCAGCTCGCGCTCGCCCAGCGTCGCGGAAGGAATCAGGTTACAAATAGTGGGCAGCCAGGCGTCGGAATAGGCAACCCGCACCCGCAGGCTGAGCACGCCCGCCCCAGCGCAAAAACTGTATAACACCTCAAATGCGCCTTCATCTTCCGGCTGACCCTCAGCTGGCGCTGGTGCTGGTCGGTCGATACCGGTGATGGTGGACAGAAAACCCCAGCGGGCTTCGAGCAGCGCCTCGATTGCCGCCAGCAGGTCTTCACGGCGCAGACTCACATCTACCCGATTAGCCTCCGGGCGGGAAAATGACAGCGCCCATGGCTGGAGCAACCCCTCGCCCGTCTGCAAAATGGCTTCCATATCACTCATGCCTGCACCTCCTCGATCGAACGCGCCAGGTCGGTAGGTACTTCAACCGTCATGGTATGTTCGGGCCGCTTGCCGCTCTTCAGGGCTTCCAGCAAAACCGCCACGCCGTAAATGATGCCTTCCGGGCGGGGCGGACAACCGGGCACGAACACGTCCACCGGTAAAACCTCGTCGATGCCATGGACGATATTGTAACAACCATGAAACACACCACCGGAAAGCCCACAGGAACCCACCGCAATGACGAACTTGGGTTCCGGCATTTGCCAGTAGATGCGCAGCAAGCGATCCTTAGCTTGCAGTGAAACCGGACCGGTGCAAATCAACACATCTGCATGGCGCGGTGAACCTTGTAGTTTAATCCCCAGCCGTTCGACGTCGTATCGTGGGGTCAGGGTAGCCAGGATTTCAATATCACAACCATTGCACGAGCCGCTGTTGAAATGGATCGCCCAGGGAGAATTAACCCGCGCCCAGGTACGAACCTTATCCAACGCCTGCTGCCACAGACTGCTCGCCTCAACACTCATTATTTTCCTCCTCTCCACAACTTCAACCTGTCTATCATCCCAATAATAATGTCACCAGCGCTAAAATCATACCCAATAAAAAGGGCAAAATACTGGCGCTGAATTCACCAGTGCCTAAAACCAACATCCCAAGGTGCAAAATGGCAAAAAAGAAGGCGATCAGGAAAAACGGGCGGTAACCCGGAGCCGCCGAGGATACCGGTCCTTCCTCGCCGCTGGCATAGACACTCTCCTTGTGCGGCGAAGGGCTTTCAGGACCTGCGAGAACTTTTCCCAAGCCGACGATGATCAGCACCAATGGTACGTAGATGAGAAAAGCCAGAGGGGGAGTGAGAATGATCTCCATAACTTATAACCTCCTTAACCGCCCAGGGCTGCCAGCAAGCTTTGCGCCGCCGGACCGGTTAGCCAGCCCGCCAGCGATGGCATAAAGCCAAATACCACCACTGCCAGCGCCAGAATGACCAGCGCGGCGCTCATCCATGGCGAAATTGGCAAACCCGCGCTGACCACCGCCGAAGGCTGGCGGCGGTACATTCGGTTCACCAATGGTGCATAATATCCCAGCGAGAGCACACTATTCAATGCCGCGAAGACGACCAGTAGAATTGCGACAGTTTGTTGGGTTTCGAAACCACCAACAAAAATCTGCCACTTGGACATAAAGCCCGCCAGCGGCGGCATGCCGCCCAACGCGAGCAGCGCCAGGCTGAGCGTGAAGGCAGCCAGCGGGTAGCGCTGGGCAGCCCCATCCAGGTCGGCGACCATCAAAGTATGGTGGCTTCCCCGCGCAATGTACAACCCGTAGAGCAGCGCTCCGGCTGCCAAAAACGCCAGTCCCTTCATTAAGCCATGGGTGATAACATGAAAGAAACTGCCTGCCGCGGCGTTGGTTGAGCCGTAAGCGAACGCCACACCCAGCCCCAACAGCATGTATCCCATGTGGCTCAGGCTGGAATAAGCCAGCATGCGCTTGACCTGCGTCTGGCGCAGCGCCATCAGGTTACCCAACAGCATGTTGAGCGCACCAAATCCCAACAAGAATACCCCCCATTGGCTGCTGACTGCGAACAGTGCGCCAGTTGCCTTTAACAACGCAATCAGCCCCGCCTCGATGACCACACCGGAGAGCATCGCACTGATTCCACTGGGTGCCTGTGAATGCGCATCCGGCAGCCAGGTATGCAGCGGCACTAGCGCAGCTTTGATCCCAAAGCCAACCAGGAACAACACGCCCGCTGCCAGCATCACCGATGTGAATGGCGCGTTGGTGCGGATTTCCGCCAGCGTCAGACTACCGGTCTGGGCAAACACGAGTGCAATGCCGATCAATACAAACGCCGAGCCCACCGCGGACTGCACCAAATACTTAACCCCGGCTTCCAGGGCACCTGGCTGGTGGCGGTGAAATGCGACCAACATATAGGAGCTGATCGCCATACCTTCGAACCACACCCACAGATTGAACAGGTCGGTCGCGCAGCCCAAACCGATCATGGTTGCACTCATTGCGACCAACAAGGCATAATATTTTTCCTGATGTTCTTCCTTTTCCAGGTAGGCAGCGGAGAACAAGGTCACCAGGATCGACAACGCCAGAACGACGACTGCCAGCAGCAAACCAACCC
>DAOUMN010000059.1:0-92967 GCA_034411135.1 Bellilinea sp.
TTTTATGTTCAATGATGGATACTCGTCGATATTTAGGTTAGACCTAGATGGTGGTACAAGATTCCAAATAGACGCAACCTCATCTAGGTCTCTAATTAATACTGGACTCGCAGTTGGATATAACACAAGTACAACTGGTATGTCCAGCTCCGAATTAAGAGTGGGTGGTAATGTTACTTTATATGGGGGCTTTATTACTGGTTCAACCGCTACTACCTGCCGTGCAATACGATCAACAAACCAATCTATATCCACGGCTTCCTGGACGGCGATTTCATTTTCGTCGGCTGCTTGGGATGATCGTCCATCTGGTGTATCTGCCCAATGGTCAAGTGGGTCGCCTACTCGATTAACCTGTCGTGCAGATGGATTGTACTTGATTGTCGGGCATTTGAGCTTTGCGGGCAACGCAACCGGACGGCGCATTGGGCGCGTCTATCTCAACGGCTCGACCGAGATTGCCTTGCAATCCCATCCGGCTATGAGCACTAATCCGGTACATCTAGTATTTAGCACATACCGTAAATTGTCGGTTGGAGATTACGTCGAATTGGGTGCATACCAGGATAGTGGCGGCGCACTAGATGTATTGACCGGAAGTTATACACTGGTTCTATCTTGGTCGAGAATTGCATAGAAAGGAGATACTTATGTACGAAAAATGGGCTGTTGGAATCGGAGTCGATGAACGCCACAAAGACGTAGATTTTTCCACGTTAACTGGAAAATTTGATTACGTCGATATTCGCATCGGCTCGCCTGTCAACCGGGAATTGCGTTTCATCGACAACCGCGTGCTTGCTGAGATGATACAGCGCATCTACGATGCCGGGTTGATTATCGGTTTATCGCTGGATTTCTGGGCAGGATACTGGCTGCACAACAATATCACCATGCAGGATGTTGACCGGATGCCCAACGACAAGCACCCGATTATTTCGCAACTGGTTAGCCTGTTGCGGTACAAGGCAATCTCATTTATGAGCATTGGCTTGTACGAAATGTCCACCATTACTGGCTCTGGGCAAGTTACAGATGCTTGGCTCGGCTTTGCTTTACGGGATGTGGTTGACCGCATTGAAGGATTGCAACGGGCAGGCATCTTGTTGCCATTCAAACTCGGTGTGTACTCACGGGCGGATTTCGTGAATGACCATCCGAGCCTTGAAGTTACAATCGGGTCAAGACCGGAATTGTATATCCACGCTCCGAAATGGATAAGACTATCCACAACCGCAACAAACATTCATGATTTGCTCAATAAGTACAAAGTAAATGCCACACAACCGGCAATTTTCGGCTGGACAAATCACCGCAAAAAATCACTGTCTTATTGGGACTTGGGCAGTCAGGATGTAGTTATTGATGGCGCTGCAACTGACATCGGCGTTGAGTACTATCTCGGTGATAAGGAAGATTTCCTTACAGAAATCAAGCCACGCCTGAAACCGCAAGAGCCTGCTCCCAAACCAGAGCCGACACCCGCGCCAGAAGCGGACACGCTGAAACAAATACTGGATGAACTGAAAGCCATCCGGCAAATTCTGTCAGAAAGGTTGTGAAATGCAGAAAGACCTGACCATCAAAGAGATTGTAGAATTTATGACTCTCGATTTAACAGACAATCAGAAGTTTAAGCGCAACGTTGCGTTTTATATTGTGTCAAACGCCAATATCCTGCGACCCCACTTCGAAGCATTCGAGAGCCAGCGAAAGTCAATGCTGGAAAAGTACGGCAGGGCGGGAGAGAACGGTGACATCATCATTCCTCAGGAAAATGTGAAGTCATTTACTGAAGAGATGAAGCAGTTGCTGGACAGCAAAGTAACGGTTACTTTGTCAACCATCCAGCTTGAGGACTTACCAGAGGAGATGGACATCAGCACGATGCGGAAGTTGATGTTAATGATAGGAAAATAAAAACGCAGATCAGACGTGCCAGCGTCTGATCTGCTCACCTTCCGGTCACGCGCACGGCCGGCCAGGCTCGGTATTTACGGCAACGGTGAAAATTGCGATGCAGTGGGCGCGGAGGGGCTCGAACCCCCGAACCTCACGGATGTGAACCGTGCGCTCTGACCAACTGAGCTACGCGCCCTGAGTGACCCAAATTATAGCAGGATTTCGCTCGACTGGCAAGATTTTACCGAATCAACCAAACCGACCGGTGACGTAATCCTCGGTTTCTTTGACCCGCGGCGAGACGAACAACTGTTTCCCCGCACCATATTCCACCAGCCGACCCTGCAGGAAGAAGGCGGCATAATCCGCCACCCGCGCTGCCTGCTGGACGTTGTGCGGCACCAATACGATGGTGTATTGCTCGCGCAGCTCGACCAACGAATATTCGATCTTGGCGGTCGAGACCGGGTCGAGCGCGGAGGTAGGCTCGTCGAGCAAAATCACTTCCGGCTCCAGCGCCAGAACACGCGCCAGGCACAGGCGCTGCTGCTGCCCGCCAGAGATGGCGGTGGCGGGGTCATGCAGCCGGTCATGAACTTCATCCCACAATGCAGCCAGGCGCAGGGCTTTTTCCACCGCGTCATTCAGCACCGGCTTGCGCTTTTCGCCCGTTAGCAACAAGCCGTACGCCACGTTCTCCCAAATGGTCAGCGGCAGCGGCACCGGGCGGGAAAAGACCATGCCAATTTTTCGGCGCAGCTCGATCACGTCGGTCTGCGGGTCGAGAATATCTCGTCCGTTGAAGAGCACTCGCCCGGAAAGATGACGCACATCCGCCAGATCGTTCAACCGGTTAAACGCCCGCAGCAACGACGATTTGCCGCCCCCGGCGGGACCAAAGAATACATTGACCGCGTTGGCAATCACATTGACGTTGATGTGGGTCAGGCTTTCCACACCATCCGAATACACCAGGGTCAGGTCTTCGACAACGATTTTATTATCGTCCATTGTCGCTCACCATTGCCGGCGTGCCCGCGCCCGGTTGCGAATCAGGGTGGCAATCAGGTTCATCCCCAGCACGAAGAACAACAGCACCAGCACAGTGCCGTACTGGATCTGCAGCGGCATGCCCGGCACCGAGGTGGAAATGACGAAGATGTGATAAGGCAGCGCCATGGTGGCATCCAGCGGAGAGCCCGGCAGACGCGGCAGGAAGAAAGCCGCCCCGGTGAACAGAATCGGCGCGGTCTCGCCCGCGGCACGCTCCAGACCAAGGATGATGCCGGTGATCACACCGGGCATGGCTTGCGGCAGGGTGATGCGCCAGGTGGTCTGCCAGCGAGTGCCGCCCAGCGAGGTGCTGACAACGCGGAATGCGTTCGGTACCGCGCGCAGGGCTTCCTCGGTGGTGCTGATGATGACCGGCAGAGTCATGATCGACAGGGTCAGCGATGCCGCCAGAATGCTGGTGCCCAGGCGCAGGAAGAGGACGAACAATCCCAGCCCGAATAATCCATACACAACTGAGGGAATGCCCGCCAGGTTGATGATGGCAATACGGATCAGGCGCGTCAGGCGGTTATCGGGGGCATACTCAGCAATGTAAATGCCTGCCGCAACCCCTAGCGGGACGGAAAAAATGGCTGTGCCGAGCGTCAGGTAAAACGTGCCAATGATGGCGGGGAAGATTCCGCCGGCACGCATTCCGTCGCGCGGCATCTGGGTGAGAAATTCCAGCGAAATGGCAGGCGCGCCGCGCACCAGGATGAAAACGATCACCCCAATGACCGGCAAAGCGGTGATCAGGGTAATCAGGCGCAGCAAATTTATGCCGAAAAACTCGGTTCGTCGGGTTTGGCGGGTGTACTCAACCGAATCCATGGCTTAATGACTCATGATAACAGGCGTTCTGCGCGCTTGCGGCTGCGCAGGGTAAGAGATGAGGCAACCACATTGACAATCAATGAGATAACGAACAGAACAATGCCGATGAAGAAGAGAACATGATAATGGGGCGAACCGGTTGCCACCTCACCCATTTCCGAGGCAATGGTGGCGGTCATGGTACGGGCAGGCAGGAATAAGGCGTTCAACCCAGCAGGTAGAATTGGAGCATTGCCGGTGACCATCATCACCGCCATGGTCTCACCAATCGAGCGCCCGATACCCAGCATCACCGCGGTGAGCAAGCCGGAACGGGCAGCCGGGACGGTCACCCCCCACACGGTTTGCCACCCGGTGGCACCCAATGCCAACGCGCCCTGGCGGTAGGACGGCGGGACGGTATTAAGCGCATCTTCGGCAATCGAGACGATGGTGGGAATGGAAATCAACGCCAGCAGCACCGCACCAGTGAAGGCGGTCAATCCGGTAGGCAGGTCGAGGAAACGGCGGAAGAAGGGGGCAACGATCTGGATGCCGAGAAAGCCGAGCACCACCGAAGGCAGCCCGGCAAGGATCTCGATAATCGGCTTGAGCAAGTTCTTCAGCCACATTGGTGCAAATTCCGAAAGGAACACCGCCGTGCCAATGCCAAACGGAATGGCGATTAGGATCGCACCGGCGGTGACCAGGATCGAGCCGGTTATCAGCGGCAGTACGCCAAAATATTTTTCGATCGGGTACCAGCGGCTGCCGAACAGATCACCCAGCGGCACATCATTCAGTGCGGGCAAGCCTTCGCGCAACAAAAAGATCAGGATCAGGGCAACGAACAGGATACTGGAATACCCCGACAGGCGGATCAGCGCAGTGATGAGCGTTTCTGAGAGTTGCTGGCGCGGTGTATTGAGCATGTCAGTTCCCCGCACTCAAGTTGACTACCGGCACAAAGCCAAGGCGGCTGACGATCTGTTGCGCTTCCGGAGTAAGCATCCAGCTAAGATAATCCTCCACCAGCGGCGCCGCATTGTCACGACTGTAGGCGTACAGGTCACGCGAGATCGGGTATGCGCCGTTGTTGACCGTTTGGATGGACGGCATGACAAAGGGACCCTCTGGCTGGACTCCAATTGCCACCACCTTGACATGATCGGTGACATAACCCAGCCCGTCGTAACCGACGGCATTGGGATTATCGCTAACCTCCGCAATGATGCCCTCCGAGGAAGGCAGCAGCAGCGTATCCGCCGAAAAAATGGCTGTATTCTTCGCGTTACCCTGGCGGATGACTTCCTCAAGAAAATAAACGTGCGTGCCGGAATTGGTCTCGCGCGAAAGACGCACAATCGGGCGGTCTTCGCCGCCCAACTCGCGCCAGTTATTGATCTGCCCCTGGTAGATTTGCGAGAGCTGCTCAATGGTCAGCTGCTGCACCGGGTTATCCGGGTGGACAATGATGGCAATGGCATCGCGGGCAATGATGTGTTCGACCGGTTGGATGCCATTGGCAAGCGCGGCTTTAATTTCTTCATCTTTGATCCGCCGGGAGGCATTGGCAATATCCACTGTGCCGCTGATCAGCGCGGTGATACCGGTGCCGCTGCCACCGCCGGTAACCGAGATGCGCACCTCCGGATGAAGCGCCTGGTACTCCTCCGCCCAGGCAAGCGCCAGATTGACAATGGTATCGGAGCCCTTATTCTGGATATAGGTGGAAGGCGGTGGGGTTGCAGCAGTTTCGCTGCCGGCGCAAGCCGCCAGGAACATGACCAGTATTGCTGCGACGAATCGAGAAAGGAACTTCATAGACATCCTGATTATAAACGACATTCTCATTAAAAATTAATCATCCAAATAAAATTAATCACCATTTATCGGGAAAATCGTCATAAGTCCGCGGGAAAAATGCGTGCCGAAACACCCGGCTGCCATGCGGTATAATGGAGGGGTTATTATCACGTTACGGGTTAGGAACGGATTATGGATATCGGAACAATACAACCGGTTGATATTGACGAACAAATGCGCTCGGCGTACCTGGATTACGCCATGAGCGTGATCGTTGCCCGCGCTCTTCCGGATGCGCGTGACGGGTTGAAACCGGTGCACCGGCGCATTCTGTTTGCCATGCAGGAACTGGGCATCCGCGCCAACAGCGCGTATAAAAAGTCCGCCCGTATCGTCGGTGAGGTGCTGGGCAAGTACCACCCACACGGCGACATGGCAGTGTACGACGCCATGGCGCGCATGGCGCAGAACTTTTCAATGCGCTACCCGCTGGTGGATGGACAGGGTAATTTTGGTTCCATTGATGGCGACGCCCCGGCAGCCATGCGCTACACCGAAGCACGCTTGAACGCCATGGCGGAAGAAATGCTGGCGGATATCGACAAGGACACCGTCGATTTCAGCGACAATTTCGATGGGTCGCTACAGGAACCGGTTGTGCTGCCCGCGCGATTGCCCAACCTGCTCCTGAACGGCTCGGCGGGCATCGCCGTCGGCATGGCAACCAATATTCCCCCGCACAATCTGGGTGAGTTAGCCGCTGCGTTGATCTACCTGATCGATCACTACGATGCACTGGAAGAGGTCAGTATCGAGGATCTGATGCGCTTCATGCCCGGTCCCGATTTCCCCACCGGCGGGTTGATCGTCGGGCAGGAAGCCATCCGTCAAATGTACACCACTGGGCGCGGTCGGCTGACCGTGCGCGGTCAGGCGCACATCGAAGAAATGCGCGGAGGCCGTCACCAGATCATCATTACCGAAATTCCCTTTCAGGTTAACAAGACCAGCCTGATCGAGCGCATTGCCGATCTTGCCCGCGAAGGACGACTGGACATGGTCTCCGATTTGCGCGATGAATCTGACCGGCGCGGGATGAGCATCGTAATCGAACTGCGCCGCGGAGCACAGCCGCGCAAAGTGCTCAACCAGCTGTACAAGTACACACCCTTGCAAACCACCTTTGGCGCCCACCTGCTGGCATTGGTGGACAACGAGCCGCGTCTATTGACGCTCAAACGCGCGCTGCAACTATATGTCGAACACCGCATCGAGGTCATCACCCGCCGCTCGCAGTACGAACTAGACAAGGCACGCCAGCGGGCGCATATTTTGGAAGGCTTGTTGGTGGCACTGGCGAACCTGGATGAGGTCATCCAGACCATCCGCCAGTCGCCGGATGCCGACACCGCCCGCGAGCGGCTAATCACCCGCTTTAATCTGACCGAAATCCAGGCGCAAGCCATTCTGGATATGCAGCTGCGCCGGCTGGCGGCACTGGAACGGCAAAAAATTGAAGAGGAACACCGCACATTGCTGGAACGGATTGCCTATCTGGAAGACTTGCTTGCCTCGCCGAACAAGATTCTGGATGTAATCAAGGAAGACCTGGAACAGGTCAGCCAGAAATATGCCGATCCGCGCCGCACTCACATCCATGCCGAAGCCAGCGAAAACCTGAGCGAAGAAGATTTGGTGGCGGATGAAGCCGTACTGATCATGATTAGCATGCAAGGCTACATCAAACGGGTTGCCGCGCGCGCATTCCGCACCCAATCCCGCGGCGGGCGCGGAGTGACCGGACATAACCTCAAGGAAGAAGATGAGACGCTGATTATCATCCCCGCCCGCACGCTGCACACCGTCCTGTTCTTTTCCGACAAAGGCAAGGTGTACTCCGAGAAGGTGTACCAGCTGCCCGATGCCGGACGCACCGATCGCGGCATTGCGGTGGTCAACATCCTTTCGCTCGATGCAGATGAGAAAATTACCGCCGCCGTCGCAGTGCCGGACTTCGAGTCCGGTGGCTATTGCACCATGGCAACCGTCAACGGACGGGTTAAGCGGGTTGCGCTGGCTGAGTTTTCCAGTGTGCGCCCCTCCGGCTTGATTGCCATCAGCCTGGAAAAAGACGACCAACTGGGCTGGGCGCGTATCACCCGCGGCGGAGATGACATCATCCTGGTGACAGCCCACGGGCAGGCACTGCGTTTCAACGAGGCTGAAATTCGCGCAATGGGACGCCAGGCAGCCGGGGTTAGTGGTATCCGTTTGAGCCGCGGCGACCGGCTGACCTCAATGGAAGTGGTTCAGCCGAATGCCGATCTGCTGGTGGTCACCGAACGCGGCTTTGGCAAGCGCACCCCGTTGAGCGATTACCCGGTCAAATCACGCAATACCGGTGGAGTCATGAGCATTGATCAGAAGAGCTTAAGCCGCATTGGACTGGTTTCGACCGCGCGGGTGGTGGAAGAGAATGATGAAATTACCCTGGTATCTTCGAACGGGTTGATCATCCGTATGAAAGTCAGTGACATCAGCCGCACTGGACGCGCGACCCGCGGCGTGCGCCTGATGGACCTGGCAGAAAGTGACAGCGTGGCAACCCTGGCGCGCATATCAGCAGCGGAACTGCAGCGCGCCGAAGCGGAGAAAAACGAAGGAAACGGCAGCTAACCTGATCTGGTGGGTCATACCCACACTCTGCCAGTCGCTACCAGGCATAAAACCCCCAAAACGCAGGTCATCATCAGCAGCAGGATGGCGATAACCAGGCGTTGGGGAGCGGTCATGCCCAGCATGGTTTGCCGCGTCCGCAGCGTGCGGGTAGGCTGGATCTGTTCGAGCAGCGGGGTTTGTTCTTCATCCTCCGGCATTTCCGAGAACGCGGAATTGCGCAAATCATCTAACATCAACCACCTCCTGATGGATGGGAGAATTCATTTTCCGGACGCAGGCGGACATCGCCGGCGGAGAATTGGGCTTCGCCGCCATCTGCCAACAACACCCGCAAGTGACCCTGTTCGCTGACGCCCTTCAGCCTGCCACTCACCGTTTCTCCGTTGGTATTCTCGAGGCGGATGGGCTGCCCAATGTACGCCAGACGCTGCTGCCAGGCTTGCAAGAAAAGCGGGCTGCCGACTTGATTTACCCAGGCGAGGAGTTGTTCCAACACCCGTGCCAGCAGCTGCCAGCGGTCGATCGGGCTGCCACTGTGTGCCTCCACACAGGTGGCAGGAAAAATCAACAGCGATTCAGGTGGCACGGCAGAGGGTGCAACATTGATGCCGATCCCCAACACCACCGCTTCCAAGTGGTCGCCTTGCCAGGCTGCTTCCGCCAACACCCCGCACACTTTGCGCCCGTCGAGCAAAACATCGTTGGGCCACTTGATTTGTGGCGCAAGATGCCAGCCGCTTTCCAGTGCCAGGCTGACCGCCAGCGCGCCCAGCGGTGAGTAGAGCGGTAAGTAATCGCGTGCCGGTTGAGCCGGACGCAGCACCAGACTGAATGCCAGTGCTGCGCCGGGTAGCGTCTGCCAGGTGCGCCCCAGCCGCCCGCGCCCGGCTGACTGGCGGTCGGCGGCAACCATGGCAAGATGCGGCGCGCCATGCGCAGCCCACTGCAACGCGTCATCATTGGTTGAGCCGGTTTCGTCCATGTAGTGTAGCGCCGGAATGGGTAAATGGGCAATGGAGGCGCGAATAAGCGATTCGTTCATAGCTTAATTGTACCCGAATCATCCATTTGTACGGTGAAAAGGACTGACACGGATGCTATGCTATAATCCCCTGACCTGATCATAAAAAAGGTTATGTATGGACACGCCAAATCGAAAAAATCTTGTCATCTTCCTCTCTGTTCTGCTGGTGCTGGCAGCTGGAATCGCGCTGATCGTCTGGGCGGCGCCGCAGCTTGCCAACCTGCTCAGCACCGAACGCCCTGCCGGGCAGATTGGATACGATACCAGCACGGTACGCGCCGAAGTGGTCGAAATCATTGAGGAAGGACAGATCACGCTCGGCGAGCGCCGTCAGCGCTACCAGGTGTTCAATGCCCGTGTGATGGAAGGGGACTACACCGGGCAGATCATCGAAATCGAGTATGGCTTACAGCAGGTGCGCGCCGCCGAAGCCGATGTACGCCTTGGCGATCAGGTGCTTGTTTCCATTGGGCAGCGCCCGGATGGAACTCTGGTGGCTTTTTTTACCGACTTCATCCGCACCGGCAGCATTCTTCAGCTCTTCCTGGTCTTCGTGATCATCAGCGTGGTGATCGGTGGTTGGAAGGGGCTGCGCGGGCTGCTCGGCATCGGGCTCAGCCTGGTGGTGATCGTTTCTTTCATCATTCCTCAAATTCTGGCAGGCAAGAATCCGGTGCTGGTCAGCATCGTGGGTTCGTTCATGTTCCTATCCGTATCGCTATACCTGGTTTATGGCTGGACGCTGAAAACTCACGCCGCTGTGGTGGGCATGCTGATTGCGCTGGTGCTGACCGGAAGCCTAGCGTGGTCCTTCATCAACTTCACCCGATTGAATGGCTTTGGCGACGAAAACGCCATGTTCCTGGTGCAGATGACCACCACGCCGCTCGACCTGCGCGGACTGCTGCTTGGCGGGATCATCATTGGTGCACTGGGCGTACTCGACGACCTGGTCATCAGCCAGTCGTCTGCCGTATTCGAACTGCACGGGGCCAATCCCAGCCTCAGCCTGGGCTTTCTCTACCGCCGGGCAATGAACATCGGGCGCGATCATGTCGCTGCCACCGTGAACACGCTGGTGTTAGCCTATGCCGGCGCTTCTCTGCCCATGCTGTTGATGTTTTCGTTAAACGATCAAAACCCCGCCCTGTTGCTCAACATCAATTTCATCGCTGAAGAGGTTGTCCGCACCCTGGTTGGCTCGATTGGGCTATTCGCCTCGGTACCTATCACCACCGGGCTGGCGTGCCTGGCAGCCGTTCATGCTGACCGGCTGGGAAAATGGCGGCGTTTTCTCGGACCTGAAACCGGCAACGAAAGTCATTTCCATAGTCATTAAGCGGATGGTTTATATCACAATCCAGCCGCGCCGCACACCCACCCGTACTGCCTCAGCGCGGTTCATCACCCCTAATTTGGAATAGATCGATGAGATGTGATATTTGACCGTGTGTTCACTGATCCCCAGGCTGTGGGCGATCTGCTTGTTGGTCAAACCCTGCGACAGCGCATTGAGCACCTCGCCCTCGCGCGGGGTAAGCGTATCCATCTCATGCTCCGCTTCCGCGGTGAGATCCTTTGTGCGCAGGCTGCCAGGGGCGCGGCTCAACCATGCCGGTAACCCAACCGACAATCCCTCTGCCAGGGCTGCCAGCGCGGCATGCAAGGTCTGCGCCTCAACATCCAGCGGCAGCACGCCTATCGGTCGTTTCCATAACTCTGCCGGGAGCGGTAGTTCGCCATCCGCGTAATCTGCAATCAGCAACAGCACTGCCACCCCCGGTATGTTCGCCAGCCAATCACCGGGCGGGTGACTGGCGACATGGATCACCAGCACATCGATTTCCAGTCCGCCCGCCAGGTCTTGGACATCGTTGGTTTCGCGCACGATTTCAATTCTTTCGCCGCTTTGCAAAAGCACGCGCAGCCCGGCACGGATTGCGCCCGCTGGGGTCAGCAGAGCCACACGGTATGCATCCGATACGGGCTGCGGCACATCCACTTTAGCCTGCCTCAGCGTTCACCTATCGTAACGTTGATTTCCAACCGGCTGCCGCCGCGCAAAATTTCCACCGCGGTTGGTACGCCAATTTGCTCGGCGGAGAGTGCAGCGACCAGATCGTCCGAATCAGCCACTGGCTGCCCGTCGATGGCGGTCAACAGGTCGCCAACCATCAAGCCCGCCTCGCCAGCCGGGGTGTCGCCGTCCACCGCCACCAGCAGCAAGGCATGGGTTTGCTCACGCGGCAACAGGCTGCGCAGACCTTGCGGGATTTCCACCGGCTGACTGCGCACACCCAGGTAACCGCGCCGGATGCGCCCATACTGCGCCAATAGCGCAGCCGTCTCCCAGGCAACCGCGGCAGGAATGGCAAGAAACACGCCCCCGCCCAACCCTGAAGTATTGATACCCAACACCGAGCCGTTCAGGTCAATCAGCGCACCGCCCGAAAAACCGGGGTAAGCCGTCCCGTCCAGGCGGAAATACTGGCGCAGCAACCCGCCGCGCATGGTACGCACCGGACCGCCAACCGCAGAGATCAATGCCAGTCCAGCTTGCACGCTTTCCAGCGCTGGGCGGGCGACTGTCAACGCCATTTGCCCCACCCGTCCTTCCTTTTCCGCCCGCCGGGCAGGCTGCAGCAATGGCTTCTCCAACCGAAGCAATGCCAGGTCGCTGGACGGATCACGCCCCGCCAATGTGGCAGCGTGCAGGCTTCCATCCGCCAGCCCGACGCGGATATTGTCCTCACCTTCAATGGCATGGTCGGCGGTTATCACCAGGTCCGCGGCAAAAGCCACCCCGCTGGCGGGAAGGCGTTTACGAGCGTCCACCAATATGGTATAAGCCGCAGCATGTTCCACGGCATTCGCGAATTCATCCCCAAACATAAACAACCTCCTTTTGTGAGTATACCGGTGAAAGGTTAAGCGAACAATATTCATGTCCATTTTGAGTATACAAACCCTCAAACGTGCCTGCCTCTGCCATTTGGGGGATGACCTTACCCGGAAGAATGGCTGGTACAGGCATGTTTCACGCCAATCCCGGATGTGTGATAAGATTGCGTCCTGATCATGGAAGCCCTCCTCGAACTGCTTGTTTCACCACTTGGCGGCGGTCTGGCTGCCCTGACCGCCGCTTTTCTTTGGGCGCTGGCGTCGATCTGGTTCGCCGCGCTTGGCCGCCGCCTTACCGTTCTTGAAGTGAATCTGCTTAAAGGCACACTGGCGCTGGTGCTGCTCACTGCCACCTTGTTGATCGGCGGCGGCAGCCTGCAATCCATCCCTGGGGAAGCCTTGGGTCTGTTACTGGTTAGTGGCGTGATTGGGATTACCCTGGGCGACAGCGCTTACCTGCAAGCACTCCAACACCTCGGTCCGCGCCGCACCTTGCTGCTTGCCACCCTCGCTCCACCGATGGTTGGCTTGATCGCCTGGCTATTTTTAGGCGAAGCGTTGCAATGGGCTGCCTGGCTGGGCATCGCCCTGACCGTGGCAGGCGTAACCTGGGTGATCCTCGAACGCAGTCCGCTCGATGCGCCTACCGGCAGCCTGCGGCGCGGTTTGTGGTTCGGCTTTCTGGCTGCTCTGGCTCAATCCACCGCCATTGTCCTCTCGCGGGCTGTACTAACCCGCACCAGCGTTGACCCGTTGCAGAGCACCATTTTGCGCCTGGTCGCGGCGGTAGTGGTGCTGGCGATCTGGCTGCTGGTGCGCCGTCGCCCGCTGGTGAGCCGAGAAATTTTTGCTGCACAGCCACACCTGTGGATTCTACTCGCTGCCGCTACCGTGGTGGGCACCTACCTGGCAATGTGGCTGCAACAGGTCTCCATACTGCTCGCTCCGGCAGGCATCGTCCAGACTTTGCTATCCACCAGTCCGATCTTTATCCTGCCTATTGCCGCACTGCAAGGTGAGCGGATCAGTCCACGGGCAGTACTGGGTGTGCTGCTGGCACTGGGTGGGGTTGGATTGTTGTTCGGTGGGTAATCCCGGCAGACTAATCGCCTGTGTTTTTTATTATCCGAAAGTTAACAAAAATGGGTTGTCAGGCAGCCCGAATCCCTCTATACTGGTTTCATTGCCATTATTTTCCTTTTCACGTTGGCATACGTTGACGGTTTCATAAGCCCTCATCACCAATATATGCATGCTGCCCGCTACCTGGCAGCCAGCGTAACATTTAGGCAGATAGAACCTCCTGGAGGTGAGTGATGCGTTTTGGAATCATGGCGATGCAGATGGATGCCCTGCTGCCAACGGGCGGCAGTTCCGAGGAAGCCCTGGCACAGGCATCCAGTTTCAGCCACGCTGGATTGGTGCGCCGCCTGCATGCTGCCGGCTTCAATTTGATCGAACTGGGCGGTGACCTGGGTATGTGGTTCCCGCACACCTATGCCCCGCCAGCCATCCAGGAACTGGCAGCGCTGCGCGCTGGGCTGAGCGTTTCCTACACCGTTCACCTGCCGCTCTGGTCGGTGGAGACTTCCACACCATTGGAAGCAGTGCGCAACGGTTCAACCCAGGCAGTGATCGACTGTATCCACGCCACTCGCGTGCTCGAGCCGGAGATGTACGTCCTGCACGCCACTGGTGCGCTGGCTGCCGAATTCTACCAGATGCGCCTGCCCCCCACCGGCAAAGCCCTCATCCTGCGCCAGTTCCAACGCAACGCTATGCTTAGCCTGCAGCAAATTCTGGCAGAGACCGGATTGCCCTCCCGGCAGCTGGCAATCGAGACAATTGAATTCCCCTTCGAATTGACTCTCGAAATGGCAACCACGTTGGATCTGTCCATCTGTCTGGACAGTGGTCATCTCCTGGCAGGCTTTTCAGGTGACATCGACCTGTTCGATGCACTCGAGCAAGTGCTTCCCCGGCTGGGTGAGGTTCACCTCCACGACAGCCCACGCCCCATGCCGGGCGATAAACCCGCCTATGGTCAGGATCACCAACCGCTCGGCAGTGGTACGCTCGACCTGCCACGCTTCTTCGAGCGCCTGGAAAGCGCCGGTTTCAACGGTCCGGTGGTCTTCGAACTGACCGTCCCGCAGGCGCTGGCTTCACTGCAAACCCTGCGTACCGTATGCCCCGCCTTGTTTGCCTGATGCCGGAGA
Organism: Bellilinea sp.; assembly: GCA_034411135.1. GTDB lineage: Bacteria > Chloroflexota > Anaerolineae > Anaerolineales > Anaerolineaceae > Bellilinea. Next base: position 14,398 of record DAOUMN010000059.1, read on the forward strand.
AGACCATGAACGAGCACAAACTATCCTGGTTCGAACATATCACCATCAATGCATACTGGCTGGGCTTGAACATTGCTTCCGGTACGATTACCCCGTTGCTGCTACCCTACCTGGTGCTGCTGTTCATGCCGGAGGAACAAAAGAATACCTACCTCGCCACCGTGCGAGTGATCGGGCTGAGCGTAGCCATGCTGGTGCAGCCATTGGGTGGCATGCTTTCTGACCGCAACACCTCACGATTCGGAAGACGGCGCCCTTTCATTTTTGGCGGGGCATTGGTCAACGTCCTCTTTCTGGTACTGATTGGGGCAACCCCGTTATTCATCGGTTCGCCACTGGATGATGCCTTTCAATCCAGCCTGGGCATTTCCACCGCGTACGCCGTGCTCCTGCTTGGCATTATCCTGCTGCAGATTTCCTCCAACCTGGCACAAGGCGCTTTGCAAGGATTGATCCCTGACCTGGTACCGGAAAACCAGCGCGGACGCTCTTCGGGGGTCAAGGCAGTACTGGAATTATTGCCCGTTTTTCTGGTTATTTTCATCGGACCAATGATCGACAAAGGCCGCATCGCGCTGGTGGTCAGTATCGTCGCCGCTGGTTACCTGCTCACCATGGCAGTGACCGTGCTTTTTGCCCGCGAAACCCCGCTGCGCGAGAAGATCACCACGGGCATCGGCGACCGTTTCATTCGTTTGCTGGCATTGACCGGAATCTTTGTCGGCGCCACCCGGTTAGCCGTCTGGCTGGTCAGCATCAGCAGCAGTTCGCTCAGCCGCATGGGGGTCAGCCGCGAAGGGCAGATCCTTCTGGTTGGTCTGGCGGGACTTGCCGCCATGGCAGGTTCGATTCTGATTGGGGTTTATTTTGGCGCATCGGTCGGCATTGGCAAGGAAGCCCGCCAGCAAACCTCCTTCATCTGGTGGGTGATCAATCGGCTACTCTTCCTGGCGGCTGTCGGTTCCATTCAAGGATTTGCCCAGTTCTACCTGCGCGACGTGCTTCAATTGCCCAACCCTGCCACCAGCACCACAATTTTACTGGCGGCGGTTGCACTTTTTTTGATCCCATCTGCCATTTATGGTGGCACACTAGCAGACCGCTTCGGACCGAAGCGATTGGTCACCGCCGCCGGGCTGATTGCTGCATTGGGTACACTGGTACTGCTATTTGCTCAGAGCTTCCCAGTGGTGATTCTCAGCGGTTGCATCATTGGGTTGGGCACGGGCACCTTTATGGCATCCAATTGGGCTTTGGGCACCGAGCTTGCCCCGCCACTGGAAGCAGGACGCTACCTGGGTATTTCCAACCTGGCAGGCGCAGGAGCAGGCATTGTTGGTGCCGGTATCGGTGGTCCCATGGCAGACTTCTTCAACCGGTTCGAGCCTGGTTTGGGTTATCTGGTCATCTTTGCCATTTACGGGGGGCTGTTCCTGATTTCCACCCTGGCGCTCAGCCGGGTACGCTTGAACTCGTCCAACATAACAGATTAGGACACTTCCTTACGGCGAGCAGCAATTCCGCTCAGCGTACCGATGATCACGATCATCACCAGCATGACCGTGCCAAGGATGATCCCAAAGGTTTGTTCACGGTTGGCAACCAGTTCCGCCGGCAGCGGTGTATTGGTAACATGGTCAGGTTCGGGTGTACCAGGCAACTCGGCGGTAACCACCAGCGCAGGCTGACTGGTCGAGGTTGCCACCTGCAAAGGGAGGCTCGCTTGACGCAGCAACAGCGGTTCGCTCACAGTCATTGCCGAGGAAAATGCAAACAGAACAATCAACAGCCAGAATGCAGGGCCGTTAAACCACTTGCGGCGGATCTGGTGAAAATGGCGCAGCCAGCGGGGCATGCGGGTTTGCCTTGAGTTATTCGTCATGGCACTCCCAGTTTTTCAGCCGCCGACTGGGCTGCCTGACCCGCGCCTGCCTGATTGCGCAGCACCGCCAGGCTCGCCTCACGCAGAACCGGACCAATGCTTGCCAATACCTCGTTGGTTGGACGCACCTGCGCGGAGAGCATCACCTGACTGAGGACAACCTGCAAGGTGGCGGGCTCCCAGCCACTCAACGAGGTGGGGTGCACCGGAAGATAACCCACCGCTGGCGCCCACTCTGCCAGGAAAAGCGCATCACTCAGGTACTCCGCCAGATCTACACTGACCTCGCGGCGCTGCGGGTCTGGATCGGCAACCGCCCACACCCAGCCCGTTGCCTGAGTGAAATCATCCCCGCCTAACGACGGCAGCCGTTGCGGGGTAATATCGGGCAATGGGTTGGCAAGATAATATGAACTCCAGGTTACCACCCAATCGGCTTGATCTTCCAAAAATGCCTGCCAGACCTGACCATGGCTTTGATACTGGGTAGCGGTTGCCGGGAAGGTTCCCCGCCGTGTTCCATCCTGGAACATTTCCAATACCTGCTGAAGAATCTCCGCCTGCAATGTGGGACGGTTTTGCAAGTCCTGCACCAACCCGCCCAGCGAACGGTACAACGTCAACGTCACCATTGCCTGCGGATCATCCGCAGCGAATATCAACGGGCTGCCAAAGGACAATACTTCCTGCCAGGTTTGCAGGCTGATCCCGCCGGTTGCGGATGTGCGATAGAACAACATCAGTGCATCACCGGCGAACGGCAACCCAAAAGGGATATCCTGCACCGATGCCAGCTGGCGAGCATAGGGATACCAATCCGGATTTTCGAGCGCTTCGCTTAAACCTTCCACCGGGTAAATCAAACCCTTTAGAGCCGCAGCTTCCAGGTCGCCGCGGTTGAGCGCAACCAGCGCGGGTAGTGCGCCTGGTGCCGCAGCAGCGGTGGCAGTCAAGGATTCCAAAAGTCCGCCCGGACCCGAAGCCGCTTTGATACGCACCGAAATCAGCACACCCGGATTGGCTTCCATGAACGCTTCCAGGCGTTCTTTCATTAAGAAACCTGCGGGCGTTTCCGCCTGGGGATCAAATTGCGGTGGCAGCCAGACTGTCAGGGTGATGTTGCCGCTGAGTGTTGGTAGCGGTTCGGGCATCAGGGTGGGTTCAACCGGCATTGTTGCAGTTGGGGTTGAGGTCCATGTGGCGGTTGGCTGTCCATTGAACCATCCGGGCAGCACCGGCTCCAACCACTCCACGCAGCCTGCCAGCAGGCTCAAGACGAAGACAGCCAGCAACAAACGCAGTGCGGCAGGAGCAAAAACCCGCCTCACTGAATCCCCCTTACGGTTGGCAACCGGTCGGGGAATCTCTACCTTCATTGCAATTCAACCGGCGCCCTGAGCAGTTCCACCAGCAGTGTCACGGCATGCTGAATATCGTCAAAATCGACCATCTCCGAAGGGGTATGGATATACCGACAGGGAATAGAAAGGCAGCCCGCCAGCACGCCAGCGCGGGTCAATTGAATGGCGCGCGCATCGGTTGAGCCTCCCTCCAGAATCTCGAATTGATAGGGTATACCGGCTTTTTCCGCAGTGTCCGCCATCCAGCGTACTACTCGCGGGTCGGCGATCATGCCACTATCCTTGACCTTGATGGCGGGACCTTTACCCAATCCAACATCCATTTTCAAGCCTTTGGGTGTATCTCCACTACCGGTCACGTCCACCGCGATGCCCACTTCCGGGTCGATGCCAAAGGCAGCTGTGCCTGCCCCGCGCACCCCAACTTCTTCCTGAGTGGTGAAAACGAAATAAATTTCGTGCGGGCTGTTTTCCAGGCGGCGCAACGTTTCGACCATCACCGCCACTGAAATGCGGTCATCCATCGCTTTGGCAACCAGCCGTTTACCCAAATCCAGGAAAGGGCGATCGAAAGCAGCCACGTCCCCTACTCGCACCGGGCAATCCTCCGCGCTGGTGGCACCGACATCGATGAACAAACGGTCAAAACTGTGCACGCGCTCCATGCTTTCGATCCGCTCGCCGCCAATCACACCGTTAACACCATTGATGAAGCGCACCCGCCCACCGTACAGCGTATGCGGGCGTACCGCGCCAAGGGTGGTAAAGCGGACGAAACCGTTTTCGTCGATGTGCGTGGCGATCAAGCCAATCTCATCCAGATGGGCAGCCAGCATGATGCGCTTGCCTTGACCATTGTGGCTCCCTTTGCGCACAATCAGGTTGCCGAGCGCATCCACACGGATGTCGTCCGCCAGGTCCTTCACCTCATTGTAAACCAGGTCGCGGATCGATGCTTCGTACCCGGAGGGCGCATAGGTTTCGACCAGTTTTTGGATCAATGCTTTCATGAATCTCTCCTGGACATGGGTTGAATTTAGCGATTTTCAGCAAACAGGTCTGGGCTGAGATGCTCCAGACCATAATAAAGCAATGCCAACGTGTTTTCCCAATCCAGCAGGCGCGCCTGTAGGACGGGCGTATGGGCATAGCGCACCGGCACCGAAACCGATACCACAGGAATACCTGCGCGTTGTTTATGGATCGCGCCTGCATCGGTACCACCGCCGCCCGGCTGGCGTACCTGGTAAGGAATGCCGTGCTCCTCGGCAGTGCGAATCAGGTGGCGAATCAGGCGCGGATCGGAGAGGGTAGCCGCGTCGGCAACATAGATCGCCGGGCCCGCCCCGCTGCGCGTGTTGTAGCGGGTATTCTCTTCCCCATCCCAGTGCGGTAGATCATTCGCCGGGGTGGCATCGACCGCGATGGCAAGGTCCGGGTTGAGGGCGTAGGCTGCCACCCGCGCGCCGCGCAGCCCGACTTCTTCTTGCACAGTAAAGGCTGCCAGCAGTTCGACATTGGCGGGTGGATTTTTGAGCAGCTCGATCAACGTGGCGACCCCCAATCGATTGTCCAGTGCTTTTCCAACCAGGCTGGGACCGCTCTGGCGGAATCGCGTGGCGAAAACCGCTCGTTCACCCGGCTTGATCTTTTTACTGTTTTCCGGACCCAGGTCGATGCGCAGGTTCTCGACAGATAGCGCGTTCCTGCGCTCATCTGCGGTGGTCAGATGAATCGGGCGCGCACCGATCACGCCAGGCAGATTGTCTTTGCCAACCAGCACCGGTTTGCCGACCAGCACGCGCGGATCGATCCCGCCAACCGTTTCAAAACGCAGCCAGCCGCCCTCCTCTTCCTCGACAATCATAAAGCCCACTTCGTCCATGTGGGCAGCCAGCATCACCCGCAGCGGATTAACCGCGCTGCTGTGGCACACTGCAAGAACATTTCCCAATGCATCCACGCGGATTTCGTCGGCAAACGGCTGGATTTCTTCCAGCACAATGGCGCGCACTTCGCGTTCATCACCGGAAACCGCTGCCGCGTTGGAAAGCCGTTCGAGCAAAGCGATTTGATCACTTCCAAAATCAAGGGGATAGGAGCTCGATGCCATCATATTCACTCATCCCATTTCAACGTGTCCATAAATTCCGGCTGCAAAGCGGCGATGAATTCCGCCAGCAAATGACCCGCCCGTTGAATATCCTTCATGGAAACCATTTCCACCGGCGTGTGCATATAGCGCAGCGGTATGCCGATCACCGCGGTGGGCACCCCCTCCGCCACGACCTGCATCGCAAAGGCATCCGTCCCGGAATGGGCAGGCATGATTTCGGTCTGAAAGGGGATGTCCAGACGTTCGGCGATCTCTTTCAACGCGCGGAAGAATGCGGGGTGAATATTGACGCCCCAGCCAATCGTCGCACCCTTACCGAGCGGGAACGTGCGGTAGTCCGAAGGACCACCGGGACCCTTGGCAAAGGTAACGTCGATTGCCACTGCCAGGTCAGGGCGGATATCGAAGGGCGAGGTGTAAGCTCCCCCCAGAGTGATTTCCTCCTGCACAGTGGCTACTGTCCAAACATCCCAGCTGTGATTGACCGGCTGCAATTTCTTCAGGCAGGCGGTCAAGACCGCCACCGAAGCACGATTGTCCAGGCTGTGACCGGCAAGCGCATCACTCCCCAAGTCGAGCGGCGGTTGAGCAAAGGAGATCAGGTCACCAACCCGCACCAGTTGATTAACTTCTTCGGGCAGCAAACCGGTATCCACGAAAAGGTACTTCATGTCCACCGACTGGCGAGGACTGAGATCCTCGGGCAGCAAATGCGTCGGCGGCTGCACAACCACTGCGGGCAGGTCGCGCCTGCCATGCACGGTGACCTGCTGTCCAGGCAGGATACGCGCATCGATGCCGCCAATCTCGGTAAAGCATAACCAGCCATCGACGATTTTCGTCACGATCATGCCAATGGCGTCCATGTGACCCGCCAGCAGAATACGCTTGCGCGGCTCGCCGCCGCTGCCGCGCTTCAGTCCATGCAAACTGCCTAGCCGGCTAACGGACAACTCATCGACCAGCGGCTGCCATTCGGCTCGAATGCGCTCACGCGCCGGTTCTTCAAAACCGGAAAGCCCTGGCAGCGAAATCAGGTCCTTCAAAAACGCTTTGAGTTCGCTCATGTTATGCGGTTTCGCTCCTCGTAATCAAGGGGAAGATGGGGTATCGCTGGGGGTCGGGCTGTTCTCAACCACCGGAGTTTGTGTCGGCGGTTGGGTCAATGTAACGGTGGATGTGAGGGTTGGTATTTGGGTCAACGTGGCGGTAGCCGTCCAGGTCGGCGTAGGTGTACGGGTGGGCGGCACAAATGGGGTGAAGGTCTGCGTTGGCGTCCAGGTTACTGTAGGGGTCGTGGTGGGTGTATCCGACACCTGGACAAAAAAGGTTGCGGTCAGGGTTGGCACGCCGGTCGGGGTAATCGTTTCGGTCAGGGTGATCGTCGGCGTAACCGTCGGCTGGGGAATGTTGCGGTCCAATTGGAGCAGAAAAAAGCCAAGACAATAGCAGGGAATCGTGGCGAGAATGATAAAAACCAGAATGGAGCGAATGCGGGTGCGACGTTCAGCTCGAAATGCCATCAAAAATTCTCCAAGTCCCCCTCGATCATATCACGGGGGGCGGGTTGTGGCAAGTCAAACCGCACTAACGGCTCAACGCCGTTCGTCAGGCTGCGGATTCAAGTGGGTAAAGTGGATTTCCTTGCGCACTGTCTGATACAGATTCTCGGCTCTTAGCTCGCCGATCGTATAACACGGCGCAGAGAGATGATCTGCCAATGCCTGCGCCAACCCCTGGTCGAAAGCCACATGTTCCATATTAACCACTACGCTGTGGATTTTCTCTTCGCCGATCTGGCGCGCAATGCGGTAGGCTTCCTCCTGCGGAGGAATATTGCCCATGGCAACATTGCCTGCCCCATCGGTCAACACAATCAACAGCGGCATCACATCCGGGTGAAGCAGGCGCTCGCGGTGGAGCACTTCATAAGCCAGTTTCAAACCCGCCGAGAGCGGTGTCTTGCCACCGACCGGAATATCATTGAGCGCACGCTGGGCAAGCAGCACCGAATTGGTTGGCGGCAGCACTAGCGTAGCGCGGTCTTTCTGGAAAACAATCAATCCTACCCGGTCGCGCCGCTGGTAGGCATCGGTCAGCAGTGACAGGATGGCGCCTTTGGTAGCTTGCATCCGTTCCGCTACCGCCATCGACCAGGAGGCATCTACCAGGAACAGGATAAGGTTAGCAGCCCGCCGGACGCGCACCTTGCGCATGTAATCCATCGGGTGAATAGAAAATGCTACCCTTTTAAGATCCTCCTCGCGCTCGTGCTGGAAAGGCGCTGCCGCACGCAGGGTAGCATCGAACGCCAGATCATCGGCTTTACCATAGGAGGGGCGCGATTGAACATAGCGCCCACGCTTGCGTTCGGTGCGAGTGCGCGAACGACGGCCGGCAAAACGGCGCACCATTTTATCCAGCGGTGTATCCAATCGGCGAGGGTCGAAGGACTGCCCCACCTTGATCCGCTCACCGCCGTCCCACCACTGGCTGTTTTGCGGGGCAAACACGTCCTCCTGCTGTCCAGGTTGTGGCGTTCCTTGAGGGAGCGTTTCCTGGCTTTCCGCTCCCTCACTCAGGCTTTTTTTTGCTGAGTTTTCTCTTCCTCAACCGCCTGAGTTTCCTCACGCCGCTGACCGGCGCTGCTGGCGCCTTGTAATTGTTCGATGCGATCCTGCAACTCCTCCATGGTGACCTCTTCCTGCTGGAAGGGACCGCGGCGGATGCGGTGCGGGAGAGCTAATTCGGCTGCCAGGGCAATGTCGCGCCCGTTGATGGCATTGCGCCCATCAAAAGCAGCCTGGGCACGCGCCGCCTTTAGAATCACCAAGTCGGCACGGTGCCCGTCCACGTTGAGCGACGAGGTCAACTGGGCAATCGCCAATAAGTCACGGCTGGTGTAGGTAACGCTTTCGATGATCTGCCTTGCCCGTTCGATCTGGCGCGATAATTCCTGCTCTTTGGGCATCCACTGTTCACGGAATTTTGCCGGATCAGCTTCGAAGGAAAGGTTGCGTTCCATAATTTGCACCCGTTCGCGCGCGTCGCGGATGCCGTAAATTTCGACCGATAAGGCAAAGCGGTCGAGCAGTTGCGGGCGCAAATCGCCTTCTTCCGGGTTCATGGTTCCCACCAGGATAAATCGCGCCGGGTGGCTGAATGAAATCCCTTCGCGCTCAATGATGTTCATGCCCATCGCAGCCGAATCGAGCAGCACATCAACAACGTGATCGTCCAGCAAGTTGACTTCGTCGATGTACAGCAAGCCGCGGTTGGCAGCCGCCAGCACGCCGGGTTCGAAGGCACGCTCACCTTTCTGAATAGCTTTCTCAATATCCAACGTACCGACCACACGGTCTTCGGTGGCAGATATAGGGAGGTTAATGAAAGGAGTCGAGCGGGTGGCGACCGGCAACTCCTCGGCGCGGGTGTTACGTTCGCGGCATTCTGTGCACCAAGCTGCCGGATTGTCCGGGTCGCAGCCAAAACGGCAGTCCGCCACCACACGTACATGTGGCAACAGCGCCGCCAGCGCCCGCGCGGCTGTTGACTTGGCAGTCCCACGCTCACCGCGGATCAACACACCCCCAATGCGCGCATCCACTGCATTCAATACCAGAGCGCGCTTCATCCGCTCTTGTCCGACGATTGCTGTAAAGGGATAAATTACAGGCATAGGCGCTTTGGATTCCTTTGTGATCCGAATTGCACCCCTTGGGTGCGGTTGAAGTGTATCACAGCCGGGTGAGTTTATCAATCCGGGGATGATGCAATGTAAAGCCAGCTTGACAAAATAAAAAAAACCGCTATAATGACAATGTAAAGCAAACTATACACCGGCGATCTCTTTCTGACCCTGGAGGAATACCCGTGAACGAGACCCGCATTCAACAAAGGATTTCAACCTCTGCCTGGCTGTTTGCCGTCGGCGTCGTGATGATTTTCCTGGGCATCCTGATCTCCACCTTGTTCAGTGCTGTCCAGCTCAATCCCAAGATTGTGATTACCATTGGATTGTTGATTACCGGCTGGGGAGCCGGGAACCTGTTCAAATACCGTTTGATGCGCCAAAATCCGCAGGAAACGCAACAAATGCTAATTCACGAACGCGACGAGCGCACCCAAATGATCCGCGCTCAAGCGGGAAACACGGCTTTCGTATTCATGATCGAAGTGATGTGCCTGGCGTTGTTAATCTATTCCATCACCCGCCCAGAGAACACCCAGTTCGATCCGCTGTGGGTTTTCCTGGCAGCTATGATCATCCTACCAATGGCTATTTATGTTTATCAGTTAATCCACCTGGATCGCAAGTATTAGCGCGGGCGAATTTATCCGGCAGATGGAATGTCCATCTCCACCAGCCAGGCACGCACGCGGGCATCGATTTGATCGCGCACTTCGCGGAACTTCGCCAGCGTTTCCTCCTCACTGCCCACAAAGGCTGCCGGATCTTCGAACGGCCAGTGCAGGCGCACCCCCATACCGGGGAAGATCGGGCAATTGTCCTCGGCATTGCTGCAAACGGTGATCAGGTAACCGAAATGCACCCTGCCGATAAAGGAATCCAATGTCTTGGAACTGTGCTGGCTGGTGTCCACGCCGATCTCGTCCAAAACCCGCACCGTATAGGGATTGATGCCTTTGGGTTCCAACCCCGCGCTGTACACCTCGAAATATTCGCCAGCATACTTACGCAGCAGTGCTTCTGCCATCTGACTGCGAGCCGAATTGCCTGTGCACAAAAACAACACCCGCGCTTTTGTCATCTCACCCTGTCCTTTTGGTAAATTAAAATATTTTTGATTAGGATAGCACAGCGTTCCATTTGTGGGTTAATGAGCATCTAACATCCGGTTATTAAACGGTTAAGAGACTTACGGGCATTGAATCAATCCGTGCGCCCACAAGCAGCCACCACAAGCGGGCTGCTGGTTGCCAAAACAATCCTCCAGGTTTTGCTCTGCCATTTCGCATGCATTGCACAGAGCGCAAGGAGAAAAATCGAAAGTGCACAGTCTGGAACGCAGTTCCAGGTAAGCCGGGTTGTACCAGATGGCAGTCAGGCTGCTTTCCTTGACATCGCCGACGAAATAGGCATGCGAACGGCGCAAGCGGTTATCCAGGTAACTGTCGTGGGAATGCAGTAACGGCAGGCAGGGACTGACCTTTCCATCCCAGCGCACAGACATACTGTTTTTTTCGATGAATGGACAGCGATTGCCACTGCGCAGCGGAGCGAACCCGCCGATGCGTATCTCTGCGCCAGTTTGGGTCACTTGCGCCAACGCACGTTGCACTTCCGGCAGCATGTCCAACCGTGGCAAATCGATCCAGGGCAGAAGACTATTTTGTTCAGCCGGGGCGATGTTCAACACTTGATCATACAACGTCTCGTTTCTCAGGCTTTGAGTATGTGCCAGTACATTGCTGATCGAAAAACAATTCGCACCCAATTCCAGACCGAGTTCGAACAGGCGCGGTAACTCGTTCAAATTGCGGCGCATAACCACGATTGCAATTCCCAGTTGGGTGTGCGCATCCGGGTATTCTGACCGAAGCCGGGCAAAACGGCGCAAATTCCGCAAGATTCCATCTAGCTCATCTCCCAAACGCACATCCAGGTATGCCTGCCGGGTGGCTCCATCCAACGATACCCACAATGTGCACACATTGTTTTCGAGCAGTGTCCGGCTGGCAGTTTCATCAAGTCGTGTGCCGTTGCTGATCAGTTCGGATCTGATCCCGGCAGAGTTTGCTGCCCGGATCATGTTGAGAGTTTGGGGGTGCGCCAACGGTTCGCCAAACCCACCAAAGAACAGCAGCGGGCGTGGATTAAAGGCACACAACTCCTGGATGACTCGCTCGAAGGTGGCAGCATCCATCCAGCCATATGGCTCATCCCATACATTGCGGATACAGGTGCTACAGTTCAAGTTACAGGTATTGGTTACTTCCAGATATACTCGCTCCAGGTAGGTCGTCGGGCGGTGAAGGATCAATTCCCGACCGTTTTCTTCCAGAATCGTCTGTTCACCCGCCCGCAGACCAAAGCGTTCCGCCACACCAGGTGGAATGATCAGCCTGCCCTGCTCGTCCAGGTGCACCGTGTACTGTCTGCGGATCGACAAATCTCGCCTCCTTTACCCACTTCAAGCCGTTCAATGATTGCATTATACTGCCAGGTTAACGCCCTTGCCCACAGGACAAAACCCGGATAAGATAAATGTAAATCTTTTAATTTTAACAGGGAGTCGCCATGAGACAGGTATCGCTGGCATTGGTCGGTTTCGGAAATGTTGGTCAGGCATTTGCCCGATTGCTGCAAAACAAAGAGCGCCAGCTCGCCGAACAATTCAATCTGCAATTCATCGTTACCGGCATCATCACTGGCAGGCATGGCAGCGCGATCAGCTCCGGCGGGATCAATCTCAACCGCGCGTTGGAGACCATCAGCCGCGGGCAATCGCTGGATATCCTTTCTGAAATGCCTGCACCAAAAAACACGCTCGACTTCCTGTTCGCCTCTTCAGCAGAAGCCATGCTCGAATCTTCCCCGGTCAACCACCACACCGGGCAGCCAGCTATCGATCACATCAAAGCCGCGCTCAACAAAGGGATGCACGCCATTACCGCTAACAAGGGACCAGTGGTGCACGCCTACCGCGAGCTGACCGAAATGGCTGCCATGCGCGGCAAGCGCTTCCTGTTCGAATCAGCCGTGATGGATGGCGCGCCGATTTTCTCGCTCTTTCGCGGTCCGCTGCCTTGCATCGAGGTGGAGGGCTTTCAGGGCATTCTCAACTCCTGCACCAATTTCATTCTCGGACTTATGGAATCGGGCAAGGATTTAGACCAGGCAGTGCACGAAGCCCAATCTATTGGGATTGCCGAGACGGACCCCTCGGCAGACATCGACGGTTGGGATGCCGCCATCAAGGTTGCCGCACTCTCAACGGTCATCCTTGGCGTACCACTCACGCCGCAGCAGGTCGAGCGCAGCGGCATTCGCGAGATTACACCGCAAATGATTGCCGAGGCGCAGCAAACCGGCGAACGATGGAAATTGGTTTGCACTGCTCGCCGGCGCGGCAAAGAATTGCTCGAAGCCTCGGTTACGCCGCGCCGCATATCTGCCGGTAGCCCGCTGTTTGCGATCAACGGCACCAGTTCGTACGTCGAGTTCAAGTCGGATGTCCTTCCTGGGCTGGGCATTGTTGAATCTGATCCGGGACCCGATACCACCGCCTACGGCATGCTGGCGGACTTGCTTAACGCATTACGCGGGCAATGAGCGCAGAAGCCTACTGGTTCACGTCTGCCACTTTTGACCCTCAGGACGGCTTAAGCGCAGCGCTCAAGTCAAGTTCCATCCAATCGGTCTGGATCGATGAAATTCACTGGTTATTGCCCGATCCACTCTCACAACCGCAGCACCAACCGCCGCCGGGCATCTTTTTCTGGCATTCAACCGCCCATCCGCACCGCATCCTGCACTTCATAATCAGCGATTTACTCAGCAGCAGCCGTGAGTCCGTGCTGATCGTCGAATCCGAGAGCGAGAACCTGGCTCGCTTTGCCCTGCTGGGCAGCACGCAAACTGTTGGGCGCTATAACCTGCCACCTCATTTCCGCCTGGCAGGACTGCCCGCGCCCAATGCCACCGGCTGGAATGCCACCCTGCTCAGCTGGCGCAGCCGGCTAGAACTACGCCTGGGTGTAGAAAGCCCGCCTCTGTGGCTATCCGTGCCGCCTGCAGCCGAGAGTGTCGCCGCGCAAATGTTCCCTGACACGCGTCGTATTTCCGTGGAAGCCGGCGGGGGAATTTTATACCGGCTGGATGTTTTGCTGTCCACACTCCGTAACCAGCCTGCCGGTTGGGGGTTATGGATCGAAGACAGCCTGCCTGCGCTGGCAACCTGGATCGAAAAGATATGAGTTTGAATCGTACCTATATTGCCCTGGGCAGCAACCTGGGCGAACGGCTGGACAATCTGCGCCAGGCGCTTCACCACCTGCCGCCTGCTGTGCAGCCTCTGCGCGTTTCAACGGTGTACGAAACGCCGCCGTGGGGCATCACCGATCAACCGCGCTTCCTCAACATGGTTGTCGAGGCGCTCACCTGGCTGGAGCCAATACCCCTGCTCGACTATCTCAAACACATCGAGCAGCGCATGGGCAGAGTCGTAGCTGCCCGTTATGGTCCGCGCCTGATTGATCTCGATATCCTCTTTTACGCAGACATCATCTACACAGCCGACCCGCTGCACATCCCGCACCCGCGCCTGGCAGAACGTGCCTTCGTTTTACTGCCATTGCAAGACCTGGCTGCGGATAAAATTCATCCCGCTTTGGACAAATCTGTGACTGAATTGCTAGCCCCTTTGGATTTAAGCGGGATCATCCCCTACCCTGTCCCGGGGGGATACGATCTACTCCCCCCCGGCGGCTGGCTAACCTTGCCCGATGACTTGCGCGCTGCGCTGCAAGACAATTCCCAAGCCGCAACCGCCTTTTTGTGCCTGCCGCCTTCTCACCAAAGAGAATATCTGAACTTTATCCAAGAAGCGCGTAAAGTCGAAACCCGCCGCAAGCGTATCGAAAAAACCCTTTCCATGCTTTCTGCCAGGGAGAGGACCCTGTGAACCTTCCGGAATTTGGAAGACGCACTTATATCATGGGCATTCTCAATATCACCCCGGACAGTTTTTCTGGGGATGGATTGCTTCAGCGGCAGGACTCGCTGGAAGCTGCCCGTCAGCAGGCACTCGAATTCGCCGCTGCCGGTGCGGATATCCTCGACATTGGCGGCGAGAGCACTCGCCCCGGCGCGCAACCGGTCGACGTTAATGAGGAGATGGCACGCGTACTGCCAGTGATTGAAATGCTGGCTCGCCTCAATCTGGATGTGATCCTTTCGATTGACACCTATAAAGCCGAGGTCGCGGAAGCCGCCCTGGATGCTGGTGCACACTGGATCAACGACGTGTGGGCGCTGCGCGCCGACCCATCTTTGGCTCAGGTAGCGGCACGGCACGGCTGTCCTTTAGTACTGATGCACAATCGCTCCAAGCCAGCCAACGCCAGCCTGGAAGAACGCCTGGGCGGGCGCTACGTGGGCATGCAGTATGCCGATCTTATTGCGGACATCCGCCGCGAGGTGATGGAAAGCGTGGCGCTCGCCCGCCGGGCAGGTGTCTCAGATCAACAAATCATTCTCGACCCTGGCATCGGTTTTGGTAAAACAGTCGAGCAAAACCTGGAAATCCTGCGTCGCCTGGACGAGATAAAAGCTCTTGGCTTCCCGCTTTTATTGGGCGTATCACGCAAATCGTTCATCGGCTATACACTCGACCTGCCGCCCGATCAACGCCTGGAAGGTAGCCTGGCTGCCGCCGTGATTGGCATTACCCACGGTGCGGATATTTTACGCGTTCACGATGTACCAGCCATGGTGCGTGCCGCACGCATGGCAGATGCAATCGTCCGCCGGGAATCCGATTAAACACCAATCCGCCCCCTGCGATCAGAGCAAGGGGCGGATTGAAAACCAGAACTTTCTAGGGATACGTATTGTTCCAGAACCAGTTGAAGGCGTAAAATCCCTGCGGGCTGTCCATGCGGATGGCAATGCGGTCTTTTCCTTTCAAGCCGCTGGGAATGTCAAAGGTAGCTTCGAAACTGCCGCCGTTGCCGGTTTCTTTCGTCCCGACCACCTCGCCGCCAACACCCTTGGTGCCGTAAGCACCCATGCGCACTGTAAAAGTCTGATCAGCGGGGAAGTTGCTGCCCTTGATGGTTACTTTGCTATCCTTAACCACAGCCTGAATACTGAATGTGGGATAGCCTTTGTAGCCGGGCGTGCCGCTGGGTGGCGGGGTCGTGCCACTGCCGGTGGTGTTGTAGAACCAGTCGTAGGCAAAGTAGCCGCCGGATGATTCCAGGCGAATTGCGATGCGATCCTTCCCCTTCAAATTGTCTGGGATCTTGTAGGTGACCTCAAAACTACCGCCGCTGCCCGATTCAGTCGTGCCGACCACCGTACCGTTGACACCCTTGGTACCGTAATCACCCATTCGCGCGGTGAAGGTCTTGTTAGCTGGGAAGTCCTGGGTCTTGATCTTGACTTCGTTATCCTTGGTCACCGAGACGATGCTGATGGTCGGGATTTTGCCAGCCGGGGGTTTGGGCGGCGTTCCGCCGCTGTCGCTGCCGGATGGATCATTGGTGAACCAATCGTAAGCGAAGTAGCCGCCAGGGCTTTCGATCCGGATGGCAATCAATTTCAACCCCTTCAGCGAGGCTGGAATGTCAAAAGTGACCTTCTTCGTTCCGCCTTTCTCTGAGTCGAACTTGCCAACCACCTCGCCGCCAACGCCTTTGGTGCCAATCTTGTTCATCTTTACCGTGAAGGTCTGGTTGGGAGGCAGGTTCTTGACCTCGATCGTAACCGACTGATCCTTCTTTACCTCGACAATGCTGGTGGTGGGATAGCCGGAATACGCCTGCGCACTGGCAAGCGGAGCAGCCAGCATAAGTACCGCGATCACCAGTCCGGTGATTCCCAGCCGCAAGGCTGCTGAGATGCTCTTGAAATTCGATGAAGCACTCATGGAGATGTCCTCCTCATGAAAAACATAAAAATTGACAAAATCAGTATAGCAAATGATGCTATACGAAACAATAGTCATAATTGTATACGCTGATCACCCCAAAAAGTTCCCGCACAGTGGCAAATTCGTGCAGAAATGTGCGTTGTTAGTCAGGATTGCTGAATACCAGCACCTGTATATTGAGATTGGTTGCCAGCGGAATCGTGCTACCATTCGGTCGGTGAATCTGCCCCAGTGTGGTTGCGCCAAGCAGCGGCAGCCCCGCAAGATGCGCTTCCACTGTCCGGAATACAGCCGCCGGTCGGGTCTCAAATAGAATCTGCCAGCCTTGGTCCATCAATACCAGCGCCAGCGCATTTTTGCCCGTTCCGGCAGTGGTACGCGCCGCCTGGGCAGCACGGTGAGCGGCTTCCAGACAGGCATCCGGGTCGGCAGCCATCAGCCGCACCAGTTCGCCTTCCGCCAGGTTCAGGTTTAAGCGTAGCGCACCGTCCCGTTCCACCGCCAATGGCGCTGCCAGCATAAATTCACCCGATTGCGTATCGCGCACACCCAACGGGTACAGGCGCAGCAATTCAGCCAAGGGGGGGATCGTCCAGTCGTGCATAGAATAACCTAGTACCTGCGCCAAACGCTGCGCGGCGGGCATACCGTCCACTTCATGCAGCCAGAAATCGCGGCTGCGGGTAATGCGTAGATGAACGCCACTGTCTTTCCAGCCGTGTGCCGTGCCCACTCCCACCCGCAATCCGCTGCCCAACCACAGGGCAGAAAGCCCACCGCCAGAGCAATACGTTTCCCCCACCACTCGCGGTAGGCTGTGTGGGTAACTACCGCCAGCCAAGAACCCAGCTGCCAGCAACGAGTTTTCTTCGAAAGCTGCCAGCATAGGCGAAGCATCGCCATCCACCCCGTCCAAACCAAGCAGAACGGCTTGCCATGCCGATGTGGGCTGGCGCTCCAGCCGGGCTTTAAGCTCCAACGCCGCACCTATCGAATCCTGCCCAAAATGACCGGTCCAGGTGCTCTCAATCGTCAACGTGCCGCCCAGCAGTCCAACCACTACACGACGATTTTCCTGCGCTGCGTAGCTGCATTGTGTAGTGGCACCCCAGAGCGGGATTTCACCCAGCACGCTCAAGAGCCCCTGCATCACCTCACTGGCATCGTACCGCTCATAGAAGAACACCAGCGCCGCTCGCGGAGCAACCGCCCGCAAACCCTTGAGGGCTGCCTGAGCTGCCTGCTGCGCAGCCGCCCGCCCGTCCAATTCATTGCTGTACCCCACTGCACCGACCAGACTCATCCTGTCTCCTTGATCAAACCGCTCAGCTTACTGCTCGGCAACCGGAATAGTGAAATGGAAAGTCGTTCCGCGGCGGTACTCACTCTCGAACCAGATCTGCCCGCCTTGCATTTCAACCAGGCTGCGAGTGATGTTCAAGCCCAGACCAGTGCCGGGTGCTTCGCGCGCCTTGGGATCCTCCGAGCGGAAGAATTTCTGGAAAATTTTAGGCTGATCTTCCGGCGCAATCCCTAACCCAGTATCCTGCACCCAAATATGCACCATTTCTGCCGGACCCTGATCATCCCACTCATTAGCAGAGCGGATCGCACCCACGCTGATCTTACCCCCGGATTCGGTGTACTTATGCGCGTTGCTGATCAGGTTGACCAGCACCTGCACCAGCCTTACCCGGTCAGCCCACAGCGGCGGCAGGTCTTCCGGCAGCGAAAGTGCCAGGGTCTGCCCCTTGTCTTCGATCTGTCGGCGGGTGGAACGCTCCACCTCTTGCACCACCTCCGCCAGGCGGATGGGGGCAAAATCCAGCCGCAGCCGGCCGGCTTCAATCTTGGATAGATCGTTGAGATCTGAAACCAGCGTGTTCATCCGGTCGATGTTGGAACGGATTACCGCCAGGAAATTTGCCTGTGCGTCATTGACCGGTCCCACTGCCCTGGCTGCCAGCAGTTCGGTATATCCCTTAATCGAGGTCATCGGGTTTTTAAGTTCATGCGCCACAAAGGACACAAACTCGCTTTTTGCTACGTTGGCAGCTTCAATTGCGTTATACAATTGTGCATTAGCAATCGCGATCGCGGCATGGTCGCCCAGGCGCTGTAAAAACTGCAGTGCATCGTCGCTGCACACTTCCGCTTTGCGGCTTTCCAACAGCAACAAACCAATGACCGTTTGCTCACGCTGGATCGGGATCAACACCTGGCTGTTGACTCCTGTGAGCAGTCCGGGCTGGCCCGGGTTGGGATAGATACGCACTGCACGCCTGGTGTCAATCACCGTTTGCAGCCCAATTTGACCGCCCGGAATGGCACTTTCCGCAAAGTGAGTCAACTCATCGCCGTAACCCTGCGAAGCCACCAAGCGCACGCCTTCATCCAGCACCACCCCCACCAGACCCGCTTCGGCAGCCGACTGGCGCATTGCCCAATCGAGGGTTATGGTCATCGCCCGGCTTACATCCAGGCTGGTGTTTAATTCACGGTCAATGCGCTGCATGACAGATAATTCCTCGACCTTAGCACTCAATGCCTGGTCGGTCAGCGTGTACAGGCGGGCGTTTTCGATTGCCACCGCCGCCTGGGAAGCAAACGCGCTGAGCAGTTCCTGATCATCCGGGTTGAAGTTCGAGCCGTCGTTGCGATTGACCACCTCGATCACGCCCATCACCGTGTCCTTGACAATCAACGGTACCACCAACAACGAGCGGGTGACAAACCCGGTGATCTTGTCCGGTTTGGAGAACCATTCTTTGGAGGAACGCACGTCATTGACGATGACCGGCTGACGTGTTTGAAAGGACTTCCCAACCACCCCCTTGGTGGAAGGCATTCGCTGCCCTTCCAATTCGCTGGCAACCGGCCCGAGCACAACACGGAAAACCAGCTCGTCGTTCTGCTCGTCCAACATCAACAGGCTGCCCGCTTCGCAGTTGAGAATCTCCACCGCACTGCGCAGGATGTTCTTAAGCAATAGATCTGGGTCGAGTGTGGAAGTCAACTGGCGGGTGACCTCATTCAGCGTTTTCAGCTGGTGAGCGCGGCGTTCGCTTTCCGCCAGCAGGCGCGCTTTGACAATCCCGCCTGCCGCCTGGTCTGCCAGCGCCTGTAATATGCGCAATTGCTCGCTGGTAAAGCGCACCGCGGCATCCGTTCGCGCTAGGGTGATCAAACCAATCGGCTCCGCCCCGGCATTGAGCGGAGCTGCCATCCAGGCAAAGACAGCTTCGCTCAGTGGCAACAAGCCACGTTGGCGCGACTCGCGTCCATAATCATCGGTCAGCATGCCACGCCCTTCAGCCACCACTTCCACTTCAAGACTGCGTTCAACTGGCAGGTATACATTTTCCTGTTCACTATCTCGCTCGTCATCGTGAATGTAAAACACCTGCACCAGTCCGTCCCCCTGGGGCGATTGAAGAATCAGGCGAAATTCATCTGCCGCGATAACCTGGGTGATCTGCGCGTAGATCAACTCGTAGATATCATCCAGATTGAGGGTAACATTGACTCCCTGAGCAATGCGGGTCAGTACGTTCATTTCGCGCACCCGGTTTTCCATGTCGGCGATCATCTGAGTGCGTTCCAACGCCAGCCCAGCCTGGCTGCCCAATCGCCCAACTCGTTCCAAGGCTTCGTCCGGGTAAGCCCTTTCTGGCAGTTCGTCCAGTGCCAGCCAGCCCAATAGCCGCTGGCTACCCTGTATGGGAATGAAAAGGTGTGCATTGAGCAAACCCAGGCGCAATTGTTCGCTGCCCAATTCCGCCGGAGGCGGGCTGCCAGCAGGGATACGCAAAGGAGCAGTACGGGTCGCCAGCAGGCTAACCAGCGGACTGCTGGCAAGAAAGATCAGGTCACTGGTGGTGCGCCCGCTTTCATCAGCCGTTGCCTGGTAGGCATCGCTGAACGAATCATACAAAAAAACGTGGAAATGGTCGGTCTGCAAGACAGCGCGCACCTGTTCACGCAGCACGCGCAGCACCTCGCGGTTGTCCAGTGATCGGCTGAGGGCAGTCATCTCCGCGTCCAAGCCATATTCCGCAGCCATGGGTTGCTGAGGATTGTTCGGGCGGCGGAAACCCGCCTCCAATCGTTCACGCAGCGGGAAGAACGCCAGCGCCAGCAGGAAGAAGATCAACCCGCTCACCCAGGGAGCATCAATCTGAAAACCACGCTGAAAAAGTAGAGTCAAACCGCTGACGATCAGCGCATACCCGCCCGTCACCAAGACACCCAGCAATAAAACGGAAAGTCCACCTGGTAACATGCCGCGCTGTTTTGCGGTTCGCGGCAGCCAATTCAAACGGCGGGGAGCAATGGGAAGGTTTTTTGGGCTCGGGTTCATGGATGATCCATCCGTAAGCCGGCGCGGACGCGCGGCGGTTAACGGGAATGTTTTTTGTGCTTTCTTATACTGCCAGCATTCAATTCCAGCGGCACTTGCTGGCGGCTGAGCATTTTCAGCAGAACGCGCACCCGCTCGCTGCCTGGCAGCCGTGAATCAAAAATTGCCTCATAACCACTGAACGGACCGTGTTCGATGGTCACCGCGTCACCGGGCTCCAAGCCCTCCAGCGTTTCCCCGCCAGCCAGGTTGATCTCTTCCACCCGTCGGCGAATGGCGTGGATCAGGCTTTCCGGTACCACCGCTGGATCGCCACCGAACGAAACCAGCCCACGAGCCAGCGGCATCCATTGGAAAGCGGACACCCCCGTTTTTTCGATATCCACCTGGACAAACAGGTATCCCGGAAAATAGGGGCGAACTTTGCGCGCCCGCGGATTGACCGGATTCACCTTGAGACGGGGATAAAAGACTTGATATCCGCTGCTTTGCAAGTGGCTGGCAAGGGCTGCTTCTTTGTGAGGATGGCTTTGTAAGGCATACCAGAGTTCAGGCATAATCGAATCACCACACAGGTAAAAGAATTATACCTGTTTTAGGGTCAGCGCAAATCCTCAGCAGGATGCCTTTCAAAACTCTAAGGCAACCCCGCCACAGGTGGATTAACCCGCACCGGATGATCCACCACCCCCGCCGCCCCCACCGTTGGAGCCACCGCTTGCATCCGCTGTCGAAGTGACAATCACCGCGGTCAGAATACTGCTGTCAATGTCCCCACCGGCTGCCGAATGCGCCCAGGTGAGCAGGGTGCTCAACCCCCGGTCGCGGAAGGCTTTAACCCAACGGTCGCCCAACCCAAATGCTACCGCATAAGGCAAGAAGGCTTCCAGCCATTCACTCTGAAGCAAATTCTGGTTCTCCCGTTTGGTCAGGTTTTTGATATAGTCCTGAAAAGCCCGCCAGCGTTCGCGGCGAACCATACCCGCCGGGGTAAGCACGGCTAACTGCGCGGCAGTGACCCAGCCCAGCAGCGCAGTGATCATCAATCCCAAACCAGCCCCAACCAGAATGATGCCAGCCAGTGCCGCGGATGCCGTTCCAATCAGTACAAGCCCGCCAATACCAAGCAAAAAAGCCAGGAAAAACAACGCCGTTGCCCAAATGTTCAATTGCTGGCGCAAGCGGACGTTTTTATCGAAAATCATCCCTTGCTGGATCAACTCATCCTGCAGGGTGCGATTGAAGGCACTCAGATGATGAGCCATTTTTTGCCCGAACACGCTCAAATAATGCCCGCCACGCCGTCCGGACACCTTCGGGTCGAACAGTAAATTCGCCACATAAGCTTGATGAGGTTGTGTCATAACCTCCTTGTCAACTTTGCGAACCTCGAAATCGCGTGCTTTGAACAAACCGCCGCTCTCCCGAAAATCGAGGGTGATCCGACCCCGCCGAGCCATATCCAACACAATTCCAAAAGCTTGTAGGATCGTGCCACGTCCGTTGTTGACCAGAAACGAAGCCGCTGCTGGCGAAAGATCATCCGGCGGACTGCTGAGTGTGCCGGGTGGAATGGACAGCGGCGCTTCAACGAAGTTTGCGCGCCGTACCCGCAAGAAGACACCAAACGCGACGATAGCGATCAACGCTGCCAGAGCGCCCGCATAGGGCAATCCGCCAACTACCTGGCGGTTGCGTTCGATCTGCACCGACTGCCAGCCTGGCGGCTGCTGAATCAACACACCCGGCGGAAACTGGACTTCAAGCACCAGTGACTCATTGGCAGGAATATCCCGCAGGTGAAAAGCCATTCCTTCCTCTTCAGGCTGCGCCTGGCTCTCGCGACCGCGCAACAGCGGATCGGTCAGCGGCTGGACGCCGGCAGGGTACACCACGCGAATTTCACTGGAGCGGATCACATACTCGTGATCGATCGGGATCACTTGCCATACCAGGCTGTCACGCTGGTTTGCCTGGCGCAGGTTGCCCGTCACCCGGTAGGTCAATTCGAATATCCGGCTGGCATCGCGAGTTGGCTCGAAATGCCAGGTAATTTCGATGGAATCCCCATCCTCGACCACCTCCGCCTGCCCTGGCTGGCTGCCGCGCTCCAGCATCTGACCGTCCATGCGCACTGCCAATACTTGCAGGGAGTCAAGCTCATTTTTTGTGATGTCGCGATAGGCAAAGGTGTAGTCTCCACCTTCGAAGCGGAACACCACCATTTCAGTCACCAGCAAGTCGCCATTTTGTTGCACATCCACACGCACATCAAAGCGCTCGGCGTAATAGGATTTGGCTGCAACAGGTTGGGTGAGCATTGCAGCAATCCCCATCGCCACCAATAAGGCAGGCACGGTTTTTACCACCCGGTCGCTGCGTAATACGCGAAGGAGCAAAAGGTACACTGCCGCCAGCACAGCGAATACCGCCAGTCCAACCACCGGATCGTATTTTTGGATGGTAAAGAATGCCGGTGAGGGGATCGCCGAGCTGGGAAAGGTGACGAAGATTGCGGCGTACAGGTTATTGGCGGCGTGCAAACCGAGCGCCAGTTCTAATCCCTGGCTGCGCAGGGTTATCCACCCGAGTAGCAACCCAATCCCCAGGTAAAACGGCATGGTCAGCCAGAAGCCATACTCCCCCACCTCCGGGTTAGCGACGTGCAGCAAAGCGAAAAACAGTGAAGGCACAATCAACGGCAACGCGATATTTTTACCAAACCCTCCCATCCACTGAGTCAGGTAGCCACGGAAGAATATTTCCTCGGTCGATGTTTGCAATGGGATAAGCAGCAGCGCAATGACAAAATAGGGTAACGATTGTAGTGGGTCGAAGGTCCAGCGGTAATTCCCCGGCTGAAGAATTGAGAGCACCACATCCGAGAGGGCTGTTAATCCGAACCACAGCGCGGCGGAGAGAAACAATTTTCCCCAATCAAATTGCCCCTCGGGACGAAAGAGGGTTTTGACCGGACGCCCGTGCAGCCAACGCACTCCGGCAAGTACCGTTGTCGCCGCGAAAGGGAAAGGGATCAACGCAAGCAGCAACCACGAAAGGGGTGAAAACTGGTTGATGTCCGTGGTTTGTTCGATCAGAATAAATGGGATTACCGCAACAACCTGCACAGCCAGCGTTACAAAGACCACAGCCAAAACGACAAGCAGATAGCGCCAGATCTGGTTGTTCCCCTGGCGGGCAGCCTCAAGGTATGCGTTGTTCATTCTTATGATCCTCATCGTATGTTCCGTGAAGCGCATATGATCTCCCCGGAACGAGCAATTGGAGAATGCATGGCTCACACCCAATTGCCAGAAACATAGAAAGTCCTACAAAAATGGGCGTATTTAGGTTCATAAACTGAAACCAAACATCCTTCAAAATTATATCGAATTTTCAGGTGTCCTGGCGGGCTGGTATTGCCAGTTCCTCCTCCAACAAGGCAGGTTCGATCTCATAACGCGCTGCCACCGCGCGGTAATGTTTTTCGACAATTCCCGCCACCAGCCGAGTTTCGACCACCCGAATCGCACCGCACTGCTCCAACAGGCTGAAGTGATAGTACAACCGGTTTGGCGGAATGTCCATTTCCCGCGCTACCTGGCGGATGGTACAGGTTTCAGCAATCAACCTGCGCAGTACGTTCAGCCGCAAGCGCGAAACCAAAACCTTCATAGTTTGCAGATTACGGACATAAAAAATGGAATCGGGTTGGCTGTTCTGGCTCATATTCCACACAGTTTTTGGGATGTAAAATATTTTTGAATTCATTGTAACGAGCGTTGATTTAATTCATTTCAAGAACAAGTTAAGAACGGGTTAAAGAACGGCAGTCACTCCGACCGGCATTGGTCTGACCGTTTTCCATAGCCTCTGGTTTTTTAAGGTTGAAATCGTTATACTCATTTCAGGATGAATCCGCTCGAACAAGCCTTCGTTACCGGACAAGGTGCCCCGCCTTCTTATCCGTTGGGACGTTATTTGCCGCTTTTGCCCGCTGGGATGGTTTCCGCCTGGCTGCAGGCGAACGTTGCGCCCGGCAGCTGGGTGCTCGACCCAATTGGCGCACACCCGCAACTGTCATTGGAAGCTGCCCGCGCCGGTTACCGCATCCTGATTGCCAGCAACAACCCGGTGCTCAGTTTTCTACTCGAAACCCTCGCCGCCGCGCCGCCGCGCGCCGAGTTTGAAGCTGCCCTGGCGGCGCTTGCATCCAGCAAACACGGTGAAGAACGCCTGGAACGCTACATCCAGTCGCTCTATTTGACCAGTTGCGCCGCTTGCGGCAGCAGCATGCCTGCTCAGGCATTCATCTGGCAAAAAGAGCCACTCCAGCCAATCCGGCGCATTTACCAATGCCGTGCCTGCGGTGACGAAGGCGAACGTCCCGTCACGTCCCAAGACCTGGATCGGCTGGCGCTGTTCGGCAGCGATGTGCTGCACCGCTCACGAGCCCTGGCGCGGGTGGTGGCGGAGAACGCCCCTCAACAGAAAGAACAGGTCGAGGAAGCCCTCAAAACCTACCTTCCGCGTCCACTTAACATCCTGACCACGCTGATTAACAAAACTGATACGCTTCAAATTTCAGCCGAGCGCCGCAAATTACTCACCGCACTACTCATTCAGGTGTGCGACGAAGCCAATACCCTCTGGCAATACCCCTCCACCCGCCCACGCCCGCGCCAGCTGACCGTACCAGCTCAATTTCGCGAAAACAACCTGTGGCTGGCGCTGGAAAACGCCCTTGCATTCTGGGATCAGAAGGCTGTTCCTGTTCCCCTCAGCATCTACCCGCAGGCGCCCGGCGCGGCGGGCATTTGCCTGTTTCGCGGACGGGTCAATGCGCTGTTGCCACTCGCAGAAGGCATCCAACCGGCAGCATTGATCAGCGTGCTGCCGCGCCCCAACCAGGCATTCTGGACTCTTTGCGCGCTGTGGTCGGGCTGGTTATGGGGACGCGATGCAGTGCAGCCACTGCGCGGCGCGCTGGAACGCCGCCGTTACGACTGGCACTGGATGGCGCAAGCCGTCCACCGTGCCCTCTCCGGACTACACCGCGGATTGAAAGAATCCACCCCCTTCTTCGCACTTGTTCCGGAAGCCATGCCCGGCTTTCTGCTGTCTGCGTTTACCGCCCCGCTCATCGCCGGTTTTAACCTGGCTGGCTTTGCGCTCGATTCCGAGAGCGAGCTGGCACAGTTCCACTGGAAGGCAGATACACACACTTCTGCTTCTGTACGTTCCAGCCCAAAACCACTGCTCGATCACGCCATAACCAGTCACCTGCAGGAACGCGGCGAACCCGCCCGTTACCTGCCCTTGTTTGCCGCCGCGCTTACCGCGCTCAGCCATCAAGGGCTACTCCCTCGGCAGGTGAATGCATTAAGCTCGGATTTGCTCACCCGCACCCAGGCAATCCTGGCAGACGTACTGGAAGATCGCACTCGTTTTACCCGGTTTACTGCACGCCAGCAATCCGAAGAGGGTGGCTATTGGTGGCTGGCTCAACCCTCCGCCGCGTCTTCGCCGCTTGCTGACCGGGTGGAAAGGGAAATCGTCACCCTGCTGACACAATACGAAACCGTCAGCCGTGAGCGCATCCATCTTGCCCTTTTCCCGCTGTTCCCTGGTCTACTCACCCCGCCAATGGAGATCATCCAAGCCGTGCTCGAATCGTATGCCGAGCCCGTCCCCGGTCAAGAAGATACGTGGCAGCTGCGCGCCGAGGACGCCCCGGCGCAGCGCCGCGCGGATTTAAACCACGCCCGCAGTGGATTGAAAGTCCTGGCAGAGAAGATGGGTTACACCTTCGGCGAAAACGAAACCCTCACCTGGTACGCGGTTGACGGCAAACCGGTGTACCAGTTTCATTTGCTCGCCAGTAGCATTATCAGCAAGATCATCTTTCAGCCCCAGCCGCTGCCGCCGCGCCGCTGCGTGCTCGTCCTGCCGGGCGGGCGCACCGGTCTGCTGGGAGTTAAACTGCGCCGCGACCCGCATCTGAATGCAGTCTTCGAGCAAGGCTGGCGGCTGCTCAAATTCCGCCATTTGCGCCAATTGACCGAACGTGAGCGCATCAGTCCTACGCTGTGGGAAGAACTGTTGGACGGCGACCCCCCGCACTGGGATGACGCCGTCCAGATTGCCATGTTTTGATACCTACGGGGTGGTTGCCGTTGTAGGGCTGACCGTCGGGGTGATGGTTGGCGGCAGAGGAGTCTGAGTAACCGTCGGGGTTAATGTGCTGGTGGGTGTCGCCGTTGCGGTCGGCGTGACGGTTACCGTGGGGGTCGGTGTCGGTGTAGACGTCGGCACCTGGATATTGAGGTGCAAGGTGCGGATAGCATACGTGTCGCGGTCGCTGTTTAGCACAATCCGCAAGGTCACCCTACCCGCAGGAATATCACTCAGGTCCCAATCGGTCAGGAATTGCGGCTGGTCGGATTGGGGTCCACCACGGTAGATGACTTCCCATTCTGCCGGGTTATTGCCCAACCCGTATTCCAGACGGTAATCGTCATAGGGTTCGGGCACTTTGATGAGTGCGTAGATTTCGAGCGGAGAGCGGGTGATGGTCTGATCTTCACTCAATCCAGCAAACAGAATCAACGGGCGCTGGTCATTGGCAGTGCATTCGCGCTGCGGCGTGAAGAAAATTGGCTGTTGGAAGCCCATCTGTTCTGCCCAACGCTGCCCTTCTCCCGTCTCAAGGATCCAGCGCACCGCGCTGGGATCGGTGACGTTGAGGGCAAATTTTTCCTCGACGAAATCAGCGCAAGAGGACGAAGCCAGCAAGCCGGTCCAGGTATCGATGCGCACGCGTTTCCACAAGTCGTCTTCTTTAGGTAGCGGCGTTTGATCGTAGGCAAAGATCTCGTTGCGCTGCAGTGGACAAAATTCGGATGGTTCTGTGCCGGAAACGGCACAGATCACCCGGTCGATCACCCCTGCCGGGCGGATGAAGGCACTGGGGTTGCCGCCGGTGACTTGCTGAATAGCTGTGCGCATAAAGTTCGACCAGATTGGCGCTGCTCCGCTCAAGCCGGTTGTGTCGACCATGGGGGTGTAATCGGCGTTGCCAATCCACACTCCTACAGCGAGGTCGGGGGTATAGCCGACTGTCCAGTTGTCCCGAAAATCATTGGTCGTGCCGGTCTTGGCGGCTGCCGGAAAACCCAGGTTGAGCACGGAATCGACGCCGAACATCGGGGCACGGGCTTGATTGTCCGATAGAATCGAGTTGATCAAATAGGCGTGTTCCGGGCGAATGACCTGATCACCTGCTGGCGGGTTGTATTCATATACGGTTTTACCTTGGAAATCGACAATCTTTGTAATCGCCACCGGAGGTACCAGGCGCCCGCCGTTGGCAAATACGCTGTAAGCGCCGGTCAACTCAATCAAGGAAACATCGCCGCCGCCCAGGGTAAGCGAAAGTCCGTAATCCGGGCGGGTCAGGGTGGTTATGCCCATGCGACGGGCAAAACTGACCAGACCTTCCTGCGCTGGCGTGGAGGGGTTGTCATAAATACCCACAAATTGCAACGCCTTGACCGCCGGAATATTATAAGAATTTGCCAATGCTTCGCGCACCGTCACCGGTCCGTGAAATCGTCCATCATAATTGACCGGACGGTACGGTTCGCGCTGATCGTTCGGGTCGCCGGAGGGCGGAAATTCGCTCGGCACATCCCAAATCAGCGTGGAAGGCGTCCAGCCCTTCTCGAAGGCTGCCGCGTAGGTCAGCGGCTTGATCGCCGAACCCGGCTGGCGCGGACTGGTAGCCATATTGACCTGCCCAGAAATGGCGGCGTTGTAAAAATCGGGCGAACCGACCATCGCCAAAATCTCACCGGTTGATGGGCGCAGCGCGATCAGCGCGCCATTGGTAGCGTTGTTGTTTGCCATTTGCGCAACCTGCTCTCGCACCAACCGTTCGGCGGTTTCCTGCAAGGCAGGATCCAGCGTCGTATATACGGTAAAGCCGGATCGATAGATTGTGTTTGGGTCGTAGCGTTCTTCCAATTGAGCACGGACAAAATCCACCCAGTGCGGGAAACGGTACACCTGGCGAGCAGGTTGAAAGGTATAATTTTCGATCTCGCGCACAGCTTCCGCGGCAGCCTGCGCATCCACGCACACCGGGCGCAGCGAAGTGCTCACGTCGATACAGTTGCGTTCGTTGCTCAGTTCGTACATCAGAACAATCACTGTGCGGAAACGATTCAGCGTTGCCTCGCGGTTGGTTTCGATGTCGTAGATCGCCGGTGACTGCGGGATGCCAGCCAGGAAAGCCGCCTGACCCAGGGTCAGTTTGTCGGCGGTAGTATTGAAATAGGTCTCCGCAGCGGCTTCGACACCATACGCCAGCTTACCGTAGTAATTTTCGTTTAGATACAGTTCAAGAATCTCTTCCTTGCTGTAACGGCGGGTGATTTCGGCTGCCAGGACAATTTCGCGTGCCTTACGGTCCACCGTGCGCTCAAAGCGTTCCTCGGGACCGAGCAGCAATCCGCGCGCCAGCTGCTGGGTAATGGTCGATGCGCCGGAAACCACCTCGCCGCTGGTGTAGTTTTGCACCAATGCACGCGCTATCGCCCAGGGATCAAAACCCGGATGTGTGTAAAAATCCTTATCCTCGGTGGCAATGGTTGCCGCAATCAGGTAGGGGGAAATCCGTTCCAGCGGGACATACGTGCGCCGCCCGGCGTTTGGGTCAATGATTTCATAGATCAGGTTGCCGTTACGGTCGAGCAGACGGGTAGTCTCGAACTGGGATGCTTTGCCACGCAAATCTTCTACGCTGGGCAGGCTGGCAGCCAGGGTGAAGTAGCGCACCACCACCAGTGAACCCGCCAGCACCAATAAAATGACAACTACGAACAAGAATCCGATCATCAGGCGCAACATGCAACTGAGCGGCTTTTTCCATGGATTCCCGTTCGGCTGGGAGGGCGGCGAAATGCTGCCCGTCGTTTTTGGTGGAACAGGTGACACAGGTCTGCCCACCGGCGCCGGGCGGCTGGCGCGAGTTATCTGGCTAGAGCCACTGGTGGTTGGCTTGCGCCCGGGCTGCTGTGAGGGCGCGTTGTATGCGGCGGGGGTCACCCGGGTGGCTTCGACATCCACCTCGTCCACACGGCGCGGCAAGGCTGTCTCACCGCCATAAGGAGGCGGTGGCGGAGCTTGTTTTCCCGGCTGGCTGGCGCGGGTTTCTTCCACGCCACTGGTAAATGGCGCCGCGCTTGGGCGGGTTTGTGCGCCTGCCTCATCCTCTGTTTCAGGTGGCGAAGCGTCCAGCCCTTCCCCATACCAGCCGCCGGTGGCTTCCGGTTCGCCGGTTGGATGACGCGAAAGGGCAGCGGTATCCAGTTCGCTCCCCTCGTGTTCGATCTGCTCCAGCTCCTCGCTGAACCAGCCAGCGGTTTCCTCCGGCACGCCGGTTGGGTGGCGTTCGCTCACGGACGGCTCTGTCGCCGCTTCTTTTTTTTCATCCGCCATGTGTACGGGTTCGGTTTCTTCCTGGGGTAGTTCGGTTTTTTTAGGTTCACCGGGCAGCGGTGGCAACGGTCCTGTGCCGCCCTTCAACACGGAAGGATCACCATCCTGCGCCGACGAAACCAGTCGCCGCAACCGTTCACCTGGCTGGGTCGGTTGCGTATTTTCGCTGGAATTTGAATCCTGGGGTTGTTTCTGTTCTTCGGTCATGGGCATAGTTCCTGAAAGTGCGGCAAAAACGCCAAGCCATCATCCAACCTGGATAGGCTGCAAGCATTGTACCAGATTCGTTTCATTTTCATTCTAGCATAAATGAATCCCTGCCAAGTCAGGTAAAATCTAAGCATGCGCACATGGAATCTTGGTTTAAGTGATCCCCTCATGCTGACTCTGTGTGCAGATGCGCGCCTGTCCCCGCTTGATTACACCAACGACCAGATCTGGGAGCTTATGCTTACGGCGGCTGAGCCAGCCGCCCTTACAGTTGCTACCACGTTTGGGCTGCGCGCCCGCGCTATGCGCCTTTTTCCACGTTTCCTGCACGGGGATGAAATCCGCACCAATCCGACAGAGTTTTCCCGCCCGCCGCGGGTTACCCGCCTGTTCCCCAATCACCTGGAAGTGCGTTTTGCGCCTTTTACCGGTTTGGATGTGGTCGCCGAATACCGGGTTTACACCTCTCAGGTGATTGCCGGGCGCTTTACCTTTCACAACCCTTCCGTACTGGCAGAGCAGTTCGGTTTCGAGTGGTGTGCTTATCTCAATCCACTGGGCGAGGGCAGCGGCATGAGCGCGGTTCAGGTAGGGGTGCATACCGTTTTACAAGGGAAAACCGAGGGATTGGCGCCAGTATGCTTTATCACCGGTGGATTGCAACCCGGCAAAGGTCCGTATGCCAGCCTGAGCGAAGAAGTGACGCTTTCCCCCGGCGGTGTGCGCCGGTTGACCTGGGCACTGGCAGCGCTGCCAAGTGCGGCAGAAAGTTACGAACTTGCCCGCCAGACCAGCGCCCGCCCATGGGAAGCCGACCAAGCCCGCATCGAACTCACCCAGCGCAGCGAGTGCATCGAGATCACCACCAATAATCCCGATTGGGACGCCGCCTTTGCCTTGGCTGCGCGCTGCTCTGCTTCGCTTTTCTTTCCTGCCAGTCCGCACCTGCCGCACCCGTCTATTGTGCTTGCTCGCAAACCGGATCACGGCTTTTCACTGCGCGGTGACGGCAGCGATTACAACGCTCTCTGGAATGGGCAAACCGCTCTCGATTGCTGGTACATGAGCAGCCTGATCTTGCCAGGTATGGCTGAGCGCGCCGCCGGGCTGGTTGAAAATTTCCTCTCTACTGCCACCGCGGATGGATTCATTGACTGGAAGCCCGGTCTGGCAGGGCAACGCTCGCAACGCATGGCACAGCCGCTGCTGGCTGCGCTGGCATTGAGAATCCATCAATGCCGCGAGGACAGCACCTGGCTGGAGAAGATCTACCCCGGCTTGCTCGCCTTTCTACGTTTCTGGTTATCACCGCGCAACGACCGTGATCAGGATGGATTTCCGGAATGGGAGCATCCGTACCAGTCCGGGCTGGAGGAAGCCCCCATCTTCAATCCCTGGCACCCTGCCGCTCAGGGAGTAGAACCGGAAACCATCGAGACGCCTGGACTGGCTGCCATGCTCTACAACGAAGCCGGCTGTCTGGTCAAGATTGCCAACCTGCTCGGCGACTCCACTGGAGCGGAGTGGCTTGAAGAGCAGCGCCGCCGGCTACATGCCCAGGTAGAAGCCTGCTGGAACGAGGCGGAGACAACTTATACTCACCGCGATGCGTTCACTCACGCTGCTATCCCCGCCGAGACGCTGGTCAGCTTCGACACACGGGGCGAATACCGACTGGATCGGGTTTTTGCCCCCCACTCCCATTTGCTGCTGCATTTCGATACCCAGACCGACCTGACCCGCCGGGTTCACCTGATTTTATCTGGCGCTGCTGCTGATGGCAGCCCACTGCGCGAAGAAATCCACCCGCAGGACATTTCCTGGCTGCACGGTGTTGGGCGTTATACCAGCCGCAGTCTTTTCGCCCGCCTGGACAGCCTGAATGTCCTCAACCTGCACCCCGGTGATTCGGGCACATTGCGCACAATCGATTTCCTGGATGAGGATATATCGTTGCTTCTGCCGCTTTGGGCGGCAATACCCGATGCGAAACGCGCCGGGCGTCTGGTGAATGAGACTATCCTCGCTCGATACCAACAACCGTATGGGCTGGGGATCGTGCCATCTTCTGCGCCCAGCGCATTCATCCCCGAAACCCAGCAGGTGCTCCTGCCGTGGAACTGGATGATCGCCGAGGGAATGGTGACCTACGGCTACCGCAAGCCAGCCGCAGCACTGTTCGAGAATTGGATGAAAGCCATCGTTCAATCTCTGAAAAACAATCACGCCTTTCATGAGGCATATCACCCGGTCAGCGGACAGGGAATTGGCGAGACGAATCGGCTGACCGGCTTGCCGCCAATAGGGTTTTTCCTGCACCTGCTGGGAGTCAACCTGATCGGTGATAAACGCCTGATTCTTGAAGCACTTAGCCCATTTTCATTCCCGGTTACGGTACAATATCGAAGAATCACGTTGACCTTTTTACCCGACAGCACCCGCATCAACCTGCCCAACGGGCAAACCATTGTGTACAATGGTGAACAGGCGCAAGAAATCGTTCTCACCGGTTGAGTACAGCCAGCCCTGTTCGAGAAAGGAGCCACTGCCAAAATGACCAAGGGAAAACGCATCGTCCAACCTGATCTGTGCATGTGGGTTATCGTCCAGGCGCAGGATGCTGAAAATGCCGAAAGCGCCCTGGAAGAATTGGGGTTCCCCGTCACTCGGCTGCCCAGTTACGGCGGTTTTTTGGGTCGCCGCAACGCGACGTTGCTGGTTGCCCTGCAAGCCAGCCGCCGCAAGGATGCAGTGGATGCCCTGCACGAGACCTGCCGCCAGAGGGTCGAGTACATAGCCGTCCCACTGGAAAGCGCTCCTCTGCCGCTGCCCACCCCCACCCCAATTACCATTGGCGGGGCAACCATCTTCGAGATGGAAATCGAACATTATGAGGAGGTGTAGCCATGAAATTAATCCTTGCCATTGTCCGAGATACCGACAGTGACTCCGTATCCCAGGCGCTCACCTCGCATAGTTACCGCGTGACTGGCATTGCTTCCACCGGTGGCTTTTTACGGCGCGGCAAAACCACCCTGATGATTGGTCTGGAGGATGATCAGGTCGAAAACGCACTTTCCCTGATCCGCTCTGCTGTCTCATCATCTCCGCCAGACCAAAAGGAAAGCCGAGCAGTGATTTTCGTCCTCAAAGTCGATCAGTTCGAACACTTCTAATCCTCAAGGAGTGGGTGAACTTCCCTTCCAGCAGCCGATTCTGTTGCCAGCGGTGCGCAACTTTTCAAATCCGGCTGCGTATGTTTACTAACCGCCCACTTGAGCGGGAATCTTGATAACATACACAGGGAGTAAGCCAACATGGAACAGATTCCAACCACGACCAACTCGCCTGCCCTGGCAGTCAAACCCGGCATGGTCACTACACTCGGCGTGATGACTCTGGTAAGTGGGGTTCTCAACATCCTGACCGGATTGGGTATCACCTTTGCCGTAGCCGTCAGCACACTGGGCATTGGTTTATTGTGCGCCCCAATCACTTTTCTGCCCGGTATTTTGGGGGTATTCGAAATTCTGTACGCGCTGAAAATCCTTGCCAACCCACCCACACCGGTGCAATTCTCGCAAACCATTGCCATCCTCGAGATTCTTGCGATCCTGTTTGGCAATGTTGTTGCGCTGATCGTCGGCATTCTGGCACTGGTGTTTTACAATGATCCGCTTGTGCGCGAATACTTCGAGCGCATCAATGCCCAGCCAGTGGTTGTCGAAAATTAATTCGGGCATCCTTCTTGCACCATTTCCAAAAAAGGCTATAGTTAAAGTCAGCCTTCGATTTAAAACCGTATCCTAACGAGGAGTGAACCATGAATTTTGGACTTGCATTTTCATATGTTTTTCAGGATAACGATTGGATCAAAAAGGTGGGTATTGCCGCGCTGATCGCCTTGATCCCGATCCTCGGACAAATTATCCTGCTGGGTTGGGCGTTGAACATCGCCAAACGGGTCATGGATCGTCATCCCGTCCCCCTGCCGGATGTGGATTTTGGCAACGACCTCGGCCGCGGTTTTAGCGGTCTCATTATTGCCTTCATTTATTCGCTGCCGATCACTCTTTTGTCTTTGGTCTCCGGTTTATTGAACGGTGTGGTCGCCAGCCAATCCAACTCGGACGCGGTTGCTACCCTGGTCGTGCTCTTCTCGGTCTGTTTTGGGTTGTTTGCCTTCGTATATGGTGTTTTTATGGCACTGATGCTTCCGGCGGCTTACGGCAATTACCTCGCCAAGGGCAGCATTGGCGCCGGCTTTGCGCTGGGCGAAGTGTTCGGACTGGTCAAGGCAAACATCGGTGCGTACCTGATTGTTCTGCTGGGCAGTCTGGTGGTGGGTTTGATCGCTCCGCTTGGCTTCATTCTATGTGTCATCGGCATTGTCCTGACCACCGCTTATGGTATGGCAGTCACCGGGCATTTGTACGGGCAGGCGTACGTCGAAGCCTCCAAAAGCCGGGCAACTCCAACGGTCTGAAACTTTCCTTATATTTCCAAATTTGCACAACCGCGCAATCCTGCGCGGTTGTGCGTTGAATATGCCTGATTTTATTCGTGGAACTCTTCCACCTGATAAGTCTGCACATCCAACTTCTTCAACCGCCACAGTTTACGCGGCGCGCCCATCTTCAGGCACAATTGATCCATGAAATCCTCTGGATCGGGCAGCGAATGCCACACCTGGGGTAAAAACGTCGCCCGGCGCCCTTCATCACGAATGACCACCCCATCAATACCCGGGCGAAGCTTGCGCAGCAGATCGAGTGGCGAGTCATAATCCAAAGGCTGCGGTGATGTCAGGCGCGAGATCTCAATGCGCAGCCGCTCCACCTCTGCCGGTCGCACAGGTGGAAAGCGGTAGTCTTCCAGCGCCGCGCTGATGGCATGATCGCGCACATCTTCGATCAGGGGCTGGTAGGCTTCCAGCGTACCAATGCAACCGCGCAGCTTGCCGTCGAGTGTCAGGGTAACAAAGGTTGCACCGATTTCTCGCAGCCGTGGCGGCACTTGATCCAGGTCGAGCGGCGGCAAATCACGACCGCCAACCGCCTGTTCGATTGCCCGGCGAGCTTGTTTCAACAATTCCTGTTTTTCGGCGTCTGTCAATCCGGTATCAGCCATCACACAGCCTGCGGTAGATGCGGTTGTGATACACCAGTGGTTTGGCATCACGATTATGCCGCACCGCCTGTACCTGACCGATATACAGGGTCGAACCAGCCATCTCGTAGCGGTGAACTACCCGACAGTCCAGGCAAACCAGCCCGCTGGCGAGCAGCGGCGCTGTGCTGACCAGGGTGTAGCTATCCAAGCCTTCAAAGCGGTCTTCATCGTCGGTAATCCGCCCCGCAAAACGATCCGAAATATCGCCCTGTTCCTCTGCCAGTATTGTAACTCCAAAAATGCCCGCCTGTTCCACCAGATTCCACGTACGGGTGTTGTTTGCCAGCGTCACCGAAACCAGCGGTGGATCCAGCGACAGCGAAGTGAACGAGTTGACCGTCATACCGTGTTGCTTGTCGGCAACACGACTGGTTACCACGGCAACGCCGGTTGTCCACTGGCGCATAGCGTGGCGTAAGATTTCCGGGCTGATGAGCGACATGCAATTCTCCTGATCCGATAGGGGTTGGCAAATTCCTTGCACCACCTTAAACCACACCTGTTATACCGACGGATTCTGCGCAAGTCAAGCCGTTGTCCAATACTTCACAATTTCCATACCGGTGTACAATGGGTACGAATATGTTCCTATACGAAATTGATTATTGCCAAATTCAGTCAAATTAAGGTACGATGGTGTGTAAATTCTCATGAGTAACGAAACTTCTCCCACTTCGACCGAAACACGTAAAAACCCGGCAGCGTTCAGCGCGCTGTGGACGATTCTGACTGTGGCGCTGGTAGTGGCAACCCTGTTTACACTGTGGACGCCTGCCAACCTGTTTTCCAACCAGATGCTGGATAACATGTTCACCGCCATGCAGTCCAATCCGACCTTGACTTATCCAACCCCTACCGCTGCACCGCGCCCGCGAATTGGCATTGTTGCCGGTCACTGGGGCAATGATCCCGGCGCAGTCTGCCCGGACGGCTTAACCGAAATGCAGGTCAACCTGGAAATTGCCACCCGTGTCCAGCAGCAGCTCATCGGCGAAGGTTTTGAGGTGGATCTGCTGCAGGAGTTCGACGAGCGGCTCAACCAATATCAGGCGCTCGCGCTGGTTTCCATTCATAACGACTCGTGTGATTACGTCAACGACGAAGCCACCGGGTACAAAGTCGCTGCTGCCGCTTCCAGCGCCTATCCCGAAAAAGCGCAGCGGCTTTCCAGTTGCCTGGTCGATCGCTATGGCAAGGCTACCCAGCTGAAATTCCATGCCAATTCGACCACACCGGATATGGTCTATTACCACACCTTCCGCGAAATCCATTCCGATACCACAGCTGCAATCATTGAAACCGGATTCCTAAACCTTGACCGGCGCATATTGACCGAACAACCCGACCTGGTGGCGCGCGGTATCACCGATGGCATTCTCTGCTATGTACGCAACGAACCTGTCCCTGTGATGAATACCGGTCAATGAACCCATCTCAGCCGGACGCCCGCGCGATTCTTTCCGCCGCCCGCCAGGCATTGAAACAAGGCGAGCGCAGCACCGCCCGCCGCCTGGCTGCGGAAGCCACGCGTTTGGATGCGCGGTTGGAAGAACCATGGCTGATTCTGGCTGCCCTGGCAGAGCCCCACGCCAGCATTGACTACCTCAACCGTGCTTTGCAAATCAACCCGGCGAATGAACGCGCACGCAAAGGCATGCACTGGGCGGTCCGCCGCCTGCGTGCCAGCCAGCCGCCGCACCTGACCAGGTCTGCAGCTGGCTCCGAAGCGGCGGTTATCCGCGGAGAAACTCTGCCCGTGCACATCCAGCGACTCAAACAAACTGTACTGGATGCCACCCAGCCCATCCTCGTCCGCCGCCCGCCGAAGCCTGCCACGCACGTCACACCGGCCAAGCATCCCCATCCAGCAGCCACCTGGTGGATTAGCGCACTGGCACTGGTGCTGGTCGTCTGCCTGGGGCTGTTGTTCTGGATGCTGTCCCCTGAATTGAAGACCGCGCTGGCTGTCAGTCCAGCAGCCGCCCGTCCGATTGGTGCACTGTTCAAGCCAACCATCACGCCTACCCCAACGTTTACATTTACCCCCACCAACACTGCCACCTCCACTGCAACACCCACCTCCACGCCCAGCCCAACCCCAACCGATACACCTACTCCCACGCCAACCGATACGCCCCCGCCTACGCCGACCCGAGAATTTGTTTCCGAAGGCGGACCGATCGAAGTCGGTGACAACGAACCGTGGATCGATGTCAACCTGACCGAGCAGATGGTGTATGCCTATGTTGGCAGAGAACTGGTCAACAGTTTCCTTGTCTCCACCGGCACCTGGCGCACCCCAACCGTTACCGGGCAGTACCGCATCTACGTAAAATACCGGTGGACCGATATGGCTGGACCGGGATATTACCTGCCCAACGTGCCGTTTACCATGTATTTCTACAAGGGTTACGGACTTCACGGCACCTATTGGCATAACAATTTTGGCACACCGATGAGTCACGGCTGCATCAATCTGCGCACCGAAGACGCCGGCTGGTTGTTCGAATTTGCTTCGGTCGGTACACTGGTTAATATTCACTATTAGGTTTTCCCACCATGCTCTCGCTGCCGGCTTCCTTCTTGCGCCAGGTATCGCGCCGGGAATTTCTCAAGCTCTCCGGCATTGGACTGCTGGCATTTATTGGCTTGCCGCTGCGATTAGATGAATGGTTTTCCGCCGCCCACCCAGAGTTGGAAACCACCCTGCCCCGCCTTGGGCGGGTATGCGCTGCCAAAATCGACGGCTACGACCGACCAGCTTTCGACGGCGGGTTGGTCAAATCTTACTGGCGCGATCTGGTGATGCCCATCACCGAGGTCACTGTGGGTAGTGAAGATTCGGGACACAACCGGGTCTGGTATCAGCTAAATAATGAAGCCTATGTTCATTCCGGGGACATCCAGCCGGTTGACCTGATCAAGAATGAGCCGCTCGACCAACTGCCCGCTGGTGGCGCGCTGGCGGAAGTCAGCGTGCCTTTCACCGACACACTCTGGAACGTTGACAGTCCACATTGGACTTCCTATCGCCTGTACTACGGCTCCACCCACTGGGTGGATCGTATCATCCAGGATCGCAACGGACAGCCCTGGTACCGCATCAAGGACGACAAGTGGGATTACTACTTCTTCGCCAATCCTGCCCACCTGCACATACTAAACCCGGAGGAAATCAGCCCACTCTCCGCGCACGTCCCGCCCCTGGAAAAACGGATCGACATCCACCTGCCGGAACAGATCATCATTGCCTACGAATCCGATCAACCGGTGTTCATGGCACGTACTGCTACCGGTGCACGGTTCAGCAACGGCGATTTTCGTACCCCGCCCGGTATATACATCACCAACCGCAAGCGTCCCTCGCGCCACATGGCAGCCGGGGACCGAGCCGCCGCTAATAGTTACGACCTGCCCGGCGTTCCCTGGGTATGCTACCTGATGGATAACGGCATATCCTTCCATGGCACTTACTGGCACAACAATTTTGGTCGCCCGCGAAGCCATGGCTGCATCAACCTGTCGATCAGCGATTCGCGCTGGGTTTATCGCTGGACCTACCCGCCAGTCCCTCTACAAAGCGTGACCCTGACGGAAAAAACCGGTACAATGGTAAATATCATTGACAAACCCATAGCGTAAATCGAGCCATGCGTTTGGCCCCACCGTTGAACGAGGAGATACTCAAATGACACAGCCGCTCTTTGCCGGGCTGGTCGTGGATGAAAATGACCGCCTGGTCGAAACCGCGATGATTGGATCGGAAGCCATGTACGTCATCGACGACGCCGGTTTTCGCCGCCACATTCCGGCGGAATACGTCGACCGCCAGGTGTTGAACTTTCTGAAAGAACAGATCAGCGGTCATGAGGATTTGCTTAGTGAACAAACCGCCAAAATGCTTGGTCAGGAAGATATTTTCTCGCGGGCAATGCTCGAAAAACAATTTCGTAACATCGATCAGCAATTCGATCAATTGCTCAAAACGGGTATACCCGAGGAAGGGCGTGCCTACATGGGCATGATGGGCTTTCGCATCGTGATCGATTTTCACGGCGATGTCATCCACATCGAACAACCCGGTATGATCGCCGATGAAGGAAACGAGGAGTAAGACCGTTTTGGTTGGACAACCCTGCAGGAAAAATCCGATGAAATTCTTATATCCCCAGGGTACAATCCAAATGAGCGGAGAAAACAATACCGCGTTTATACCTGTGGAGAACCAAGATGACACCTGATAATATCATCGACGTGACTGAAGCCGACTTTGAATATGAAGTGATCGAATATTCCCAGAACACCCCGGTGGTGGTGGATTTTTGGGCAGCCTGGTGCCAGCCGTGCAAAGTTCTTTTACCGGTACTGGAAAAAGTGGTCAAGGAATCGGCTGGCGCAATCCGCCTGGCACGGGTCAATGTGGATGAAAACCCGAACCTGGCGATTCGTTTCGGTGTGCGCAGTATCCCAACGGTCAAAGCCTTCTCCGGCGGAGAAGTGGTGGGTGAATTCACCGGTGCCCAGCCAGAAGTGCGTGTGCGCGAATTTCTTAGCCACATTCAACCGCCCAGCCCGGCTGTTCTGGGGCTGGAACATGCCCTCAGCCTGTTGAATAACGAACAGTGGACAGCGGCTGAACCGTTGCTGCGCGAAGTACTGGAAGCACTGCCCGATCATCCGGCAGCGCTTCTCGGTCTGGCGCGCGCCCTGCTGGCGCAAGGAAAAGCCCACGAAAGCCGCTCGCTGTTGAGCGCCTTCCCCGCCAGCCGAGAATTTTCGCGCTCCCAAACGTTGATGCCCCTGGCGGAAGCCATCGCCGAGTTGCCAAACCACCTGCCGGGCGAGGAAGAGGATGAACGCAAAGCCGCCTACTGGAACGCCATCCGCCTGGCAGCACGTGGGCGCATTCCCCTGGCACTGGATGGTTTGCTCGACTTGCTGCGCGAAGACCGGCGCAACAATGCTGCCCGCCAGATCATCCTGAGTCTACTGGAATTACTCGGCGACAACAACCCGCAAACTCGCACCTACCGCAACGAACTGGCAAGCATCCTGTTTTAGAAAAGCACAGCGCGCCTGCATTTGGGAAAACCAATCTGCACTGGCGCGCTGTGTTGGACGAGAAACTCAGGTTACCGTGACAGGGTCAACAATGCCCAGGTGGTTGGATCGGTCAGGCGGCGGACAGCAACGTGTGAGACCATGCTCTCCTGCACGTTTTTGTTTTCGTCATCATTATCATTGATTGAAACCAAAAACCCATATTGTTGCCCAGAAGCCGGTGTGATGCCAAAAATGTTCCACGGGATAGCTGCTTCCACCCGGTACAGACCGTTGCCGCCGTCGGAGGCGATCTTCACATCCGTTCGCGCGCCAGCTTTACCGGTGGGGTAATACAGATAGGCTTCCATAGTACCCTCAGTACTGCCCTTGCCCGGCGAAATCACCAGCTGGTAATCATCACTGTTTAATTCACGCGAAGCCAGGTCGCCCATCAGGTCAACATCCAGCAGCAATTCAATCGAATCTCCTTTGAAAATATCGATACCGGTAGCATTCTGGACGTATTTATCATCGATCACCTTCACCGCCAGGTAAAGGTAGGTATTGTCCCAGCCAATCCGAAACGAACCTTCCAGATCATCTTTGCCGGTGTGATTTTCCTTACCATACACCACCTGCTTCATCGGGTAAGCGGTGGTTTTCCACTCATCCCAAATCCCATCCAGGGTTGGCGCGGTGCTAAGGAAGGCGGCTGTGACCTTGCCTGCCGGACGCAAATCGGAGATGGGGGTAAAACTCGGCGCAGCGGTCGGCGGGGGGAACGTATTGGTCGCACTGGGCAGCGGCGGCGGGGTGAAGGTCGGCGACTGCGGCTGTGGGGTGGCAGTGGGGATCGGCGGCGGCAGGGTCATCTGCCGGGTAACGATTTCGAACAATGCTGTCATGGTCAGGTTGGGAGTTGGCTCGGAGGGTGTCGGCGCGGCACTCTGACCAGGGAAATTGCACGCCAGCGCAGCCAGCATTAAAATCACCAACCCCGCTAAAATTGACTTACGCTTACGCATGATGCTCTCCTTTCTCCACCGCGAACAGAACCTGTCACACAGGCTGTCATATTTATTCTACGATATAATTGATATTACTCCGAATGAAAACGGTATGGAAGCCTCTAATTTTTCTCCGTCTAGTTCAATCCTTCCGCAATTGGAAATTCGCGTTGTGGTTTTTACCCTGCAGGACAACCGCCTGCAGGTTCTGCTGATCCCTGCTGGTGAAGCCGGTTTTCCGGGCTGCTGGCAGCTACCAGCAGCAGGCATCCCCAATTGTTCCCTGGAGACCGCCGCGGCGGAATGCATCGAACAACTAACCGGGCTGAGCGAGGTTTACCTGGAACAGTTATACACTTACGGCGACCCGCAGCGCCACCCTGCACTGCGGCTGATCTCAATTGTCTATTTTGCCCTCATCCCCGCCGATTCGCTTAACCAACCGCGCATCGAATCAGGCATGGGACGCTGGTTTCCTGCTGGTCAACTGCCCAGCCTGGCAATGGATCACACTGAAATCTTTGCCTACGCGCTGCGCCGTTTGCGCTACAAGCTTGAATATACTGCCGTGGGCTTTGAACTGCTGCCGGAATTTTTCACCCTCAGCGAACTGCAACACACCTACGAATTGATCCTGGACGAAAAACTGGATAAACGCAATTTTCGCCGCCGCATACTCGAAGCCGGTATTATCGAAGCCACCTCCCACCGCCGCAGCGGCGAAGGACGCCCAGCGCAGCTCTACCGCTACCGCCCAGATGCCGTTGCGGAGGTCAAAGCCCGTCGCCTATTCCCCTAACCCAATGTGAGAAAAGCCACGCTCTCGATGTGGTAGGTGTGCGGGAACATATCGAACGGGGTTACCCGTTCCAGACGGAAACCGGCAGCGCACAGACGTTTCAGGTCGCGCGCCAGCGTGGCAGGATCGCACGACACGTATGCCAGCGACTGCGGTTGTATGGCGATCAATGCATCCAACGCACGCCGATCAAGACCAGCCCGCGGTGGATCAACCACCACAGCCACCCTGCCGCTCAACTGCAACCCCGGCAGCACATCCTCTGCTGCCCCGATATACAACTCCACATTGTCCATCTCTGCCAGATTGAAGGCGTAATCATCACAGGCTGTTGGCGATAGCTCGATGCCGATGCAGCGGGCAACCTTATCCGCCAGAAATGCCGAAAACAGCCCCACACCACAGTACACATCCAGTAAAGTGGTTTGCACGCCCACCACCAGCAGCTGGCTGATATGCCGCACCAGTGCTTCTGCCTGGCGGGTATTGATTTGGAAGAAGGATCCTGCCGAAACTCGAAAAAGCCGCCCCCCGACTTCCATTGCCAGCCAGTCTTCACCCGCCAGCACAATTGCCCCGGCAGGACTAAGATGAACCGCCGAGATCGGCAAATCGACCTCAAACTCCGGCAATTGCGGCGATGAGCTCTCCAGTGTCAGCAGCACCTCTTCCTGCGCGCCAACCCGCAGACCGACCCGCTCGATGGAGCTGCCCGGTTCGAAATCCAACCGCCGCCAGATATCATCCAAAGCCGCTTCCGGCAGGTGGCATTCCTCGATTGCCAGCACACCCTGCCCGCTGGGCTGTTCATAACCCGGCTTACCTTGCGCGTCCAGGTGGAATTGCACGGTATTCCGGTAATGCCACATCTCCGGCGAGGGGCGCATTGCCTCGACTGGCGGGTTGGGAATACCCGCGATGCGCTCGATCTGCTCGCGCAAGATTTCGGTCTTGATATGTACCTGTTGCCGGTAGTCCAGATTCTGGTAATGACAGCCGCCGCACTTTCCAAAATGGACACAGCGCGGTTGAATACGCTCTGCTGCGGGCTTGACTACATCCACCAGCCGCGCGCGAGCGTAGCCTTTCTTGTCCTCAATCAGTTCCACCTGCACCTGTTCGCCCGCCAGCCCAAAGGGAACAAACACCGCCCGACCATCCGGCAGGCGTCCCATTCCACTGCCCCCATAGGTATGGCGAGTCAATTCAACCAAAATGGTTTGCGATGATCGTGGCATCCATGCTGTCCCGGGTCAGCCTTGCCTGGCTTACGGAGTTTTCCGGGCGGCAAACCGGACATCGCCGGTTAGATCATGTGCACCCAGATGTAGTCTTCCAGGCTCTTGATGGTCATGTCTTTTTCCAACATCAATTGCTTGACCACATCGCCGATCGAAATCACCCCAACCAATTTGTCACCGTCCAGCACCGGCAGGTGGCGGAAGCGCCGGGCGGTCATCAATGCCATGCACGACTCAACCGTCTGCTCCGGGGTGACGTAGTAGACTGTCCTGACCATCAGATCGCTGACCGGCGTATCCAGTTGAACCAATTCGCTGGCGGC
Source organism: Bellilinea sp. (assembly GCA_034411135.1). Classification (GTDB taxonomy): domain Bacteria; phylum Chloroflexota; class Anaerolineae; order Anaerolineales; family Anaerolineaceae; genus Bellilinea. The sequence continues at coordinate 58,032 of DAOUMN010000059.1, forward strand.
TTTGCGCGCAAAATCCCGTTCCGAGAAAATGCCCACAATTCTACCCGCCTCGACCACCAGTACCGCCCCAATTTTTTGTTCCGCCATCAGCTTGAGCGCATCCAGCACTGTGGAAGACGGCGTGACATACCATACCTGCGTGTACTTTCCGTGCAGCAGATCCTTTACCATTGCCATCGCATGTTTCCTTTCCGCCGAATGTTCCAGCCGGTCATCCACTGTATTCGCGTCCCAGGATGTAGTTTTCCAATCCGTGGATTGTGGTTTCTTTTTCCTCCATCAGTTGTTTAACCACATCCCCAATGCTGATCAAACCGACCAGATTATGCTCGTCTTCCAGCACCGGCAAATGGCGGATGTGCTTGGAAGTCATCAGTGCCATGCATTCTTCGACGGTCTGGGTGGGACTGACGTAATACACGGCCCGGGTCATAAACTCACTCACCGGCTCGTCCAGCAGCAACGCCTCGCGCCGCGCGGTGTGGCGGGCATAATCCCGTTCTGAAAAAATTCCCACAATTTTGCCTGAATCCAGCACCAGTACCGCACCAATGTTCTTTTCAGCCATCAATTTGAGCGTTTCGCGCACCGTCGCCGTTACCGATACGCTCCATACCTCGTTCCCTTTCATTTTCAATAAATTTTTCACTGTCGCCATCGAGATAATCCTTTCTCCATGCCAGGGGTAGGGATTCGAACCATATTATCAGAGCCAAAAGCGGGTAAAGTTGTCTTTAATTATAGAGGTTTACGCAAACCAATTTCAAGCCGATAAGAAAGAAAACTCATATTCTCTCTTTCATTATGCGTGAAAAAGCGGGCTTGTCAAGTTTTGAGAGTCAATCGGTCGGGTTATTTTAAAAATCACCCGAATTAATTTCATTCTTAATATTCCCTCTATTGTATAATTTATAACAATTCAGCCGGCAATTATTCCGAGTGATCCATCGAGGTACTCCATGCCTTTTGTTTGAAACGAGCCAGGGGGATAGCAGTTGGCTCCAATTCAAATACAGCAACTCAGGAGACTGGCAATGAAAAGACCCTTAATTTTGACGTGTATCGCGATCCTGATGCTGGGTATGGGTTTGATTATCCTGCAGGCACAGCCCGCGCACGCCTTTAATACCACCTTTCAACAAATTGACCAGGTGATTCGCGGTGCTCAACTGTATGATGATTGGACTCAATTGAGCAACACTGCCCCCCCCGCTGGCAGTCACCCAATTTGGGGACGCCAGACGAACAATACTCGTTCGGGGGTCGAGACCTGGCGCTGTGTGGCTTGTCACGGGTGGGATTACGAAGGCAAGGACGGCGCCTTTGGCTCCGGCGCAAACTATACCGGCTTTCCTGGCGTATTTGCTGCCCAGAGCAAATCGTTGGAGGCTCTTCAGCAGGTATTGAGCGGCCGCAGTGACCCTGAGCATGATTTTTCGGTCTACTTAAGCCGCGAGGATATGACCGCGTTGAGCGTATTCATTCGCGACGGGGTGATTGACGACAGCCGCTTCATTGACCCAGTAACCCGAAAGCCGATCGAAGGCGACCTCCAAAATGGCAAGGAACTGTACGCACAAGGCTGTGCTTCCTGCCACGGCGAGGACGGGCAGAAGATTGCCTTTCGCTACGAAGGGCAAACCGTCACGCTCAGCACCCTCGCGATCCAAGACCCATGGCGTTTCCTTCATCGGACTCGCTTTGGCACTGCCCGCGCTCCGGAAATGACCGTGGGGCTCAACCTTGGCTGGAGCCCTCAAGATGGGCGGGATGTATTGATGTACGCCCAGACCTTCCCGACAGATAGCGGGCAGCCGCTGCCGCCTTCCCTGTCGGATCAACCCTCCACGCCGGCTCCCCAGCCTGGCGGACCCGCCAGCAACTTTGTCACCGGCATCTTAACCGCCCTTGGTGCCATGATCACCAGTTTGGGGTTTGCGCTGGTCCTGGGTGGATTGCTGGTTGGTATTCTTTTATTGGTTGTCTGGTCCATCCGCAACCGCAAGTGATTCATCACGAACATCGAGAAAGGAGCAGAGCATGAACCAACCCAAACCCTGGTGGCAGCAACCTGGTTACCGCATTGGCATTGCGTTGGTGCTATTGATCTTGTTGGGCGGGGCGGTCAGCGCCGTGTACCTGACCCAAAGCATACCCGAACAACCAATTGCCTTCCCCCACAACCGCCACGTTGGCATGGGCGCAACCTGTGCCTACTGCCATCCCGGCACTGCCTGGGGACCTTCAGCCGGGCTGCCAGGAATTGACAAGTGCTGGGGCTGCCACCAGCAAGTGCAGAAAAAATCACCCGAGCTGGATAAATTAGCCGACTACGTTGCCCGCAATGAACCCATTCCCTGGGTTCCGGTTGCCATACAACCCGAGTTCGTTCACTTCAACCACCAGCCACACGTCAATGCCGGTGTGACCTGTGAAACCTGTCACGGCGATTTAACCCAGATGACCGTGGCACAACCTCAGCCGCGCCAGAATATGGGCTGGTGTCTGGACTGTCATCAAAAAATGGCGCCAGAACAGTGGACCAAACTTTCCGATTGCGCAACCTGTCATTATTGATAGAGAGGAAACAGCATGAGCAATACCATCTCACGACGTGATTTCCTAAAACTGGCGGGTGCCGGGGCGGCGGTTTCCGCTGTGCTCACCGGCTGCGGACCCATGGCACGCTACATTGTCCGCCGCCCGTACACCAACATGCCGGAATATAACCAGACTGGGTTGAGTACCTACTACGCATCCACCTGCCGCGAGTGCCCCGCCGGGTGCGGGATCATCGTGCGCACTAAAGAAGGGCGCGCCCTCACGATCGAAGGCAATGCCCAGCATCCGGTCAACCGCGGTCGGCTGTGCTCGCGCGGTGTAACTGCCCAGCAGGGCTTGTACAATCCCGACCGGGTGCGCAATCCCGTCTTGCAGGCTCGCGGCGATGCCAGCCGCGCCAGGAGCATCACCTGGGATGAAGCCATCAGTGTTGTGCAAAATGCGCTCGGCAGCCAGCCGGATCAGGTGGCTTTTCTGATGGGCATGGCGCCGGATCATTTGTACGACCTGGTCAGCGAACTAACTACTCTGATCGGCGCACCGCAGCCCATCCGTTACAACGCTCTGACCACCTTCGAAATGCGCGCTACACTGGTGGAAGCCGCCGCTCAGGCATTCAATCGGGCTGCCCTGCCTTATTTTGACCTGGCAAATGCGGATGTGACATTTGCCTTCGGCGCCAACTTGCTGGAAAACTTTCTCTCACCGGTGGCTTATACCCGCGCCTATGGTGAATTCCGCCAGGGGCGGCTCACCCGCCGCGGCTACCTGGTGGTCTTCGAGCCGCGCCAATCACTAACCGCCGGCAACGCCGACGAGTGGATTCCTATCCGCCCGGGCAGCGAAGCCATTCTGGCAGCAGCGCTCAACCGGCTGGTGGCTGAAGCGCGCGGCATGCCAGTTTCGCCCACCTTCAGCACGGTCACAACGGCGGCTGCCGCGGCTGCCAGCGGGGTGAGTGAGGAAAAAATTCGCAGCCTGGCAGAACTATTCGCCAGCGCTGTTCATCCACTGGCAATCCCTGGTGGAAACGCACTGGCGCAAGCCGACGGTCTCATCACCGCCCGGCTGGTGCTTCATCTCAATACCCTGGTTCAAAACCTGGGACAACCCGGCGGGGTCTTCCTTACCCGCTCCACGCCTACTGCATCGAACTTCGCTGCAGTCAAGGACCTGGTGCGGCGCATGGCAGACAGCAAAGTCAAAGTCCTGTTCATTCACGGTGCAAACCCGCTTTTCGACCTTCCCCAGTCGCTCGGCTTCGCCGATGCGCTTGCCAAGGTACCGCTGGTTATCTCTTTTGCTTCCTTTCCGGATGAAACCGCTCTGGCAAGTGACTATATTTTTCCAGATCATACGCCGCTTGAATCGTTTGGCTACCAGCGTGTTCTGGCAGGCAGTGACCGCCCTGCATATTCCTCAATTCAGCCCGTGGTTGTGCCTTTGTATGACACCCGCGCCACAGCGGATGTGCTCATTGCCGCGGCGCGAGGTTTGGGCGGCGCGTTCGCCAATGGTCTGCCTTACCGAGACGAAGTGGACTTCATTCAGCAAAAGATTGTCCCATTGATTGGGGCGGGTGGCTTTTACACCGCACCCGAAGTACTGACCTTTTGGACACGCTGGCTGCAGTATGGCGGCTGGTGGACAGCCGAAACGGCGCTGGACACGCCTCAACCCGCTGCCGCACCGGACGCTGTGGTTACCTTCACCTCCCCACCAGCGCTTGAGGAAGGCAAACAGTTTTACCTGGTCACCTTCCCCAACCATTTTGGTGACGGCAGCGGCGCAAACCGCCCCTGGTTGCAGGAACTGCCCGATTGGATGACAACTGTCACCTGGAATTCGTGGGTCGAAATTCACCCAAAAACTGCCGACAAATTGGGATTGCACGACGACGATGTCGTCCGCATTAGTACCCCTTATGGATTCGTAGAAGCCAGCGTATACCGCTATCCTGCCATCCGGCCAGATACCATTGCCATTCCGTTCGGGCAAGGTCACACCGCCCTGGGGCGCTGGGCGGAAGGACGCGGCTGCAACCCGGCGCAGTTGCTGCCGGTCAGCACCAACGCGGCGGGTGATCTGACCTTTGGGGCGGTTGTCGCCTCAATCACCCCCACCGGTAAACGCCGCCCGCTTGCCCGTGTGGAGAGCAAGGAGGGCATCTATGGCAAACATTAACGTTAGCCGAGTGAAGACAAGGAGAGTAAATCATGGCTGAAAAAGAGGCACCTCAAAAATGGGGTTTGGTGGTTGATCTCGACCGCTGCACGGGCTGCAACGCCTGCATTGCCGCCTGCAGCATGGAAAACAATATTCCCTTCACCGGAGAGGATGACGTGGCTTACGGACGCGGCATGTACTGGTTGTACAACAAACGCGAATGGGTTGGGGAATATCCCGAAATCAAGCCTGCCTTCCAACCGGTGATGTGCCAGCAATGCGGTAATGCCCCTTGCGAGCCGGTTTGCCCGGTGTTTGCCTCGGTACACAGCGAGGAAGAGCAAATCAACCTGGCTGTTTACAACCGTTGCGTGGGTACGCGCTACTGCGCCAACAACTGTCCGTACCATGCTCGCCAGTTCAATTACTTCGATTACGAAATGCCCGAACCGATGAACTCGTACCTTAACCCGGACGTATCTGTCCGGCGGCGCGGCGTAATGGAAAAATGCACTTTCTGCGTCCAGCGCATTGTGCGCGGCAGGCAGAAAGCCAGCACCGAGGGCCGCGAAGTGCACGACGGCGAAATCCAGCCCGCCTGCGTGCAAGCCTGCCCATCCGGCGCGCTGGTCTTCGGTGATTTGAGCAACCCCGAAACCCAAGCCAGCCGGATGGCGCGCAACCAGCGCCGCTATCAACTACTCGAGGAACTCGGCACCTTACCCCGCGTGACCTATCTCAAAGGAGGTGGACGCAATGGCGGCTGAATCCAAACTCTTGCAAGCCCTCAAACCAGCCGAACACGCTGAAGAAGATCCCAAAGAGCATTTGATGCTCGATCCACGCCCACGCGAGGAGATGAACCGCATGGTCATGGAAGCCATGACCACCACCACCCGCCGCTATTGGATCTGGCTGATCAGTCTGGGACTGGGCGCCGCAATCTTGCTGTTTGGCGCCTGGGGATACATGATCGCCGAGGGTATTGGTGTGGCTGGCGTGCGTCGCCCGGTCTTTTGGGGTGTGTTCATCGTCACCTTCGTTTTTTGGATCGGCATCAGCCACGCCGGTACGTTCGTGTCCGCCATTCTGCGGGTCTTCAAGGCAGAGTTTCGCCGTCCATTTACCCGTGCTGCCGAACTGATGACCACCTTCGGGCTGGCAGCCGGTGCACTCTACCCGCTCATTCACCTGGGACGGGTGTGGGTATTCTACTGGATGGTGCCCTACCCAAACGCTCGCTGGTTGTGGCCCAACTTCCGCTCGCCGCTGGTGTGGGACTTCCTCGCCATCACTACCTACCTGCTCTCCAGTACCATTTACCTTTACCTGCCGCTGGTGCCCGACCTGGCAATGGCGCGAGACCGCACCAAAGGCTGGCGGCACACCATTTACAAAGTGTTGGCACTGGGCTGGCGCGGCACCGAAGCTGAGTGGTATCGCCTGCGCAAGGCGATCAACATCTTTGCCTTCGCCATCATCCCGGTCATGTTTTCGGTGCATACCATCGTCTCCTGGGACTTCGCTGTCGGTCAGGTGGCGGGCTGGCACTCCACTATTTTCGGTCCTTATTTCATTGTCGGCGCAATCCTGTCCGGCGTCGCGGCGGTGGTTACCATCCTTTTCGTCCTGCGCAATACAATGAAGCACTTCGACTATTTCATTCGCGTGGAACACTTCGATGCACTGGGCAAGCTGCTGCTCGTCTTTTCGATGGCTTGGGCGTATTTCTTCTTCAATGAGTACCTGCTGTCCTGGTACGGCGGTGATACAGCGGTCAGGCGGGTTATCGACATGCACGCCACCGGACCGGATTCCTGGCTGTGGTACACCATGCTGATCTGCAACGTCGCCATTCCTTGGTTGACGTTGTGGAACAAGACCATTCGGCGCACGCCCTGGGCAATGTTCATCATCACCCTGTTGATCAATGTGGGGATGTACGCCGAGCGGTACATGATCATCCCCGCCACGCTGGGTCACCAGCGCTTCCCCTTCGATTGGGGCATGTATTCGCCGCGTATCGAAATTCCGATTGCTATCGGCACCTTGTGTCTGTTCATGTTCTTGTACATGGCAGCCGCACGGCTGATTCCACTAGTGCCGGTCTGGGAAGTGCAGGAAGGGCAAATCGCCCACTCGCTGCGCAAGGTCGGCAAAGCGCACATGCCGTCCGTAACCGAACTGGAAGAGTGACAAGGAGCGCACCATGACTGCAAAAGTCATACACCTGGCTTTATTCAAAGAGGAGCAAATCGACCACGCAGCGGAAGCGATCTCCCGACTGCACGAATTGGGCATTGAAGATCACGACATCTCGGTTATTTCCGGTATCCCCTACTCGGAAAAAATCCTCGGCCGCCCAATGAGCTGGTCGAACATCGGCAGAATTGGTCTGATCGGCGCGGTGCTGGGTTTCCTGGTCGCAACCTTCTTGAACTTCGGAACGCCGCTGCTGTATCCGATCCGCGTGGCAGCCATGGGACTGGCGCCCATTCCAACCTCGATTGTCGTGACCTTCGAGTTGACCATGCTCGGTTTGTTAATCAGCACTTTCATTGGTGTCTTTGTCGAAACCATCTCCCCGTCCTATGGACCAAAAGGGTATCACCCCAAGATCAGCGACGGTCACATTGGCGTCCTGTTCAGTGGTCCGGCGCAATTGGATGAAAAGGTGCACAGCGCATTGGGCGAACTGGGCGCCGAACTGGTGCACGAGGTCGAGGAGGAAAAACTATGGCTGTGATCAAACGCCTGATCATCGTTCTGGTTGTGCTTGCCAGCCCGCTGGCAATCGGATTGCTGTTTACTTACGATATCATCAAAATCGAGTGGATTTCCTTCATGGAAATCCAACCCTCCTACCGTTCGATGGAAAATCCGCTGCCGCTGCCGCCGCGCTCGGTGCCAGTACAGGGCGCCGCCTACATACCCGAGTTGGGCGCGCCTGCCAACCCGGTGCCCACCAGTGACGAATCACTCCAGCGCGGCAAGGGGTATTATGATACCGCCTGCGCCTTGTGTCACGGTGCAACCGGAAACGGCGGCGGGGCATTTTCCGGTTTTTTGGTGCAATATCCACCCGCAAACCTGATCCGCGTGGACGCCAACGCTCGCCAGATCAGTGACGGGGCTATCTTCCTGATCATCACGAACGGTGTCGAGGGGCGCATGCCGGGACTGATCGAAAATCTACCCACTGCCGAAATGCGCTGGGACGTGGTCAATTACGTGCGCTCCCTGCAGCAAGCCGCACCGTAAGAACAGGATTAACCATTCATTCATTAAATTGGGTCTTGATTTACCTGAAGATTATGTTATAATTCTCTCCGTTGGTCGAGGTTCCTCAACCAGCATTTACGGAGATCGAGCCTGGTTTGAAATGCCTGCCGGTTTCGTTCGGGAGGCATTTTTATTTGGCAAGATCAAAATCAATTTTTTATAGCACCAAATGGAGTATCTCAAATGTCTGATCGTGTCGTTGGTAATGTCAAGTGGTTCAATAGCGAAAAAGGGTACGGATTTATTTCGCAGGAAAATGGTCCTGATGTATTCGTACACCATACCGCTATCCAGGCTGACGGTTTCCGCACCCTGAACGAGGGTCAAAAGGTCGAGTTCTCGATCGAAAAAGGACCCAAGGGTTTGCAAGCCGCCCGCTTGATTGTTCTCTAATCACCACCCTGACCAAACCGAACGCCCCTACTCGCACGAGCAGGGGCGTTTTTTGACTTACCCGGCTTCGGGCTCGCTGTTTTATGGTATAATCCTGCCGCTCGCCATCGAGCATCCGCGGAGAGGTAGCGTAGTCTGGTCTAACGCGCGCGCCTGGAGAGCGCGTGTACCGCAAGGTACCGCGGGTTCGAATCCCGCCCTCTCCGCCACCCATCCCGGGCTTGGTTCCGGGATTTTTCTTGCACTTTCATCACCCTTCGGGTATAATAGCCGTGCTTTTGGGCGGTTAGCTCAGTTGGTTAGAGCGTTGCGTTGACATCGCAGAGGTCGTAGGTTCGAGTCCTATACCGCCCACACACAAAAAACCGCGCGGTCGCGCGGCTTTTTTTACCTTTTTTGCTGTACATCACTGCACGAAATTAAGCGGGTCCACCTTGCCAAACACATCGCTGCGCATTTCAAAGTGCAGGTGCGGTCCGGTCGAGCGCCCGGTCGAACCCATCAGCGCAATCTGGTCACCCTGGTACACGCTCTGCCCGCAGCCAACATAGATGGCAGATAGGTGGGCATAATAGGTCTGCCAGCCGTTGCCATGATCGATCACCACCAGGTTGCCGTAACCAAAGTCATTCCAACCGGCGTACACGATCACCCCGTTGTCCGAGGCATAAATTGCCACGCCATTGGAACCACCAATATCAATACCAAAGTGGTTGATCTCTGGTTGGAAGCGGTATCCAGAGATATAACGAGTTGCAGAGGGCCAGACAAACGTGTTAGTACCCACGGCGCCTTCATACACCGTGCCACAAAAGCCCGGACCAACCGTCTTCGCTACTGCTGGGTTATCGCGGGTGATGCGCGGCATGTTCCAGGTGATGAACTGCCCCGTACCGCCCGGCACGAAGACCATGGTGCCCGGCTGGATATTGGGCGCGGCAAAATCGCCCACCGACTCAACCGTCATTTGATTGCCGGGCCAGTTGATGATATCCTCCGGGGTTACCTTAAAAAAACGCGCCACCGCGTTCAAGCCGTCACCGGTATGCCACTCGTAAACCACGCCATCCTGCGGCGGAATTTTGATCACCTGGCCAGGGGTCAGCCAATGCGGATCGCCCAGTTCCTTGGGGTTGCTCCACATCAACGTTTGGGGTTTTAAACCGAAGCGTTCGGCAATGGTGAACAGTGTATCGCCGGTTTTGATCTCATACTCGACGAAATCGAAGCGCGGACGTGAAGGCAGCGTGGTGTGCAGCATCGCCAGACGGAAAATACCGTTGACTTGCGCGGTCGGACTGGGGGCAAACTCAGGCGGCGCAACCGGCGGTGTGGCGGTAGGTAGCGCGGCGGCTACCGCCGCAGTCTGGGTGGCAACCTGCCCCTTCAGGTAGAAGTTGCTCATCACCCACACCACCATTAAAACCAAAACCAGAGATGCCAACCCGCTGCCAATGCGCAGCGTGGCTTCCCCCAGACCAATTTGTACCAGATTTTGCCAGATTTCAGCCACACCCCGCCCCGTTCGACGGGGACTCAAAGGATCCTGGGCTTCATCTTGTTGTTCACGATCGGCAGGGAACACATCGTTCGATGTCGATTGATCGGTCATGTTCTAGTTGTCCTTCTGTGACACTATAACACAAGCCGCGGCAATGGTCAAGCGACGTTAAACCTACGCTTTTGAAGATTCAGACCCACAATCAGCGCTTGCGGCGGTCGGAAAACGGAATCAGCAACAAAAAACCAATCGCAATCAGCACCTGACCCAGCTCCACCCCACGCGCCTGCCAGGGACCAAAGTACGGCACCCCCGGCAGCGGATGACTACCTGCACCGAACACGTCTGCCATGCCGGCAAAGACTGCAATCACGTAACCGGTGGCTACCAGACGTAGCCCAATATCCGCCAGGATGCTCGGCTGGCGGTCCTTCCACAGTGACATCAGGCTGATATACCCGCCAATGCAGATGAATGCCAGCCCAATCAGAAACACAGCGATTTGCACAAAGCCAATCACCGGGCTGCGGTCCATGCCAAACAGGCTGGGACGCGCACCGAGCAGGAAGATCACAAAACCCAGCAGTGTGAATGCCAGACCAAAGCGCACCCGCCGCAGAGAAAAAATGCGATTCGGGCGGCTTTCCACCGGCTGGGAGGCAGGTGTATTACTGCTGGAAGGATTTGAAGTCATGCGGGTAAGGTTTGCTCCAGAATTCGTTGCCAGTTGGCATGAAAAATCGCATCGGTATCCGCCGGGCTGAAACCGCGTTCCGCCAGCAGCCCTGCCACTTTGGGCAGATCGGCAATACTGTCGAGCTCCAGCGGGATTGCCGGATAACCAAAACCGCCATCGAAATCACTGCCAATCGCCACATGACGGGTACTACCGGTTACCTGACAAATGTGATCGATATGATCGACCAGCATCGCCAACCGCACGCGCTCGCGCGGTTCATGGTTTTGCCACCCCGGCACCAAAAAACGATTGAAGGGCATTACGCCTATCACTCCATCGCGTTCCGCAAGGCGTCGGATGATTGTATCGGAAAGGTGGCGGCGGGTTACATCGCCGTTCAACAACGCTGCGGCGTTGGCGTGGCTGCAAATGATCGTCTCCGAGTAGCAATCCAGCGCCTGCAATGCTGATTTTTCGTTCATGTGGGCGATATCCACAGTATAGCCCAACTCTGCCATTTGTTCCAGAAATTCCAATCCCTCGCGAGTGAATCCATTACCTTCGTGCATCCCACCGCACAGGCGCATCCCTGCCCAAACCGGACCGATCAAGCGCAAACCAGCCTGCCACCATTCCTCCAGCTGGCGGGCATCGCGCAGCCCTTCGGCACCCTCCATACTCAACACCAACCCTACCGGGTGGGTGATACTTGGAAAATCGACAGGCTGCGACTGCCAGGTATCCAGCAGGGATTGCAGTTCGCGGCGCGTGCGCAGCAGGCAAAACTGGTCGGGCGCCTCGTCGCACAGGCGCAGGTAATACGCCAGTTGAGCACGCAGCAAGCGATCTGCTTCATCGAACGTGGCATAATCCTGGTTTTCAAAACTACCAGCTTTGTATCGCCGCGGGAGAATGAACAGAGTGGAAAATATCACCGCCACCTGTGCGCGCTGGTACTCTTCCCAGCCCAACAGTGCCTCTCCGTTGACTTGCACTGTGCGGCTGCCCGCTTCGCATTGGCGGGTAGCGTAGGCAGAAAGGCGAATGTCCCTGCCAAAAGTGAGGGCATTATACGCCAGGTCCTGGTGCGCATCGATCAGCAAGGGAATCGACATCCAATTTCTCTTAGAGAAAGAGACGCCCTCACAAGGCGTCTCTTCGTATTATCATTCATCTCGCCAGGGAATTTCCTCTACCCGCCAGGGTCACTCACTTGCGGGCGTGGCGCCTTCTTCTTTTTCTTCTTCAACGTCCTCTTCGAGGACTTCTTCCAGCGCCATCCAATCCATGTCGGCATACGCCATCGATTCAACCCGCCGCAGGCTGAGACCAATGCGGTGATTTTCGGCATCGACCTTGATCACCCGCAGGGTCACTACATCGCCTTCCTTCAACACTTCCTTGGGATGCTCTATGCGCTTTTCGCTGATTTCCGAGATGTGGATCAAGCCCTCAACGTCTTCGTCAATTCGCGCAAATGCGCCAAACTTAGTCAGGCGGGTAATGGTACCTTCGATCAACTGCCCAACCTGATACTGAGCGGCTTTCTGCACCCAGGGGTCTTCCAGCAACTGGCGGATCGAGAGACCAATCCGTTTTTTGTCGCGGTCAATGGAAATGATTTTGACCTTGACTTCCTGACCAACTTTGAGTACTTCGGCAGGGTGCTGAATGCGTTCCCAGGAGATTTCGGATAGGTGCACCAAACCGTCCGCCCCGCTGATGTTGACGAATGCACCAAAGTCCGCCAGGCTGGTCACCCGCCCCGCGCGCACTTCACCTTCTTGCAGCGTGTCGATCACTCGTTCCTTGATCGTCTCACGAGTTTCGGTATTGGCAGCCCGTTCGGAGAGGATCAGGCGGCGGCGTTCGCGGTCGACTTCGATCACGCACACATCGATTTCCTCACCAATCATCTTGCTCCAGCGCTGTTCGGGGGTGTCACCGCCGCTTTCTGCCCGGCGCGACAGACTGACCTGCGAAGCCGGCACAAAGCCGCGCAGCCCGCCCAACGGGACGATCAAACCACCTTTGTTATAGCCCACAATCTTGCTGTGATACGACTCTTTGGAATTGAGCAGGTTTTCTGCCTGCTGCCAGCTGGCTTCTTCCCGGGCGCGGACGTAGGAAAGCACCAGATTTCCATTGGAATCTTCCGGATTGATGACGTAAACCGGAATTTCCATTCCTACTTTCAACTCTTCCAATTCCTCGCGCGGGATGGATTCGTATTCCCGACCACTGATCACGCCTTCGGATTTGGTACCCACGCTCACCAAAATTTGACCGGGGGTAATGCTTGCGATCATACCGGTGCGAATTTCCCCTTGCTGGGGAAAGTCAATGGTCATGCCCTCCTGTTCTAACAGGGAAGCCATGTTGTTGTTTTCTGCTTGATGATTCTCGGGCTGAGTTTCCTGCTCGAGAGGTGCGTGGTTTTGATCCATACCGTCTAGTACTCCAGTGGAAAAAAGTTACTGCTCATTATAAAGGCGATTAGGGATATTGGCAACCCTGCGGCGGTTATTCTCATTCCATGCCCTATCAGTGTCTGCGGCGCTTCTTTTTCCTCGCCGAGCGCGAATCGCCGTCGTTACGGGCAACATTTCCAGCCGGATTAGCCGCAGGCGCGCTGGTTGCCTGTGGCAGAGCTTCTTCGCTGCTGCGCTCACGCCCAACCTGCACGGTTGCACTGCGGCTGGGCTGAGCGGTAAACATGCGCGAGACCACACCGGCACGGATATCCTTAAGCAATGTGGAGAACAATTCGGACGCGCGCCCCTTATACTGCACCAATGGATCGCGTTGAGCATAAGCTTCCAGCCCGATCGATACACGCAGCGCATCCACCCGGGTCAGGTAATCGACCCATAATTGGGATATCACGCCCAACAGCAGTTCGCGGTAGATTTCATTTTGCAGCCGTTCTCCCAATTGCAGCGCAATTTGAATCAATTCTTCGCCGGGCAACTCTCTCAAATCCACTTCGGCGATCTCCTCGAAGCGCTCACTGCCCAGCTTTTGGCGCAATTGATCCTGCAAGAGCGGGCTCAAGCGTGCCAGGGGCGTCTCGGTTTGGATCAAGCGGCGCAGTTCGTAATTGCCCCACACCTGTTGAAGCGCACGCCGCGCGCCGTCCAGGTGCTCCAAAATTTCCTCGTTGAGCTCCTCCGCCGGGCGGTTTTCCAGACGGCTGGCAGCATGGAACACGTAGGTCAGACGGATGACCTGCTGCCGTCCACGGCGATGGGTGCGCCGATCGAAGGTCAACCGGCTACCCTGCATCATCATCCCCAGTAGCCCAATCAGCGCCGCCTGATTTTGCTCCAGCGCCACCTTGCTATCGCCAACCTTTTCCAGAGCCGTGTCCAAATCGCGTGCAATCTGCCCATCCTTATCCGCCAGCCGCTCGGTGCGCTCGCGCAGCAACCGCTCGACCTCGGCATAGATCATCCGCGCCGCATCGTCCCAATCCTTGCCCTGCACCTGCGCCGGACGAAAATCCAACTCCTCCACCCGCCGTTGCAGCGCGCCGATCACCCGCACCAATGTAGTGGAAAGCAAAGCTGCTTCCACCTGGTCCTTGATCCGCTCCGCCAGCAACACGTCGCCTTGTGCCAGCGTGCGCATTTCCTCGCCGCTCAGACGCAGCGGCACGCGCACCAGGCTGGATAACTCATCCACCAGTTCCTGCGGTCGAATCGTCCCACCTGCCTCTTCCACGCGGTCGGGCAATCCTTCGAAAAAGGTGTCCACGGTTTCCAGGCGTTCAGACAACTGCTGCTGAATGGCTTCCTCGCTGCGTTCGAGCAATTGTTCTGTCGCCCGCAGCAGATGGTTGCTCTCCGCTTCCAGGGCGTTGTGCGCCAGGTCCAGCAGCGCATCGCGCAGCTGCGCCACGCTGACCGGTGAGTCTCCCAACGCTTCTTCCAATTCTTCGATCATCAAGCGCAGAGTGTACGAAGGATACGCTACACCTTCGAAGGTGATTGGCGGTTGAATTTCATCCAGGTAAGCCAGCAGTTTCCAGGGTCCTTCGGCATCCTCCAACGCAGCCTGCACGCGCTGCTTGATCTCATTAAGCAGCATTTCGTGCACATCATCACTCAGGTCTTCCTTAACAAATACCCGGTCGCGCTGCTCATAAATGCGTTTGCGCTGCATATTGAGTACGTCATCGTATTCGAGCAGATGCTTGCGGATATCAAAGTTGTTGCCTTCCACGCGCCCCTGCGACTGTTCGACCAGGCGCGCCACCAGGTTGTTTTCGATCGGCAGGCTCTCGTCGATGTTCAAGCGCGCCATCATATTTTCCACCTGTTGACCGCCAAACAGGCGCATCAATTCATCTTCCATCGAAAGATAGAAGCGTGAGGAACCCGGGTCGCCCTGGCGGGCAGCGCGCCCGCGCAGCTGGTTGTCGATGCGCCGCGCCTCGTGACGTTCGGAACCGATTACGTGCAATCCGCCCAGCTGGCGCACCTTTTCCATTTCATCCATGTACTGCAGAAAAGCGCGCACCGATTCCTCATAAATTCCGTAATCGGCGCTATTCATTTTTAACAGTGCCTGGCGGCGTTGTTCATTTGACATTTCATAAGGGTCGCCGACCACGCGGTTGAGCACGCGAATTACATCCGCCAGAATATCTTCATCCAGCTCGCCGCCCAGCTTGATATCCACACCGCGCCCCGCCATATTGGTGGCAATGGTAACAGCGCCAAACGCACCAGCGCGGGCAATGATCAACGATTCCTCGTCATGTTTGCGCGCATTGAGCACCTGATGCGGCACCCCCCCTTGCAGTACCTTGAGAAGACGCGGCCGGTCCTCCTCGCCCAGGTTGAGCAGGTCAAGCAGGCGGTCGAGGTTTTCGCCCTCCTCCGGGTTGATCGAGGTCATACCCACCGAGCGGGCAAAGGTGCGCAGTTCACCCAGGTTGAGGTCTGGGAGCGGTTTGTATAAAAACTGCAGTTCCGGGATGGCCACTTCGCTTTCCTGGCGGTTATGCTTGCGCAGCCAGGCATGCCGAATGAGCAACGTCTGCATCATACGCCGCAACAGTTCGGGCTGCAAGCGCAGCGACAGCCGTTCGGAATGTTCCACCGAAGTCGTACCGACCAGTTGCGGACGACCGCGCACGTGATAATGGACGATTTCCTGTACAATGGCGCGAATTTTGGCTTCTTCGGTGCGGTAGATCACGTCCGGGTAGTCTTTGCGCCGCCAAAAGACAGGCGCTTTGAGTGCATCTTCCTTGCGGACGTAATAACTGTACTTGTATCCGTATTCGTCTTTGTCGGTGACTTCCACCAACTGCGGGTTAGGCTGAATAGCGCGATATTCCAGGTTCGTGGGGATAGGCAATACTTCCAGTTTGTAGATCTTGGAAAACTCTTCTGCCTCGGTGAGCGCAGTGCCAGTCATTCCAGCCAGTTTTTGATACATGCGGAAGTAATTCTGGATGGTGATGGTTGCGTAGGTGATATTTTCCGGCTCAACCTTGACACCTTCCTTGGCTTCCACTGCCTGGTGCAAACCTTCCGACCAGCGCCGGCCGGGCATCAACCGTCCAGTAAACTCATCGATGATCACCACCTTGCCGCCCTGTACCAGGTAATCCTTGTTGCGCTTGAAGAGGAACTGCGCCTTGAGCGCCTGTTCCAGATAACCTAACACACGCGCCTGCTCGGGATGAATATCCTCCGGGCGTTCCGGATCGACCAGCGGCATGTCCAGAATTTCTTCGACATGCGCCATGCCCACCTCGGTCAGCGTAACCGTCCGGTCACGCTCATTAATCTCGTAATCCTCTTCCTTCAGAGCGCGTACGACCTGTGCCATCTTTATGTACCATTCCGCCTCGTCGGCTGCCGGGCCTGAAATGATCAACGGGGTACGCGCCTCGTCGATCAGGATGTTATCCACTTCATCTACAATGGCGTAATAATGACCGCGCTGCGAGCGCTCGTCCAGCCGGTAGGTCAGGTTGTCACGCAGGTAGTCGAAGCCAAATTCACTGTTCGTCCCGTAGGTAATATCCGCCAGGTAGGCTTCTGCGCGATCCACCATACGCAGCTGATGCTGGTCTTCAAAGGGAGAGGTTTTCTCCAGGTCAACCAGGAAGGCTTTTTTGCCATTTTCGGTGCGGCTTGCCATTTGCAACACGCCCACGCTGAGACCCAGCAGTTGGTAAATTGGCGCCATCCAGCGCGCGTCGCGCCGGGCAAGATAATCGTTGACCGTGACCAGGTGCACTCCGCGCCCGGTCAGCGCGTTGAGATACAGAGGCAAAGTAGCGACCAGAGTTTTCCCTTCTCCGGTACGCATTTCAGCGATTTTGCCCTCATGCAATACCATGCCGCCAATTAATTGAACTTCGTAATGGCGCAGCCCGATGGTGCGTTTGCTTGCCTCGCGCACAACCGCGAAAGCCTGCGGCAAAATCTCATCCAGGGTGTCTTTTTCAACCCGCTGGCGCTCTTTCTCATCCTCAATACCATCCACCGCCTGGCGCAATTGCTGGCGAAATTCATCCGTCTTGGCGCGCAGGGCTTCATCAGAGTACTTCTCGAATTCGGCTTCGAGCTGGTTGATCTGTTCGGCGCGCTCAGCCAGGCGTTGCACTTCGCGTTTATTCGGGTCACCGCCCAAAAAATTGACGATTTTCTTAAACATAAAACTCACCTTTCTGCGGCTGGATTATAGCATAGTCGCTGAAAGGGATAAAACCATTGTCCGGCTGGCACAATGCTCATCGTACAAGACACCAGCCGGACAGGATTTAATCAGATGTGAATGGCGTGTCCGCTCAAGCCGTGCGCCGCCTCCATAATGACCTCGCTCAAGGTTGGGTGGGCATGCACATTGCGGGCAATTTCTTCAACCGTCAACTCCATATTGTGCGCCAGAGTCAATTCTGGCAACAATTCGGTAACTTCGGGTCCGATCATATGGGCGCCCAAAATTTCCCCGTATTTGGCGTCAGCAACAATTTTGACGAAACCAGCATAATCACCCAGCCCGAGCGCTTTGCCATTGGGCTGGAAGGGAAAACGCCCTACCTTAACCTCGTAACCTTCGGCTTTGGCTTGTGCCTCGGTTAAACCAAAGGAAGCCACCTGCGGCTGAGAGTAGGTGGCGCGCGGCATCATCCGGTAGTCCAGCTTGACTGTTGGCTGACCGGCGATGTTCTCGGCGCACACAATCCCCATCGCCGAAGCAACATGCGCCAGCAACAATTGACCGGTCACATCGCCGATTGCCCAGATGCCCGCAATGTTGGTCGCCATGCGTTCATCTACCTTAATAAAGCCACGCTCGTTCAGCACAACACCGGCGCTTTCCAACCCCAAATCAGCCGTATTAGGTTTGAAGCCGATTGCCACCAGCGCCTGTTCGGCTTCCAGGGTTTGTTCTTTGTTCCCATCCGAAACCCTGACGCTGACCCCCTGATCGGTCGTTTCGACTGCCAGTACCTTGTGCCCGGTGAGCAATTGAATTCCACGTTTGGTGAACGCCTTTGCCAGTTCGGCACTAACTTCTTCGTCTTCCAGCGGAACCACCCGCGGAAGCATCTCAACAATCGTTACCCGTGTGCCGTACGAATTCCAAACCGTCGCGAATTCGACCCCAATTGCCCCTGCCCCGATGATCACCACCGATTCCGGGCGGCGCGTTTGAAGAATGGCTTCCCAGTAGGTCAACACCTTTTCACCGTCGGCTTTAACCCCAGGGATCATCGCGGCTTGCGCGCCGGTTGCCAGGATGATATTTTTCGTCTTGAACGACTGTGCCTTGCCTTCACTATCGGTTACCTCAACGGTGTCCCTGGCGGTCAGTCGAGCTGTCCCCATGTGCACATCGATTTTGTTCTTTTTCATCAAGAAGCCGACCCCCTGCACCAGCCGCTTGGAAACCTTGCGGCTGCGGTCAACCGCCGCGGCATAATCCAGTTGCAGGTTCTCGAATGAAATGCCAAATTCACCCGCCCGTTCGCGCAGGATGTGCGCCAATTCGGCATTGCGCAGCAATGACTTAGAGGGAATACAGCCCACATTCAGACACACGCCGCCCAGAAATTCTTTTTCCACCACCGCGGTTTTCATGCCCAGTTGAGCCGCCCGGATTGCTGCCACATAGCCGCCCGGTCCCGCACCGATCACCATCACATCGTAGTCACTCATTGGTCTTTCCTCTTTTCAATGTAAGTTTTCGCACTGACACTTCTGGCTCAATTACCATTGTACATTTTCTATCCAACTTAAAGGAGTGGACATACAACCCTGCCCACTACAAACCATCGCTAAACGCTCCAGTTCTGCAATCCCTGCACGATCTTACCCAGGAAACCATCGGCGGAAGCGCCATCCAGGATGCGGTGATCAAAGGTAAACGACAGATAGACCATTGGGCGCACCGCGATGGCATCGCCTTCCACCACCACTGCCCGCTTCTGCACTGCCCCCACGCCAAGGATGCCACACTGCGGCTGGTTGATGACCGGCGTGGCAAACAGTGAGCCGCTGATGCCGTGGTTAGTGATCGAAAAGGTGCCACCTTTGACCTCATCCGGCTGCAATCGGTGCGTCCTCGCGCGCTCCGCCAGGTCATTAATCGCCCGCGCCAGCCCCAGCAATGAAAGTCCGTCAGCGCGGCGGATGACCGGCACAATCAAGCCTTCCTCACCCAGCGACACGGCAATTCCCAGGTTAATTTCGCCGTGCAGGATCAACCCATCGTCGCTCCATGAGGAGTTGACCTGTGGAAACGCCTTGAGTGCCGCCACGGTCGCGGCAGCAAAATACGCTGTGTAGGTCAAATTGACCCCATCACGCGCAAAGGCTGATTTGGTCGCATCCCGGTGAGCCACCACCTGTTTGAGATCGGCTTCCATTACCGTGGTGACATGCGGAGCAATGCGTTTGCTGAACACCATGTGCTCTGCAATGCGTTTGCGCATTGCAGTGTGCGCCACCAGCCGGTCGCCAGCCACTGGTTGTGCGGGCGATTGCTGGATCGGCTTGGCAGTCGTCGCTACCGAATGCTCAGGTTCAGACGTGACAGGCGGTGCGCCGCCTGGAAACATCAACTCAGTTGGGCGGAACAGGTCGCCTTCACCAGGAGTTTCCCAAATTGCCGGCTGCTCTCCGCTTTCAGACGCTGCGCCGCTTTCGATGTATGCCAGCACATCCTTTTTGGTAATCCGTCCACCCTGACCGCTGCCCTGAATACGGGTCAGATCAAGGTTATGTTCGGCTGCCAGTTTTGCCACCACCGGGGAGATGAAACCCAATTCCCGGTCGCGCCCGGCAGCAACCGGCTTACCCGCCAGGACAGCCGCTTGCAGCGGGTGGGCTGCCTCTCTGGTGGGATGAACATCTCCACCGGCAGATGATTCACCCAGGCTCTCACCCGGTTCGCCGATCCAGGCAATGATCGTTCCGGCTTTGACGGTCTCGCCTTCCGGCACTAGAATTTTGAGCAGCACACCTTCTGCCGGGCTGGGAATTTCCGAATCCACTTTGTCGGTATTGACCTCCAGGAGCGACTCGAACTCGGCGATTCTCTCACCTTCTTGCTTGAACCAGCGCGTTACCGTTCCTTCGACCACCGATTCGCCCAACTGGGGCATGATCACTTTTGTAGCCATCCTACCTCCTCAATTCGCCGAACTTTCCGCACCGGACAGCCTCAAAAGGCGGCCAGCTCGCGGATTGCCTGGGTAATTTTTTCCGGGTTGGGCATAAACCAGTCCTGCATTGGGTGGCTGAAAGGCACACCAGGCACATCCGGTGCGCACAACCGCCGCACCGGCGCATCCAAATCGGTAAAAGCACCGTCCGCAATCGTCGCGGCAATTTCCGCGCCATACCCGCCGGTCAGGTTATCCTCATGTACAATCAAGGCTTTGCCCGTCTTGCGCACCGAGTTGAGAATCGTTTCCCGATCTACCGGGTAGATCGTGCGCAAATCAACCACCTCCACATCAATGCCCTCCGCAGCGGCTTTTTCGGCTGCCTGCAAGGCATAATGGTGCATGATCCCATAAGCAAACAGGCTCAGATCGCTGCCAGTGCGGCTGACTCGTGCCGGTCCAATGGACACAAGGACCTCCTCGCCCTCCGGCACCTCACCGCGGATCAGACGGTAGCCCTTTTTGGGCTCCAGGTATATCACCGGGTTCGGGTCGCGCACCGCTGCCTTGAGCAACCCCTTGGCATCATACGGATTGGAGGGAATGACCACCTTCAAACCGGGTACATGAGCGAAAAACGCCTCCACCGACTGGGAATGATACAGTCCACCGCCAATTCCGCCACCGTATGGAGCGCGAATAACCATCGGCACGGTAAAATCGCCGTTCGAGCGGTAGCACATCTTGGCTGCCTCGCTGACAATCTGATTGAAGGCGGGGTAGATAAAATCGGCAAACTGAATCTCGCAGATTGGACGCATGCCATACAATGCCGCGCCGATGCCGACGCCAACGATCGACAATTCCGCCAGCGGTGAGTCGATTACCCGTTCTTCACCATACTTGTCAAACAGCCCGACGGTGGCGCGAAAAACGCCGCCACGCTTGCCCACATCCTCACCCACAATGAAGACGCTTTCATCCCGCGCCATTTCCTCGTCCATTGCCTGACGGATGGCTTCAACCAGGGTCATTTCAGCCACGGCGCACCTCCTCGGCATACACCGGGTATGCCGCCTCTTCCGCAGCCGGGTAAGGCGCCTGTTCGGCATATTGCACGGCTTCATCCACCATTTTCTTGGCTCTAGCCTCCATTTCCTCCAACTTGGCAACGTCCAGCAGCCCCTGCTTTTCCAGAATGCGCCGGTTGACCAGCAGCGGGTCACGTTTCTTGTTCTCTTCCACTTCCTCACGTGAGCGGTAGGTGCGGTCGTCATCATCCGAAGAATGGGGGGTAATACGGTACATGCGCGCCTCGATGAGCGAGGGACCCTTGCCGTTGCGCGCCATCTCGACGGCTTCATGGAACGCCTCGTATACCGCGAACACGTCGGTACCATCCACCGAAATACCTCGTAAGCCCAATCCACACGCCCGGTCAGCTGCGCTGGGAACCGCCATTTGTTTTTCCTGCGGCACCGAAATGGCATACTGATTGTTTTGCACCAGGAAGATGACCGGCAGCTGGTGGATTGCCGCCCAGTTGACCGCCTCATACCACTCACCCTGAGAAGTTGAACCCTCGCCCAGCGTGGTCAGGACCACCTTGTCCTCGCGGCGCATCTTGATTGCCAGCCCAATTCCCGCTGCGTGCGGGCATTGCGTGGCAACCGGCGCGGAATGACTGACGGCGTTAGCGCGGCGCAAGCCCCAATGGCTGGGCATTTGCCGCCCGCCGGAGTTGGGTTCTTCGCGTTTGCCCATCAGGCTCATCACAAATTCGCGCGGTTCGTAGCCCAGGCACAACATCAGCGCTAAGTCACGATAATAGGGTGTCACCCAATCATAGCCGCGTCGCAGCGCGTATGCCGCCCCCACCTGGGCAGCCTCCTGCCCAATCCCGGAGATGTGAAAGGCAATCCTGCCCTGCCGGTGCAGAACCCAGGCGCGCTCATCCAGCCGCCTGGATAGCAGCATCATCCAGAACATTTCCAGCCGAGTCTCACTGCTTAATTCCATGCGTGTTTTCCTCCTTTGGCTAAAAAAAACGACGGTTGCCCCCGATTCGCTCGACAGCCCGTTCAAATTTTAATCACATTGCTTTCACCTTTTCAGGAGACTGCCTTGAGCAAGCCCATGGCTTCCAACATTTCCTGATTGGAAGCAAACTTGAAATCCTCCAGCCCTTCGGCGCGCATACGTTCCTGTTCGGCAGTTTCCAGCAGTGCCAACGATTCGCGTGTGACCACCGGATGGGGTAATTCCATCAGCCGCTTGCGCAGACGTTCCACCGTACCCAAGTCAGCCGCCGGCAGATCGTTCAGGTACTGTAGAACCGCCCTCGCACCGTTAACGCCGTCCTTGCGCGCCACACCCACCAGCCCGCTGGAAGCCTTGCGCGACCAGCCCGCCACGAATACGCCCGGGATGGGCTCATTGCGATCACTATCGTATGCCTCGTACGATTCACCCTCGATTGGGAAGCGTGGCTGCGGGTTTTTATCGAAGGCAAAATGATGCACGGGCAGCCCCAGGTTTTCATCCACCCGGTCGCCAATGGCAAAAATCACCGTATCCACGTCGAAAATCTGGCTTATCCCCAGGCTGCGTGCCTTGACCTCGCCGCCTTCCAGCACCAGGTCATTTTCCTCCACTTCCAGCCCGCTGACCCGCCCGTTGCCATCGTCCAATATGCGTCGCGGTGAGGACAGAAAGCGGATCCAAAACAGGGTGTGCGACTGCATCCACACTCCGCGCAAAGCTGCCGAATGAATGAAGTCCTTGGCAACTTCGGGATGCTGACCTAAGGAGCGCATCACCTTTGCCACCCGGTCAATCTCGCGGTCATAGGCTGCCAGGTCTAGATTTGCCACCACAGCTTCCAATTCCTTGCGGTCGAACTTGATCTCCGCCGGTCCGCGCCTGGCAAAAGCAACCACTTCATCCACTGTGCGCTCCGAAATCAGGTAGCGGGCAATATCCATCATCACATTGCCGACCCCAATAATCGCCACCCGTCTGCCAATTTCCAGCTCGTATTCGCTGTAAGGAGGCAACTTGTTGTAGTGGTATACCACATCTTTGGCATGATACACGCCTTTCAAATGCTCACCGGGCAACCCCAGCCACTTGGTACCCTGCGCTCCGGCAGTGACCAGAATTGCCTGGAAACCCATTGCGCGCAATTCTTCCAGGCGGATATCCCCCTGTCTGCCAACCAGTACGTTGCCAAAATAATCTACTCCCGGCGTCGCCAGGATTTGCTGAAATTGCGCCCGCAG
The DNA here is from genome assembly GCA_034411135.1 of Bellilinea sp. Taxonomy (GTDB): domain Bacteria; phylum Chloroflexota; class Anaerolineae; order Anaerolineales; family Anaerolineaceae; genus Bellilinea. The sequence continues at coordinate 81,533 of DAOUMN010000059.1, forward strand.
ACCGGACTTCATTTTGATTTTGTCCGGGTAAATTCCGTATTCCGCCAACCCACCCGGTTTGATATCCCGATTGAATAAAACGACCCGCACTCCCTGATTTGCCAGTTCGCGGGCGGCGAAGAGCCCAGCCGGTCCTGCCCCAACAATCGCCACCACATGGTGAAAAGATGGATGCATCAGTACAACCTTTGTACCTTTATTGAAGATGACCTGCTGCGGTAATTATACCCTGATTTATCAGATACTTTTTTCAGCCTGTGCTATATTGGTATTGGAAGCACTTACAGGAGTATCCCCGTATGAATGCAAGTGAACCCAGTCCACCCGCATCCGGACAACATCGCACTTACCGCCTTCGTCCCGGCTTATTGTTGCCCCCCTTTTGGACAATTACCGGCATCTTATCCTTAATCGTTAATGCGGTATTGATTGCCGTGTTGATCAGCCTGGGTAGCCAGCTGTTTACCCTCAAACAAATCGTATCCGGGCAGTTGATCGAAGGGCTATATCAGAACTTCGTTTTGATGGATCAAGCCCATATTCGCACTGTCATCCCGGTGCGCAACCAGACCGTGCGCGCCAATTTTACCCTGCAGATACAGACTCCCACCACCGTGCGGCTTTCACAGGACACCCTGCTTTCCAACGCTCAGGTACTGCGCCTGAATACCGGCGGCTTGACCATCTACAATGCCCCAGCAGATATTGTTCTCAAAGCCGGCACCGAACTGCCCATTCTGCTCGAATTGGAGGTGCCGGTTGATCAGGAAATCCCGGTCAATCTGGATGTCCATGTTGATATTCCCCTGAAAGACACCGACCTGCACCAGCCATTTACCGGTTTACAACAAGTGCTCGTGCCCTACCGGGAAATGCTGGCGGAAACGCCCAATTCCTGGGCAGAAGCATTGTGCGGAGCACCACCCTCGCCCGCCTGTTTATGGTTGTTTGGAGAATAAGAGCGGACCAATGCCATGAGCGATGATATTCTGCGCGCAACACTGCCCAACGGCTTGACCCTTCATCTCAAAGAAATGCATACCGCCCCCATTATCAGCCATTGGGTCTGGTATCGTGTTGGCTCACGGTTCGAAAAAACGGGACAGCGTGGTGTATCCCATTGGGTCGAACACATGCAATTCAAGGGCACGCGCCGCTACCCAATGGGCAGGCTGGATAAAGCCATTGCCCGCACCGGCGGCACCTGGAATGCCTTTACCCACATGGATTGGACCACCTACTTCGAGACGCTGCCGTCCAACCACATCCGCCTTGCGCTGGATCTGGAATCGGACCGGATGGTCAACAGCCTGTTCGACCCGGATGAGGTCGAATCCGAGCGCACCGTCATCCTCTCCGAATTATCCGGCAACCTGAACGAACCGCTGTTCCTGCTCGGCGATGCCGTGCAAAAAGCCGCTTTCGATGAACATCCCTATCGCAACGAGGTCATCGGCACGCCCGAAGACTTGCAAGCCATGCGCCGCGATGACCTGTACCAACATTACCGCCGTTACTATCATCCCGGTAACACGCTCATAGCCCTGGCGGGCGATTTCGATGCCCAAACCATGCTGGACATGCTGACCGAGGCTTATGCCAGTCTGCCGGCGGGTTTGCCAGCCAGCAACCCAACCCGCCCCGAAGCCCCACTGCGCGAGGAGCGTCGCGTTGCGGTGAGTGGTCCCGGCGAAACCACCTACTTGCAGCTGGCTTATCGCGCTCCGGCTGCCGCCCACCCAGACTTCTTCGCCCTGACTGTGCTTGACTCGCTGCTTGCCGGTCCAACCAGCCTGAACATGTTTGGCGGCGGGGGAATTTCCAACAAAACCAGCCGGTTGTACCGCGCATTGATCGAAAAGGAACTGGCTGTCGGGCTGGCGGGCGGTCTGCAAGCCACCTGCGACCCGTTCATCTACGACATCACCATCACCTTGCGCCCGGAGACTACCCCCGACGCGTTGTTGCGTGTGTTGGACGACGAAATCAAACGCCTGCAAGACCATCTGGTCACCGAGGCGGAGATTCAACGCGCTGCCAAGCAGGCACGCGCCATGTTTGCCTACGGCAGCGAGAATATCACCAACCAGGCTTTCTGGTTGGGCTTTGCCGAGATGTTCGCTGCTTACGATTGGTTCAGCAACTACCTGACCCGCCTCGAACAGATCACCCCGCTGGATGTTCAACGGGTTGCCCGCGATTGGCTGCAACCCAACCAGCGCGTTGTCGGTGTGTTTTATCCTCATCCTGCGGACATTCATCCATGACCATCTCTGCTGCGAGTAACCTGCACGCCCTGCCCGGCGCGGACGATATTACCCGCGTAGAAACTGCCAACGGGATCACCGTATTGGTGCGCTGCAACCCGTTCAGCCCATCGGTCGTGGTCAGCGGCTATCTTCCAGCCGGAAGCCAGTTCGACCCACCGGAAAAATTAGGGCTGGCGCACCTCACCTCGCTTGGCTTAATGCGCGGCAGCGCCCGGCGTAGCTTTCAGCAGATATTCGATGATCTCGAAACTGCTGGCGCAAGCCTGGGTTTCAGCGCCAGTGTGCACAACGTCAGTTTTGGCGGGCGCAGCCTGGCGGAAGACATACCCCTGCTACTCGATTTGCTCAGCGAAGTGCTCATCCAGCCAACCTTCCCCGATGATCAGATCAACCGCCTGCGCGCCCAGCATCTGACCAGTCTGGCGATTCGCGCCCAGGACACCAGCGAGATGGCATCCCTCGTTTTTGATGAGACCTTGTTTGCCGGGCATCCTTACGCTCTGCCGGAAGAAGGCTATACGCATACCATCCAGAATATCACCCGTGACGACCTGGAGCGCTTTCACCGTCAGGTGTACACCCCACGCGGAATGGTCATAGCTGTGGTTGGCGCCGTCTCCCCGCCGGAGATTATTGCTCAAATCGAGCAACGCCTGGCGGGCTGGCAACCGCAGGTCACCGCTTCCGCTCGAATTTTCCCGCCGGTGCAGCCCCCGCCCGAACCCATCCGCCGCCACATTTCCATTGGCGGTAAAATGCAGACCGACCTGGTGTTGGGCACACTCGGACCCCGCCGCGGTGATCCAGATTTCTTTGCCGCCGCCCTGGGCAATAATATCCTTGGTCAATTGGGTATGATGGGGCGCATCGGCGAGATCGTCCGCGAACAGAATGGGCTGGCATATTATGCCGCTGCCAACCTGGTGGCTTCCTACGCCGCCGGCTCGTGGGAGATTTCTGCTGGTGTCGAGCCGCCCAACCTGGAACAGGTCATCGACTTGATGCTGACTGAAATCCAGCGCTTCACCCGCGAAACGGTCAGCCGTGAAGAAATGGAAGACAGCAAAGCCAACTTGGTCGGTCGCTTGCCGCTGGCATTGCAATCGAATGCCGGAGTAGCCGGCGCTCTGATCAATATCGAGCGTTTTCAACTCGGACTGGATTATTACCGTCAATACCCTGCGCTCATCCAGAAGGTTACCCGCGAGGAGGTTCTCGAAACTGCCCGCCGCTTTTTGGGATTGGAAAGAATGGTCATCGTTAGCGCCGGACCGGATGGAGATTGAACAGGGATGATTCTGCGCAGTGGTGTCGATATGGTTGAAATCGAGCGGTTTGAATCGGTCAAACCTTCGATTCGTGAGCGCTTTTTGAAGCGCGTTTTCACATCGGCTGAGCTGGCAGAATCCGGTAACCAGTACGACTATCTCGGCGGGCGTTTTGCGGTCAAAGAGGCCGTCTCCAAAGCACTTGGCACCGGTATAGGCTTCGTGCGCTGGCAGGACATCGAGTGCCTGGATGGGCAGCGGGGGGAACCCGTGCTATACTTACACGGAAACGCTGCCAGGATTGCCAGATATTTGGGATTGGAGTATTGGTCGGTCAGCATTACCCACACAAAAACTCACGCCATAGCAATGGCAGTCGCCCTGGGCAGCGTTAATGAACGTCCTTTTCCCGAAAGGGATAAAGACGCTGACACCGGGCAGGAATGAACATCCTAGCAATTAGTGATATCGAACTGGGATTTATTTACAACGTTCAGATCGCCCAGCGTTTCAGGAACGTCGATCTGGTAATTAGTTGTGGCGACCTGCCTTACTACTACCTTGAATTTATCATCAGTATGCTCGACCGCCCGCTGTATTATGTGCGCGGCAACCATGCCAGCAAGGTGGAAATCACTACCGCTGGCGAACGTTCGTCGCCCTGGGGAGCATTGGATCTTCACCGCCGCCACCGCCGAACTCCGCAGGGATTACTGCTGGCAGGAATCGAGGGTAGTGTGCGCTACAATTATGGACCACACCAATATTCTCAGGCTCAAATGTGGTTGATGGTACTGGGGCTGGTGCCGGGATTAGTGTATAACCGCCTGCGCTACGGCCGTTTTCTAGACATTTTCGTCACCCATGCACCGCCATGGGGTATACACGATATGGATGATCTCCCCCACCAGGGAATCAAAGCCTTTCGCTGGTTGCTGCGGGTCTTTCGCCCCGCGTACCATTTGCACGGGCACATCCATGTCTATCGCAACGATACCCGTATCGAAACCCGGTTTGCCGATACCACGGTATTGAATTGTTTTGGATACCGAGAAATTGCCTTCAATCCTGAATCAATGGCAAAGAGCCTTCCAGAGGTGCAATCGCCTATGGAGCGGAGATATAAAGCATGACCAATCCGATTAATTCTTCATTTTTTGAGAAAATTGCCCAGGAAGATTTCGAACTAGCCCTGCGCAAGGGCTTTTGGCGATCCGTGTTGGGCTGGTTCAACAAGGCTCCTAATCAATTGCTTGCGTTCGATGAAGTCCGTAAATACCTGCCCCTTAAAGGGCAGTACGATCTTGGCGTGCGGCAAATTCCGATTGATAAAATTGTAGGCAGCGTGGGTCGCTATAATGACTTCGACCGCGCCTTCCTTCCCCGCCACCGCATGACCCGCAGCCGCTGGATCAGCATTGATGTGGCAAAAATGAAAGAGGTTGAACTACCACCCATTGAAGTGTACAAAATTGGCGAGGTGTACTTTGTCAAGGATGGCAACCACCGCGTTTCGGTTGCCAGGGAAAAAGGACAAAAATTTATCGACGCGTACATCACCGAAGTGGTTACGGATGTGCCCATTGATGAACACACAGATATCGACCGCCTGATTCGGCTGCAGGAACGAGCTGAGTTTTTCCGCACAACCCGGTTGAATGAAATCCGACCGGAGTCTGCCATTGAATTGAGCCTGCCCGGGCAATATCCCAAACTGCTGGAACACATCAATGTTCACCGTTGGTATATGGGTGAAAAACGCCAGGCTGAAGTACCCTTCGAGGAGGCAGTGGCTGCCTGGTATGATGAGGTGTATTCTCCGCTGATCAAAGTCATTCACGAGCAAGGAATATGCAAAGAATTCCCCAACCGAACTGCGGCAGATTTGTACATCTGGATCATTGAACACCTGTATTACCTGCGCGAAGAATTTCGTCAGGAGATCAATCTTGAGCAGGCAGCACGCAGTTTCAAGGAAGGTTTTTCACCCAATCCATTGCGCAAGATGCTTAATTTATTCCGAAAACTGGCGTCGCGGGTGACGGAAGGGCTGGAAGATGCCGCCGACCTGGAATTGGGCATCCTGCCAGAGGATATGATGATCGATGCGGATGTAAAACAACCACCCAAGCCGGAAGATCAGGTAGATAACGATTGAACACTGTGCTCTTGTACACCCAGCCAAAAATGATTCGGTAAAATCCGCCGGTTTGGCTTGATCACGATGCCGTTCCGTGTAAGCGTTTCTTGGGGTGTTTTCTCACCATCCGCTGGGGTCATACTTGGGTGGACATAACACAAATTGGGGTGTACGCCATATTTCTTTTCATAATACTCGGCAGCGCGCTTGATTTTGGTCGCCAGATCGACTTTTTGATCGTTATCAAACCAAAGCATTCCGATGTTCATCTTCCCATCTCCCAAAAGAATCAAAACGCTTCCGGCAGGAAAAAATGATGTTCGCGATTACCTATTCGAACCACAAATTCACTACCCATTTCCAGGCGGTCACTGGTCAGGTTTTCCAGGCGCGAAAGAGCAATACCTGCATTTCGATCTTTTATGTTTCCGACGATACGCGTTTTGAACAGATCAGTCCATTTCTTTTGTTCAAGGGCGGTGCGGCTGTCCATAACAATAACCGGCCAAATCTCAACATAGGGACCTTCTTGTAGCAACCACTCCAGGTTGATGCGCACATCAAAATCCATGTACGGGATGGTGTCGAAACCATCCAGGATCAACACCCTGCAAGCACCTTCATTGCGTCCGTGCTGTCGGCTCTCCGCCAGATCGCAAAGATCAAGAATGGTTTGACCAGCACTGCGATCAAAATTATTGGTCAAGTGAGAAATGTAGTTCGCTGCCTGTGATTGTTCATAACGCCATTGATTGGTGCGGGCACTAATGATGCTGAATTGAACTTCGTATGGACGATTGGCAAATACAAGAGAATGCAGCAGGGTCTTAAGCAATTTCAATTTTCCGGCATCCCGATCGGCGCAAACCAGAATGGAACCAGGTCGGGGATCCATTAAATCAAAAAGCAATGGATTTTCCTGTTGATCCAAACCCAGCAACGCCGTCCGTAACGGTAAATTGATCGATGAAACAAGAAGTTCTCGAAGCCGATAGGAAGGGAAGCGGAATCGATTTTCAACGACCGGTTGTGCTGGTAATCCAATTTCAATAGGTCGAAATTTCAGATCAATGTCTGCTGGACTGGAATTGACAATCGGTAAAGATATCATCATTAACACTCCGTTATTACCATTATTTCTATTATAGAACAATCTTTCTATTTGTCAATAGATTCCATCGTATCGAAATTATTTTCTAAAAATTGCACCTTATTCGATCAATCTGCATCCGATCATAATTACCGAGTTTGGGTTCGTTATGGTATTTTTTTAGGAATTGCGGTATCCTTAACAGGAAACAGAAGTCCATGCGAACCCTTATCCCACGCTGAGGAGGTACCGATGATCAAAGAAACCGTCAAAGACGCGGAAAATCGCATGAAAGGCGCCATCCAAAGCCTCGAAGATGATCTAGCCGGAATTCGTACCGGGCGGGCAACACCAGCATTGATCGAAAAATTACCTGTGGATTATTACGGCGTCTCCACCCCTCTGATGCAGCTGGCAACCATCAGCGTGCCAGATGCACGCACCCTATTGATCAAACCGTTCGATTCCACCGGACTTAAAGGGATCGAACGTGCCATCATTACATCAAACCTGGGTCTTACACCAAACAATGATGGTAAAACGATCCGCTTGAACCTCCCCCCTCTCACGGAAGAGCGCAGGCGCGATCTGGTGAAATTGGTCAATCAACGCCTGGAAGAAAGTAAAGTTGCCATTCGCAACGTTCGCCGCGATATCATCAAAGATTTACGAGATTTCGAAAAAGAAAAATTAATCTCCGAAGATGAACTTAAAAAAGCAGAGGAGGAGCTGCAAAAATTAACCGACCGAATGATCGTCGAGATTGACCGCATCGGAGAAGTCAAACAGAAAGAGATCATGGAGTTTTAAGAACCCATTCTATGAACGATTCGGAATTCGCTGCTCCCTCGCTGCTCACCAAAATACCGGTACATGTTGCCATCATCATGGATGGAAACGGGCGCTGGGCAAACGCACGCGGACTGCCTCGCCTGGCAGGTCATCGCGCCGGCACGGAAAATTTGCGCACCATCATCCGCGCCTGCGTCGAGTTCAATATCAAGATTTTAACCATCTATGCATTCTCCACCGAAAATTGGGGGCGGCCAGCGGATGAAGTGGAAGGTTTGATGATGATTCTCGAAGATGTCATCGACCAGGAATTAACCGAATTGCATCAGGAAGGGGTTCAACTCCACCATTTGGGTCATCTCGACCGTCTGCCATCGCGGTTGCAGGAAAAAGTTCGCAATGCCATGCAATTGACCAAAGACAATAACCGCTTGGTGCTCAACATTGCCTGGAATTATGGCGGCCGCGACGAGATCGTATGCGCCATCCGCTCGATTATCTCCGACGGCGTACCGGCAGATCAAATCACCGACGATCTGGTCAGCCAGTACCTGTTTACTGCCGGTATCCCTGATCCGGATTTAATCATTCGCACGTCGGGCGAAATGCGCATTTCCAACTTCCTCATTTGGCAGTCGGCATACGCCGAATGGTACATTACCGAAACCCTGTGGCCCGACTTCAATCGCGAGGAATTCTTCAAAGCCTTGCAAGAATTCAATAACCGTGATCGGCGTTTCGGTAAATTATCCGAAAAGGCTTGTTGTTGAGGATTGCCGGGGGATGCTCCGCAATCGACTGATCGTCGTCATCGTACTCATCCCGATTGGTGTGGGCTTTGTTACCCTCGGCGGAATTGCTTACACCGCCTTTATCACCTTGTTGCTGGGCATTGCTGCCTGGGAGTACTGGCGGCTGTTTTCCGTAAATGGCGGCTTCTCTCCTTCCGCATTGGTTCTGGTCGGCGGGGTCATTCTGCTCGCCATCAGCCGTTACTGGTGGGAATTTGAACATAGTCACCTGATTCTCTCGATTTTGGTTTTAGGCTGTATGGGGGCGCACATTGCCGCCTGTTCACGCGGCTGTACCACACCGGCGTTGGATTTCACCATCACCCTCAGCGGCTTGTTTTACATCGGCTGGATGGGTGCATATCTCATCTCGCTGCGCCTGCTGCCCGACGGTTTATGGTGGGTCATGCTTGCCATCCCCACCATCGCCATGGGCGATGCCGGCGCGTTTTTTATCGGCCGCTCGTTTGGCAAGCAAAAACTCGCCCCGCGCATCAGCCCCAATAAAACTGTGGAAGGTTACCTGGGGGGGGTGTTCTTTGCCACCCTGGGCGGTCTGCTTTTTTCCTGGTTATGGGGTATGCGCTCACCATTGATTTCACCACTGCACGGGATCATCCTGGGTATTGCCCTCGGTCTTTTTACCCCATTGGGTGACCTGGGTGAAAGCATGCTCAAACGCCAGTTCAACGTTAAGGACACCGGGCGACTGCTGCCAGGGCATGGTGGCATCCTTGACCGACTGGATTCGTGGTTGTGGGGGGCAGCTATCAGTTACTATCTGATCCTTTGGCTTTGGTAGCCATCATCCGCCGGGGTTTTTCCCCCGCTGTTTTGTTCCTTTCCAACCTATACTTATTTTGAAGGAGGAGAAGCGAGATGATTGATTCCAAGCCTACCCGCAACCTGGCAATGGAACTGGTGCGCGTGACCGAGGCAGCCGCACTGGCAGCCGGGCGTTTTGTCGGGCGTGGCGACAAGTATGCTGCTGACCGTGCAGCTGTGGATGCCATGCGTCTGGTACTCAACACCATCCAGATGGACGGTGTGATCGTCATTGGCGAGGGCGAAAAAGACGAAGCGCCCATGTTGTACAATGGCGAGAATCTCGGCACGGGAGAACCGCCCCAGGTGGACATCGCAGTTGACCCTATCGACGGTACCCGCCCAACTGCATTTGGCTTGCCCAATGCGATTGCCACAGTCGCGCTTGCGCCACGCGGCAGTATGTTCAACCCCGGACCGATCGTGTATATGCACAAGATTGCCGTCGGTCCCGAAGCCCGCGACGTGGTGGATATCGAAGCGCCGGTGGAGGAAAATTTGCGAAAAATTGCGCGCGCCAAAGGTGGCAATGTCAGCGACCTGACCGCCGTAATCCTCGATCGCCCGCGTCATGAAGAACTGATCTCCCGTGTGCGTCGGGTCGGCGCACGGATTATGCTCATTCCTGACGGTGATGTGGCTGGCGCTTTAATGGCTTCTCTGCCTGAGACCGGCATTGATGTGTTGCTGGGTATCGGCGGCACCCCGGAGGGTGTGCTGGCAGCTTGCGCACTGCGCTGCACCGGCGGGACAATCCAGGGCAAATTATATCCTCGTAACGACGAAGAGAAGCGCAAAGGTGAAGCCCTAGGCTTCGATTTCGAAAAGGTATTGACCCTCGACGATCTGGTCTCCTCCGAGGATGTCTTCTTTGCTGCCACCGGCATCACCAACGGCGAGTTACTCAAAGGGGTGGATTACTTCCCCGGCGGTGCAACAACCGACAGTATCGTCCTGCGCGGTCTGACCGGCACCAGCCGGCGGGTTATCTCCACCCACCGCCTGACCAAACTCTCCAAGATCAGCGCCATTCACTATTGATATAAGCCGCCTGCCAAAAGGCAGCTTGTTTGCCTCGGTGAACAGAAACAAAAAAACACCCCCGCAGGTGCGGGGGTGTTTGATTGCCAGAATTTACTTGATTGCGTAACTCAGGTTTGCGTCCGCCTGGATGACAAGCTGTCCGGCAGCGATCGGCACCGAGGACTGGGCAGCGAAGCCACCTTTGGCTTCATACACCGGCATCGGACCACCGCTGGAATACACATTGATGCTTTGCAGTTCGCCCAGGGTTACACCTGCCAGACCAGCAAGTTCACTGGCTTTGCTTTTGGCATCCTCAACCGCCAGTTTGCGAGCCTCGGCTTCCGCGCTGGCGCGGTCGGCAACATCGAAACTGATCCCATTGATGGTATTAGCGCCGCCCTGAACCACCGCGTTCAAGATTTCACCCAAGCCCTGCAATTCACGCACCTTCACAAAAACGGTGTTTTCAACCACGTAAATGATCTTGCCGGGTATTCCTTCGGGGGTGTATTCCTGCTGCGGGTAGACATTGAACGCAGTAGTTTGAATATCCTCCGCCGCGATCCCACGCCCCTTCAACGCGTCGGCAATGTTTTGTGCCTGGCGGTTGTTCTGCGTCAGCGCCGTGGCAACATCATCCGCCTGCGAACGCACGCCGATGTAAATATAAGCAATATCTGGCACCAGGTATACTTTTCCCGTACCGGTAACATTAATTTGCCGCACCGGCTGATCACTGGGGGCTGCGGCACTCTGGCAGCCTGCCAGCAGGCTGGCGATCAGAATCACGATTGTGACGACAAGAATTCGGTTTTTCATGGTTCCTCCTTGTTGAACCTTGCAATAGTAAAATTCTATTACAAAGACGCACAGCCGTCACAAAAGTTCCCCAAACCAAGATCGAGGTTGGTCATAACCAACCTCGATCTCATTTCTTCTGCAATTCAAATACCGCTTACGGCGCCAGGCGCAGAGTGAGAACTCCCATCGGCTGCTCCAGGCGCAGCCGGATGCGCGCATTTTCCTGGTTTGCTCCGGGCGAATACAGATATTCTCCCTCTGCACGGAATTCGCGATCAATGTTGCGTCCGGTCATGGCTGTGTCCACCTGCAACTCAACCAACGCGCCGCGCGGCACGATGACCGTCAGGCTGCCGATTGGATTGCTCAATTGCCCGTTGAAAGCATCGTCTTCCGGCAACGTCACCGTCAACTGCCCAACTGCCACCGAAG
>DAOUMN010000060.1:0-19365 GCA_034411135.1 Bellilinea sp.
AGGGCATTTCGACGGTTCAGCGGAGGCTTTTCGCCATTGGGATGAGGATGGTCGAATTCCCGGTGCCTGTGTGAAATGCCACACCGCCGATGGTTTGCCGCAGTTCATTGCCGAAGGCGTGAACATTTCCATGGCGCCTTCCAACGGCTTACGCTGCGAGTCCTGTCACAATGACCTGACCACCTTCTCGGTTTACCCGCTGGAAACGGTAACCTTCCCGAGTGGCGCGAAGCTTGGCTTTGAAAGCAGCCCCAATGACAATCTGTGTCTGAACTGCCACCAGGGTCGTGAGTCGACCGTCAGTGTCAATCGTGCTATTGCCGGTCTCCCTGCCGATACGCCCTCGGATAGGATCAGTTTTCGTAATATCCACTACTTTGCTGCCGGGGCGACACTGTTTGGCTCGGAAGCTCAGGGTGTGTATCAATACCCCAACAAGGACTATGTTGGTAAGTTTGCGCACATTCCCAATTATGCGACTTGTTCGGACTGCCATGATGCACACAAATTGACCGTCGAAGAAGCAGCCTGTAAAGCTTGCCACCAGGTCGAGAATGTAGAGGATATTCGCCTGGAAGATCCCAAGGTGGACTACGATGGTGATGGAAATATCGACGAGGGCCTCAAGGGTGAAATTGATACATTGAAAGAAATTTTGTTTGCGGCGATCCAGTCTTATGCCAAAGATGTTGCCGGTACGCCAATTGCCTATTCGGATGCAGCTTACCCGTACTTCTTCATTGACACCAATGAGGATGGAAAAGCCACCCCTGATGAAGCTATTTTCCCGAACCGGTATGCATCATTCACGCCGCGCTTGCTGCAAGCCGCTTACAATTACCAGTACGCCAAGAAAGATCCGGGCGGCTACGTGCACAATGGCAAATACATTATCCAGGTTCTGTATGATTCGATTCTCGATCTGAGCAGCCAGGTAACGGTGGATACCGCCAACCTTAAGCGCCCCTAATCGAATCCAAGCATAAAAAATGCCCCCGAAGTTATCCGGGGGCATTTTTTATGTCATGTGGCACGGGATTTTATGACGAATTTCATGTGATTTAGCGAGTGACGATTTATGAGAAAAATGAAATTTAATGTATAATTAATCCTGTTTGTCGGATTGACTGATATATTCCCCGAATCTCTAGCAATTTGATTGCCAGGATAAGGAGTTTTTGATCTTATGCTTTTACGACTGCGAATACGCCCATTATTGCTTTTGCCGATTCTTATGCTGGCAGTTCTTCTATCAATAGCTGGAATTGGGTTGGTTGATCAATCTTCCTGGACGGTACAGGCTAATGCCCTCCAGACTGAAATGGCGCAGCTGCCAAACAACGCTGCTTGTCTCTCCTGTCATATGGTCGACGGTCAGGTTATGGAACTGCCCAATGGTGATTTGCTCTCTGTGGTGGTAAAACCAGAAATCTATGGGCAATCTGCGCATGTTGCATTGAGCTGCCAGGTTTGTCACACCAACATCAGCGGTTATCCGCACCCGCCCAATCAGGCACAAAGCAGCCGTGATTACACACTTCTATATAAGGATACCTGTAATCAGTGTCACCCATCTCAGGCCAGTGAAACCATGGACAGTGCCCACGCGCGGGTCATGGCTGCGGGCAACCTAAACGCGCCAACATGTGCCGACTGTCACGACCCGCACCGGCAACCGCCGATCCAAAAGGATGAAACCGGGCGGTTATCTGCGGCGGATCATGCATTTTCTGCCCAGGTTTGCGCGCAATGCCACAGCACAATTTATGATGAATATGCCCAATCGGTTCACGGAACAGGCGTGTTGGTGGAAAAAAATCCGGATGTGCCATCGTGTGTGGATTGCCATGGCGTACATAATATCAGTGGACCGGGAGGTGGAGCGGTGTTTCGGCTCACATCTCCAAAAATTTGCGCCGATTGCCATACGAATGAATCGGTGATGGGCAAATATGGACTTTCCACGCAGGTGTTGGACACCTATATTGCCGATTTCCACGGTACGACGGTAACTTTGTTCGAGAAAATCGATCCGGATCAGCCAACCAATATGCCGGTGTGTTACGACTGCCATGGTGTTCACGATATTCGCCGTTCGGATGATCCGGAAAAAGGATTGCAGGTCAAAGAGAACTTGCTGGTCACCTGCCAACGCTGCCATCCAGATGCCACTGCTAATTTCCCTGATTCGTGGTTGAGTCACTACATTCCCAGCCGCGATCGGTATCCGGTGGTCTATTACGTCAACCTGTTTTATCAATTCTTCATACCAACCGTGCTGGGTGGAATGGGTATTTTTGTGATCAGTGATATCTACCGCCGCTGGATCGTTGACCGGCGAAAAAAGAAACCAGAGGCTGAAACCGTGCCGCCTGCAGAAGAAACGCCTGTGCCTGAATCAGCACCTGAGGTGGGTGAAGTATCGCCGCCTTCCTCGGTATCCGAGGGAGATGCACCCACCACCAGCACCCAGGATGAGGAGAATTCGTGATGACCGAAAAACGTGAATCCTACGTTCGTTTCAGCCTGGCACAGCGGATTGAACACATTGTTTTGATTCTCTCCTTCTCCACCCTGGCGGTTACGGGGTTGGTGCAAAAGTTTGCTGATAGTTCTATTTCCGTTGCGATCATTACCTTTCTGGGTGGAATTGAGACAACCCGCCTCATTCACCGGGCGGCGTCGGTGGTCTTCGTGGTGGAATCGATCTATCACCTGGCGGTGATTGGATATAAATTGTATGTTCAACGCAAACAAGCCAGCATGCTGCCGGGCTTGAAAGACTTGCAAGACGCGGCATTCCAATTTTTATACAACTTGGGATTGCGCAGAGAACGTCCCAAGATGGGGCGCTATAATTTCACCGAAAAAGCCGAGTACTGGGCGATGGTGTGGGGGTTGGTGTTGATGGCGGTGACCGGATTCATGATGTGGAACCCGATTGCAACCGCGAATATCCTTCCCGGTCAGGTCATTCCAGCTGCAAAAGTGGCGCACGGCGCGGAAGCAGTGTTGGCTGTACTGGCAATCTTCCTGTGGCACTTTTACCATGTTCACATTAAAGTCTTTAACAAGTCGATGTTTACCGGCAAGTTGTCGCGGCACGAGATGGAAGAGGAACATGGCGAGGAGTTGGAACAGATTGAGCAAGGATTAATTCCCCCGCCACCTCCGCCAGATGAGCAAAAAAGACGGCGCACCATTTATATCCCTGTGGCAACGGTTATTTCCGCTGTGCTTCTGGTCGGGTTGTACTACTTCCTCACTTTTGAGCAGACTGCTATTACGACCATCCAGCCAGTATCGGCGCGTTCGGAAGGAGGTATCTTTGTTCCCCAGACACCAACCCCATTCCCGACCCGTGAACCAACTGCTACTCCAGCGCAAACCTCAGAGTCTGCGTTGCCGGAAGGACCATTGTCCTGGAATAACGGCATTGGTAATCTGTTTATCCAACGTTGTGCAGCCTGCCACGGTGCCATGGGCGGCTTGGCGCTCGATTCGTATGCTGGTTTACTGAGAGGCGGCAGATCGGGATCATCGGTGGTGCCTGGTAATCCGGAGGAAAGTCTGATAGTCAGTCTGATCAAAGATGCTAACCACCCCGGCAATTTCGAGCCAGGAGAATGGGATATAATTATTCAATGGCTCCGAGAAGGAGCGGTTGAATAATTTACAGCAGGTTGGTAGTTCCAATACCTGGCAACTATTCAGGTGCCAGGTTTTTATTTATCGAGATTGTTGTATGGTGAAGCGACAATCTACGGGTTTTGGCTGTTCGGGGTGAATGTGTTGCTCTAATTTCACCAGCGTATGAAGGTTATTTTGCAGGATGTGGCGGTCCAATTCACATAACTGCGGGAATTGGGTTAGCAGGTTGCGATAGGGACAATTTTCGAAAATGATGCAGGGTCCACGAGAGCGAGCCTCCCACCGAGCGTGATATTGTAGGTTGTTCAGTCTTTCCATTAAGCGAGAGATAATAGCTAAAAACCGCCCCGAAAGCGGTTCTTCGGGCGGCATAATCTGGTTGCTTAGAGCTTCCAAGTTGTTAACCTTGTCCGCTGGTTCATGTAGTAATAATGATAATGCCCCTCTTAAGAGATGGTCATGGGGCTGATGTACAGCCTGGTGAGAAAGTGCAAATATCCTCGCCGGTCTCCCGCGGTGATCGAGAAGGAATTTTGCTGGCAGGGTGCAAACCAAGCCATCTCTTTGCAGGCGCGAAATGTGGTAACGGATGTCGGTTGAGGTTCGTTGGAGCGCAATCGCCAACTGCCGAGCAGTTGCACGAGGGCGCTGTTGGAGGTAAGCCAGAATCAACTGGCGGGTATTGTTCGCACTCATGAGTAGATTATATATTATGAAAAGAAAAATTTTCGTTAATAATGGTTGACAGTCCGGCACAGGCAGGTAAAATTGATGTATATTGCTTCGATATGTACGGATTCCCATCGGTCAAATTCAGATTAGAAAGGCGGCGGTATGGGACAAGAAGATTTAACCTCGCCTGGTTATGATATCCCTCCCGAAATGCATAATCAGGTCACGATCACAACCCTAGATAAAATTTACAACTGGAGCCGCAAAAATTCACTCTGGCCTATGATGTTTGGACTGGCATGCTGTGCAATCGAAATGATCGGCACAGCTGCCAGCCGGTTTGATTTTTCGCGCTTTGGTATGGAAGTCATGCGTCCCAGTCCGCGCCAGGCAGATTTGATGATTGTTTCGGGTACGGTTACAAAAAAGATGATTCCGCAGATTGTGCGTTTGTTCAACCAGATGCCCGAACCGCGCTACGTGATAGCAATGGGTGCGTGTGCATCCGGTGGTGGTCCCTTTAAGGAGGGTTATTCGGTTGTGGCAGGCGTGGACAAGTTTGTGCCGGTTGATGTATATATACCGGGCTGCCCACCAACTCCTCAGGCATTGTTGCATGGTTTTATGGTTTTGATGCAAAAAATCGAAAAACAGTCCATTCGCCAGGTTTCATGGTATCAAAAGCAGCCGAGCCAGCCGCTTCCCATACCCGTTTTGGGCCCAGACCTGATCGATCCGCGCAAGTATGAAATGATCCGTCAGGTTTCACAGAAGAAGATGGAAGAACAGACTGAAGAAAATATCTCGGCAGGGGAGGAGGCAGCATGATTGATCCGGCGAGGACCGAAAACCAAACCGAAGTCGAGCAGCACTTTGAGAGCATTCTAAGTGCCGATGACCGCCCTGGTTATAGTGGATATGTGGTGCCTGCAAGCCGTTTATTGCAGGTTGCCCAAACGTTGCGTGATGAATTGGGTTACGACTTTCTTTCATCTGTCACCGGTGTGGATTATTTGCTTGAAAATCAAATGGAAGTGGTTTACCATTTTTACCGCACCAGTGGTGGAAGCGGATTGGTTTTGAAAACCCGGGTGGATCGAGATACTGCGGAAGTTCCCTCGCTGGTGCCGATTTTTCCCGGAGCAGATTTTCAGGAACGGGAAGCGTGGGATTTGTTGGGAATTCGTTTTACAGGACATCCCGATCTTCGCCGGATTTTAACCTGGGAGGGTTTTCACGGACATCCGCTGCGCAAAGATTGGAAAGAGCCCTTTTTTGAGGAAGAAACCAAACCGTTCAAGAGCCGCTGGCCGGACGGTAAGGTCTTTCGGAGTGAAGAAAAGAATCCGTTTCATGACAATGTCCAATACCCGTCCGGTTTTGATCCTGAGCAATGGAGTCCGGAAACCGACGAATTGTTATACGCCGGCTTGAAACGGATGGATAAAACCGACGACCTGGTTACAGAACAGGTGGTGGTCAACCTGGGTCCGCAGCACCCATCAACTCACGGGGTTTTTCGAATGGTTGCCGTATTGGACGGCGAGACGATTGTGGATCTGAAGCCAATTATGGGTTACCTGCACCGCAACCATGAAAAAATTGGTGAGCGCAATACCTTTCTCCAGAACATGCCGTTTACCGACCGGCTGGATTATGTCTGCTCGATGAGCAATAATTTTGGGTATGCGCTGGCAGTCGAAAAATTGATGGGCATCCAGCCGCCGGAGCGCGCCGAATATATCCGCGTGATTATGGCGGAATTGACCCGTTACTTGAACCACATCTTCTCGATCGGTTTTCTGCTCAATGATCTGGGAGCATTTTTCACCCCCATGCTGTACGCGCTTGAGGAGCGGGAATTGATCCTGGATGTTTTTGAGGCGGTGTCTGGTTCGCGGATGATGTGCAATTATTTCCGCTTTGGGGGCGTGGTGCGGGATTTATCTGATGACACTCTCGAACAAATTCGCCGGTTGGTGCTTGACCGGCTGCCGCGAAAATTGGACGAGATGGATGCATTCATCACACACAATGAAATTGTGCGAGGACGAACCGAGGGAGTTGGGGTACTCAGCGCGGCGGATGCCATTGCGCTTTCTGCCTCCGGACCGGTACTGCGCGCATCGGGTGTACCTTATGATGTCCGCCGCGCTGATCCGTATGGCGTTTACGACCGTTTTGAATTTGATGTGCCGGTTCGTTACCATGGCGATATCTACGACCGCTACCTGCTGCGATTGGATGAAATGCGACAAAGCCTGCGGATTTTACGTCAGGCATTGCGGGATATTCCCCCAGGTCCGGTTTTAAGCGGAAAACCCCAATACCAGGTGCGTGTTCCGGCTGGCGAGGCGTATGGACGTGTGGAGGGTCCCAAGGGGGAGTTGGGGTTTTATGTGGTGTCCAACGGCAAGCCTAATCCGTGGCGATATCATGTCCGCGCGCCAGCCTTCATCAACCTGACCAGCCTGGCAACCATGTGCCGCAATCAGAAAATTGCCGATGTGGTAACCATACTTGGCTCGATTGATATCGTTCTAGGGGAAGTAGACCGCTGATTGGCGGAAGGATGGAGGACAACATGATAACCGGATTTGGTGTATTGCGGGGCTTGTGGACTACCTTCCGGCATTTCGTCAATACCTACCTGGAAGACTTGAAAAAAGGGAAAAAGCGCTATTTTACCCCCGAAGGGATTGAAATGCGGCGTAGCCCGGATGTGGAAGGTATTTTTACTGTTCAGTACCCAGAGGAAAAGCTCCCTGTCCCGGAGGAATTCCGCTATATCCCGTTTCTGGTGTACGACGAAGGTTCTAATGGAGCAAAGGATATTCGTTGCACATCCTGTGGTATATGTGCCAAAGTCTGTCCGCCTCAGTGCATCTGGATTGTGCGCACCAATGATCCCGAAACCGGCAAGCCCATTCCCCAACCGGCAGAATTCTACATAGATGTGGATATTTGTATGAACTGTGGTTTTTGCGCTGAGTACTGCCCCTTCGATGCCATCAAAATGGATCATGACTATGAAATTGCCTCTTATGACCGGCATAAAGAGCACATCTTCAATCTACAACGATTGAGCAAGCCGGCGTCGTATTATGCCGGCATCCGTCCAACAAATTATGCCCGCGAAGAGGCTGCCCGGGCGGAAAAAGAAGCCCAAAAGGCGGCTGCAAAGAAACCGGTAGCAGGTTAATCTATCGAGGAAGTCAGACAACATGTATAATAGTGACACTGATGTAATGTTTCCACCGCGTGTAATCTGTCATTTACGCTCGTTGCGCGGTGCCGAATGGCAAAAACTGGTTGATATGGTCAGCGAATCCGACAACCGTCTGGTCGAACGAGCCGCTTTTACGCTGATGATGGTGCGCATGGGTGGCTGTCAAACCTGCTCCATCGATTCCTACCGGGGAATGCGCGGTTGTTCGATGTGCGCGCGGCAAACCATTCGCCGTTTTCGAGGGTCCGATCAAGATTTGGTTGTCCAGTTTGAGCAGTGCAAGAGCGAAGTGCTTCGTTTTTTGAACAAAACCTGAGATCACAATACGATTACAGATAGAAAGGTTCTTTCTTGATGAATTCCAGCCCAATCGACAGGGATGCCGTACTGGCAGCCTTGAGCAAAGTCCAGGAACCTGAACTGCACCAGGACCTGGTGACCTTGAACATGGTGCAGAATCTCGAAATCGAAGATGGTTTGGTTAAATTCGATATCATTCTAACAACACCTGCGTGTCCGCTCAAAGGAAAAATCGAAAGTGAAGCCCGTCAGGCGGTTCTTTCTGTAGAAGGCGTCCGTAGTGTGGAAATCCGCTTGGATGCCAATGTGCGCAGCGACGGTCGCGCCCGTGGAGTAATGCAGATTCCAGTTAAGAATGCGGTGGCGGTTGCTTCGGGTAAAGGCGGGGTTGGTAAGACTACGGTGGCGGTTAACCTGGCGGTTTCGCTGGCGCAAAGCGGGGCACGGGTTGGATTGTTGGATGCTGATATATATGGACCGAACGTGCCGCGTATGATGGGGGTGAGCCAATTGCCCCCCATTCGGGGTGAAAAATTGACGCCCGCTAAAGCCTATGACGTCAAAATCATGTCGATTGGTTTCATGGTGCCAACGGGAAAGGCTTTGATCTGGCGTGGACCGATGCTGCATTCGGCAATTCGCCAGTTTCTGGGCGATGTTGATTGGGGCTTGCTGGATTATTTGATCATTGATTTGCCGCCGGGAACCGGCGATGCGCAATTAAGTCTGGCGCAGTCGATGCCACTCAGCGGTGGTGTAATCGTGACGCTGCCTCAGGCCGTCTCGCTGGAAGATGCCAGCCGGGGTATTCAGATGTTCGAACAGTTGAACGTGCCCATCCTGGGTGTGGTTGAGAATATGAGTTATCTGGCATTACCGGATGGTAGTGTTCTGGATGTATTCGGGCAAGGCGGTGGGGAATTGCTCGCAAAGCAGCATAGTGCGCCTTTCTTGGGTGCCATTCCAATGGAGCCAGCAGTGCGAATTGGCGGCGATGACGGCAAGCCAATTGTGTTATCCAACCCGGATTCGGCAGCTGCGAAGGCACTGCATCATATTGCCGAACAGCTGGCTGCCCAGTTGAGCGTGGCTGCATATAAGAACCAGGGTAGTGTAAAGATCGAAATGGTGGAGTAAACGATTAATGGTCGCAACGATCAACCAATTAATCGTCGGAGTACGCTTTTCTAAGGTTGGGAAAATCTACCATTTTCAAGCCGGTCACCTTGACGCGGTGCGAGTTGGTGATGCTGTCGTGGTGGAGACTTCACGCGGTTGGCAGATTGGGGAAGTTGCCCAGGTGGTCAAGGAATTTATGCAAGCACCAGAAGGTGGTTGGAAACCGGTCAATCGAATTGCCACCACGCGCGACTTGCTCATGCGCCAATTATGGCAGGCACGCGAACTGGATGTCGTTGAAACCTGCCGCAGGCGGGCAAACGAAATCCGGCTGCAAAATGTCAAGGTGGTGGCAGCCGAGTACAGCTTTGATGGGACTCGCCTGACGATCCTATATTCGACCGAGGGCGAGGAACGGGTGGATCTTAAGTCATTACGCCAGGACATGCAGCGCCAGTTTTCTCCTGCAGTAGTGGAACTGCGCCAGATCGGTCCGCGTGACGTAGCCAAATTGCTGGGAGGGATGGGCGCGTGTGGCTTGGAAACGCGCTGTTGTTCACGTTTCCTGACCGAATTTAGTTCGATTTCGATCCGCATGGCAAAGGAGCAAGGCATCTCGTTGACTCCTACGGAAATTACCGGTATGTGCGGGCGATTGCGCTGCTGCCTGATTTATGAATTTGATACCTATGCGGAGGCGCGTAAAGGGCTGCCGAAGAAAGGCAAACGAATCGTCACGCCGCACGGAGAGGGCAAAGTTATTGATGTTGCTCCGCTGGCGGGCACCATTCGCGTCGATATTCCCGAAGTGGGCATACGTGAATTTACCCGTGAAGAAATCGCTGCATTCAGCGAGCCACCGCCAGGCATAATAGTTGCCGAAACAGAGGAAGAAGACGAAAATGGTAATGGTGAGGAAGCCAACGGGGGGGATGAGTCAACTCGCCCGCTTGAGCAGCAACCCCGTCAGCAGAAACCACGCCAGCATCCATCTGGTCGTTCGGGGAGGCGCAGACGGGGTGGAAAACGCAATTGAGGGATGGAAAAGACCACAAAAAATCCTGGTAATATTGGCGCATCCGGATGATCCGGAATATTTTTGTGGTGCTAGCATTGCTCGCTGGACGGCGCTCGGACATACAGTAGAATATTGCCTTTTGACACGAGGCGATAAAGGGGTTCGCGGCAATATTTTGGATGCCGGTGAATTAATGCTAACCCGCGAAGTTGAACAGCGCCAAGCTGCCAGCGTGTTGGGCGTAAAATCTGTACGTTTCCTGGACTATGCGGATGGTTATTTACAACCGACAATCGAGGCGCGCAGGGCAGTTGTTGCGGTTCTGCGTGAGGCAAAACCGGATGTTGTCGTCACTAGTGATCCGACCAATTTTTTTCACCGAGACAACCGTCTCAACCATCCCGATCACCGGATTGCCGGGCAAATTGTTTGCGAGGCAGTGTATCCTGCCTGCGGAAATCCGATGTTCTTTCCAGAACTTTTGGTGCAAGGATTGGTTGCGCATGAAATCCATGAATTGTGGCTGACTTTAACTGGGCAGCCAAATTTCACAATCGATGTAACCGAACAGTGGGGATTGAAGATCGCGGCTTTGAGACATCATCGCAGCCAGCTGGCTGATCCTGATCATATGGAACGAATGCAGCGTCAGCGCCGAACGATTGAAAGCAGTGAGGAAAACCCGAAATACGAGGACAGTTTCCGGAGGATAATTTTTCAATGAATATGAACATAAACCTCTCTTCGGAAGCCCGGGCACTATTTTCGTATAGCCAAAGAGTGCGACGTGATTTTCATCGGTATCCTGAGCTGGGCTTTCAGGAGTATCGCACTGCTGGCATCATCAGCGATGAGCTGCGGGCTTTGGGGATGGAGGTGAGCACGGGGGTTGCGAAAACGGGTGTTGTTGCGACCTTGGAGGGCAGCCAGCCGGGCAGGGTAGTTATGCTGCGTTTTGATATGGATGCTCTGCCGGTACAGGAACAAACCGGGGCGGAATACGCGTCTATTCATGCAGGTATTATGCACGCCTGTGGACATGACGGACACATGGCAATTGGTCTGACAGTGGCAAGAATTCTGGCACAGCATCGTGACCGGCTCCACGGAACAATCAAGTTTGTATTTCAGCCTGCGGAGGAAGGTTTGGGCGGTGCGGAACAAATGGTGGCAGAATCCGTGCTAAAAAATCCGGACGTTGACTACTGCCTGGGGGTACATTTATGGAACGAAAAGCCCCTTGGTTGGACAGGTGTTGTCCCCGGCGCGATGATGGCGGGCGCGGACTTCTTTACCATTCGGGTTGAAGGAAAGGGTGGGCACGGTGGATTGCCAGAGACCACGATTGATCCAATTGTTGCGGCAGCACAAATGGTCATGGCAATGCAAACGATTGTTTCCCGCAACATTGCACCACTTGAATCGGCGGTGGTTAGTGTAACCCAAATCCAGGCAGGCAGCGCCTATAATGTTATTCCACACCAGGCGGAACTACGTGGAACGATCCGCACCTTTTTACCCGAAGTGCGTGATGTCGTGATAGCCCGCTTGGAACAAATTGCTCAATCAATCGGAACAGCCATGAATTGCACCACCAGTGTGGATGTTCAACGGCTAACCTATCCGGTTGTCAATGATCCAAGGGTCGCAACGGTGGTGGCTGAGACGATAGGTGAGTTGTTGCCCGAAACCCGCGTGGATAGCACTTATCGCAGCATGGTGTCGGAAGATATGGCCGTATTCTTAAATCGTGTACCGGGGTGTTTCTTTTTCTTTGGCAGCGCTGATGAGCAAAAGGGCTTGAACTACGGTCACCATAATCCCCGTTTCGATTTCGATGAAGATGTACTACCCAGAGCAGCCGCTGTAATTGCACAAACAGCACTCAAACTGGCGGCTAAAGGTGTGTAGACCGGTGCGAAGATGATCCTGGAACAGATTGGGCATTTTACACAATTTCCGCAGCGTGTTATTTCGCTGGTACCTTCAATGACCGAAAGCCTGTTCGATCTGGGTATGGGCAGCCGAGTGGTTGGAGTGAGTGATTATTGCATCTATCCCCCGCAGGTTCAGGGGTTACCCAGAGTGGGTGGAACCAAAAATGTAAACCAACCCGTTGTGAAAGCGCTGTTACCAGATCTGGTGATTGCCAACCAGGAGGAGAACACCCGTTCCGATATCGAAGCCCTTGCCCAATTTACAGATGTTTGGTTGGTGTTTCCCAAAACCATACGGCAGGTGTTGGATGACCTGTGGCAACTGGTGCATTTATTTCGCCAAGAGAGCGCCTTCTATGCGTTGCGGACACTTGAAATAGCCGTTGAATATGCCGAAAACCGGTTGGATGATATCCAGCCAGTGCGGGTATTCGCGCCGATCTGGAAAGGCACCAACCCGGATGGTATCGAATGGTGGATGACCTTTAATAAGGATACCTATTGCAGTGACGTTATCCGGCTGTTGGGTGGGTTGAACATCTTTGCCGATCGCGAACGACGCTACCCGTTAGAAGCGGATCTGGGCATAGCCAGTGCTGAAGAAACCGGCGAGCGTGATCAACGCTACCCGCGTGTGACAGGCGAAGAAGTCCGCGCTGCCCAACCGGAGATTATTTTCTTGCCCAGCGAGCCTTTTGAGTTCACTGCTGTCGATATTCTGAATATCGAACAGGCGTTTTCAAACACCCCTGCTGTCATACGCAGGCAAATCTATCCCATTGACGGGAGCTTGTTGACCTGGCATGGCACCCGCCTGGGTAAAGCGCTGGGCGAGCTGGGACAGTATTTCCCCTAGAATCCCTGTTTGTTAGTGATTAATCGTTCGTCCAAAGTTTTGATTACAAAGATCATCCTTGTCCGATGGGGTTGGATATGCTATAGTTATATCGTCCGAATAATCAGATTAATCAGTTTTTTCGGTGAACCAACCCACCGTATGAACAACCAGGATTTTCATTTCAGCAGCCGATTATCCGAATTCATGCAATATCTTGCTTCGGGAAAGTTGCAGGAAGGCGACCGTCTACCTGCGCTTGCGGAGTTAAGCCGCGAGTTAGGAATTAGCGTGGCAACCTTGCGCGAGCAAATGGAAGTGGCGCGCGCAATGGGATTGATTGAAGTGCGTCCCCGCACGGGTATCCGGGTGTTGCCATATCAGTTCAAAACCGCGGTTACCCAGAGTCTGTTTTATGCACTTTCGACTAAACCAGATGCATTCCTGGCGTTTGCTGACCTGCGTACACACATCGAAACATCCTATTGGTACCAGGCCGTTGGTTTATTAAATAGCGAAGATCATCATGAATTACGCGCATTGGTTCAACGCGCTAAGGAAAAACTACAGGGAAATCCGGTTCAAATTCCGCATTTAGAGCACCGCCTGCTACATTTGACCATCTATAAAAGGCTGGAAAATCCTTTTGTTGCCGGGTTACTGGAAGCCTACTGGGAAGTCTATGAAGCCTTTGGAATGGATTTATATACCGACATGGCTTATCTGGAACGAGTGTGGGAATATCACAGCCGAATGGTCGAGGCGATTTGTTCTCAAAATTTCAATGAGGGATATGAGGCGATGGTAGAGCATATGGATTTGATCTTCCTGCGCACGAAAAAACCAGCTTACCACACCTTTGAATGATGATGTGTGAGTGTTATCAATACTGAACGAGGAGAACCTATGTCTCAAATACTGCCTGCTTCTGTTTTAGAAAACGGTAAGATGGGCGAACGAATTGTAAATGATTTTTGCATCACCTTCAGCACGGTGAATGGATCCGGTTCGGCGACCTCTAATCTCATCCTGCTCAAATCGTTGTTCCGCATGGGAATACCGGTTAATGGAAAGAATATCTTTCCTTCCAATATTCAGGGATTACCAACCTGGTATTCCATCCGCCTGAGTAAAAAGGGCTACTTGGCGCGTGTGGAGATGGATAACATTGTAGTCGCCATGAATCCTGCAACGATGGCGACCGAAATGAAATTTCTGGTTCCGGGCGGTGTCTTGTTCTACGCGGATGATATTAAATTCGAATCAACGCGTGATGACGTGATTCTTTATCCTATGCCAGTGCGCCGACTGGTAAAGGAAGCGGATCCACCGCAAAACCTGCGGGATTACATGGCAAATATGGTTTATGTTGGTGTGGTAGCGCAAATGCTTGGCATTGATATGGATGTTATCTATGATGTTCTCGATGCTCACTTCAATGGAAAGAAAAAAGCGATCGATTCGAACTGGGCGATCATCCAGGCTGCTGCCAGTTGGGCAAGAGACAACCTGATCAAACAAGATGCATATTTTGTGGAGCCCATGCCGCCGCTTGAAGGGTATATCATCAGCGAGGGTAATGCGGCATCTGCTTTAGGGTCCTTGTACGGCGGGGTTCAATTCACTGCTTGGTATCCGATCACGCCCGCATCCAGCCTGGCAGAGTCGGTAATGGAGTATTTGCCCTCGCTGCGCAGCGATCCAGAAACCGGAAAGACAACCTCGATCGTTATCCAGGCGGAAGACGAAATTGCTGCCATTGGTATGACAGTCGGAGCGGGCTGGGCTGGTTTGCGTGCCATGACCTCGACTTCGGGGCCAGGCATATCGTTGATGGCGGAATATCTGGGACTAGCGTATTACGCCGAGGTTCCGGTGGTGGTTTGGGACGTGCAACGAGTAGGACCTTCCACCGGTTTACCGACACGCACTGCCCAGGGCGACCTGACGTTTGCTAACTTCATCAGTCATGGTGATACGGAGTATGTGATCTTACTGCCCAGCAACGTAAAGGAATGTTTTGAGTTTGGATGGAAATCTTTCGATATTGCTGAACGACTGCAAACGCCAGTGTTCATTCTCACCGACCTGGATATTGGAATGAACTATCATATTTCGCCGCGCTTTGAATATCCGGATCAGCCGATCGATCGTGGAAAAGTGCTCTGGGAAGATGAACTGCAGGCGATGCTGGATAAAATGGATGGGAAGTGGGGTCGCTATCTGGATATAGACGGGGACGGGATACCCTACCGCACACTGCCTGGCAACCGTCACCCGGCAAGCGCATATTTTGCCCGTGGCACGGGACATGATGAGATGACCCGCTATAGTGAAGACCCAGATGTGTGGGAGCGCGGCTTGAACCGCCTTAAGCATAAAATCTGGCACAATCGTTATTTACTGCCCGAACCCGAGATTCACACTATGCAGGGAGCCAAATTTGCCATTGTAGGCTATGGTTCTACGGATCCTGCAATTATTGAGGCGCGCGATTTGCTAGCGGAAATGGGAATTGCTACGGATTATATGCGTATCCGCTCGCTGCCTTTCCGGGATGAGGTATGCAATTTCTTGCATGACCATGATCACACCTATGTAGTGGAATTGAACCGTGATGGTCAATTGAAGCAGTTACTGACCATGCACTATTCCGAGTGTGGTTCGCGGCTGCGTCAGGTATCCCATATCGACGGGATGCCCATCACCGCCAAATGGATTGTGGAACGGATTCTTAAGATGGAGGGTAAATAACCCATGGCGACTCAGGCAGTCCCAAAAACTCAACTCAACCGGGTTGGATTGAATCGCGCCGATTATAAAGGACACAACAGCACGCTATGTGCTGGTTGTGGGCACAACTCCATTTCGAATCAAATCGTCGCCGCCTTGTATGAATTGGACGTTATCCCGGAAATGGTGGTTAAGTTTTCCGGGATTGGGTGTTCTTCGAAAAGCCCGACCTATTTCCTCAATCGTTCATTCGGTTTCAATGGGCTGCACGGGCGCATGCCCTCCCTGGCATTGGGCGCTTTGTTTGCGGATCACACCTTAAAAGGGATTGGCGTCAGCGGTGATGGGGATACGGCCAGCATTGGAATGGGACAATTCAAACACATGGTGCGCCGCAATTTGCCGATGGTTTATATTGTCGAGAACAACGGCGTTTATGGACTGACCAAAGGGCAATTCTCTGCTACGGCGGAGCAAGGGCTGGAGTTAAAACGACAAGGGGTGAATAAATACTTCCCGATTGACATCTGCATGGAAGCCTTGATCAGCCGGGCTTCTTTTGTGGCGCGTTCATTCGCCGGTGACGCCAAGCAGGTTAAGGAAATTTTCAAAGCGGCTTTCAGTCATCGTGGCGTGGCTGTGATCGATATCATCAGCCCATGCGTTACGTTTCATAACAAAGACGATTCGTACCATTCCTATGCCTGGGGAAAAGAAAACGAGATGCCGCTGCATGATATTTCATACGTGCCAGCGAGGGATGAAATCACCATCGAGGATTACGAACCCGGTACAATGCGAGAAGTCACGTTGCATGATGGTGCAACGATTGTACTGAAGAAACTCGACCGTGATTACGATCCCACCAATATCTATGAAGCTTTGCGTGTTTTACATGAAGCCGAAGACCATAATTGGATGTTGACCGGAATTTTATATGTCAATCCAAGTATGACAACCGTCTTTGACCTGTACGATTTACCAGAAACACCGCTCAACCGAATGCCAAAGGAAAAACTTCGCCCGAGCCCTGAGTCGCTGGATGAGATAATGAGTCAATTTGCGCGATAAAGTCTTCTTCTTCTCATCCGGTTTCGATCGGGCGTGACGGATCGCGAATCCACTCACTCCAGGAGCCGGCATACAATTTTGCACCTTGTATGCCGGCGTATTGCATTGCCAGCAGGTGATGACAGGAAGTTACTCCTGAACCACAATAGACAATGACATTTTCCGGCGGTGTTTCATCAAGCAGGCGGGTAAATTCTTCGCGCAGCAAGTGCGCGGGTTTCATTCGTCCGTCCGATTGCAGGTTATATTCATGAAAACGGTTCAGGCTGCTGGGAATGCGACCGGCGATGGTATCGATGGGTTCAATCTCACCGCGGTAGCGGGCTGGTATGCGGGCGTCGATAATTTTGTATGCCGGATCAGCAAGCAGGTGGAGTATCTCCTGGCTGGTTGCAAGACGGCTCATGTCCGCCTTGCCATTAAATAGTCTTGCAGCCCGAGTCTCGATGCCGCCAGTCAATGGAAAGCCGCGGCTTTTCCACGCGGTCAAACCGCCGTTGAGTACCGCGACGGCGGAGTGTCCTACCCAGTGCAGCATCCACCACAGGCGCGAGCAAAATGCGCCGCCAACCGAATCCAATACAACTACCTGATGCGCATTGGAAACACCCAAGTTGCCCATCCGCAGGCAAAATTCGTCCGGGTCGGGCAGCGGGTGACGCCCGGATTGAGGGTTTTGGTCTGCAGACAGGTCGCGGTTTAGATGAGCATAGACCGATCCGGGTATGTGCACCTGTTGATAATCGCTAAAACCCCACTCTGGGTTCGTCAAATCGAAACGACAGTCGATCACAATCCAGTTAGGATTTAAGTAGTTTTCGTATAGCTGATCAACTTCTATCAGGGTGGAAAATGTGGACATGATAACGTTCCTTTCCTCTAGATGCAATGGGGAGCAATCTGACCGAGGAGGATCTATTATCCGCAATCAGGTCCATTCCCCAACCGTGTAGAGGAGCGTAATGTTCGGCGGTCGCAACGCACCGACCGGAAATCCGCTGATGATGACCACCTGATCGCCGTTATGAATTGGGGTGGATGCTACCAGCGCCGCCTCGACGCTGGCGATCATGGCTTCAACAGTCGAGGCGTAAGGCACCAGGAACGGAGTAACACCCCAGTACAACCCCAGGCGACGGTAAGTGTATTCTTCCGGTGTGAAGGCAAACACGGGTACATCCGGACGGGACTTGGACATCAGCAGGGCAGTTTTTCCGGTTTGGGTGAAAACCGCAATCGCGGCAACTTTACGATCATGCGCCAGTTCGCGTGCGGCACGGGTGATGGCGAGCGCATCGTCCTGTGGCGCTTCTTCGGGGCGGATAGAGTAGTGAGCGTATTCGGCGGCGTTCGCTTCTGCTTCGCGAATGATGCTCGCCATGACGCTGACTGCTTCGACCGGGTAGGAGCCCGACGCGGTCTCGCCGGACAACATGACCGCGTCCGTGCCGTCAAAGATTGCATTGGCAACATCCGATGCTTCAGCACGGGTTGGTCGTGGATTGCGTATCATCGAGTCGAGCATCTGGGTGGCGGTGATGACCGGTTTGGCGTGGCGGTTTGCCATGTCGATGATCTTTTTTTGAATGATGGGTACCGTGGAGGGGGAAGTTTCCACGCCGAGATCGCCACGCGCAACCATGACCCCATCGGCAGCGTGAATAATCTCGTGCAGATTTTGGATGGCTTCGGGGCGTTCCAGTTTGGCGATAATCGGTGTGTCGGCGCGCGGCGGGTACAATTCACGCATTGCACTGCGAACCACTTCGATATCTTCAGCCCGGTGAACAAAACTGATAGCAACCAGATCAATTCCCTGTTTTAGCCCAAATTCAAGATCTTCGCGATCTTTCTCCGTAAAACAGGGAATGCCCAGGGCTGCACCCGGCAAATTGACGCCTTTGTTCGAAGATAATGTGCCTCCCAATACAACCCGGGCGACTACTGACTCCCCCTCGACAGATATTACTTCAAATTCAAGGTTGCCGTCATCCAACAGAATTCGATTGCCAACTACCACACCGCGAGCAAGATTGGGAACATCCAACGGGATGAGGGTTGCATCGCTCCGAGTTTCGGCAAAATGGGCTTGATTGGCAACCTGGGTCAAAACAACTTCCTGACCGGCGGTGAGCGCAATCCCTTCAGCGGGTAATTTTCCCACCCGCAATTTTGGACCTTGCAAGTCCTGCAAGATGCTGATGGGTTTATTCATGTCCTCCGATAATCGGCGAATCAGTTGAATTTTTTCTGCATGTTCAGGATGGGAGCCGTGCGAAAAATTCAAGCGGGCAACGTCGATTCCGGCTTCAATCAATTTACGCAGTGTGTTTTCATCTTGACTGGCTGGACCAATAGTGGCAACAATTTTCGCTTTGCGAAACAGCATCGTTCACCTCACTCTGTTCTGGGCACGATAGGTACGCATTCATTGTACCAAAGGGAAATATTTTTTGGGGCGCCCGTACAGTTACTGATCCTTGCACATGTTTCTAAAGTTCGTAACCCGCATTGTGGACGAAAGCCTGGATCAATTGCGGTCTACGTTGCATGCGGCGCTTCGAGTTCTTGATCAACACTTCCAGGTCAGGCAAATGATCACAGGCGATATTGGCCAAATCAGCAAGTTTCAGATAGCTCCAAAACCATTCGGTCGGGTTGAGGTCCGGGGCATAGCCTGGCAATTGCTCCAGGTAGATGCGCTTGGCAACTCCGTTTGCCAGGTAGGCTTTGACGATCCTGGAACGATGCGTCGGAATACCGTCCCAGATGACCAGGAGCAAACCTGGGATCATGCGCA
>DAOUMN010000061.1:0-11024 GCA_034411135.1 Bellilinea sp.
CCCGGGCTGGATAGCAACAGGGTTTTTACTTTGTTGCCCAAACCAGAGAATTCCAGGTTGGTGCGCAACGAGCGGAAAGAATCGGTAATTGGAGAGAAAGGCTGATCGTTGACGAAGCTAAGCGGCTCCGCATCTTTTGGAATACGGGGTATATCACCCAAGGCTGGCACTTGTAAAATGCGGGTAACCTCTTCGGAGCTGTGGGTCGCTTGATCGATCCATTCTATTACATAGGCGCTGGCTGCAGCAAGGGCAAGACCAATAGCAGCGGCAATCAGAATAGTAGCACCTCGATTGGGTCCGATTGGACGATTGGGAATCTCGGCTGGCTCGATGATGGTCAAGGTGTTTAGTGCGCCGCGCTGAGAACTGGATAGCAGGCGGGTATAGTTTTCCTGTAAACTTGATAATTTATTTTCGAGCGCATTGATTTTTTGTTGAGTTTCAGTGATCTGGCTTGCGCTGTTTAAGTTGCCCAACTCCAATTTGAGCTTATCAATTTCCTCATTGGTGTCTGCGATGTTGGTTTCCAGTTGAGACAATTGTTGATTGATAAACGCCTGCCGTTCCTGATCTGCATCTTGCGTGCCTGAGGGTCCGCGCTTGATCAATTGGTTTGCCAATTCGGCAGCCACGACTTGAGCTCGAATCGGGTCCGAGTCGGTTACAGTAATCTCGATTAATTGGGTTTCAGGAAGTGCGCGGGCAACGTATTGAGGTAGCCACTTTAGGTTGAGTGCTTCCATTGCTGCCCGGCGCACCGGCTCCCGTGTAGCCATGTCTGCGTAGATGCCCGCGAGTTGCTGTTCGAGGAAGAATTGCGAACTATTGGGGTTGGGGCTGGTGAGTGATTGCCCGATGATCAGGGTTGTCCGCGATTGATATAAAGGTGGTTGCCCCAGGGTAATGATAAAGCTGGATGCCGCAGCAATTATGCCGGCAGCCAGTATCATCCACCACCACTTAAGAAGCGGAGCGAAATACGATTTCAAGTCCATTGCACATCCTTAAAATAAAACCGCGCTATCCCTTCCTGATCCAATGTAGATTGTAACTTGTTTTGTCTGATATATCTATAAATAAATTTATAGAAATTCTTTATCATTTGTGTTCGTTGATAGCTTGAAGGTATATGCTTTCCAGCTGCTCAACAATTTTTGTCCAGGAATGGTGACTCTCGACATATTTTCTCCCGTTTTCGCCCAGAGTTTTTTGAAGATCCTTGTTTTGTAAAAGGCTAACAATGCAAGCAGCAAATTCGCGCGGGTTGTCCGCAACCAATACTTCCCTGCCGGGAGTGGCTTGTATTGCGGAAATCGCCAACGGTGATGCAACCACGGGTGTGGCGCATGCCATGGCTTCCAATACCTTGTTTTGCACCCCCGCTCCATAGGTGAGAGGAGCAACCGAAATGGTTGCTTTTTGCAACCAGGGTAAAACTTCTGGCACTGTGCCTGTCACGATAACGCGCGCATCCTGGCGGGCATTTCGAATGCGTTCGGGAGGATCCTTACCTACAATAACCAACCGGGTTTTTGGTTGTTGTGCCCATACATGGGGCATAATTTCTTCGATAAGGTAAAGTGCCATGCTAACATTGGCGTGATAACTCATTTTTCCGCTGACCAAAACGGTGTTGTCTTCCCGGACAATTTCCGGCGCTGGTTGAAAATATTCCAGATCTACGCCATTGGTGAGGACTTCAACACGTGCTCCCGGTTCCAGATCGAGATAGGTGTTACGATCGATATGTGAAGTAACTAAAATGCGGTCAAACTCTTTTGCCAACCATTTTTCGTAATTCTCGGTTCGGACTAATTCGAATTTGATCAAAAATCGCGCAAGGCGGTTTGGGTGTTGGCGTTGGGTTTGGCGAAACAAGTGAGTAATCGAATCGACGCTGTCCCAAATCACGGGTGTATTGGGATTGGATTGGCGCGCAGCCAATGCATAATGAACACCGCGTAAGTGTTCCACGTGCACAAGATCATAGGATTGTTGCGATAGCTGGTTTTGAATTTCACCAGCCACCTGAGGATTCCATGCATAGGCGGCTTGCAGCGGCTTCCGGCTTGGTAATGCAAAACCACCATTTAGCCAGGACTTCCAGCCTGGCAAAAAAAAGAATCTAACCTCGTCCGCATGTTCTCTTAGAACATTTAGTGCAAAAATATCCTCGTGATTACCTACACAATAAACCGTGATGTGGTGTCCACGTTTTTTTAAATAGCGGATCAGGTTATAGGGGCGTACCCGGATCAGGTTGGGAATGTACGGAACAACGAAAAGGATTTTCATTGCAATGCCAAAGCCCACTTTTTTTTCAAATAGGTGGGTAAGAATCGTTTTGCCAAATCAACGAATCCAAAACCGGCAAATATCAACAATACCGCATCCACGGGTAATCGGTATCGAATCAGTGTCCAGGTGAGAATATGAATGGCGCTATAGATAACGATGAACAGAAGTAACAAAAAATGCGGTGAATCAATGAAGAATTTTCGATTAGCAACTGATCGTAATGAAAGGATTACCCCATAAAGCATAAAAGGTAGGAAGATACCAAAACTGCCCACTCTTGATAAATTGCTAAGCAGAGAAGAACCAGGGGAGGGCCAAAACATGAAATAGATCGGAATGCGGCTAAGCGACAATAGGAGGTACCGACCAGGATCATCGAGGATGAATCCCAATCCGCGTTGAAGCAAAGCAGAGTCGAGCTGTGCTTCATTAAGATCTTTCAATTCTTTGGGCAATAGATCCAGATATGTGGGTTGCCCTGGAGTTAGGATGCTTTCGAAATGCGTGCCGTAAACCGGGTGGTTCGCCCAGTAAAGGGCAAAACCGGCATTGGTATTCAGTAAAACAAATTGCCCAAAGCGCTGATAGTTAAAATATGAAAATGGCAGAATTATCACTGCCAGGACAACAAGCGCAAGGCTCAGTTGGAAAACAGTCGAGGTAACCCGCTCTTTTCGATTGGCGATTAATATCCACAAGAAAAGAAAGGGTAAAAAGAGTAAAAAAACCTGGCGTAATAGCAATGTTGCGCCAATCACTACGCCCAAACTAAGCGCAGTAATGGTTGCGCGGGATCCGGTTGCTCTGGTTTGGTGCGGTGTTCCGGTTAGCGAGAATGTTAAAGTCAGCGCAGCTAAGATACCAGTGATGTAAAACGGCTCGGTCATTAAGGTGGCAGAATAATAAATAAAGTATAGGTAAATGGAACCGAGAGCTGCAGCAACAATGCCTGTCAGAACGCCAAAAATCATTTTTCCCAGCTTATACAATAAATAGGTTTGCAGTAACCCAACCACGATTGCCTGTACTAATCGCACCATAAGAGGCTGCGGTCCCACAAAATAGTAAATACCAGCCACAAAAAGAGAATACAAATAACTCCAGTGCGCAGTTGGTTCACCGGCAGGTGTGGCAGGCCACCAGGGTCGATCAAAAGTAAATCCATGCCCCTGGATCAGGCGAATACCGAGGGTGTGATAGGATATTTGATCGGAAACCCCCGGCATTTCATTAATCCCATTGCCGATGTAAAAGGCCGTAATGATGCGGGATAAAACTGAAAGAGTTGCGATGATGATCAGGGCTTTTTTTGCCCATTCGGGCGTGGATTGTGCTCTGATTGATGAAGAGGGTGGGTTTGTCATAAGGATTGATTAGAATGTTGGTAAATTAAATCAAGGCGACCGAGAATGGCTTTCCAATCGTACTGCTGTGTAACCAATCGACGTCCATAAGTGGACAGATGTTCACGCAGGGCCGGATCTCGCAGCAACCGGATTACAGCCTGGGCAAAGGCGGATGGATCATCCTCGACTAAAACGTGTATTTCAGGCTGGGCGTCGATGCCTTCCAGTCCAACAGTGGTTGTAATCGTGGGCATTCCCCTGGAAAATGCCTCCAGGATGCGCACACGCATACCGCCGCCTGCCAGGACTGGGACGACCATGATGGCTGCTTTTTCAAGATAGGGGACCAGATCGTCTACGTATCCGGTAATTCGAATTGCATCTGGATACAGGTTGGCAAGGTTGAAAAAATCAGCCGGTGGGTTTTTACCGATAATGGTGAGATTTGCAGAAGGGATGCTTTCTTTAACCTGAGGGAACACTTCTTTGATAAACCATCGAATACCATCGGCGTTGGGGGGATAATGAAGCGTTCCCAGCGTAAGGATTTCATGTGATGAATTGTTCCTTTTCACTGGTGCCAGTTCTTCGGTGTCAACCGCGATTGGGATGACTTGAATTTTTTCAGCAGCAACGGGATTTGACAGTATTGACTGCAATGCGGTTCGATCGACATCCGTTACTGTTAGGGTGTAATCAAAGTTGTTTACTAAGTTTGCTTCATAGGACTTGATCTTTTCGGTCTCCTGTTTGAGAAAAAAACTCATAATGCCTTTAGCGTTATTATGCATCCGATCAAGAAGCAACCAGGTGGCGTTGTGGGCGTCGAAAATGGTGCGGGTGTTTCGACTGAGCACGGGTTTTAGTTCGAGGATAAATTGAGCCATCGTCAGCTGGTCCACATGAATTATGTCAAAGACGCAACCTTGGATTGCCTTGCGAACGGCATTTACCATCCCGCGCTTGTGGTCTCTTTCAACCAAAAATGGTAAACCATTGAACTGACTCTTAAAGAGTGAAATGCCATCTTGAATCCGCGACCGTCGGATTGGAACGGCAACAACTTCGGCGCAAATGTTTTCCAACGCGGGAAGATGTCGCTTTTCTTCTTCTCGGACAAAGGTTACCAGGGTGATGCTATGCCCTTTGTCCGCCAAATACCGCAGTACGTGCCAGGTTTTGATTCGCGGACCGGCATTGGGTGGAAATGGAACAATTTGGGTTAAGAATAATACTTTCAAGGATGTTTTTAGAATGAGGCTACTTCGCGCAATAATTGCGTGTAGTTATATATAACAGAAGCCTGCCCAGCGCGTTTTTGGGGAGAGATTAGCCAAAGTATTGGGGCGGCAAATAAGCGGGTCAGCGCAGCCAGAGCAAGTATGATTTTATACAAGAAAACACCCCCTGCGCCGTGATGCTTGCGGAAATACTGAGTCTTAGACCGATATAGCTGTAAAAACATTGTTTGGGCTGATTGACGGGTGCTTTGCCCGCCGTAATGGATCACTCTAGAAGTGGGTACCCAATGCAACTGCCAGCCCGCTTTATGGAGACGGTAACACAAGTCAACTTCTTCGGAGTACATGAAAAAGCTTGCGTCCAGAAATCCGACTTGATCAATGGCGGTGCGGCGCAAAGCAAGACTGGTGCCTTGAAGCACATCCACCTGGCGGGGGGGGGTGCGTTCCCATTTTTCCTGACGGTACAATGCAAGCGGTAAAAATATATCCAGATGCAACAACCGCCAAAATTCTCGAAATGGAGTTGGGAAAGGGAAGCAGGATGGTTGCAGAGAACGATCCGGATTCAGCAAAAGCGAACCCGCGGCAGCAGACGAAGGATGGGAATCGAGAAAACTGACCAACGCATCCAGGCTGCCGGCTTCGATCAGAGTATCTGGATTGAGCAGAAGGATATAGCGTCCATTGGTGAACGGTAGTCCTGCGTTATTGCCGCCGGCAAAACCTAAATTTGTCTCACAGCGAACTAAGCGAACCTGTGGATACAGGGTGGCAATGGCATCTACCGATCCATCCGTGGACAGATTGTCCACGACAACCACCTCAAATTTGCAAGTGTGGGATTGCTGGAAAATGCTCGCCAGACATTTTAGAAGAAATTCACGTACATTATATGAAACTATTAAAATCGAGACATCAACAGGCTCATTATTCATCTGTCAATTGATTATTGCTTCTCAAGCGCAAGGAAATGTCCAGGAACGCCAATCCACCCATGAAAAACCAGCCCAACGACGCGGAGCGAAATCCTTCCATGCCCACATTATAAACAAACGGGATTACCCAGTCGCCAAACATGCCGGCAACCAAGGTGCCAATGGCGCCACCGAGCACAGAATAGGTGAACGCTTTCTCGAATCCGGCTGGGCTGATTTTGCGAAGTTTCCATCCGATTCCCAAAATTTCTACCATTAACCATATAAATAAAACCAACCCAATCAAACCAATCTGAGCGATGATATCGATGTAGTTATTGTGTGAATTGAAACTGACGGAGTATCCGAGAATACTATAAAACGGGGTAAAGAAATAATAATTAGCAGGACCCAAGCCAAAAAGCGGGTTTAATTGGATGATTCGCCCGAGTATCTTCCAGGCTTCCAGGCGCGTCAATAGGCTGTACTCATTATCACCACTCATGATAATCGAATTAGTTAGGTTTGATGCCAGCAAACCTACCACGCCAACAACCAAGCCAATGCTGATGGCAAGACGAGGGCGTGTGATAAGCAAAATAAAGCCGACTGCGGCAGCAGCAGGAAGCCATCCCGATGTCCAGGTTTGTTTAATGATGAATAAGTTATAAAAAATGGCTACAGCGCTCAACCCCAGCCCGATACGAATCGCTTTCGGGAGAGAAGTATTCAAATATGCCTGACCGAATGTGAGCGCCAACAACCACAGCCAAAACATACTATCGAGTACCGCGCGTTGAAAAATTCGGTTGACGTAATATCGAGAAAAAGGCAAGATGAAACCAATGTTGTAAATTGTTCCCAGGATAATAAATAACCAGACCGAATATTTGAGCCAGCGCAAACCTGAAAGACGATGAAGCGCTACCAACATCGTCAACGCAAGAAAGATAAAGAGGAATAATCCGCCCAGTTGGGCGAAGAGTGAAGCCGAACGGGTTGGATACCAGGGTAATTGCCCAAAAAGGAATGCCAGCGTGGAAGCCAGTATGAAAAGCAGGGATGGCGTTATGATTCTGGAGGGTAGCAGGCGAATCTGACGGTCGCGAGAGATCATCTCGAATAACCACAGCGCAACCATGACGCCCACGACCAGAATAGCGCTGTTAATACTGGTTTGAGTGCCAGTTGAAATCCGGAAGGGAACCAGTAAACTGGCTGTTATTAGCAATGGGAAACCAGCGCCTGGCCAGCGCAATAAAATGAGGACACCAGCAAATCCGATCAGCAGGGCAATAAATGCCAATGCCAGCATACTGCCTGTTGCCAACAGCGGCGCCAGGATAGCTACACTAATCCAAATAACCGGTATGATGATCCAGCGCATCAATGATCGGTTTTGGAGGACTGATTCGAAAAAGTGTGTCGGTTGATTCATTCCCGACCTGCTTCAAGCAAATCGATCGCGCGGGTCAAATTATCGCCAATTTTCACCCAGTCATATTGTGTTACAACCAGGTTGTGTGCTTCTTTGACTATTTTACTCCTGAATTCGCCATTCTCTAATAACCAAAGCGTATAGCTGGCAAATTGTTGTGGATCATCGCTGATCAGGATATTGTGATTATGTTTTACTTCCAAGCCTTCGGCGCCTTTAGATGTGCTGACAACTGGTGTACCAGCCGCCATGGCTTCGAGTATTTTCAAGCGGGTACCAGCACCTTGACGCAATGGTGTAACACATACCATGCTCGATGCCACCGCTCTGTGAATATTCTCAATATAGCCACTGAAACTAACCTTACCGTCATAGTGTGGCAGACTTTCAATTGGGACTCCATCGGTTTTCCCTGTAATGGTGAGACGCACATGGGGATTTTTGGCAAGGATAAAGGGAAAAATATCGCTCAAGAAGAAACGCATGGCATCTAAATTGGGCTCATAGGTCAATGCACCGTTGAAGATCAGCGTATTGGGTACGGGTTGAACTGAATCCGCCGGGATGACTTGAAGGTCGACGCCATTGGGAATACAGAGGATTTTGTCGGGGCGGATTCGAATGTATTTCTGGGCGCGATTGACATCCAGATTTGAACATACCAGGGCGAGATCGAACGAACTATAGATCTGGTTTTCGTACCGGCGAAGTTTCCAATACGCCAGGAAACGTCGTAAGCGCTGGAGAAGATTGGTGCTTTGCAGGTAGCGTTCATGAAGCATCAAAGCCAGTAAATTGTCCATGTCAACTATACGAGGAATACCGTCAATTTCCAGCGCGTAAGGTGCTGTAACAAACGTGAAAGCAAATGCAATGTTCGGTTGCCATTCTCGTGCAAATTGAGCCACGGTGGACGACATGGTTTTGAAGTATCCTGCGTAAACTGCGCTTGGCTTGATTGAAAGAAAACCCAATCGAGTTTTCCAACGATTGTATTGAAATGGGTTTTGAGGGACAACAATTACGTGCTCGCAAAAATTTTTTATATGATCAATCCACTCGGAATGGATGGTTGTATCTTGAAAGGAAATCAGCGCCACTGAATGTTGGCGACTGAGACTTCGGATAAGATGGTAGGCTCTGGTTTTGCTACCCTGATTGGTTGGGTATGGGAACCAGGTGGATAATACTAGAATTTTCAAGATATTTCCTAAAATGCTAGTCTTCAAAAAAATTTGCCCATTCACTGCCAGCAAATTTTTGTTTTAGTTCGGCGTAATTTGCGATGATCTCGGACAGGGGCTTTTGAATCTGCTTATAGGTTTTTGCTTGCACCGGATGAAAAGGTAATCCAAGGAATTTTTGAATTTCGTGGACATGACGGGGCGTGTTTTCCACCAAATCTTCGTAGTAGATTTCGTACACCGGATGGTGTTGAAAAAATTGGTCCGCCTCCTGTTCCCACTGACGTGTACGGATAAAATCTTCCAGACAGGTTTGGTAATCCAGATTATAGGATTGAACCTCTTCTTTCTCGCCCGATGTATTGACCCAAATTCCGGTTTTTTGGGCGTTTTCACGCGAAACATGCGTGCGCAAAATATTGCGGCGTTTGATATGCAGAATGTGGATGTGGGTTTGCTGTTCCAGGGCTCGCCACAAACGAGAAAGACTCCCATCCCGAGCGTGATAATAGAAAAGCTTAAACCCAAGCGCCTGGATTTCGGCTGGCACTTTTCGAAAGACAATGGATTCAAGGAATTTTTCGGGTTCAGATTGGTAAAGCGAAAGGATCTGAGAATTCAAAACAAAGTCGGGATGGTCAAAGTCAATCACATCCTCGTTGCGGAATATTTCGCCGAGTGTCCAGACGGCTGGATGGGAGTTTAATAAACCGCGCAAATAGTTGCTGCCGGTTCGTGAGCGTCCCAGAATGATGAAGCGCGTGTAGTTAGTGCGGCTCTTCAACAAGCCCAAATCGAGGGCAAATTTTTTAAGTCGAGGATTGGTGTTCAATAATTTGTTCCTGATTCGATTTATCATGGTCATTACTATACTAAAAAATCTGTTTATTGGCGCATGCCCCAGCGCCGTATGTAAAAATCTCGGAAGCCCTGACAGAGCGCATCGCGGTGCAGCCGTTGGTGACGCCATTTTTTCCGGATTGTCCAGCTCAGCCAGGTGCGGAATGCCGATATATGCGCATCCCACCAAGCTGCAAGAGGTGCATGGTGTTTGGCGAGCATCATCAACCGATTGCGGGTTGCATAATACGTCACGTTAGGTGAGGGCTTGTAATTACGCTGAACACCTTTATGCCAGATTTTTGCCTGGGGCACCAACCAGATTTGCCACCCCGCCCGGCTTGCGCGGAAACACCATTCGGTTTCTTCCCAGTAATAAAAAAAGCGGTCGTCGAGGTCGCCAATCTGGCGGATTACGCTGGCTCGCACCAGAATTGCGCAGCCGGAAATCCAGTCAACCTTTGCCGGCATGGAAAATTGACCGGAATCTGGCTCATTTTGACCAATATGACAAGCCCGCCAATGGGAGGTCAGCCTTCCGCCAGCACTCTGGATCACATCTGGTTCATCATAGTGAAACACGAGCGGACCGAGAATACCGCAACTGAGGTTCGAGTCGCCAAATTGAATCAAATGACTTATCGCATCCGGAGCAAGGGTAATGTCCTCATTGAGAACAAACACCCATTCGCATCCCATATCCAGTGCTGCTTGAATACCCACATTGTTATTGCCTGCATAACCTTTGTTTTCTGCCAACGGAATGATGCTTACTGCAGGGTATCGTTGCTTGATTGCATCCGAGGAACCGTCCGTGCAGGCATTGTCTAAAACAATAATTACGAGGTTGGAATAATCACTCTGCTGGAGCGATTCCAGGCATGCAAGAGTATCCTCTTTACGGTTTGTGTTAAGGATTACTGCTCCAACCAAAGGCAATGGCATGACTTAATCCTGCCAGACAGTTGGAAGGTTTTTCCGGATTTCAATATGCCCGAATTTTTGAGATTCTCGTGCTCCGTGCTGTTCGACCCATGCAGCCATTCTTGCGAGACCTTCATCCAGTGATGTCGAAGTCCGTTTTCCAAAAACTTTTTCAATTTTCTCGTGCGAAGAATAAGCATCTTTGACCTCATTGCGAGGCGGTAGATGCAGGATGTCGGCTTCCGTGCCCATTGCGCGGGCGA
Source organism: Bellilinea sp. (assembly GCA_034411135.1). Lineage (GTDB taxonomy): Bacteria > Chloroflexota > Anaerolineae > Anaerolineales > Anaerolineaceae > Bellilinea. The sequence goes on from DAOUMN010000061.1 coordinate 10,455, forward strand.
CTGCCTGTGCAAGCTGGAGGACACTATAAGGCTGGTCAGCACCAATGTTAAATATCTGATTGTATGCGGCGGGCGTTTCAGCAGCTTCGGCAATTAGGGGAGCAATATCGCGGATATAACTGAAAGCACGGGTTTGTTGCCCGTCTCCAAATATGGTCATGGGTTTGCCTTGTAATATCTGGTTCATAAAAATGCCGACAACGTTTCTGTAGCGGTCGCCGATGTTTTGGCGTTCGCCGTAAACGTTGTGGGGACGAAAAATCACATAATTCAGATCAAACATGGCGTTGCTGACTTTCAATTCCTGTTCCACGGCAAATTTGGCTATCCCATACGGATCTTCTGGGTGAGGAATATCTTCTTCGGTCATGGGTAGTTTGGGAGAAGCACCGTACACCGCAATGGATGAGGTGAATACAAAACACTTGACCTCAAAATTCACGGCAGCGTTGATTAAATTGACACTGCCTATCAGGTTGTTGGTGTAGTTGAAGCGCTTGATGAAATGGCTCAAGCCTTCCGCAGCATAAGCGGCAAGGTGATAAATGAAATCGAACCGCTCAGATTGGC
>DAOUMN010000062.1:0-43854 GCA_034411135.1 Bellilinea sp.
CGCAAACGCCGGGCGCGGCTGGCGGCAATCCTGGCAGGCGGCTTTGTCTTGCTGGGGCTGGTTTGGTATTTCAGCGCCGGTTGGATGACCCGCTTTTTCCCTTACCCTCATACGTACTACGATCGCTTGGCACAGGCGTTCCAGCGCGGTCAGTTGCATTTACCGGACGAACCCGATCCACGCCTGTTGCAGCTGAACAATCCGTATGATTTTGCCAGCCGCGAAGGCATTTCGGTGCTGTGGGATGTTTCTTATTACCAGGGCAGGTTTTATCTCTATTGGGGTCCCACCCCAGCGCTGCTCCTGGCATTGATCAAACTGGCGTACCGGCGGGTGATCGAGGACCAGGTGCTGGTGATCATTTTTTCGCTGGGCATTGGCTGGCTGCTTGCCTGGCTCGGCTACCGGCTCTGGCGGTTGACAGACCAGCGGACCAGTCCTGCCTGGTTATTGATCATTGTGCCGGCAATGGGGTTGAACATTTACCTGCTCTGGTCGTCCGGACGCCCAGGGGTTTATGAAGCCGCCGTGCTGGGTGGTCAGTTCTTCCTGCTGCTGGCAGTGTTGGCATTGACCCTGTGGCAATCTGCCCCGCCTTCAGCCAACGGCTGGCTTTGGCTGGCAGGTGCCGGATGTGCTCTGGCGTTTAGCTCGCGTCCAACGCTGGTCATCTCGACAGCTTGGTTGTTCGCAATGGTTGCCTGGCGCAGTGCCGTGCTCAGTAAGGGCAACCGTTGTTTGTTGCTGCGTCCGCTTACTGCCTTTGGACTTCCGCTTGCGCTGGGAAGCGTGTTGCTCATGGCTTACAATGCGGCGCGCTTTGGCAACCCGTTTGAATCGGGCATTGCCTACCAGTTGGGCATCCCGGCGTACCCACCCGACCCGGCGTGGACCTTCTCGCCGGCATACTTGCTGCCAAATGTGTACAATTACCTGCTGCGCCCGCCGGTGATCGAGCCTGTTTTCCCGTTCGTCAACGTCCCGTTCATCCCTGAAACGCACATCCCTTCGTTCATCCGCGTGCCTGCCCATTACATCTTTCATGAATCCCAGGTGGGCACCCTGACGGTCTTTCCACTGCTGGGGTTGATTCCGCTTGGGATTGTGGTGCTTGGACTTGCCTTGCAGCGGGATATCCAAGGGGCAGGCTGGCGGGCTGGGCTGGCGGGTTGGGCAGTCTCGCCGCAGGGCTGGACCCTGATCAGCTTGCTGGGCTGCGGTCTGCTTCAGGGGCTGGCGATGCTGTTTTATTTTTTCTCGGCATTGCGCTTTCAACTCGACAGCGTGTTGCTGCTGGCACTGGCTGGCTGGTTGATCATCCTGTGGCTCGATGAGTTATTGACGGTGCGCCCCTGGCTGGGAGGATTGTTTCGTCTGGTTGTCATAGGCGTTGCGTTATTTGGGTTGCTGCTTGCCCTGCTGGCGAGTTTTGGCGCGGGCGAGCAGCGCTTCCAGAATTACAACCCGCAGTTGTTCAATGCGCTGGCAGGCTGGTTTGAGGCGTGGTTGAGCCGGTGAATAACCGTATGAGACGAATGTTTTCATTACCGCGTGTGGCTTTTCTGCTCTTGCTGGGAGTGTTGCTTGCCGTTGGCTGGCTGGTACACGATGATTACGGCATCTCCTGGGACGAGCAAACCCAATTGGAAATTGGACAAGCCAATTACCGGTATGTTGTCAAAGGCGATCCGGGTCTGTTTGAGTTGAAAGACCGTCACTACGGACCTTTTTTCGAAATTTTCCTGGTGCGGGTGGCGGCGCAGGGCTACTCGCGGGATATGTATCTGAGCCGGCATTGGTGGACATTCCTTGCCTTTGCCGCTGGGGTGGCTGGATTTTTTATGTTGATGGAAAAGATCACCCGCCGGGGTTGGCTGGCGCTGTTTGGCTGCCTGCTCCTGGTGCTCAGTCCGCGCATCTTCGCCGATGCATTTTACAACAGCAAGGACATTCCCTTCCTCAGTGCCTGTATTTGGGGCGTACTGGCGTTGTTGAATTTTTTGGAAAAACCGGGCTGGCAGCGTGCGCTGTTCCTGGCACTCGTCTCGGCGGGTATGATTGCTATTCGTGTGCCAGGCGTTTTTCTTGTGGGGATTGCCTTGGTGTTGCTGGCGCGCGAAGCAGTCGCTGGCAGGTTTAAGGTCCCGCGCGCGGTAGGAGTGGCAATGGGGTATCTGCTGCTCACCGCTGCTTTGACGGTTGCTTTCTATCCTATCCTGTGGCGTGACCCGCTGGGGGAGTTTCGCGGGGCTTTGATTTTAATGGCGAATTTTCCTAATGAAAACGCCGTACTGTACCGGGGGGCGTACATCTCACCTCAGCAGTTGCCCTGGCATTACCTGCCGGTGTGGGTTGGCATTACCACGCCGTTGACACATCTGCTCTTGGCGGCTGCCGGAGGTGCGGCAACGCTTGTCGGCTGGGTAAAGCAGCCGCGCCGTCTGCTGGCGGTAGAAAGCACACCCTGGCTGACGGTTAGCCTGTGGCTGTTTGTCCCCTGGCTGGCGGTTTTGCTGCTGCACTCAGCACTGTATGACGGCTGGCGGCAAATGTTTTTTGTTTACCCGGCATTGGTTGCCTTCGCTGTGCGTGGGTGGGAATGGCTTTCTGCAGTTTTGTTGCGCCAAACCGATTTGGCACCAAGGACTCGCACTACCGGGCGATGGCTGATGGCTCTGGCGCTTGTGGTTGTACTGCTCCCGCCGGCGGTTTGGATGACGCGCCAGCATCCCTACCAGAACCTGTACTTCAACCGGCTAGCGGGCAAAGATATGCAAACGGTGAAAATGAACTTCGACCTGGATTATTGGGGGCTGTCACATCGCGAGGGACTGGAAGCACTGCTGCGGCTCGATCCGCGACCGCGCATCAGCATTTACGCAGATTCACCGGTTGCGCTACGTACAGCAGCCATTCTGCTCCCGCAGGACGAAACGCGCCTGGAGTTTGTCAGCCAGATCGAACAGGCGGACTATTTCATTGGAAATTACCGCTGGCACCGCGAGGATTATCCCTATACTGATGAAGTTTATTCGGTGTGGATCGGTAATACGCGGGTATTATCGATTTTCCGCCTGCGGACAGTGGAATTACCCGTCTCCATGTTGGAAATGCCCCATCGTCGGGCACAGCCTTGAGCGAAATATTCGAAGATCCGGCAGAGGGCCGGATCTTCAAAAGCTTGTAGCGGATGGTCGCTTTCCGGTTGCTGCGCGCCTAGCGCGAAACCAATGGCAGGAAGAAGGTGAACTGGAAGTCGCCCAGCAGAGCAAACTGTCCCAACCGGCAAATGGAAATCACCAGCGTGTTGTTTTCCAGGTCTGCCTGTGGGGCAGCACAGGGTTCTATTGGATGTTATTCGGAAATTACAACATGACCGGATGGATCAGACTACCAGACTGTATTCTCCCAGATTGACTTTGCTGTGATCGATGCGCGGTAGAATGGAGGCAATCAATTCATCTTCGTCTTCCGGCAGGTTCTCTGCCTGGCTGGTGAGCCTGTCCAGCCAGCGTTGTTCCATGCGGCTCAGATTCAGCGAACCGTCACTGCATGCCCGGCGTAACGTTTCCAGCACTGCCAGCGCTGAGCGGCGCGTGCGTAAATATGGGGTTGGTTCGGCGATGATTTCGGCGGATAAATCCAGTACAACCTGCGGCTGAAGGATGTAAGCCTGCGGGTCACGCAGCGCGTCGGATTCGACCCACCAGTCGCGCAGCGTGCGGGCTGCCTGCACGCCGTGCGCCGCGGCGGTATTCATCAGGCGTGTGGCGTAGACGAGTTGTTCCAACGAGACGGTTGGCGCCATGCCACCCAGCAGGCGGACGTTGTTGACCGATTCGTTGGACCACAGATCAGGTACGGCTTTGGCGATATTGCCAACCGGAGAGAAGTGAGCGCAGGCGGCTTCCGCGCCTTCGAGTGAGATCGGACAACCGGTAATGGCTTTGAGAAAAGGACCTTCGTATGCGCAATCTTTACTGGGACCGATAGCGCCTGCTTCGTAAGCGACCAGGCTGCGTGCCACACACAAAACACGGATGACAGCCGCCCAGATGCGCGGGACAAATTTTTGTTCCGCCAGAACCATGGCGGTGTTGGCAAAGCCGCAAGCTGTATCACCCGCGGCGATACCGCCACTCTGTCGGGTTATGGCATGGATGTTTGTCCACAGGTCTGCCATGTCTCGGCTGGCGAGCACGCCGAGTGCAAAAACTGCCGCGGGTAAATCTGCCTGTAATATTGCGTCATCGTGAACTTCCTTGCCGCCCGTGGATTCGATAGATAGAAAGTCAGCACCTGCTTCGGCGCACAGGCGAAACGAACGGTACATGTTTGCAACGTATTCCCCGCTTTTCAGCACAGGCGGACGGGCGAATTCGCGGATGTCGTTGGGGGTTACCCGCAAAGCAACCGGCAGACCGTGGTCTGCCTGAGTGCGGTCGAGTGTCTCGCGCAAAATGGCGGTGATTTCCGCGCCCCACTGAGGAACAAGGGTCAGATCGGGCAGCAGTTCAAACTCAACCACCAGTCCGGGTGCTCCAAGATCCACCGCTCGAGAGCAGGCTTCGGAAATCATCTGCTGGTACTGGCTGCGCACTTCCGTCATGCTCTCAGCGTTGATGATCATGTCGGGTAAGGTGAAATTCAATTCAGGATAGACCGTACCGCCGCCAATGGTCAAACCGTTATTAAGCCGGATCGGTTTGGGACACCGTCCATATAAAAAATCATCCAGAGAGGGAATTGCCAGGTCGGTAAATTGGATCATGTCTGCTGCTCCCATCAGCTGTTATTGAGGAGTGATTTTGCCAGCGCCACCGCTTTGCTGGCGTCCGGGGCGTATCCATCCGCACCGATTTCTCTGGCATAGGCATCGGTCACCGGCGCGCCACCAATGATTACCTTGACCTTGTCGCGGATGCCGGCTGCCTTGAGAGCTTCAAGGGTGACTTTCATGTTGGGCATGGTGGTGGTTAGCAGGGCGGACATGGCTACGATCTGCGCGCCGCTTTCTTGAATCGCCTGGACAAATTTTTCCGGGGACACATCCGATCCAAGATCAACGATCTCAAAAGCTGCACCCTCCAGCATCATGCAAACCAGGTTCTTGCCAATGTCATGCAGATCGCCTTTGACCGTCCCGGCAATGACCTTGCCTGACGAGGCGATGTTCGCCTGGGTCAGGTGCGGTTTGAGCAATGCAAGTCCGGATTGCATGGCGCGGGCGGCAACCAGCATTTCGGGCACAAAATATTCACCCTCTTCGAACAGCCGACCCACTTCGTCCATGGCCATCACCATGGCGTCTTTTAGAATTGATTCGGGATCACAGCCCTGATTCAGGGCGGCTTGAACCGCGGCAGCCACCTTGCGCTGATCACCATCCAGGATGCCTTCGAATATCGGTTTCAAATTTTCGTCCATGGGTTTCTCCGTTTGGGATTATCAGGATAGTAAAAGACATATGTGCCCCCGCGATTTGATCATACAACAAATTGACAACGTTGTCAACAGAATCCGACAACGTTGTCAAAAATGAAGGAAGCAGGTATAGTAATAGCAGACATGGCGCATGGTTTAAACCGGCCTGAATAAGCCGTCAACCGAGGAGTCTGGATTGGGGACGACGATCAAGGATGTTGCCCGCCTGGCGGGATGTTCGATCAAGACGGTTTCGCGGGTCATTAATAACGAACCGCATGTGACCGAGGAACTGCGCAAGAAGGTTCAGGCAGCGATCCGGGCGGTTGGATATTCACCCAACATCTCAGCCCGCCGTCTGGTGCAAAACAAAGCCTACATGATCTGCATTTTGCTCTACCCAGGTTTCGATCAGCCTGCGGCAAACCTTTTACCGCGCATTTTGGACATTGGTTACGACGAAAATTACGATATCCTCTTTCAATCCTACTTTCCCACCTTGAGCCGCTCCAAAAATAAACTGGTTGAGTTGATCGGCAGCAGGCGCATTGACGGGGTTGTCAGCACCCCGCCATGCGATGCGGATGGCTTTGTCGCCGATCTGTTGACCACGTACAAGGTGCCACTGGTGCAAATCGACCCGTTTGACCGTTCCGGCAGCATCCCCTATGTCGCCGGGGATGACTTTCAAGGTGCATATGCAATGACCGAATACTTGATCGGGTTGGGTCACCACCGGATCGCTTTTTTGATGGGTCCCCGCAATCTGCGTTCCTCGATTGAGCGGCTGGCAGGTTACCGCGCAGCACTGGTGGCGCATGACATGCCGTTGGATGAACTGCTGATGGAAGCCAGCGAGTTCACTTTCGATGGTGGTTATACGGCTACGCGTCTGCTGCTGGCAAAAGAGCCCCCACCGGATGCGATTTTTGCCGGTCACGATATTGCCGCGTATGGTGCGTTGTACGCTGCCCAGGAAGGCGGCTGGCAGGTGCCGCAGCAATTGTCCATCTGTGGGTTCAACGACCTGACTCTCTCCAAAAACATCTGGCCTGGGCTGACCACGGTTCACCAGCCGGCAGAAAAGATGCTCGAGCAGGCAGTACGCTTGCTGATCGATCTGCTTAAAGGCAATCCAATTGAGCAACGGGAGCACATTCTGGCTTCGCGCCTGGAAATTCGCGGCTCAACCGCGCCGTGCAGGTGGGCTAGAGTACCTTAGTCGAGTCTGGAAAACGCAGGCGGCAAACCGTTCACCCCGCGCCAGACCGCATCCAGTGTTTGCACGCTGGTCAGGTTGCGGATCGTCCAGCCGTACTTCATATTCTCCGGGTTGTCGAATTCGCACGGACTGATTTCGCCAGCCGTGTAATGGAAGGCAGTCAACAGACCGTGGTCGGGCAATGGCTGCATGGCTGCCCACAGGTTGTGCAGGGGAACATCATATTCGAGTGCCAGGCGGGTGATGATCTGGTTGACCAGATCGTCACCTTCCAGGTTGTCGACCTTAGTGATCAAAATTGGAACTGTTCCGTTGGCAATGCTCAATTCGACCACTTTGCGCAGGCGCTCTTCGACCGGTTCTTCGTGGACATCATAGGCGTCGTTGGTACCGAGGGCAATGAAGATGAAACTGGGTCTGTGGATGCGCAATTCACAAGAGAGCGGCGTCTCGCTGGCTTTACACTCGCGCCAGTCCGCCCAGAGCGGGGAGAGGATGCCGTTGGTGCTCATACCCACTTTTACTCCCATGCTGTGCCGGCTCCACGATCCGGCAAAGGTGTCGATCACGTCCTGCAGGTAGGCGTATTCACCCAGGCGGCAGGCGCGTGGGCGGTCAAATTCACCCAGGTAACCGGGCAGGGTGCTGTTGCTGTCGCCGACCTTAGAAAAGGCATTCGGGTTGTTACCCATTGCCAGCCCCTGCTGGTAGATTTCGATTGTGCGGTCGCTTACCGTCTCAGGAATGACCGGCATGGATTTCCAGTCGTCCGGTCCCAGGGTAGGGGTGAGTAGTGCGGGCGTTGCGGCTGGCTTGGTAGGGCTGGGTAAGACCGCGGCGGCAGCCGTTTCTTGCGCAGCGGTAGCTGTTGGCGCTGCCGGGGTTGTGCTGGGTGACAGACTTGGGCTATCAGTGGTTGGGGAATGATTATCCGTCGGCAGTATGGCGGGCGGGGTGGTGGCACAGGCAGACAAGCCTATCAACAATATGGCGAGCAGGAGAGTTATCCACAGGGTTCGATTCATCATTTGCCCCACATTATGAATGATTGCGCGCATATTATACTCCTGCCTGAGCGCAGCAGTGCTGATTGGAAAGGATCGTTTGAAAACACCTACGGAAAGCGCCGGTAAATCTATTTGGTCGCCCGGATTAAAAAACCGACGGCTTAGAACGGGGGGATTGGGAATATTGCCCGATCCATTGGGGACGAATATCACTGGAAAAGTGGGCTATTTTATCCTATTCTTTATGCAATCCCTCGAAAAACAACGAAAAATTGCATAGTCATACAGTTGTAGGCATACCGTCCAGATAGATAAATACTTAGAATCCGGAACAAAAGGTAGGAAATGGTGGACAAAGACCTGTACGACGCCCTGATCCAGACCTTCGAGATCCAGCTCGGAAAAGTTCCCAATCGCGAAAAGCTGCTCTGGGCTTTTCGCGAAACGCTCAGCGAAGATGATCTGCGGATTTTCTTCCTATTCCCGGCAACCGGTCCTTTATCCCTTGAGAAAATCATTACGAAAGCCGCTCGCCGGGGGATCCCACGCGAGGAAGTAGAGCGCGCTGCCGGGGTTCTCCATCGCGAAGGGTTTCTGCTAAGCTATGACCGCTCGGGCGAGCGGGTTTACGAACGAGCCTTTATCTCTTTCACCATCGAGCAGCAGGTTCGCCGTCGCCAGAATACCCCGGTAGGGCGGGTTTACGGTGATTTTTGGATTGACCTGGGTACCATTTCAGTAAAGATTCTTCCCTCGAAAACACCTTACTTCCGCGCGGTGCCCGTGGAGGAGACTATTAAGCCCTCGACCGGTGAAAAAATTCGTATCCCGGTCAACCAGCCGGTCGCTGACAACCGCGCCGTGCTGCCGATTGATATTATCTCGGAGATGGTGAAACGCGAGCCGCTCATCGCTGTCTCGGAGTGTTACTGTCGTTTGTCGAAACGCATGCAAGACCAGATATGTGAGCACGCGGACCGTAACCCCAAAGAGACCTGTTTCACCTTCAACGAACTTGCTCAGACCCTGATCGAGACCAACCTTGCCCGCCGGCTCAGCGCCGATGAGGCGGTTGAGATTCTATATGCCGCGGAGAAAGCCGGGCTGATCCACAACATTGACAACTGCCAGGGCAAGCTCAAAGCGTTGTGTAACTGCTGCGCTTGTTGCTGCCCGGCGGTTAAGGCTTTTAAAGACGGTTATCGCAATGTGAACGGGGCTTCCCGTTACATGGCGGTTTACTCCTCCGAAAACTGCACTCACTGCTATACTTGTCTCGAAGTCTGCCCGGTGGGAGCAATCAGCAATGGCAACCTGGAACCGGTTTTCGATGCCGAGCGTTGTATTGGTTGCGGGCACTGTGTCTCCAACTGTCCGAGCGGGAGTATTCACATGACATTGCGCGAAAAGCTCCCGTTTATCCCCGCAACTAATGACGCCCTTTGGGCGCGCATCCGCCGCGAAGCTATAGTTGGCTTTATATGGAACAAAATTCGCGGGAAGTAACCCGCGAATTTTGTTCGTCGTAAATCGCAAGCCAGATATATAAGAGACGTCGTAATCTATTTTCCAAACTTCTCCCAGACCTGACCAAAGATAGCATTCTCGTCCGGCAGAACCGGTTCGATAGGAGTGGACACCCAGGTGGTGTTGATGAAGTGTTTCCAGGTAATGTTCTCGCTGGCAATGTTGCCGCCCCATGTGCCGCACCCCAGCGTGAGCGAAAAAGGCATCCCATTGACATAATCACCACTATTGGCATAGCACTGTGGCTGGCGTACCATCATCCGGCTGACGCGGGCTTTCATTGCCAGTTGAAGGATATGCTCTTCATTGGTGGAATGAATACCACACGAGTGACCCCGCCCGCTGTAATCAGTCAGGCGGCGGACGTAGTCAATGGCTTCATCAAATTGGCGGTATTTCCACAGGGTAAGCACCGGGGATAGTTTTTCCCCGGAGAAGGGGTCCTCTGCACCAATGTGATCGCCCATCACCATCAAAAACGTGGTGCCTGGTGGTACGGGAATTCCCGCCAGGGTAGCGATTTTGGCAGCTGACTGCCCGGCAATTGCTCGGTTGAGGTGAACGCCGTCGGGCCACATTGCCGCCTTCAAACAGGTTTTCTCTTCTGGGTTGCACAAGTAACCACCGTGTAGCCGAAATTGCTCGATCAAACCGTCGAACACGCTTTCATGTATGACTGCCGAGTTTTCGGATGAACACGATGTGGCATTATCGAACGTCTTGCTCTGGAATATCTTTCGGGCTGCGTCCGCCAGATCGGCGCTCTCATCCACCACAGTGATCGAGTTGCCCGCCCCGACACCATACGCGGGCGTACCTGAGGAATAGGCTGCTTTGACCATGCCCGCCCCGCCAGTGGCGACGATCAGGTCAACCATGCCCATCAAGTCCTGGGTGGCAGCAATAGATGGCTCGCGCAGGTTTTGCACCAGATCCTGTGGCGCACCAACCTTGCGCAGCCCGGCGCGCAAAAATTCGCAGGTTAGCTGGCAGGTATTCTTGGCGGAGGGATGTGGGGCAAAGATGACTGCGTTCCGCGTTTTGAGAATCGGCAGACCGTTGCAGGCAATGGTGGATGAGGCATTCGTTACCGGCGTCAGCGCGGCGATCACGCCGACCGGTTTGGCAATTTTGACCAGACCTTTGGCGGAATTTTCTTCGATGATGCCGGTGGTCTTCAAGCCGTGCAGGTCGCGCAGTGTACCGAGCGTTTTCTTCTGGTGCTTGAGCAGTTTATGCTCGTAAACACCCATGCCGGTTTCCTCCACCGCCGAACGAGCACAGGCTTCGGCATGCTCACGCTGGTAAACTTCCCATCCGGAAGCGGCAACCATCTCGTCTACCTGCTGCTGTGACCAGTACTCAATTTGAGCCTGAGCTGCCCGTGCGCGGGCGACCATTTCCTGTAAATTATCGGGCATCGTCATTCCTCCGAATTGGTGATAAATCATCCTGCACGGCGAACATCCGGATCGGGCAGCATCATATCGCGGATGGTCGCTTGCAGGTCGCGGTAGGATGCAATAAAGGATCGCAGTGTGCGTAGCGTGGGACCGAATGTGTCAAATTCGGCAACCGTCATTCCGTCGGGATTGTAGGCGCGGCGGAAATCTGCAAAATGGCTGTTCAGTTCTTCGATGATTGCGGGATCAACCGGGTAATTCATTCGTTCGACTACCGGGATGTCGCTGGCATTGAACTTCTTCTGCCAGCCGTACGGAATGGTCAGGACGATGTCACCGCCGATTAACTCGGTCCAATGCAGGCGATGCCGGTAGGCTGCTGCCAACAGGCGGGTACGGTAACCTCGCTGCTTGAATATGGCGTATGCGCGTTTCAAGCAGGCGATTCCTGCCCAGTGCACGCAGCCAGGGTCAGCCACGATGCCGTCGCGCTTGACCAGCACCTGCATCCAATCATCCAGCCTGCCGATCATGATTGTACAAACCGGACTCATTTTGTCTACAATCATACCCTGTGCTTCGCGGCGCTGCAAGCCCCGTTCGACTGCTTCGGCAACCGCGATTGCCTGTGGAACGCTGAAGCATACCGTGGCGTTGATGTTGACTCCGCAGTATGTGACTTCTTCGATGGCAGATACCCCTGCAGCCGTCACCGGCAGCTTGACTTGCATATTCACCGCCAGGCTGTCGAAATGCACAGCCTGTTCGACCAAAGCCGCAGCATTGCGATAATAAACCGGGTTGGTTTGGATCGAAAGGCGTCCCTTTTTGCCGCCCTCCCGTTCGAAGACCGGCAATAGCAGTTCAGCACCCTTGACAGCCACTTCCTCGATCACCTGCCGGGTGATTTCTTCTTCGCTCCAGGTTGGATTCTGATCGATGATCTCTTGAATGCGACCTTTCCAGAGCGCCATTTCCTGTTTCAATACTTCAAGCACAATGGTCGGGTTGGAGGTGGCACCGACTGCGCCGTTTTCAATGGCGTATGCCAGTTCGCCAACCGAACAGGAGTCGTTCCAGTAGTCGGTTGTAGTGGTGGCAACCGATTGGTGTAATGGGGATTTGAAAAGCGCTTCCATGGTATCTTTCCTTTCTTCGGTATCACCGAATGACAAATCGATTGACAGTATCTAAAAAAGCAACACAAATTTAACGGGCATGGATAATGTCCGCCCGGAGCACTGGTACATCTCGATGGAATTGAGCCGGTTCAATCCGCCGCCGGGGACTATCCGCCGCCGACCGGCGTGACCAATATGATTACATCTCCTTCCTGGATGATCTCCTCCAGCGGGCATGGGTTGCCATTGCGGGTGGCGGCGGCAACCTCTGCCTCGCGAGTACCAAGAAATACAATCAAATCGCGAATGCACATCCCATCGGGTACGTTGCCCTGCCAAAGCCCGGGGGTATCTGGGTTGGACAGCCTGCGTAGGGTACCGAATAGCTTTACGGTCAGATACATTGCTGTTTCACCTTAATCACAATCAACAATCAACGGTGCATCGCTTCCCAGACCCAGCCGATATTCAACTCTTCTAATTTGGGGCGCGTGGGTATGCCGTGTTCGTCCCAGCCCATCATGCCGTAGTACAGGAGGAGTGCCTGCTGGAACGCCTCACGGTCGATGTGATGGCCCTGGAGGGTGCCCGCTCGCATGGGTTCAAAGAACCTCTCCGGCAACCTGTCATCGGCGGTATCGAAGCCGTGGCGTACATTGAATGCCCGCGCCATGGTCACACCGCGTTCGCCTGCTTTCATCAGTTCGAATAAACTGGTGCGCCAGCCGGTGACACACTGTATCGTCTCCACCAGCTGGTTGAGGCTGATTGCGCGAAATTCGGGCACGGCGGTGAAAATGCACCAGTCGAGCACGTCGTGGAAGCCCCAAATTTGTTGCAAATAAACAAACAGGCGTACCTTTTGGGGCGAAATATCTTCTGCTGGAAGTGGTTCGAGAACCCCCACAGGGTTGAGGTCGGTCAAGTCGACCCAATTGAACTCGGTCGAGTTATCCCCGGGTTGGGTGAACCAGGGATCATGGGCAGCCTGAAGGTGATCCGCGCCAGTTGGGGAAACCGCATAGCCTAACCCGACTCCCCACTTGCCGCGCGGCTCGTGATTGGGCAGTTCTTGCCCTTTCACCTGCATGGCGTAACGTTCCGTTCCACGCCCGATCTGGCGGGCGGCAAGCCGGCTGCCCTCTGCCAGCAGCGCGCCTGCGCCGCGGCGATGAGCAATATCCTCGATTAGGTTGTAAAAGGTTTCCGGGTCGTTCCAGCGCAATTCCAACCCACACAAGTCATTCGCAGTGAGCAGCCCGCGCTCGAAGCACTCGAGTGCCCAGGAGAGAGTTGCACCCGTGGAGATGGTGTCCAAGCCAAGTTTGTTACACAGCTCGTTGCAGGCGGCTACGGCGAAGATGTCGCCGACGCCCAAATTGGAGCCGAGCAATCCGATGCTTTCGTATTCCGGTCCTCCATATTCGCGCGTAATTTTGAACTTGCCGCGCTCACCTTCCACCGATCGTTTACAGGACACGGCACAGCCGAAACAGGTCTCTGTTGCACCGTTTAGCTCGCGTTTCATCGTTTCTCCGCTTATACCCTCGGCTTGATCGAACGAGCCATCCTGGAAGTTGTAGGTTGGCAAGATTCCCGCAATGCTGACCGGGACGATGCCTTTGGAAGTGCCCAATTCATGATGTAGACTGACTGCCGGGTGGTGTTTGGTGCTGCGCGAAAACCAGGTGGCGATCTTATTCAGTCCGTCCCGGTCGGCGATTGCCAGCTTACGCTGGCTACCGCGTACAACAATGGCACGCAGATTTTTACTGCCCATCACCGCCCCTAACCCTCCGCGCCCGTTGAAGTTACGCAAATCGGCGGTCAGGTTGGCGTAGCGCACCAGGTTTTCACCAGCCGGACCAATTTGCAACACGTGTGCCTTCGGGCTGTGGGTTTCTTGCAGAAGAATTTGTACTTCGCCAGTACACTTGCCCCACAGGTGTGTTGCAGAGAGAATCTCGACCTGTTGGTCGAAAATATGGATATAGACCGGCTGGTCAGCTTTGCCTTCGATAATCAGACCGTCGTAACCGGCAAATTTCAGCTCAGCACCCCACCATCCGCCACACTGTGAATCGGCCAGTCCACCGGTCAGTGGGGAAAGTGCAGCAGCCGTGTGCCGTCCCTGACCGGAAATGGGTGCGCCTGTCAGCACCGAGGTGGTGATGATCAGCTTGTTCTCCACACTAAGCGGGTCTGCACCAGGCGGAATTTCCTTTAGCAGGTAGTGGAGTGCCAGGTTGCGCCCGCCCAGGTATTTGCGGTACAGCAGCGGGTCCAGCTCCTCGACGTGTGTTTGCCGGGAGGTTAGATTGATGCGCAAGAATTTTCCCCAAAAACCAGGCTGTAGCTGCATACAGACCTCCTATTTCCAAACTGTGTACGGGATGCCAACTTGTTCACAAAACAGAATCAATTCCTCGGTGATGTCACCGCTGGTCATGTGAATGTGATTGGAACAATAATCACCCAAAAAATCACTTCCACATGGCAGACGGACGAATGCGCGTGGAAAGGCGGGGGTGATTTGGTGGGCTGCTTCGTTTGTGGTAGTGACCACCTCAGCCGGGATGATGGTCATCCAGTAGTTGCCGTTACGGCGACAAAGGCGTGCCAGGGTAACCGGTTGTGGTGCGATGACGGCTGGTAGCGCGGCTCCACCACCCTGTCCGAAGACATGCGGCTCGATTCGTATACTGCCCAATCCGCTGGGGTCCTCTTCGGTCGCGGTCAATTCTGGAGGAACCGCCCCGCAATTCGCCAGCGTCCACAATCCGGTTTGGACATCCAGCCAGCGGATATCGAGCAGCGCGGCTGCATTACCGCGGTTGAGTAGATGCATGATCTGCATGGTCAGCGCACCATCTGCATCGGATTCACAGGCGTGAATACAGACCGGTTTTTCGCCATCCGCATCCAGGCGGCTGTTCATCAACAAGTGAGCAACGCATTGCGAGACATAACCGTCACTCATCTCCGGCTGACATTTGACTCCGACGAAATCGAAACCTCGTTCGCGGGTCAATTGACGGGTGGCGAGATAGCTGCGTACCTGCTTTTCCAGCGTTTGCCGGGTGAGCAGCCCGGAAAAACGCACCACACCGACCCGTTCGATCAACCAGTTGGTATGGCGTTCCACCTGATCAGTCGGCAGGCGTTCGGCAAGATCACGGATTTCGAGCTGGTCAATGCTTTCGATGTCGATGCCGAACAGTCGCTGCCACTGGGCTGGATCAGCGCTGGCAGTAAAAATACCCAGGCTGCGCCCACCGAACAAGCCCAGTTTTTGCCCATTCAGGCACCGCACCGCGCCAGCGGCGCGGACAAAAGCGGTGGCTTTCTGTCTGCCTTGTGGGCTCTGGTGGTCAAAGATGCGCACATGGCGGATGCCAACTTGATCGAGCGCACCGCCCGCTCCCAGCAAACCCACCAGGCTAGACGTGTCCGGGCGGTTGTTGCCGAGTAAAAGGACGGGCAACTCGAGCAGGCGGCACAATTTCAGGGTAAGGATTGGGTCAGCCCAGATTGGCAGGTGGACGATCAAAGCAGCACAGTCTGTTTTGCGCACCTGCCGGGCGAAGGCAAGCAGCTGGTCATCATTGTGGATTGGCTCGGATTCCAGGCAGGTGAATGCCTCGCGCAACCAGTTGAGTTTTTCGCTTTCCTCAATTACCAGCCCACGCCGGGAAGCGTAAAAATCGGAGCGGCTGTCGACGAACTGGGCAAGTGCAACGCAAATTTCCATGGGGATATACCTCTATGCCTGCTTTTTGGCGCTGTTGAGATAGACAGCCAGGAGGATGACCAAGCCTTTCACGGCTGGTTGCAGGGTTGGCGGAACGCCAAGTAAGTTCATTAAGTTATTGAGTACACTCAGGATGATCACGCCGATCAATGTGCCGGTAACCGTGCCGATGCCGCCGGAAAGACTGGCGCCACCGATCGAAACCGCTGCAATCGAATCGAGCGCTAACCAGGTGCCCGCCTGGGGATCACCCAGCCCAACCCGCGCGACGAAGAGGATGCCGCCAACACTCGCCAGTACTGCGGAGAGAACATAGACAGCCATCTTGACCAACCGGGTGGGAATGCCGGAGAGAAATGCTGCCTTTTCATTTCCGCCAACCGGGTGAATGAAATGTCCGGGTGCTGTGCGAAAATACAATGCGATGAGGATAAGAAAACCGAGACAAATGAACAAGGGATAGGGGATGCCGTTCCACGAAGATTTGTAGAATTCCACGAATCCGGCAGGAATCTCCAGTCCACCCAGGCTGGTATAAACCGTACCTCCGCGGCTGCCGCCCCAATCGCTGAACAGCTTGGAAACCGAGTAGCCGATCTGCATGGTTGCCAGGGTTACGACGAAAGCGGGCAGGCGCACGTAGGTGACCAGTGCACCACTAACCAGCCCGAAGATGGCCGCGATAAGGAGGGCAATGGCGAACGAGCCGGGAAGGCTGTAATCCTGGAATAAAACCACAGTAACGCTGCTGACTGCCATGACTGCGCCAACGCTCAGGTCGATTCCACCGGTGGCAATGACCAGCAGCTGACCGAGTGCAACGATGATCAACACTGCGTTCTGGAATATCAAATTAACCAGGTTAGATGGCTGGAGGAAAACTCCTTTGGAAAGGGTCGAGGCAGTGATTACCAGACCGAAAAGGATCAAAGAGGTTTTGAATTTGGAGCGGGTATCCAGCGAGCGTTTGGAAAGAAAAGAGGTTATTGTGGTCATGGATGGTATCCCTCGCGGTTATTTGGAGACCCCGCTGCGGCGGATCTGCCCCAGTGCGACTGCCAGGAGGATCAGAACACCTTTGATGGTGCCCTGCCAGTAGGGGGAAATCCCCAGCAGGTTAAGTATGCTGTTGATCACGCCGAACAAAACCACGCCGATCAGTGTACCCGCAACAGTGCCAATTCCGCCAAACAGACTGCCACCGCCAACAATAACCGCTGCAATGCTTTCCATTTCGTAGTTGTTGGCGCCAATCGGTGATCCGGAACTGAGACGCGCGGTCCAGATCACGCCACCGATTGCGGTTAGCAGCCCAGAGAGAGCATACACCAGCAGTTTAACCCGCTGGATGTTGATCCCGGACAGGCGCGCGCTCTCTTCGCCACCACCAATTGCGTAAATGTGCCGCCCGGTTCTACGGTGTGCCAGGAAGTAAGCCAGCCCCAGACTGGTGAGGACAAGCAATATGGCGGAAACCGGGACGCCAAACAGGTTAGACCGTCCGAAATCGATGAACGAGTCAAATTCCACCGCAACCGGTTTGGCATTGGACAACAGCAACGCCAGCCCGCGAGCAATGCCCAACATTCCCAGAGTGACCACAAACGGTGGGATTTTGGTGCGTGAGACGAGTAGACCATTGGTCACGCCCAACAGGGTGGCAGCTGCCAGTCCTCCAACCACGGAAGGCAATATGCCGAACTGGCGCATCATTACCGCCACAATGATGGAAGTGAAGGCAACCACCGACCCCTGTGAAAGGTCAATGCCCGAGGTGAGAATGACCAGCAGCTGCCCCAGTGCCAGGAAACCGATAATCGCATACTGGTAGAGGATCGCGGACATGTTCTGGCGGGTGGCAAAATTGGGCACCAGCAGTGTTCCGACAGTGATCAAGGCGAGCAGCGCAACCAGTGCGCTGTTCTTGCTCACCCAGTTGAGTGCTCGGGCGACGGGTTCAGGCAGGCTCATGGACGCCCTCACTTTCAAGCTGCAATGCAATGGAGAGGACTTTTTCTTCAGTAGCATCCGCGCCGGATAGTTCGCCGACGATCCGACCGCCCGCCATCACCAGGATACGATCTGCCTGGGTGAGGATTTCCGGTAAATCAGAAGAAATCATCAGAATTGCCATGCCTTCTGCTTTGAGTTTCTGAATGTGTTTATAGATTTCCACTCGCGCACCGACATCCACGCCACGGGTTGGCTCGTCGAGAATCATCACGTCACATCCGGCAGCCAACAGTTTGGAAAGAACGACTTTTTGCTGGTTGCCGCCGCTCATGTAAAAGACTTGCAGGTTGGGGTTGTTGGGGCGAATGTTGAGTGTATCGATAAGCGCTGGAACGGTCTGGCGAATGCGCTGCCAGGGTACCAGTCCCATGCGCTGGATGCGGGCGATCAATCCGTATGCCATGTTTTCGGACATTGAGCGCACGGCGACCAAGCCCTCTTCCTTACGGCTTTCTGGCAGCATACCCAGCCCCATTGCCAGTGAATGCTGCGGGGAAGTAAACGCGACCGGTTTGCCGTGCAGGAAAACCTGACCGCTTTCGGGTTTGTCCGCGCCGATCAACAACCGCGCCATTTCTGTTCGCCCTGCACCAACCAGTCCGGCAACACCGACAATTTCGCCACGGTGAAGGGTGAAATTTATCTGCTTAACGGTAAAGCCGCGTGAGAGGTTCTCGACGCGCAGGACTTCATCACCTTTGGTTTGATTGCCGTTGCGCCGCGAAAAATTAATGTCCCGCCCAACCATGGCTTTGACCAGCATGTTTTTATCGAATTCGCTGATACAGCCGGTGCGGATCAGGTTGCCATCGCGCAGGACAGTCACGCGGTCACCGATTTGAAAGATCTCATCCAGATGATGCGATATATAAACGATGGCGATGTTTTGAGCTTTGAGTCTACGAATGATGCGAAAGAGCAGTTCGATTTCCGAACTGGTGAATACCGCTGTCGGTTCATCGAGAATTAACACTTTGCTATTGAGGGATAACGCCTTGGCGATCGCAACCATTTGCTGATAGGCGACCTTGAGTGTGCCGACCGGTACGTCAATATCCAGGTGCGCACCCATATCGTCGAGAACATTGCGTGCGTTTTGGCGAACAAGAGCCCAGTCGATACTGCCATCGCGTCGGAGGGGCTCGTTACCGAGCGAGATGTTTTCTGCTGCGCTGAGTGAGGGGATCAGGTCGATTTCTTGATAAATGGCATTGATCCCGTTTTCGCGTGCCCAATGCGGGCTGTTATTCTTCAGGGGGCGGTCGAGGTAGGTGATCGTTCCGCTGTCCGGCTGATACGCTCCCGAAATGATCTTGATCAGTGTTGACTTTCCGGCACCATTTTCACCCACCAGGCAGTGCACTTCACCCGGGTACAGATCCATGTTGATCTGGTTAAGGACACAAATACCGGAAAAGGACTTGGTGATATTGCGTAGTGTAAGGGTCGGCTGGATATTGTCCACAGGAGCGCTCCATATACTCGAATTTAGGAAGGGAAGGCAGTATAATTATCGCGACCTTCCGAGGGTGGTTTGTCAGTCTGGCTGAGCATCCGTCTGATGACCCTTGTGAAGGTCATTTTTTCTGGCAACCCATTTCTCTCGCATTGTCGCGGTGTTACGGCTGCCTTTCCCTTCCCGGTTCAGTCAGTGAAGGTTAGAACTCCAGTCCAGCGGATTTGATCTGATCAATGTATTTCTGGGCTTCGTCCTTCTTGTCAGCGTCGAAGACTTTGATGTCCACCTGCTGGCGGGGTTCAACCGTCTTGCCAGCCAGAATGTCCAGGCAGGATTGGATGGCTTTCTCGCCAAAATAGGGTGGGGTTTGAGTTTCTCGCGCGATTTCACCGGCAACAACTGCTTCGATGGCTTTGATGTGACCACCTTCGCCGACAACATAACCCAACAGTTCCGTGCGTCCCGCGTTCTTGATCGCTTCGATAGCGCCCATGGTCATATCGGAATAATCGGAGCGAACGACGTCGATTTCACCAGCCGGGAAGCGCTGCAAGAAATCTTCCATGACCTTCATGCCGCCGTCCTTGGTGAAGCCGGCATCCGCAGTAGCGACAACTTTGATATTCGGGTAATTCGCCATCACCTCATCCCAGCCGGTATTGGCATCGATCACCGGGGAGGCACCAGCCAGACCCTGAACGTGAACCACATTGCCTTTTGGTTCCCCGTATTTGGCAGTGAGCAGCTCTACCGTTTTTTCCGCCAGCAGCCGCCCGGAGAGGACATGGCTTTGGGTGATTTCGGTCTTGTACATACCGGTTCCGGGTTCGGCTTCGATGGTGCGGTCGATGATCACCAGTGGTACGTTGGCTTCATCTGCCAGGCGCACAACCGGAGCGGAGGCTTTAGATTCGAGCGGCGAGACAATCAGGCAGGCGGGTTTCTGAGCTAGCATGTTCTCGACATCTGCCAGTTGCTTGGAGGCATCCTGATTGGCATCAATACTGACCAGCTTGACGCCGAATTTTGCTGCCTGGGCTTCCATGTCCTTTTGGTTGGTTACCCGCCAGGCATTAACCAACTCTGCCTGGGAGTAGGCGATTAATACTTCGGTTTTTGCCGGTTCCTGGGCAGCAGGTGGTTGGGTTGCTTGTGCCGGGGGTTGGGTGGCGGGCGGCTGGGTTGCTTGTGCCGGCGGTTGGGTGGCAGGCGGCGTGGTGCATGCCGATAAAGCCACGATGAACAACATTACAATCGCAATGATTTTGAGAGAAATGGGTTTCATCTCCAGGGTTCCTTTTGATTTTCGAAAGAAGGGGAATTTGGGAGTTCAGGCGACTTCGCCACTTAGATCAATGTTCTGGATCGTATTCTTACCGGTAATGACAGTTGCGGTCAAAACGATTTGGATTTTCTCACCTCCTTTCAAAATGAATTGCGTACCCATCTCGATTGCTTTGGGTAAGCTGTTTGGAATACTGGTCCACGGTTCGAGTGCCAGGCAAAAGACGCGATCCCACCAGGGGAAGTCGGGCGCTTTACCGTATACAAGCCAGAACCACAGGTAGGGGAAAATTTCTTTCTGCCATGCCAATCCAAAACCGATCTGTGTTCGCGGGTCGAGCAGCGCATACCAACCGGCAGAGAGCCGCTTGAGATAAATCAAATCGGAATAGCCGGCATTTGCCCCGGGGACAAGCGAGAGGTCAATTGTGTGACCATTGCTCTGGATGAATGGCCAATCGAACGTTGTGGCTGGTTCGAAAATGCCGCTGGCAGAAAATTGGGGCTGGTGAACTTCACCACGGGCTGCCGGAATAAAAAGGCGCACGCCCTCGCGCAAAAAAGGCGCGCCAAAGGCAGGGTGGTGCCCCCACATAAAATCCTGATCCTGGTTAGAGAGATTGGTGAGGGTTTCCTCGATGAACAGGGTGGGCTTGCTGCGATTCAGGCGCATGATCCGTTCGAGCCGGAACGGAGTGCGGATGCACTCAACACTAACCCGAACGGAGATGCTTTCAGGCGTGTCCTCTAGAATGTCGCATTCCCAACCCAAATGGGTAACCTCGCCGTGCAGTCCAAGTTCCGCGCCGCGGTAGTTAGTTGGTCCGCCACCTGGAAAAATTTCCTGCCACCCGCCGTGGTACGAATCGAGGAATGATCCTGACGCAGAAGCGATGGTGGGGGTAAAGCGCTCCCGCGGAATTAGACCCTGCGGAGAGCGCCATAAAAAATCGGTATCACTCGGTTTGTGCAGGAACTGGAAAATATCGGCGCCTTTATCCAGCAACACACCGACCCGCAACAGATCGTTTTCCAGGAAGATGACACGCCTCCCTTTATAGATTATCTGGTCGATAATCCGGCAGTCATAATGGCGGTACTGGGCGGCAGGCATAAGGTTGCTCCTGGCAGCTTATTTGCCACGCCGCGGCGAGGCGGTGGAAGCGCGCACTACCAGTTCAACATCGAGAATACGCGAACGTGGTTTTTCCGAGGTTTCCAGCCAGTCGATCAATGCGCCAGCGGCAAATAAGCCTTTGTTAAATGTGGGCTGACGGACGGTGGTCAGCGGCGGGGTAAGATAACTGGCGAGTGGCACGTCGTCGAAGCCCACTACAGATATATCTTCAGGAACGCGCAAGCCTTTTTCCTGAATAGCTTTGATCGCCCCAATAGCCATCATGTCGTTGGCGAGAAAAATTGCGGTTGGCATCTCGTCCAATTCGAGCAGGCGGGTGGTGCAGTTGTATCCACTTTGCACCGAGGAAGTTTCCGCAGTCATCGTCCAATGGTCGCAACATGGCAGGTTGTATTTTTTCATCACCTGCTTGTATCCTGCCAGGCGGTCCTGGCTGCTTTGCAGGGTGGGTTTGCTGATGTAGGCGATTTTTTGATGCCCGAGCTGCACAAGATGCTCGACGACCAGGGTCGCGCCATAGGTATTATCCACATCAACAAAGGTCATCGTTTCCTGGTCGGATATCTTGGCAGTGGAGACGAAAGGCACACTGCCCTCATCCAGGGCTTGGATGATGGTTTTATGGTACGATCCGGGGCTGAGCAGGACAAAGCCATCTACCCGCTTCTGGTAATAGATATCGAGATAATTTTTTTCGTGAGCATAGCAGATGACCAGGTAATACCCGCGGCGGTCAACTTCGGTGGAGACACCGCGCATTACTTCGGTATAGAACGGATTAGAGAATACGTACTCCGCATCATGCGGGATGATCAGCCCGATCGAGTGACTTTTCTGCAGAGAAATGGCTTTGGCAAACGCGTTCGGTTGGAAGCCGTACTGGTCGATCAGATCAAGAATGCGTTGGCGGGTGTGCGGGTCAACATCGGGCTTGTTGTTGATCACCCGAGAAACGGTCGCCTTGGACACGCCAGCCATGCTTGCAATTTCGCCAATTGTGACTCTCATAATTCTCCTGGCAAGGGTTTTTTGGGGGAGATTTGCCGTGTAACCGTTACCGTAACCGTTACCGTAACCGGTTACGAACAGTATAGCGCGGTTTTTAGCCGGAGTCAAGCAAGGCGGTGCGGAGGTGACATTTGTCATGCGTTGGATGTGACAGATGCGCAGCGATTGATCCCATGAAGGCGCGCACTGGCTGCGGTCGATCTCCGAGGTGCATTGCGTTATGAAGGTTTTATAATTGTTTGGAAATATCAGATATCAGATATACTCTAGCAAAGTGATGATACAATCTTCTTGCTCAAAGTTGGATCATTCCA
Source organism: Bellilinea sp. (assembly GCA_034411135.1). Taxonomy (GTDB): domain Bacteria; phylum Chloroflexota; class Anaerolineae; order Anaerolineales; family Anaerolineaceae; genus Bellilinea. Next base: position 22,672 of record DAOUMN010000062.1, read on the forward strand.
GGGAGAAATGATGAATCCGCTTACCCCCTTGCAAAACACCGCATCGCTGGAGAAACTGGCATACGAAAAAATCAAGCAGGCGATCTTGACGTTTGGTTTTCTTCCAAACCAGGCGTTGGTCGAAGCCGATTTGGCAGCTCAGTTGGGAATCAGCAAGACGCCTGTGCGCGACGCGCTGATGCAGCTAGAAAAAGAAGGACTGGTCACACGGGTGCCGTTCAAGGGCACTTATGTCGCCGATATCAATAACCATGACATGGCGGAAATCTTTGCAATCCGCATGGTTCTGGAAGGACTGGCGATTCGCCTGGCGACCACCCGCCTGACGGAGGATGATTTTGAGCACCTCGAAGCGCTGATCGAGCAGCATGCCGCTGCCCTGGAACGCCAGGATGTTACCCAGGCAGCCCGATTGAATAGTGAGTACCACTCTCTTATCATCAGTCGCTGCGGAAACGAGCGCTTGATTAAAATGCTCAGCCTGCTGGATGACCAGTTGAAGCGCTACCGTCTGCTTTCAATAGCACAGGGATTGCGCACGGAAAAATCGGTCCCCGAACACCGTGACATTTTGGATGCTTTGCGTGCGAGGAACGCGGTCAGGGCTGAAGCAGCCATGAAGGAGCATCTGCAGAGTGCAATGAGCGATTTGTACAACCAGGATTTCAAGGAACTGGAGCAGCTGGTACTGCGGTCGATCAAGTCTTAAACTTACCCTGCGCACAACGATGAGGTTAGTCTGTGCCGGTTCAGCGCTGGGTGGCTGAATTGATTACCGGGTGTCATTTGCCAGACAAACCGCACAACGCGAGTAGGTCGGGCAGGGGTGGTTGAAGGATATCCACCACCGGAGTGGAGGCGACCGCCTCACGAACAGCTTTGAGCAAATCCTGCTTGTCAATCCAGGCGGGTACATAACCACCGCTTTGCTGTACATAACGCGGAAAAAATGGATTGACGGTCAGAAAGAACAACTTTCCTGGCTGCAGGCAACCCACCTTTGCTCCGCTGCGAGTGGCTTTTTGAAACGTGCTTTGCCAGACTTCCGGCAACCCGGATGCCAGCAGGTGCAGCGGGCTTTGGAATACGAATTGCTTGCCGGGCAGATATTGGTCCAATTCAGATACCAGCCGGGCAAACATCATCGGTTCGAATACGCCGGGAACGATCAAAGTTGCTGCCTCCCTGCTTGCCAGCCAGGTGCTGACCGTCTGCATTCTGGTGACGTCCATGATCGAGCTGAATGGCAACTGAAATTGCCTGCCCGATGAATGCAGGCAGGTGACTTGCCTGAATTTGTCAACGCGCTCACAAGGGATATGCGGGAGATGGAGGAGGGCTTCTATCGCTGCGGCGTGGCTGGCAATGCGTTCGATACGCTCATCGAAGGCTGCCCCACTAGAAAGTACCAGCCCATCCGCGCTGGTCAGGGCAGCCAGGCGATTGAGCGCGCCGTCCACCAGCACGACCTCAACGTCCATCTGGCGCAATTGTTCGATCATGCGCAGCAGATCTGTTCCGCGATTGGGTCCAGCCAGTACGAGTCCGCCGGTTTTGTGCACCGTGGCAATGAGAATTTCGCCCAACAGGGTGCGAATGCCGGTTGGACGCAGGTGGCTGAATTCAGCGCTGGAAGCATGCAGGCAGCTATCGGCGGTGGCGACGATCATTCCCGGTTGGCAAAGGTAACGCGGCTTGGGCAGCCCGGTTACAAGGTCGCGGTTTTCTCCATCGTAGCCAATACTGGTCAACGCGACGTGGTAACCAGCGCGCCGTGCCAGGTCAAGAACCTGCAACGCGGTGGTGGTTTTTCCCGTGTTCTTGGCGCTGCCAGCAAAACCAATGGTTTGCATGGCTCAACCCGTTACACTGCCACTGCCAGCCCTGCCGGGGTACAAGCCATCTTCCGGATTGCCGAGGTAGCCTTCGTGAATGGCAGCGACGAAATCACCGCGCCGGGCAATGGCTGCCAGGGTCTCACGGATGTTATGGTGCAACTCTTCCTTGAGTTGTTGCGCTGAAGGTGACAGCGCGGCGTGCAGGCTGCCCTGAAAGCGCAGCTGGTCACGCACCGCTCGCAAGGTGTCCACCCGTGCCTGCACGGCAATGGGACCCTTTGAGTATGCCTCATCCGAGGACGCAATAGTGACTGCATCCACCTTCATCGAGGTAGCCAGCCCGGCATGCAGCGCAGTTTGCAGGGAAGACTGGACGCGGTCGGGGGTGTGAGTCATAAAACCCACTGGTTCGCCGGGCCAGAGTGGGGTATCCACGATGTCGCGCCAGACCGCCAGTTTCGCCAGGTTCATGTCGACCAGGTTATCTTCCATGCGCGCGTGGATGGTCATATATGGCGATAGGCACAGCAACGGTTTTGGAATCGGGCGCGCACCGAGGCGCAGCCCGAGCGCCATCATGATCAGAATTCCGGCAAAGGTTTTATAGGGCGGTACGCCGCTTAACTCGTCGTTGCCGGGGATGTCGTAGGGAATGCCGAAACGGGCAGCCAGAGTGAGCGAATAAATCCCGTCCACTGTCAGGCGCTGCGGGTCGGTGCCACCGGCGGTGCTGCCGTAGGGGATGTTGATTTTAAACAGGTCGGCGCCGGCGGCTTGACCAATAATCTGGGTTTCGGGCGTGTTCAACCCGCGGTGCCCGCGCACATTCCACAGTGTGCAAGGTTGCATGAATTGGCGGATGAAGCGCAGGTTGTCCAATGATAGGATGGTGCCGTCGTGCTCGTGGGTCAAAAGACCCTCTAGCAAACCTTCACGCTGGGCGTTCCACGAGGGGTCGAAGTGAAATACACCGTCGATGCCCCAGGCTTCGGCGACCTTGATATGCAGCACGTCCATTACCGGGCAGCCGGTGCCGTATTGCGAGAAGAACAGCGGTTTTTCTCCCACATGGCGCAAAGGGGCGGCGGGTGGCTGTGGGCTGGCAAACCAATCGGCAAGCGTCTGAATTTCCCCCGCATCCAATCGGCGTACCCCGTCTGGCAATTGCCCGCGTTGATAAAAGGCTTGAATTTCAGCATCGCACAGGCGAATGTAATGTTCAAGTAGTCCGCTGCGGGTTTGCGCAGACAAATGACCGCTGCTTTCTGCCTGCTGGCAGGCGATCAATTCGCTGCGCAGCCGGGCGCGTTCGATGCCCGGGCTGGATTTGCCCTGTACCCACGCTAACACCTGTTCGCAAATTTGATCGAGGTATTTCTCGATCACCGGATCGTGAAACCGGTAGCTGTAACCAGCAGTCAGGTCAGGCTTGGGTCGTACGTCTGCAGCGGTACTGATAAACGTTGTTGAGGATTTGCGGTTCTCGATAAAATCAATCACATCATTGATGCGCAGTTCACCGGTAAAGCAGGCATCAAAGCCCAGTTCGGCACCTGCTTCACGGGTCAGCGCCATGCCACCGACTCCCATGCGAGTGATGTCGCGTAATCCGGCGGCTTCTGCCAGGTCGACCAAGTGACCGAGTATCTCGGCAACCTTGTATCCCAGTGTGCGGCTGACAAGAATCACGTCCGGCTTCAGTTCAAGCGCACGGGCTATGACTTCTTCCGGGGTAGTACCAGGCGGCATGGCAGTTGCCTGGTAGCCTACTTCGGTTAATTTGCGTCGTAGCAGTTTGACCGCGTTGTCGTGCACCGGATCAAGCGGGGCAAGCAGCACCGTTTTCATGTTGCTTCCACCTTCTCCAGCCAGCGGTAGGTATCGCCAGGCCGGTGAATATAGGCGCGCAGGCGCACCCGCGCACCCCAGGTGTTGAATTCCAGGAAAACGATGCTGGCACGGGTGAGGTTCAACTCGCCTGCCAGCGTTTCCGCCAGTAGCCGGGCTTCCTCTTCAGACTTGCAGACCAGAAAGGTTTCGATATCGATGGCATCTGCCACCCGGTCGAGTGCTTTGGACATCGACTTCAATCCTCCTGAAAGATTGCGCTAGACTGGGAACCGGCTGCACACCATGGCTCGCCGGTCAATCGAGCAGCCCCGCTGTCCGGCAAATCACTTCCACGGCTTTAAAGCAGGCTCTCACCGAAAGACGGGTGGGCAGTTCGATCAGGTTGCCTTCCTCGTCCAGGTTGCCAATTCCATTGGAGATGAAGATGTTGCCGTCGTAGGCGATGGTCGGCACCAGACCCATCTGAGACATGCAGTTTTGCAGAATTTGGGTACCGGCGTACATGTCTTCCATGGAAAAAATCGGAATCCCTATTCCGCTGTCCCGCCAGGTGGCAGCATAATTCAATTCGACAGCCAACGAATTGGTAGATTTGTAAATGCTCCAATTGGATTGCAAGGAGAGCGGCAAGTGTTGAAATTCTTCCAGGCAAATGCGGAAAAGGTCGTCCAATGCCTGCAGTGCAATGTGGGGGCGATCCTTGAGGATTTTCATTGCAGCGCAGGCGCCTGCCAACGCTTCCTTGCCGGGATCATAACCCACGTAGGCTGCCTTTCCGTGCGAGGATAGAGTGCCGTAACGCGCGCCATGAATGCCAATGGCGCGGCGGATGGGCACCATTGCTTCCTCTTTGCCGATAATCAAGCCGCAGGTAGGCGCGCCGGCGGCTTTGTCCATGCTGTATAGGATCACATCACAGCCCAGGGCGCGGATATCCGCACCGATGAACGGTGCGCCCCAGGCATTGTCAACAATGTATGGAACGTCGTATTGTTCTGCCAGGGCAGCCAGGCCAGTTTGTACGACCGGAACGCCGTCTTTTTTGTCGCCGTAGCCGTATCCGGGCGTGTCGTAGCCTAGCGAGGCAAAACCGGCGATACTGTCGGCGTGGCGGGCTGCCACTGCGGCAAATTTTTGAACCGTCTGTTCGCCATTGACATCCAGCAGATCGGGACAGGGGCAGTACTTGATGCCATGGCAATCGTAGCGAGCGCCGACCGGTTTGACGTAGACGGTGTCCAGGTTGTAGGCGCGTTTTCCCTGCACGCCGTATTCACCGGCAGCTTCTCCGCGTTCCGAATTAACCTCCTTGTAGCGCGGGGGGAAAGGCTTGCCGTACGCACCCTGATGATGCATATGCCGTTCGTATGGCGCCAGGTACCGAGCGCGGTAATTATCCCCCTTGCCCAGGGTAGGGGGCATGCAGAGCACATCGAAGGCAATCGCCAGGGCAGCTTCGCAGGTGCTCACCAGTGCTGCGTCATATCCATCACCGTAATGTGCCTTGACCAGATCGCGGATTTGCTCGTCGAAAACCGCCGATGGGATTACCCGTCGGGAGACAGCCGAAATGGCTTCGTCTACTTCGCGGCTGAGCAAGCCGTGGCAGCCGGAAACTGCGCCGGTCAAACCAATGGTGCCCCTTAATTCGGATGTGATGCCGATTTCAGCGGCGATTTGTTTGCACTCGGCGTAGATGGCTGCCTGGTTTGCCTGAAGATGTTTGTATACTTGATAGCGGAAATCCCATTTTTTTGGCATTGAACACGATCCTCCATTTGACTTGGGTACGGTTGCAAAATAAGTGTATAATATATCATATAACATATATTATTTCTGATTGTATCAGGCTCTGCATGAAAAATCAACCCGTGTAAGGTAAGTCCAATTAACTGTAAAAAAATGAGAAGCTGTTCATGATTGCCTTTTCGCAACCTTTATTCGATTTCTACGTATGATATTTAAGAAAGCTATTTTCCGAATTTTCCAAACAAGGTGAAAAAATGGATGCAAATATTCAGGATTTTATCCAAGCCAGGCGGCTTGCGGTGGTGGGGGTTTCTCACTCAGAGCAAAAATTTGGAACGTCGATCTATAAAGAATTGAAAGCGCGCGGGTTCGAGGTGTATGGGGTCAATCCGCACTTGGATGTGATCGATGGCGACAAGTGCTATGGCTCGGTCAGCGAGCTGGCTGGCAAGGCGGATGGGGTGATCATCTGTGTAAAGTCTGCCCAAGCCGCGGGGGTACTGCGCGAAGCAGCGGCAGCTGGCATTCGGCGCATCTGGTTGCAACAGGGTTCTCAATCCCTCGAAACAAAAACTGCTGCCCGCGAGGCTGGTGTCTCGCCGGTGGAGGGGAAATGCATCCTGATGTATGCCGGTGAGGTTAAATCGGTGCACGCTTTCCACCGCTTTGTTGCCAAACTGTTCGGGCAGTATTGAACATTAAACCAACACCCTTCAGGGAAGGCGATATGGCGCGGTTATGAGTAAGATTCTGGTTACCTACGCAACCAATTCGGGTTCCACCGGTGAGGTGGCGGGAATAGTCGCGGATGAGTTGAAGAAGGCAGGTCACTTTGCCGATGTGTGCGAAGTCAACACGGTTACAGAACTGGATAGCTATGACGCGGTGGTGGTTGGGGCGCCGATGATCTTCGGCTGGCATGCCGCTGCTCGCCGCTTTGTTCGCGACCACCGGGCAGAACTGGCGAGGAAAAAGATTGCCTATTTTGCCTGCGCTATGCGCCTGACCCAGCCAGTGGATGAACAGCTCCCAGCGGTTGCGTTGACGATTGATCCCAATCTGGCATCCCTTCCACAAAAGTCCGGCTCATTGGGCATTAAGGAACGCTTTACCACCACCTTGCATTATCTCAAGCCGATGATGGCTGCCGCGCCGGAGGTCAAGCCGCTTGATGTAGCGTTCTTCAACGGCAAGCTGGAGATGTTTCGTCTGAAGTGGTGGCAGGCGGCGTTTGTGATGATTGTAGTGCAGGCGACGGCGGGTGATTACCGTGACTGGGAAGTTATTAAAGCCTGGGGGCAGTCGCTGGCGAAAAGCTTTGCCAATTGAACTAGCGCATCATCAGTGGCAGGAAGGTATCCTTTACCTCGCCGACCCACAGGCTGTAGATCGCGTTGCTGCCTATCAGGGTCGGCGTGAGTGGTTCGACCTTGATATAGTGTATGCCGGCAGCGGTCGGTTCGAAGCGCAGCCAGGCAGTCTCTCCCGCGGCGGGTGCCTGGTTGCTTGCCAGCAAGGTTGTGCCATCAGCGGCATACAGGGAGAGCCGTACTGCCGCGCCGCCGCTGAGTGAGTTTGCCCGTGCCAGGTAGAGGGCAGGTATAGGTATCTCAATGCGGAACCAATCCGGGTCGGCTGTGGGGCACAGGTTTCCTTGTGCCGCGTTGCCGGGGTTCAAATTGCGTGCCTGTGTGAAGGTGTTATCTGGCTCGTGGGTATCCGCATTGCAGGTTGCGGGTAAAACTGCGCTGGTCTCGGCTACATTGCTGGGAGCCCAGGCTTCGGCTTGATTGTTGATGTCCAGCGCGCGCAGGCGAAAATCGTAGGAGCCGCCCGGCTCACCGATAAACCAGAATGAGCGTTGGTTACCGGGGATTAGGACGGTATCCATATATCCATAATCATTCCATATGTCCCCTGCGCTGCGCCATTGTACCTCGAAACCGCCAAATCCAGCCCCGCTGTCGGTTGCCAGCCAGGACAGGCGTACAGCCGTCGAATCGAACACCTGCGCCGGGTTCAACTGGCTGACCGGCGGCGGGCAGGCATGGTCGACCTGGATGGTGCGCGGGCTCAATGCAAGTGCGACGTTGCCTTCATGATCCGCCACGCGCAGCGCTACTTCAACCGTACCGTGCAGCGGTGCCACCTTGCACAGATCGACGTCCCAGTCGTATCCATTTGTGCCTGATTGAGGCTGGAAGATGCGAGGTTCCGCCTCAACCCACTGGTTGTTAACCTTGACCATCAGGCTGACCGCCGCAACGCGGACGTCATCGCTGGCGTTGGCAGTGACGTCAATCAGCGGATTGATCCCGCCCAGCACGGCTGCACCCGGCGCCGGTCGGGTCAGGTTGCCGGTAGGCGGGAATGCACCAATGTTGCCGGACACGAACCAGTCATTGGCAGGGTTGAGCGGATCGGCTTTATTGCCCAGGCATTCGGTTGCACCGTCGTAGATTGGGAAGTGGGTGACCTCATAACAACTGCGCGGGATGCCGTTGTTGATCGGCACATCCGCGAAGCGGATATCCACCGAACGTCCCCAGTAATAACCACTGTTGCTCATCCAAATGCTGTTGGTGACCATAAAATGAACGTGCTCAGATGTGCTGTAGCCGGTGTCGTCGGTATCACCAATGTATTGACCGCGCACGACCCACGTACCGGCGGTCAACTTGTCGGGGATTGTCCCATTGGCAAGGTGGATGTAAATCTGGTAGGTGTTCTCGCCGGGATTGTACAGAACGATGTAATTGGTGCAATAGGGGTTGCCGTCTGCGCACGAGTCTTTCGTGCCGACCACGCGCCCTTCCTTAGATGCCAGCAAGGGGAAATGACCAGAATCGGTGAAATCATAAGCATAGCGGCAGTAATCGATTGAACACGAGGGATAACCCCGTTGCGGGAAACTCTGAAAATGGCTAATTGAGCCCTCCATCCAGCGCGCGGTACCGGCGGCATACGGCAGATAGTAGCCGGTCAGCGGAGCCTGGATAGTCGCGTCGCTGAGTGTTACACCGGCGGGTCGAGGCTGCAACTCGGCGGGCAAGGCATTTTCGGGCAGGGTGGTGAGCAGCTCGTCCCAGGCGGGGTCGCCAGGCAGCAGCACTTCCCAGCCGGTGGGTCTCCGCCGCGCCAGTACCAGCCCAGGTTCGGTTGCCAGGAGCCGCCCGGAGTCGTCGCGCAGCGCCAACCAGAGCACCGCGGCGTTGCCATCGGCGGTGATGAAGGCTTCATCCAGTTCCGGTGTGAACAGATCGAAGGTGAGGGGGTGGTTGTTGCCAGTGGAGCCTAGGCGATCATAAAAGGCAGCTGCCAGTTCAGCCCGGGTTTCATCTGCCGCGGGGAGCAGCGGCGGTTCGGCTGGGGCGGTACCAAGCGCAAGCAGGATTAGAGCAAAGACCAGGGACAAATTACGCTTGAGTGACATGCGCTTTACCAAAAATAACTGTAGCCGCGGAAGGGTCAGATGGATTTAGTCCGGTTAAGGCTTTATTGGATACGATAGTGGACTCTACCACATTATCGTGGAGAATTTCAATTCAAAACATTTATGATTTATCCGTGCGACAACTTTAGTTCAAGCTTCTTTTCGCAGGAATGTGGGAATAAGCTTGATTTAGTTTTTTTTTATAATAAAATCATTTTGAAAGGGGTCTTTTTACTCGTTGGGGAGGAGTGGATTATCATCAAGAGATGAATCAGATGGTGGATGCCCCCGGAATACCAGTTTGATTTTTGATTAATGAAATATGGGAGGGGATGAAGATGTTGCTTCGAAGCACGGTTGTTTTTACTTGCATTTCGGCTTTGTTGGCTGCCTGTGCCTCTTCGCCGTCTCAACTGCCGGTTACTCCGCCAGCAAGTAACCTCCCAATGGTAAGTTCCCCAACAGTGGTATCACTGCCCTTACCAACCGAAACGCGCCAGCCAACAATGGAAGCCTTACCTTCAGTCATTCCTTCTATCACTCCCGCTTCATTAACCTCAACCCTTAAAGTACCAACGCGCACGGCGACAGCCCCTCCCAAAAAAATACCGTCTGATGTTTTCAACGACGCACAATTGCTCTCCTACGGTCCTATTGTGTACCTGACCGATTGGTGGACAGTCAAATCCATCAAAGCGGATGGTTCTCCCACCCAATGGACATACGAGCATTCGCAAGAGAACGGTATCAATCCGCTCAACAAGTTTTCATGGTCGCCAGATGGCAAGAGTGTTCTCTTTAGCAACACGGCACACCCAACTGTTTATCGCCTTTTTATGGACAGCGGGGTAGTTCAAAGTGTGTCCAGCCAGGATATGACCGCCAGTTTTGCGGTTTTTTCGCCTGATGGGAAACGGATTGCCTTCGTTGGGGAGTCTCGGACAACGAATTCTTTCCCCGAAATATTTGTGATGAATGCAGATGGTTCGGATTTGGTTCAATTGACCGAACGGTGTGGTGATTGTCGCGATCTGGACTGGTCCCCAAACTCGGATATGCTCGTCTATGCCCGCTATTCAGATGGCTCCATTTACGAAATCAGTGCCCAGGAAGGCAACCCCAAGGTGATTGTCACGGGTGGGTTTAATACCTTCCCGGATTACTCACCCAGCGGGGAATATTTGGCTTTTGTTCGCGATAATGCGCTGTATAGCCAGCCAGCCAAGGGCGGCAGTATGCGCTTGCTTTCGTCTAAAGAAGACATAGTGCGCTTGTTCACCTGGTCGCCGGATGGAAAATACATCGTCTTCGAAAATTTTGCTGACGGCAGGCGCGGGTTGTGGATTTTGCATGTGGCAAGCGGTACAAGCCGCCCACTTCTGCAGGGACAGTTTTTTTCACCGGCATGGTCCCCCTTGATGGTAGGTGCACCCGAATCAACCCCGGTTGATAAATTGGACGATTGTTCCAATAGCTGGACTCGTCTGGAAATTGGCGCTTTTGCAGAAGTCATCGATGTAATCCCTAACCGGGTGCGAGCGGAACCTTCCAAAAGCAGCACCGTGATCGGAGAAATTCACCGTCGGACCAGTTTTAAGATATTGGATGGTCCAGTTTGTGCGGATGGGCTGGTATTCTGGAAAATTTGGGCTGACAACATCCCTGGCAACAGCGGTTGGACAGCTGAAGGAGATTTAAAAGAATATTATTTGCAGCCAGCCAAGTAAGGAACGCGCTCAAACTCGATAGCGGGGTTTTAGCCAATTATCTGCTGAGCGGGGTTGCTTCATGCTGGGTTTGGTTTGGGCAGCGCAGCCAGCCCTAACAAGCCGAGCAGGGCAGCGTACAGGACGACGAAGCAGACCGGAATGGCTTCCAGCGAGGTCTGACGGGCAAGGACGCCGATCAACGCTGGGATAGCAGCAGACCCCAAGCCACCGGCGGCGATTTGCATCCCAATGGTATTGGCGGAATAGCGGATGCCGACTCGCTGGCTGGTAGCGGAGATTAATGCTGGAAAGACCGGCGCAATGGCAAAACCAATCACTGCAACCGCCAGCAGGTTTACCCACATGTCTGGATTCCACCACAACAGCGCCGATCCTGCCAGTGCACCTGACAGGCTGGCAACTACCAGCAGATGATTGCCAATGCGTTTGGTGTACACTCCCGCCAGGATGCGTCCGAGTGTAAAGGTTGCCCAATAACTGCCTGCCCACAACCCGGCTGCTTGTGAGGGAACTGCGCGGCTTTCAGTCAGCAGGGTGTACGACCAGGTGCCCAGCGAAACCTCTGCACCAACGTACAGGAAGAACAGCAGCATGCTTAACCATACACCCGGCTGGCGCAGCGTTTCTGCCAATGGGGTTTTGTAATCGGTCAGCGCACGGGGTTGATCTGGCTGTGCCGGTGCTGCTTTTTGCGCCCATAACGGCAAGGTCAGGACGAAGCAGGCAGCCATTGCCAGCTGGAAAGCGCCAACTGCCAGGTAGCCGGGCTGCCATGCGCCGAGTGAATTCAACGCTACGGTCATCAGGATGGGACCGGAAGTGATGCCAATGCCGTAACTGGCGTGCAGCCATTGCATCAAGCCTTCGCTGAAGTGCGCCGCAACGTAGGTGTTCAAACCGGCATCAATGGCTCCTGCCCCCAAGCCAGCCGCAGCGCCCATCACCAACACCAGCCCCCACGCCGGTGACCAGGTATAGCCGATCAGCGCAAATCCGGTCAATGCAGTACTGGAGACCAGCACACGACCGACGCCCAGGCGGGCGATCAGCTTACCGCTGAAGAAGCTGGAGGTCAGGTAACCGGCGGTGCCCATGATCAGCAGTGCGCCAACCGCATCCAGCGGCAAGGAAAAGCTGGCACGCATCGAGGGCCAGGCAATACCCAGCAAGCCGTCGGGCATACCCAGGGCGATAAAAGCGACATAAGTCAGCAGGATCAGGCTGAAGCGGCGGGAGCGAATTGTTTTGGATAAGGGCTGCATGGATGGCTTCTTCGATGGCGATGTGGGCTCGTTTAAGGTTCAATTATAGCCGTGACCGGGTTGAATTGAGAGGATGGATTTCACTTTGGCAGTAACCTCTGGTCATTCCGGTGGGTAGAATTGGCGAAAAATTGGGTACAATTTAAGCAGGCTGCACATGCAGCGATGGTTAAGGTAGATTGATATTCTGGTAGCAACATGCATTCCATCTACCAATGGGTGGCAGGGTGTTGCTTAAGATTGTTCCGGGAAGTTTGTAACAATTGAGTCTTGTCAGTTCTGGTCAAAAATTGTTCATATCCGTAAAAAAACAGGAGAACAAGATCCAATGACAAGTGTGCTAGCGGGAAAAGACATGTTGCATGTCAAAGATATCAAGCTGGAACACGCCAGCCTGATACTGGAAACTGCCGCGCGATTCGAACACGTGCTGGCTGCCGGTGGGCAGTTGAACAACCTGGCTGGCAAGATCCTGGCGGTGCTGTTCTACGAACCATCCACCCATACCCGATTGTCCTTCGAAACCGCCATGCTGCGGCTGGGCGGGCAGGTTGTCTCCGTTCCGGATGCTAAAACCTCCAGTTCGGCGGTGAAAGGCGAGACGTTGTACGACACTGGGAAAATGATCGATGGGTATGCCAACATTGCGGTCATCCGCCATATGAATGAAGGCAGTGCGCACGAATTGGCGGAAGGCGCAAACGTCCCGGTCATTAATGGCGGGGATGGTTCCGGTCAGCACCCCACCCAGGCATTGCTGGATATTTACACCATCCAAAAGGAAAAAGGGCGGTTGAATAACCTTACCGTTACACTGGCAGGGGATTTACTCAACGGGCGAACAGTCCATTCCCTTTCCTGGCTGCTGGGCAAGTATGGACCGCGTTTTTATTTTGTCTCCCCTCAGGAGTTGCGCATGCCGGTGGAAATCACCCAGGCACTGCGCGATGAAGGCATTGAGGTTTTCGAGACTCCCGATCTGCATGAAGCTGTGGCGAAGAGCGACGTGTTGTACATGACCCGTGTGCAAAAGGAACGCTTTGCCGACCCCGAAGATTACAATCGCCTGCGCGGCACGTATGTGATCACCCGCGATCTGATCCACGATGCCAAACCAGGAATAACCATCTTGCATCCCCTGCCGCGGGTGGATGAGATTTCGCGAGATGTCGATACGTATGAAGGGGCAGCCTATTTTCGCCAGGCATCCAATGGAGGACCGGTGCGCATGGCGGTACTTGCGCTACTTACCGGCTGCGAATAGCCCGGCGGGAAATCTGACCGCGATCCAATCCGTCTCACATATTTTGGAGAGAACCTGATGCTTGATCAAGCTGGTCCCCAATTCGAATTGATTACCAAGATCATGCTGCACGCCAAAAAAGTGCACCGCAACCTTACCCCGCCATTACTCTATGAGGAAGTCATTCAGCGCCGGGAGGCGATGATGGCGGAAGGAGGTCCGCTGGTGATCTACACGGGAAAGTGCACCGGCCGTTCGCCCAACGATAAATTTTTTGTCCGCGAACCTTCTAGCCAGGAGCATATCTGGTGGGGAAGTGCGAATAAGTCCTTCCCGGTGGAGAAGTTCGAAGTGCTCAAAGGACGTGTGCTGGAGTATTTCCGCCAGAAGGAGTTGTTTGTTCAGGATTGCTACGGCGGGGCTGACCCGGCTTACCGCTTTCCGGCGCGGATCATAACCGACACAGCCTGGGAAAGTCTGTTTGCTTACAATATGTTTCTGCATGCCGAAAATGAGCCGCAGCACGAGTTTTCTCCCGAGTTTACTGTGCTGGTTGCGTCTGGCTTCGAGGCGGAACCAGGTATTGACGGCACGCGATCGGATGTGGTTATTGCCATTCACCTGGGGCAAAAACTGGCGATCATTGCGGGTACGCGCTATGCGGGTGAAATTAAGAAAACGGTGTTTACTGTGTTGAATTACCTGTTTCCCTTGCAGGGCATCTTCCCGATGCACTGTGCTGCCAACATCGGCGCAGATGGGGATACTGCCCTGTTCTTTGGCTTGAGCGGTACCGGCAAGACCACCCTGTCGGCGGACCCCAAACGGCGCCTGATCGGCGATGACGAACACGGTTGGAGCGACCACGGAGTGTTCAATTTCGAGGGCGGCTGTTACGCAAAAGTGATCCGTCTGTCTGCCAAGGATGAACCGCAGATCTTTGCCATGACCCGCCGTTTTGGAACCATCCTGGAAAACGTGATTATCGATCCGGTCACCCGGAAAATTGATTTGACGGATGAGACCATCACTGAGAATACCCGCGCTTCATATCTGTTGAGTGAGCTTGGAAATTACGAGCCGTCGGGTATGGGACGGCATCCAAAAAATGTCATCTTTCTGACGGCGGATGCCTTTGGCGTTTTACCACCCATCTCACGGCTGACTCCCGAACAAGCCATGTATCATTTCCTCTCCGGTTACACCGCCAAGGTTGCCGGTACGGAGAAAGGCGTCAAAGAGCCCAAGGCGACCTTCAGCACCTGTTTTGGCGGTCCGTTCATGGTGCATCACCCGATGGTATATGCCCGTCTGCTGGGCGAGAAGATCCGCCAGCACCAGTCGCGTTGCTGGCTGGTCAACACTGGCTGGACGGGCGGACCGTACGGTGTAGGTCAGCGGATGAAGATTGCTTATACCCGCGCCATGGTGGACAGCCTGTTATCCGGTTGGCTGGATGACGTGGCCTGCACACCCGATCCAGTGTTTGGAGTGCTGGTGCCGCAATCCTGCCCTGGTGTGCCCAGTGAGGTGCTCAACCCGCGCCACACCTGGGCAGATGTCCATGCATACGATCTTCAGGCGCGCAATCTGGCGGAGATGTTCATTGCCAATTTTGCCCAATTTGCCGACAGCGTACCCGCCGAAGTGCTCAACGGCGGCCCGATTCTCAGTGCGGTTTCGCCGTAAAACGATTGTCCCGTGTCGTTGGCTGGTTAATAGCCGAGCCAACCGGCCTTTATTGAAGCAGGTTAAAATAGTGGTGCGCAGTAAAGGAACTTGCTTATAGATCAGATCATATTATCCGCCTTGGATTACTTCAATACGGGTAGTATGGAATTTTGGGTTTTTCGGGAAGATAGCGGGCAAAGATACTCAATCTGTCTTTCACTAAAGCCGCACTATAGTGCTTTAATCGTTCCTCCGTCGCGATCAAAAAATCCTTGTACTTTTGCAGATAAGCCATACCCAAAATATCAACCGAAAATTAAGTGGTTCCTTATGAACTCTGGTTTACACTTACCCGGCACGCAGCAGTAGTTGATTGATATCCGTATCGTAGCTGTTGCCCGTGGGTTTGCCAGGTGCTTTATTCATTCATTGTTATTTTCGTTATTTTACTCCCTTACAAGTGGGAGGGATGTATAATGAATTTTTGAATGCCCGCACCTATTCTGACTACCAAGCTGTACCTGCCCCTGCCCCGCTCCGGTATTGTCCTGCGCCCGCGCCTGATCCACCACTTGAACGAGGGGCTCTCATCTGGTTCCAGGCTGACCCTAATCTCCGCTCCCGCAGGCTTTGGCAAAACCACACTGGTCGGTGAATGGATAGCCAGTTGTGGAACTTCGGTTGCGTGGTTGTCGTTAGATGAGGGGGACAACGATCCGGGGCGTTTTCTTTCTTACGTGGTTGCGGCGTTGCAAACCATTCAGGCAGGGATCGGTGAGGGGTTGCTGGCAACCCTTGCCTCCGCTCAACTGCCGCCAGCCGAAGTAATTTTGACGAACTTGCTCAATGAAATCACCACCATCCGGGAACATTTCATTCTTGTTCTCGATGACTATCACTTGATTGATACCCAAGCCGTTGATCAAGTCCTCGCTTTCCTGCTCAATCACATGCCATCACCGATGCATCTGGTCGTTGTCACGCGTGAGGATCCGCATCTACCCCTTGCCCGATTGCGTGCACGGGATCAGTTGATCGAACTGCGCGCAGATGATCTCCGTTTTACCCTCTCCGAAGCTTCCGAATTTCTCAACCAGACGATGGGTTTAGCTCTCTCGATGGAGGACATATCTGCATTGGAAACTCGCACCGAAGGCTGGATCGCGGGATTGCAATTGGCTGCTTTATCCATGCAGAATCGCCAGGACACGACCAGCTTTATTCAGTCTTTCACGGGCAGCCATCGCTTTGTGCTGGACTACTTGGTCGAAGAGGTCTTACACCGACAGACTGACGACGTTCGCAGTTTTTTGTTGCAAACCTCCCTTCTTGACCGTTTATGTGCTCCTCTTTGTAATGCCGTTACCAACCGAGAAGATGGCAAAGCGATGTTGGAAATCCTGGAACGTAGCAACCTGTTTCTTGTTCCACTAGACGATCAGTGTCAATGGTACCGTTATCATCATCTCTTTGCCGAAGTCCTACAAGCGTTCCTTGGCGAAGCATATTCCGACCAGGCGTCCACTCTCCACCGGCGGGCAAGTATCTGGTTTGAGCAAAATGATCTGCCAGGCGAGGCTATTCTTCACGCCCTGGCAGCCAGGGATTTTGAGCGGGCGGCAGCCTTGATCGAAGAAGTCTGGCTGGAAATGGATTTGGCTTACCAATCTGCCGCTTGGCTGGTTTGGGCAAATGCTTTGCCTGAGGAGATCATCCGCGCCAGACCGGTGCTGTGCGTGGGCTACGCCTGGGCGTTGCTGGCGATTGGTCAAATCGAAGCCAGTGAGACCCGTCTGCAAGATGCCGAACGCTGGCTGAACCTACCAGAAAAGCCATCCGAGCATTCACCTGCCGAGATGGTGGTTGTGGATACAGCTGAGTTCCGGGTATTACCCGCTTCGATTGCTGCCGCCCGCGCCTATCGCACCCTGGCATTGGGCGATATCTCCGCCACAAAAATGTATGCGATGCAGGCGCTGGAACTTGTCGCAGAGAATAAAACTGTCCATCGCACGCAGGCGACCGCCCTGCTGGGCATGGCTGAATATGCCGAGGGCAATTTACCTGCCGCGGAAAAACAATTTCTCAAATTTCGAGAACTGATGTGGCAAGCCAACAACATTGCCAATGCTATCAGCATTACCTATATCCTGTCAAATATCCTCCTGATACAGGGACGCCTATGGGAGGCGGTCAGTGCTTATCAGCAGTCATTGCAACTTGCAGCGAAGCGAGGTGTAACGGTTTTTCTGGGCGCATCGGATTTGTACCGAGGACTGAGCGAATTGCTTTGTGAGCAGGGCGATCTGGAAGGCGCGGTACAGCACTTACAAACAGCCCGGCAACTGGGCGAGCGTGGGGCACTGACCGGCTGGCAACACCGCTTGTGCATTGCACAAGCACGCATCAAAGAAGCCCAGGGCGACTTGGCGGATGCTCTCACACTATTGGATGAGGCGGAACGCCAGTACGTCAGAAATCCGCTCCCCGACCGTTCCATTGGGGCGCTGAAAGCGCGTACATGGCTGCGACAGGGCAGGGTGTCCGAGGCATTGGCATGGGCGCGTGCACAGTGCCTATCCACTGATGATCAGCTCAGCTATTCACATGAATTTGAGCACCTCACACTTGCCCGCCTGCTGGTTGCCCAATTCAGGATCAATCCTTCAGGAGGCGGTCTGGAGGCGGCTTTGGGACTGCTGGAGCGCCTTTTGCATGCCGCAGAAGAGGGCGGGCGAAAAGGCAGCGTAATCGAGATCAAGGTTCTACAATCATTGACGCATCAGGCGCAAGGTGACCTGCCACGTGCAATGGCTGCGTTGGAAAGTGCCCTGATCCTTGCCGAACCGGAAGGGTATATGCGCATCTTTGTGGATGAGGGGGAAGTAATGCAATGTTTGATTGAAAAACTATCGCACAACCGGGACCATCCACTAAGCAAGTATATGCATAAACTGCTGGCTGCTTTTACACCACTGGTGGGTGCACCATATTCAGCGATCCACCCAAAAAAAATTGAAGTAGTCGAGCCATTAAGCGAGCGCGAGCTGGATGTACTCCGACTGCTGCGTAGTGAGTTAAGCGGTCCAGAAATTGCCCAACAATTGTTCGTGTCGCTCTACACTTTGCGCACTCATACTCATCATATTTTCAAAAAGCTGGGGGTGAATAATCGCCGGGCTGCTGTGCGCCGCGCAGAGGAACTCGGTATATTGTAGAGATGTGAAATCATCAACTTTAGCCCTGGTAGGTCATTCGAACCACTTGCCAGGGCATTTTTCATCCCATCGCTACTACCTGATTATGAATCAACATATCAATCAACACATGTGTTGATGACACCTCGTCACCTGCGGCGATATCCTTTGGACAGGAAAACAACGAAAAGGAGAAGCGCGATGCAGATAATGAGCGGCGACCCAACATTCGACAAAAAACAGGCTCAGTATCCATCCTACGAAATTCGTCTCAAAGGACACCTGGATGACCGGTGGGCTGAATGGTTTGAAGGTTTGACGATCACGCTGGAAGATAACGGTAACACGCTGTTGAGCGGTGCTGTGGCGGATCAAGCCACTCTGCATGGCATACTCAAAAAAGTACGGGATTTTGGCTTGACCTTAATCTCGGTAAATCCTGCCAGTCCAGGCAATAAGGAGGTTCGCAAGACATAATTCATCGTCCGCCTTGATCTATATCCAGCAGTTTCATCCAAAGCAAGTTATTCAGAGTGTTTCTTAAGAGGAGATCGAATGAAATCTTTACATAAATTCGGTGGTTATGCCGCATTGTATCTTGCAATCGCTTACGTGGTTGGAATGGTTCTCTTCCTCATCGTTCTGGATTACCCCAGCATCTCTGACCCGGCGCAACAGGTGGCTATGCTGGTCGAAAAACAAGAGATCATCTTTTCGACCAATCTACTCATGTACGTGTTCTATGGCTTTGCGCTGATTGTTCTGACGCTGGTATTGTATAACCGCTTGAAGACCGGCGCACCGGCGCTCATGCAAGTGGCTTTGGCAATCGGGATCATTTGGGCTGGATCGCTCATTGCCAGCGGCATGGCTGCAAACGCGGGACTCGCTACCATCGTTGCTCTATACGCCAAAGACCCCGGTCAGGCTGCGTTGACCCATCAGGCGATTGAGGCGATTACCAACGGGTTGGGTAACGCCAATGGCGAAATCCTCGGCGGAGTGTTGACACTATTGGTCAGCCTGGCAGCTTTGCGGATAGGCGGGCTTCCCAAATGGCTGAATATCATCGGCGTGTTTATCGGCGCGGTGGGCATCATCACGATCATTCCAGCGCTGAACGCTCTTGTTGCCCTGTTTGGTCTGGGACAGATCGTTTGGTTCGTCGGACTGGCAATCGTATTGATGCGTGCCAACCCGAGCGAGGCGTCATAAAAAATAGTATGTAGATCAATAAAAGGAGAGACCGATATGAATTCGCCCAAAAGTATCGCAAGAGTGGCTGGTATTCTCTACCTGCTCCTGATCGGTGTGAGAACAGTCAAGCCAGTCGTGCACGCTCCAGACACGGTGTGCGGATTGCCAGACACCAATAACCTGGATAGTAGCCTACACCCAACAACAAATGATCAAAGGAATTAAGAAATGAAAGCAATTGTTTACACAAACTATGGATCGCCTGAGGTTCTTCATCTTCAAGAAATGAATAAACCCACACCCAACGATAACGAAGTCCTGATCCGTGTCCATGCGACCACCGTAAATTTCGGCGATTTGATGGCACGCAACTACTGTGCTATTTCTCCCCGCCAATTCAATATGCCCTTTATAGTATGGCTACTGGCTAAGCTGTCGTTTGGGTTCAACCAGCCTAAAAATCAAATCCTGGGTAATGAGTTTGCCGGGGATGTAGAAGCAATCGGCAGCGCAGTAACGCGATTCAAGCCAGGTGACCCTGTCTTTGGCTATCGTGGACAGGACATGGGGACGTATGCTGAGTATTTGTGTATGCCTGAAAATGGCACGGTAGCTATCAAACCGGCTCGGACGACCTACGAGCAAGCCGCGGCGGTTCCCTATGGCGCAATCATGGCGTTAAGTCTGCTGCGAAAAGCCCATCTCCAGCGAGGACAAAAAGTGCTGATCAACGGCGCTTCCGGCGGAATTGGATCCGCTGCGGTGCAGATTGCCAGGCATGTTGGTGCAGAAGTGACCGGAGTGTGCGGCACTCCGCGTCTGGCATTGGTCAAATCGCTGGGGGCAAACCACGTCATTGACTATACTGTGGAAGATTTTACCCAAAACGGCGAAACCTACGACCTGATCCTTGACATCCTGGGTAAAAGCGATTTTACCCGCTGTAAAAACGCTCTTAAACCCAACGGGATCCTTCTTTATGTCAGCTTCAAGATGAAGCAGTTGATGCAAATGTTGTGGACTGTCCGTTCGAGCAGCGGTCGACGGGTGATTTGTGCGGTTGCTACCGGAAGCCTGGAGGATCTAAATTCTGTCAAAGAGTTGATGGAAGCCGGCAAAATCCAGGCGATCATTGACCGATGCTATCCAATGGAACAGGCTGCTGAGGCGCACCGCTATGTTGAAGAAGGGCATAAAAAGGGTAGTGTTGTTATTCTGGTGGGAAATCATTCATCAGAATAAGGAGAGAAAAATGAAGATCTTCATTGTTGGGGCATCTGGCAAACCCGGCAGGCATATGATGCAGCACGCGCTGGACGGTTGTGCGCGGCAGTGACTTATAAGAGGGCGAGAGCCAGGGGCTGCTGGTGTGGTGGTGGCACGTGGGCGATCCAGTTCTCGCCAGTGATATCACCCACCGGGTGGACTATGCCCTGTTCATGATTGAAGTGCTAACGAACAATGCACTTATCCATGAAGCCCCGGCTATCGTCGGATGCCACGCCCCTTCGGCGCTGGCATATGCCGCTGCTCAGGAAATATATGAGGAAGAACGAGAATTCAGATTGGTGTTTCAACCTCGTTATCCAACTGGATATCCGTTTTTGTCATGATGATATCTGTACCGAATAAAAGTTGAGGAAAGATTCATGATCGAACAACTGGGAGAAGCTTACTTAAGTTATCGAAAACGGACGAAAAGGATTGTTCCACTGGTCTATTAATAATTCACTAAACTGACATGACCTGCCCTCTAAAAACTAATCCAAGGAATGAGTTGCGATCAGGACAAAAGGAGGCAGGCAAAATGCCAAGGAAGCAATTTAGTTCAGAACAGATCATCACCAAGCTTCGGGAAGCCGAAGTACTCTTGAGCCAAGACCTAACCGTGATGGAGGCGCCAGGCTAAAGTCAAACCAGAGCCCGACGGACTCTGGT
Source organism: Bellilinea sp. (assembly GCA_034411135.1). Lineage (GTDB taxonomy): Bacteria > Chloroflexota > Anaerolineae > Anaerolineales > Anaerolineaceae > Bellilinea. The sequence continues at coordinate 43,781 of DAOUMN010000062.1, forward strand.
TTGACTTTAGTAGCGGGGAGTGGATTCGAACCACTGACCTCCGGGTTATGAGAGATTTTCCTGGTTTCGGAACG
>DAOUMN010000063.1:0-19714 GCA_034411135.1 Bellilinea sp.
GAACTGGCGGAGGGCATCCAGGCTGCCGACCTGCAACCGCCCTACTCGCTGGTGACCCTCTTGATCGGGGTCAACAACCAGTTCCGCGGTTATGACGAGCAGCGCTACGGTGAAGAGTTTGGCGGTTTGCTCGAGCAGGCGCTGGAGTTCAGCGGCAACCGCCCGGAGTGCGTGCTGGTACTGTCCATACCCGATTGGGGTGTGACGCCGCTGGCGAGCCAGTTTGGGGTAGAACGTGGACAGGTCGCGGCTGCCATTGACCGCTTCAACCGCGTCAACGCCGCCGAAGCGGAGCAGGCGAGGGTCGTGTACGTGGATATCACCCCCATCTCTCGCCAGGCTGCTGCCGACCCGAGCCTGATCTCGGACGACGGGCTGCATCCGTCCGGTAAAATGTATGCCCGCTGGGTGGAGCAAGCCTTACCCGCCATCCGCCATTGCCTTTCTGTGCTTCCTTAAGAAGAAAGTGAATACACCGGATTGGGTTATTCCCGGTATAATTGGCGAATCCTGTATTTTTCACCCATTTTAGAGTTTAATCGAATAGAGGTCATAAAAATGCCGCCGGTCATCCCCCGTTGTATGAGCACTCAGCATCCCGACAACGTGCAAATCCCGTTCTTTTCCGAGCAGCCCGAGCTGAAAGGCGAGGACGAGGTGCAGGAAGCCTATTATGTCTTCTCGCACCTTGGCTGCGATGAACAAATGTGGGATTACGAGGGCAAGGAGGTGGACAATTTCGTCATCAAGAAATTACTCACCACCTACGGGTCCTACTTTCGCCAGACCAAAATTGGCGAGCAAGTGTTCATCACCCCGCGCATTCCCAACCCGGCGGTCGAGAAAAGCGAAGCCAAAATTCTACTGGAGACCCTGGGCAGCATACCGCGTTCTTATGACGCCGCGGTGCTGTTCAACCCAGACAGCCCGCCGCCGATCTACGAAGTTATTCTGCCGATGACCATATCGGCGGATGAGTTGAACCGCATCTATCATTATTACCGCCATTTTGTTGCTGGTCGCAACAACCAGTACCTGCCGGGAATGGACATTACTATCGGCGAATGGCTGGGCGAATTTCGCCCGGCTCAAATCAACGTCATCCCGCTGTTCGAAGCGGTTGATCACATGTTGTTTGCGGCGGAAGTGATGGAAACCTACCTGCGCGACAAACCGCTCGACTATCACCGTGTTTTCTTGGCGCGCTCCGATCCGGCGATGAACTCCGGGCTGGTTAGTACCGTGTTGGCTAATAAAATTGCACTGCAGCGGCTGGAAGCATTGTCCCAGCGGCTAGGCGTAGCCATTTACCCGATCATGGGGGTTGGATCGGCGCCGTTCCGTGGCAATTTGCGCCCGCCGACTGTCGAGCGGGTGGTGCGCGAATACCCCTCGACACAAACCTTCACCATCCAGTCGGCGTTCAAGTACGATTACCCCGCCATGCAGGTCACCGATGCAGTGCGCCGCCTGCACGAATTACCGCGCCAACCTGCCCAGGTGGTGGATGAGAGCCGCTGCCTGGAGATTATGGAAAAATACACCTGTGCCTACCGTGAGCAGGTTGCCCAGTTAGCCGGGCTGATCAACAACATTGCTGCCTATGTGCCCCGGCGGCGCAAACGTAAACTGCACATCGGCTTGTTCGGCTATTCACGCAGCGTTAACGGTGTTAGCCTGCCGCGCGCCATTTCGTTTACGTCCTCGCTATACACACTGGGTATCCCGCCTGAGCTGCTCGGCTTGCAGGCATTGACCGCCGATGACCTGAAATTCCTGCGCCATACCTACCTGAATTTCGATGCTGACCTGTCTGAAGCACTGCGTTACACCCTTCTGGACAGCGTCTTTATGCCGGTGGGTTTGCGCGACGCGATAGAGCGGCTGAACATTGACTACCAGCCGGACGAGGAACACCAACACATTAGCCGTCTGGTCAGTGAAGCCGTGCAGAAAAATCGTTTCCAAAATCTGGATGAGTTGATTTTACAAGCAGCCAGCCTGCGCCAGTTTTTAGGTTGAGGCGAAAAAATAGTGAGGGGTGTGCGATTACTAAAAAAGACCACAGCCCATCCCGAATAGGGATGGGCTGTGGTGAAAAATGGCTGAACCGTTTTCCCCGAACTGGACCAGCCCGATGTTGGTAATGCCAGGGATTAGATAAAAACGATTTGAGCGCCTTCGGTCATGTCCATGAAGTCGCCAGCGGTAACAATGTCGATCACGCCATCGACAAAATCGGCTTTGGTCAGCCCCATCATATCCACCGACATCTTGCAGGCGTACAGTTTGGCGCCGGCGTCCACCAGCATTTGCAGGTATTCCCGCACGGGGGGCACTTCGAGGGCTTTCATTTTGTCCTTCATTAACTTGGTGGCGAAGGCGGTCATGCCGGGCAGTACGCCCATGATGTTGGGGATACCCAGATTCCCCGGCACGCCCATCATGCTCATTTTCATGCTGGTATTGGCAACCGGGGCAATCTCAAGGTGATCAACGCGATGCTTGTTGATGATATCCAGTCCCCAAAAGGTGAAGAAGATGGTGACATCGATGCCGTTACCGAGCGCTGCCCAGCCCATCACCAACGCCGGCAGGGACATATCCAGCGTGCCTTTCGAGCAAATAAATGCGATTTTGCGATCTTCGGTCATGGAATCCTCTCCTTGCGTGTATAGTTAGGTTAGGGGGTCGGGTCAGACACAGCCTTCGGGTTTGCCCAAACCGGCAATGCGCGCCACCTTCTTGGCAGGACCTTTGGGGAACAGGCTGAACAGGTCCTTGGTGCCAATACCGGTGCCGACGGTGATCTGGCGTAGGGTAGGGGCTTTACCGGAAGCACCGGCGCTCTGGCGGCAGAACTGGATGATTTTCCAATGCTCCGGGCTCAGTTCAGCAATGCCCTCTTCCTTGGCAATCTCAGCAGCGATTTGTTCATTCCATTGCGCGGGATTGGTCATGAATCCTTCTTCGTTCACATCAACAGAAATTCCTGCAATTGTTTTGGTTACCATTTTATTTCCTCCGAATTTTTCCAAAATGAGCGTGAATGCTCTGTTATCCTATTGTCGTACTGAGCTTTGACCGTTACCGCCCTGCACGCCAACTGCTCGCAAGACGCGCAAGGTGAGCGCTAAGCCACGCCGCACCGCTGGGTCTCCCATCTGGCGCATCAGGCTGAACAGGGAGGTATCCACCGGCTTGCTGACCTCATCCTCTGCAAGCAGCAAAGTGTTTCGGACGAAGTGCATGATCTCTGGCTGGGTCATATCCTTGACGGTGTTGAGAATCAGGACAATGTTATCGCCCAGGCGGTTGACGTCCTCCTCAGTAAAGGAGGATACAACATTATCCGCCAGCCGCGCGCCGCCACGCGCAAAGGCAAAGTATCCACGTTGTTCAAGCTCTTCCATCAGTAGAGTGATGCGTGCAACCATCTCGCGACTGATCGGTCCCACCGTGGCAACCAGATCGCTGGCGCTATCGAGCTGGTCGAGCAGCATTTCCAGCTGGGGCACATGGCGGAGTAGTTTCTTGGTCAGGCGCAGCAGATCCTCCAGCCGGATTTCATCCTGAACTTCTTCCAATTCATTTCCGACAATCAACAGGGCATCGCGAGCGATGGGCATGGCGGTTTCCACCAATTCGCTACGTGCCTCGCGCTCACGAGCGGCTTCCTGGGCTTGCTCGGTCAGGTAAGCTACCTGGGCAGTGAGCAGGTCGATTTTTTGATTGAGAGCAGACAGATCGGTTTCGATGGACATACCGCCTCCTAGATCATACGTTTGCCGCTCATACTCATTGCGGAGGGCAGTGGGACTTCCAGCCCCTTGAGCAGCATGTGCCAGTACATCCAGCGGAACATCAGTTTACCCCAGTGATTGAACTCGGACTCTTCGAGCAGTGCCAGGGGACCCACGCCAGGCAGTGGGTACCGGCCGGGCAGCGGTTCCTGGTTGTAATTGAAATCGATCATTAACCCCTTGCCGAAGCCAGTCTCGATGAAGCAGTTGGCATGCCCATCGAAGTAGCCTTTCAACTCGTGCCCTTCAACATAGCGCAGGAAATTCTCCACGAACAGATCAATGGCGAAATGCGCGGTGGCGCCGGCTTTTGAGGCTGGAGCATCTGAAGCATCACCCAGGACAAAAATATTGTCGTGAGATTTGGAAAGCAAGGTGAACTGATCGACGGGTACGTAGTTGAGTTCGTTGCCCAATCCAGAACGGCCGATAAATTCAGCGCCCTTATTGAGCGGGATGCTGACCAGCAGATCGTACTCGATCTCGCGTTCGTCGTACGAGACGATTTTGCGGGCGTCTGGCTCTGCCCGCTCGATCATAAAGTCCGGCTCGACCTTGATATTTTTGCGTTCGAGCAGTTCTCCCAATAGGCGCGAGGCGATCGGCTTGGTGAAAGCACCAGACAACGGCGTGGCGTAGATGATCTCAACCTTATCGCGAATGCCGCGTTCGGTGAAGTGCCAGTCTGCCAGCATGGCAAATTCCAGTGGAGCAACCGGACACTTGATCGGATTTTCAACCACATTGACCACCAAGCGACCGCCATCCCAGTTGCGCAAGGTATTGGCGAGCGCCAAGCTGGATTGCAAGGTATAAAAAGAATGAATGGTTTTACCCCATTCATGCTCTCCCAGTCCGGGTGTTTCTTGCGGGTAGATATCGGTACCGGTGGCAATGATCAGGTAATCATAGGACAGGGTTTGTTTGTTTTCCAGCCGGACGGTTTTTTGTACAGGATCAACTTCCTCCACGGAGGATTGGGTCATGCGCAGCGGTGCGCCGATATAATCGCGCTTGGGCTTGACCACGTCTTTTTTGGTGTACAAGCCGAACGGAATGAAAAGATAACCCGGCTGGTAGTAATGAACCGGATCTGGATCGACTAGGGTGATCTGCCATTCGTTCATATCGACCAGCCGCTTGAGCCGGTTGGCAACAATGGTGCCTGCCGTGCCAGCCCCGATAATGACCAGTTTTATCATGGATGCTTTCTCCTTCTTGTTCAAGATAGTTGAGTGAGGTTCGCGATTTGCTGCAATCGCTCGACAAAACCGGTGCGTTCGCGCAGAATGCTCTGCACAGCGCGGGCAGCGATTGCCGGCCAGTTAGTGATCTTCGCTTGGTCTTCATTGCGGATGACCACAATCGATTCGAGGGTGGAGTGTAGCGCATCTTCCGGCAGATTGTGCTGTTGGAACTGCGCGCGAACTCGATCCATCCAGTCTTCATTATCAGCAGGTAGCCAGACAAAACCACCAATAATGAACCAGCCGATGGTTTGGCTGTTGTCCACAATCCGATGTGCCAGATAATTCATGCCAGCCTGGCAGGTGAGCAGGACACTTCCAGCCGCGGCATCGCGGGCAAACTGCTGCCAGGAAGCAGCACAAGCCTGTGCGCCGGTTGCGCTCTGGCGCATCAGGTTGCATAAACCGCAAGGATTGCTGCACTCGGTCAACGGGTTGCCTTGCATGTCAATGATCAATGCGCCGACCCCGCTCACTTCGGCGAACAGGTCTTGAATTGCCTGGACGCAATGAGTGGGGAACAGCGAAGCCAGATCGACGTTGGGGGAGGGTTCAACCACCGGGCTGCCGTTGCTGAGCAGGTTTTCCACGCTGCTGCGCGGGAAGCGCCATTGCTGACCAATTTTGACCCCTTTCAAGCGCCCATCCTGCAACATGCGGTAGATGGTGATGCGGTCAACCTTGAGGAGATCGAGAACCTGACGTGTGGTGAGCAGTTCTTCCATAATTTGATATAAAAAGTTATAACAACTTATAGCAAATTGATATTAGATCAGTCGCCCTCATCTGGATAGTGACGAATGTCATGATGAATGTCATTTTTGTGCTGGCTTTCACAAATCTTGAATTGTATAATCTTTGTCTAATCTGCTGTTGCCTTGCCGTAAAAAATGGTTATGATTGGCTATATCTCATAAGACATGGAATGCAACAATGGTAGAGAGTGGAAAACAATCCTGGCTTGAAAAAGAACAATTTATCAACCTGACCACCTTTTGCAGGAATGGTCAGGCGGTGGCGACCCCGGTTTGGTTTGTATGGTGGGGGGAGCGTTTGTATGTATACACAGAGGAGCAATCGGGCAAAGCCAAGCGAATTCGCGCCAACGGCAAAGCCCTTATTGCGCCCAGCGACTGGCGCGGCAATCCCCAGGCAGCCTTTGTGCCCGCAAGCGGCAAGGTGTTGCAGGATGCGGACACGATCCGCCGTGTAGATGCTCAATTCAGCCATAAATACGGCTTGCAGCGCAAGTTCTTCGACCTGATGGGGAGGTTGAATGATCGCCGCCGCAAAGCGCGCGTCTTTCTGGAGCTAGAGCTGAAAGCGGAGGAATTCAGCGGATAGTGAAAAAATACCTGGCAACTGGCAGTACGTTGCTGCCAGTGTTGAGCTATAACTGGCGTTCTCGTTGTCGAAAAGTAAAAGGTGCCTTACGGCGCACCGTTCAGGAGCTGACCGTCGGGTCTGTCTGGTCAGCCATGTGAGACTCAACCGGTGGGGGGGAAGGAGGCAGCGGCGGTTGCTCCAGCGCTATTATGCGTTGATTGGCAGCCTCCAGCTTAATTTTTGTCTCAGTTATTTCTTTTTCCAACTGGTGAATCTTTTTGTTGCGCGAAGCCAACTGCCAGCGGGTGCGAATCATACCGGGCAGGATGGTCAGCAGTCCGATCAAAACGCCTACCAGCGCGGTGAGCAGCAACACCAATGCCAGGGACTGCTCGAACTGCCATACAAAAAAACTGACGCTGACGGCAGCGGTGTTTTGCAGGGCAAAAATCACCGCGACGACCGAAATCAATAATGCCAGGATGAGCAGGATCGTGATCATTGCACAATTCTCCTTTGGGATAAGGTTAATCCTCGCCGTAAGAAAAAGCCATTCCCACCGCGCCGGGTCCAATGTGTGCGCCGATCACCGGGCTGATGGTGGAGAGATACGCTTCGCGGATTTGATCACCCAGGCGCTGCCGCACTAATTCTAAAAGGTATTCCGCCATATCCGGGATGTCCGCGTACAGGCTGGCAACACGCACTCGCCTGTAATCCCTGACACGCTGTTCTACTCGTTCGACCATGCGCAGCATAGCACGGCTCATGGTGCGTACTTTTTCGCATGCTTCGATTACCCCGTTGCGGGTTTCAAGGATCGGGTGGATATTGAGCGCACTGCCGAGCAGCGCTGCTGCACCGCCGATCCGTCCGCCGCGGCGTAAAAATTCCAGCGTAGCGGGAATGAAGTACGTGTGAGAGGAATCGCGCACCTGTTGGGCAATGCGTTCGCATTCGCGCAGTGCTGCACCTTGAATTGCCGCTCGGGCAGCATCAAGCACCTGAAATGCCATCGCGGCCGCCCCACTCATCGAGTCGAATACTCGAATGCGCGCGGCAGCCAGTTCGCGAGCAGCCTGTAGTGCCGTGTTGAACGTGCCGGAGACCCTTCCGGAGATGTGAATGCTGAGGATTTCATTGCCTTCGTCCAACAACCGGCTGTACAGGTTAAGAAAGGATTGCAGGGGAATTTGAGAAGTGCGCGGTGTCTGTGGATGGTTGTGCAGGCGGTGGAAGAAATCTTCCGGTTGGATATCAATCCCGTCGGTATAGGTATGCCCTTCCCAGATCAAATGCAACGGGATGACGTGAATGGGCAGAGTATCAGTTTTGAATGCGGGCAGGTAGGCGCTGCTGTCGGTGACGATTGCAACCGGGCTCATACAGTTAACTCATCGTAAAACTAGGATAGCAAAATTGTAGCATGACCCGCGCGGGAATTCAATTTGAAGTTTTAAAGGGAAATTGAGATTAAAATCTGCTTAAAACCTTGACAAAAAAACAGGAAAGGTGATAGCATACTCAGGTTATTATCCTTAAGAAAGGACAGGCGCGAGATGGTATTGATCAGCACTTTACTCTCCTACAGCAGCCTTATCGCCGCAGGCGGTGAAGTTGCTTTGATTCCTTCTCGGAGTGCGCCTGTTCGTCGTTAGGACGAGAGAACCCTCAACCACCGACAGCCACGGGAGCACGCCGATCCTGTGGCTGTTTTTTTAAGCCCGCATCATGCACAGCCACGGGAAGACGAAGAGCCCGTGGCTGATTTTTTTTACTCAATGGGTACACAGGAGGTGTGAGCATGTCTCCGAAACGGATTACTGAACAACAATCCAGCCAGCGCGAAACGCGCACGATCGTCAAAAACCAAACCGATACTGAGATGGAGCAAACCGTGTTCAAAGCCATGATGCGCTACGGCGCATACCGAATTGACCGAATGAATCCGGAGCGGATGGGCAAGCCGGAAGCAATCGCCCTGTATGTGCTTGGCGATTTACCTCATCAGCAATCCTACAGCCGCCGCGCCAAACACCACCTGTTGACCGGGCTGATGATCGTCCGTCAGGAACTGGGCATTCAAAACCTGGTGGGTGTTTACCTGGATATCAATGACGGCAGTAACCTGGAACGACCCGCATACCAGGAATTGAAACGCGACCTGCGGGCTGGGGTATTCCGGAGGATTCTTTTTATTCCCGGCGAGGAAGTAGGTGGATTGGATCCATCACTGCAGGGATGGCGGCAGTTCTTCATTGACTTGCCGTCATGTGAATTGTTGATTTTCCAATCTGGACACATACGCCGTATCAATCGTCGTAATCTGCGCCGCTGTGGCAGCGCGCTTGCAGATTGAGCAGATAAAAAACAACGAGGAGCAATCATGTTCAACAAGCAACTGTTTCAAAGCGAACGGGTTCTGCTGGAGCCCTATGATCCGGAAAAGGACGCGGTTATCGAGGCGGGGTTTACCCGCTACTGGGAGTATGCCTGGGCGTTCGATGTTGACGCTGATCCTCACCCGTTGTCTGCTTACCAGATTAAGAAAAAGCGCGAGGAACAACTCAAGAAAAGCGACGAAGCAGGCAACCAGTATTATTTTGTCATACGAACGCGAGAAGATCAGCGCATGATCGGCGTACTGGGACTGCCGTGGGTATCCTGGAGTAATCACCTAGCGTGGATGCAAATCCTGATTGGCCTGGAGGAAGATATTCCCATCTATCTCCCGGAAGTGCTGGAGATGGGGATGCGCTTTGCTTTCGAAGAACTAAACATGCATTACCTGGTCATGTCGAGCGGTGAATTTGCGCCGGTGACGCTCAATTTGCTCTTAACGGCTGGATTTAAGGTACAGGTACGTCAGCGCAGGTATGTTTTTTACAATAACCGTTTCTGGGACCGCCTAATCCTGGGATTGCCGCAAGCGGAGTGGAAATCATTGCACAAGGAGTATTCAAGCCATGAATGAAGATATATTAACCGGAAAGCTGGTGCGCCTGGTAGCGATTGACCTTGAAGAAGATCCGCGCCGGATTACCGAATGGGACCGCGATAGTGAATTTCAACGTCTGTTGAATTCGGAGCATGCGCGGCGTTACAACCCAAAACAAGTCAAAGAGTTCTTTGAGAAGGAACTTGACTCAATGCACTTTTACATGATCCAGCGCCTCGAAGATAACCAAAAAATTGGTTTGATCGATCTTGGCGGATTCAATTGGGTTACCGGCAATGCCTGGGTGGGCATAGGCATTGGCGTGCGCGAATTATGGGGTAAGGGCTACGGCAGTGATGCTATGCAAGTTTTACTGCGGCACGCCTTCACTGTGCTGAACCTGAACCGGGTGACCTTGAATGTGTTCGAAATCAACCAGCGAGGTTATGCTTCCTACCGCAAGTGCGGTTTTCAGGAAGAGGGTCGGCTTCCGGGTGCGTTGATGAAAGCCGGTCAACGTTTTGATTTGATTTTCATGGGCATTCTGCGCGAAGACTGGCAAGCCTTACAGAACCAAGCGAAAGAACAGGTGTGAAATGCGAGAGAAAACCATTTTTCAAATCAGGGCATACGATAACCGATATGCCGAGGAAATTGTCGAATTGTTGAACGCCGCAGAACAAGCCATCAGCGGAAAACCTGCCACATCTTTGGAAGAGTTTAAGAGCGATCTTCAATTCCCAGGTTTTAATCCGGAAACAGATATTCGTATATTCTTAAATGAAAAAGGACGTTTGGTAGGTTATGCCGAATTGTGGGACTTGGCAGAACCGCATGTGCGCCTGCGTGGGTTCGGGGCTGTACATCCTGAATTTTTAGGAATGGGCGTAGGCAGCCAGATCCTGGATTGGCTGGATCATCGCGCCCAGCAAAGCCTGCCGATTGCACCCGCGGATGCCCAGGTTGTGTTGCACAACCATGTCTCTGCACTCAACCAACGGGCGCACCGACTGCATGAGGCGCACGGTTACATTCATGTGCGAACCTCCTACCGGATGCGGGTTGATTTCATCCAGCCGCCAATCCCAGCAGTGATTCCGGCCGGTATTCAATTGTGCCGCATTGAAAATGAGGCAGATTTGCGCCTTGGCGTATTGGCGGATTACGAGGCTTTTCAGGATCACTGGGGTTTCGTTCGCAATGGGGAAAGCTTCGAGGCGTTTTATAAACGCATGTCTCACTTTTTGACGCATGACCCGCATGTCGATTTGAAAGCCTGTTTTATTGCCAAGGAAGGTGATCAGGTTGCCGGTGTTTGCTTCAATGCGATTGGCACAGTACAGGATGAGCAACAGGGCTGGGTAAATATCCTCGGTGTCCGCAGGGCATGGCGTAAGCGAGGTATCGGCTTGGCGCTGCTTTTGACCTCTTTTAATGAATTTTTTCAGCGGGGTATGACTTCTGCCGGGCTAGGCGTGGACAGTGAAAACCTGACTGGTGCGCTGCGTCTGTATCAACAAGCAGGCATGCAGGTGGATGAGCAATATAGTATGTATGAAAAGATTGTTCGCCCAGGCAAGGTGATGATCAACCGCGGATGAACATCTCCAAGCAGGCTTGCCCGACCGCAACATTCACCTGGAATGTGCGGTCGGGTTTCGTGGTATACTCGGGCGAGTGATTATTTGTTAACATTAGGGCAGGCATGTGATCAAAGCAGTAATTTTTGATATGGGTGGTGTTTTGTTGCGCACGGAGGATTCGCAGCCCCGTGAGCGGCTGGCAGCGCAGCTGGGGATCAGCCGCGAGGTGTTGGAGAAGATCGTGTTTCAAAGCCCGTCTTCGCGCCGTGCAGAGGTGGGGGAGATCAGCGAGGAAGAGCATTGGCGTTTGGTGTTGGATGAACTGGATATCCAACCGGGTGAGCGGCAGGCGTTCCGGGATACCTTTTGGTCGGGCGATCGGATGGATTATGCTCTGGTTGACTTATTACGCAGTCTGCGTCCATACTACCGTACCGGTTTGCTCAGCAATGCCTGGGATGGCGCCCGTGCAGCGATTGAAGCGCGTACACCCTTTTTGGATGTCTTTGATGTCAGCCTGTTTTCCGCCGAGGTCGGATTGCGCAAACCCGACGAACGTTTTTATCAGTATATTTTGGAGCGATTGGGTGTCGAACCCGATGAAGCCGTGTTTGTGGACGATTTTGAACCGAATGTGCAGGCTGCCCGGCAAATTGGCTTGCAGGCAATACAGTTTTGTACCCCTGATCAGGCGCGCGCTGAATTGCTGGAGTTGTTGAATCACTCTGCAGCGCGCACAGCAAATTGAGGTGCAGGTGGTAGAACATCCGCAGCAGATGCTGACGGTTGGCGTAATTGCCGATACCCACGTGCCGGATCGTTTCCAGGAGCTGCATCCCGACCTGGAAGATACTCTGCGCGAGCGGGGCGTGGATCACATCCTGCACGCAGGAGATATTTCCACACCGGAGGTGCTGGAACGATTGAAAGGAATTGCACCGGTCAGTGCAGTGCGCGGTAACCGCGATTGGGCGTTCAGTGGATTATTGCCCTGGCAGCGCCGCGTTATCCTCGGTAATACAGAAATTCTACTGGTACATGGCCATGGCGGGTTGAGCGGCTATGTGCGTGATAAACTCTGGTATCTTCTGCAAGGATACCGCGCCGAACGTTACCTGCGTATGATCGAACGCCGGGTGGGCGATGAACAGGTGGTTGTGTTTGGGCACACTCACCGCCCATTGCTTCTTCGGCGCGGCGGTCGATTGTTTTTCAATCCTGGCTCGGCAGCGCTTTATCCTGCCTACGGTGAACAACCCTCGCTGGGTATTTTGACCATAGAGGCAGGCGGTGGGGTGGGGGCAGAAATCGTATATCTGCCTCACCTGGAATCCGGCGCGAGAAAATGGTGGAATTTTTAAGATTCGAGTTGAGCAATTTTGTTAAGAATTGCGTTTTCGTGTTATAATAACAATTTGCGCGTTAAGGGATAATGCCCAAAAAGGGTCTGGAAACATTGGTTTGTGCAAAGCAAACGGTGATATCCTGTCCGTAATTTCAGTCAGGAGAAAAATATGCCTTCTGTTTTAAATGCAAAATCGTATGCTCGTATACCAGTTGTGTTCAACCTTCCTGATCTGATCGAGGTGCAGATCGATTCGTTCAAACGCCTCAAAGTGGAAGGACTGGCAGATTTATTCAACGAAATTTCTCCGATTGAGTCGTACAACAAAGGAATGAAATTGTACTTTCCCAGCCGCTCCCCGGAGTCGGAGCAGTGGGGCTTGAAATTCTGGTTTGGTGAACCCAAACATTCCATTGAAGAATGCGTCGAGCGCGATTTAACATTTGCCAGTCCGTTGTACGTGTCGGTGCTGCTGGCTGGTTCGGATGTACCTGAACCGATCAAACAGGATATTTTCCTGGGCGATTTTCCGGAAATGACCGAAAAAGGTACATTTATTATAAATGGCACCGAGCGTGTGGTGGTTTCGCAGTTGATCCGCTCGCCGGGCGTGTATTTCGAGGCACCGGTGGATCGCGCCAGTGGTCACCGTTTAGCAATGGCAAAATTGATCCCCGACCGGGGCGCGTGGATGGAATTTGAAACCCGCAAGAATGATTATCTGATTCTCAAGTTCAACCGCAAGCGCACTGTGCCGATCACCATTTTCTTGCGTGCGCTGGCGGCTGTGGCGGATGGTCTCTCTGATTCGCCGATCAAAACTGGTTCAGACGAAGAATTGATCGCCCTGTTCCAGGATGTTGACAATAACCCCGAACGTTTGTTCATCCCCTCTACTTTCCGTCAAGAACCGCCATGGGACCTGAGTGGGGGCACAACCATTGGCGAAGCTGCGTTGATCGAGTTTTTCAAGCGCATGCGCCCGGGCGACCCGGCAACGCTGGACAATGCCCGCCAGTTCCTTGAAGAACAATTGTTTGACCAGCGTCACTACGACCTCGAAAAGGTTGGGCGCTACAAATTGAATCAAAAGCTGGATCTGATGGAAAAGATCCCCATGTCGCACCGCACCGTGACCAGTTGGGATGTGGTCTACCTGGTGCGGCGGATGATCATGATCAACAATGAAAAAGAGGACAAGGACGATATCGACCACCTCGGCAATCGCCGTGTCAAGACGGTCGGCGAATTGATCCAAAATAAGCTGCGCATTGGTTTGCGCCGCATGGAGCGGGTCATCAAGGAACGCATGTCGATCCGTGATCAGGACCAGACCTCGCCGGTTAGCCTTGTTAACATTCGCCCGGTGGTGGCTGCGCTGCGCGAATTTTTTGGGTCCAGCCAATTGTCCCAGTTTATGGATCAGACCAACCCGCTGGCAGAACTGCGCCATAAACGTACCCTCTCGGCTTTGGGACCGGGCGGGTTACGCCGCGAACGGGCTGGTTTTGATGTGCGTGACGTTCACCACTCGCACTATGGGCGCATCTGCCCAATCGAGACGCCGGAAGGTCCTAACATTGGTCTGATCGGCCGTTTAGCCAGTTACGCGCGCGTCAATGAGTACGGCTTCATTGAAACTCCCTACCGACGAGTGATCAAAGCACTTTCGCCCAATGATCCACAGCTGATTGGGCGGGCGCTGGCTGAAAACCTGACCGATCCGAAAACAGGTGAGGTGTTGCTACGTCAGGGTGAACGGATTACTGCCAAGACCCTGGATCTGGTCAAGAAAACCAATCGGACGACCATTTTTGTTGTCCCCTTTGTATCTGCCGAAGTCGAATATCTTTCGGCAGACGCGGAAGATAAATTCGTGATTGCTCAGGCAAACACACCCCTGACCGAGCACATGGAATTTGCGGACAACCGCATCATGTGCCGCCATCATTCCGATTTCCGCATTTCCTCACCGGACGCGGTCAATTACATGGACGTCGCACCACACCAAGTGGTTGGTATCAGTGCTTCGCTTATCCCATTCCTTGAACATGATGATGCCAACCGCGCCTTGATGGGTTCCAACATGCAGGCGCAAGCCGTTCCGTTGGTTCAGCCAGATATTCCGATCATCTCTACCGGCATGGAATCCTTTGCCGCGCGGGATTCGGGTCAGGTGCTGGTTGCTGAAGAAGATGGAGACGTGGTTTCGGTGACCGGGCGTCAGATTGTGGTGCGTGGCGAATCTGGTTTACGTACCTACAACCTGCGCAAATATCATCGCTCGAACCAATCCACCTGCATCGATCAGCGCCCGGCAGTCGTCAAAGGACAACAGGTGCACAAGGGTGATGTCCTGGCGGATTCGTCCTCAACGGTGAACGGCAATCTTGCTCTGGGACAAAATGTGGTTGTGGCGTTTCTCTCCTGGGAAGGCGGCAACTTCGAAGATGCGATTCTGATCTCCGAACGTCTGGTACAGGATGATCGCTTTACTTCAGTGCATATCGAAAAATACGAAGTCGAAGCACGTGACACCAAGCTGGGACCCGAAGAAATCACCCGCGATATTCCCAATGTGGGTGAAGATGCCATCAAGGACCTGGATGAACACGGTATCATCCGTATTGGGGCGGAAGTCGGTCCCAACGATATTCTGGTGGGTAAAATCACCCCCAAGGGTGAAAAAGAATTGACCCCCGAAGAGCGCCTGTTGCGCGCAATCTTCGGCGAAAAATCGCGCGATGTTAAGGATACCTCTCTGCGTATGCCGCACGGCGAGCGCGGCAAGGTGGTGGATGTCAAGGTCTTCACCCGCGAAGAAAACAGCGACCTGTCCGCTGGTGTGGATATGATGGTGCGCGTCTCGGTGGCGCAGCGCCGCAAGATCACCGCAGGCGACAAGATGGCGGGTCGTCATGGGAACAAAGGCGTTGTGTCGCGTGTGGTGCCGGTTGAAAATATGCCTTTCCTCGACGATGGTACACCGGTGGATATCATCCTCAATCCTTTGGGTGTGCCTGGTCGCATGAATATTGGTCAGGTGCTGGAAACTCACCTTGGCTGGGCTGCCCGCCAATTAGGCTTCCGCGCCATAACACCGGTATTCGATGGGTCGAATGAAAAGGAAATCGAAGCCGAATTGGCGCGCGCCTGGATGATCGATCAGGCATGGCGCGAAGCCGCTGACCGTGCCTGGAACTGGCTCAACGAGCAGACTTACGATCCGGAATCAATCCGTGATGACGACGAAGTGCGTCTGTTGTTCCTGGAGCAGGAACTTTCCCGTCACGGCTATGACGTGGAAAAACTCTCATATGATGAGAACTATGCGCGCTGGTCGTGGATGGAAGTGTGGCTGGGTGAGCATGGTTACAATCCCAAGGACTTGCTGGTGTATGAATCGGTGGTAACCCGGGATCCGGAGATGGAACTCAAGGATCAACGTGCGGTAACTGCTTGCCTGCGCCTGTGGCTGCGTGCTCATGAGAACGAGGTCGATCCTGCGGCGGATGATCTGGCGGTACGCGAGCAAGCCGAAGCCTTCATGTTGGAAACCGGCAATCCTTTGCCGGTGATAGGCAAAACCATCCTGCGGGATGGGAAGTCGGGCGTGCCCTACGACCAGCCGGTAACTGTGGGGGTAATGACCATGTTGAAGCTGCATCACCTGGTTGAGGATAAAGTGCATGCCCGCTCAACGGGTCCTTATTCGCTCGTTACCCAGCAGCCGCTGGGCGGTAAGGCTCAATTTGGCGGACAACGCTTCGGCGAAATGGAAGTGTGGGCGCTGGAAGCCTACGGCGCGGCGTACACCTTGCAAGAGATCTTGACTGTGAAATCGGACGACGTGCAGGGGCGCGTAGCGACCTATGAAGCGATTGTTAAGAATGAAGCAATCGAAGAACCCAGCCTGCCTGCCTCGTTCCGCGTTTTGGTCAAGGAACTGCAAAGCCTGGGTCTGGCAGTGGAAGCTGTGATGGATTCGGGTGAAGTGATCCGTTTTGGCAAGGATGAAGAGCGCGTCCGCCCGCCCAAACTGGAAACCGGTTTGCTGACACTCGGAGAGGAACTGGATGAACTGATTTGAAAGGTTGACGCTCCCCGAGGCTGGTGATATAATCCTTTTTCGTGCCTTTACTGTCCGAAAACGCGGTTGATACGGACGAACGGAAATCAGTGAGGCGATCCGAACCTGTGATCGCCTCCGTTGTTGAGAAAAAACACCCTTAATCATCAAGGCGAAATCTCGCCGCAGGACTAATCTTCTGGAGGCAAAAGAACGTGCCAACAATCAACCAATTGATCCGCAAAGGTCGTCAAACCAAAAGGGCAAAGAGCAAGGCTCCCGCGCTGCAGTTCACCTACAACTCGATGAAACAGCGCCGCACCCGACAGGAAAAGGGCGCGCCGCAGAAACGCGGGGTGTGTACTTCGGTTCGTACCATGACCCCCAAGAAACCGAACTCGGCACTGCGGAAAATTGCCCGTGTCCGCCTGACCAACCTGATCGAAGTGACTGCCTACATTCCAGGTGAAGGTCACCAACTTCAGGAGCACTCGGTCGTTCTGGTGCGCGGTGGTCGTGTCAAGGACCTGCCGGGCGTGCGTTACCATATCGTGCGGGGTACGTTGGATACCACCGGGGTTGCCAAGCGCTCCCAGGGTCGTTCCAAGTATGGCGCCAAGAAAGCCAAGAAGTAAGATTGACCAAGGACGGAGTTAGATAAATGCGTCGAACCAAACCCGAAGTTCGTGAAATTATGCCCGATGTTCGCTATAACAGCGAAGATCTGCAGCGTTTCATTCACCATATTCTGCGCCGTGGTAAGAAAAGCACCGCGGTAACGATCGTTTACGATGCGTTGGAAATGGTGGGGGAAAAAACCGGTCGAAACCCGCTGGAAGTTTTTGAGCTGGCATTGAAGAATGTTGGTCCGATCATGGAAGTCCGCCCCCGCCGGGTGGGTGGTGCGACTTACCAGGTGCCAATGGAGGTGCCGGGTGACCGTCGTCTGGCGCTGGCCATGCGCTGGATCACCGATGCGGCTCGTTCGCGCAGCGGCAAGTCGCTGGCGGAAAAAATTGCCTCCGAGCTGATTGATGCTGCCAACAGCCAGGGTAATGCCGTGCGCAAACGCGAAGAAACCCACAAAATGGCAGAAGCCAACCGGGCATTTTCTCATTACCGGGTGTAATCAGGCTAAGAATCGCTGATTGAATCAGGAATTAGGTCATGCCGCGTAGTTTTCCTTTAGAGAAGTGCCGTAATATCGGGATCATTGCTCACATCGATGCGGGTAAAACCACAACGACGGAGCGAATCCTGTTCTACACCGGGCGAACCTATCGTATTGGCTCGGTCGATGAAGGTACGACCGTAACCGACTGGATGGCACAGGAAAGAGAACGCGGTATTACCATTGTTTCTGCGGCAGTAACCGCGGAGTGGAAGGGTTATCAAATCAATGTGATCGATACACCCGGTCACATCGATTTTACTGCCGAGGTGCAGCGCTCGCTGCGCGTGCTGGATGGGGGTGTGGTCATTTTCGATGCGGTGCAGGGCGTTGAGCCGCAAAGCGAAACCGTCTGGCGGCAGGCTGACCGTTATCATGTGCCGCGGATTTGCTTCGTAAACAAAATGGATCGGGTGGGAGCTTCCTTCGAGCGCACGATCGAATCAATTCGTCAGCGTCTGGGTGCCAATCCCATCCCGATGCAGCTACCCATTGGTGAGGAAGCTGGCTTTGAGGGTGTGATTGATCTGCTCACCATGCAAGCCATCACCTGGGGCGACGAATTGGGGCGCGAACCGGTGTACGGGAAGATTCCTGATTATTTGCTGGCGCAAGCACAGGATCAACGTGCCGTGATGGTCGAAAAAATTGCCGAATTCGAGGACGACTTGATCGTCAAATTTCTCGAAGGGGAAGATATTTCGATCGATGAGCTTAAACGAGCCTTGCGCAGGGCGGTCATTGCCAATAAAGCCACACCGGTCTTTTGTGGATCATCGTTGCGCAACAAAGGTGTTCAACCTATTCTGGATGCCATTCTGGATTATTTGCCTTCACCGCTGGATATTCCGCCGGTCAAGGGTGTGGATCCCGATAATCATGACCGGGTGCTGGAACGCCCTGCAGATGATGATGCTCCGCTGAGTGCGTTGGTGTTCAAAATTGTTGCCGATCCGTACGTAGGCAGGCTGGCGTACTTCCGGGTGTATTCGGGTAAGGTCGTTCAGGGTGAATCGGTGTTGAATACCTCCAAGAACCGCCGCGAACGGATTGGGCGGATGGTGCGGATGTACGCTGACCGCCGCGAGGACATAACCGAGGTGTACGCGGGCGATATCGGGGCTGTGCTGGGTTTCAAGGATAGCTTCACAGGTGACACGCTGTGCGATGCCAAGAACCCAATTTTACTGGAAAGCATCACCTTCCCTGAACCGGTAATTTTTGTAGCGGTGGAACCCAAGACGACCGCCGATCAGGATCGCATGGCGGAAGCGCTGCGCCGCCTGGCAGAAGAAGACCCGACGTTCAAGGTGCATACTGACGAAAATACCGGTCAGACCATTATTTCCGGCATGGGTGAGCTTCATCTGGATATCATCGTTGACCGAATGATGCGTGAATTCCGTGTTCAGGCTAACGTGGGCCGTCCGCGGGTTTCCTACCGCGAAACCATCAGCCGCCCGGTTATCGGCGTCAATTACAAGTACGTCAAGCAAACCGGCGGGCGCGGGCAGTATGGTCATGTGGTACTGTCGCTTGAGCCGTTGGAGCGCGGCAATGGCGTTCAATTCGCCAACCGTATTGTGGGTGGAGTTATTCCCAAGGAATACATCCCGGCAGTTGAAAAAGGTGTTATGGAAGCCGCCGAGTCGGGTGTACTGGCGGGTTACCCGGTCACCGATGTGCAGGTTACACTGACCGATGGTTCCTTCCACGAAGTTGATTCGAGCGAAATGGCGTTCAAAATGGCGGCGATTTTTGCCTTCAAAGAAGGCTTTCAGCGTGGTGCGCCGGTTCTGCTGGAGCCGATCATGAAAGTGGAAGTCGTCTTGCCAGAAGAATATTTAGGTGATGTGCTGGCGCAACTCAATTCGCGGCGGGCTGAGATTCTGGGCATGGACATTCGCCCAGGCAATGCTCAAGCCATTCGCACACGAGTGCCGCTGGCTGAGATGTTTGGGTACACGACCGATCTGCGGTCAGCTACCCAGGGCAGGGGTGTATATTCGATGGAGTTCGATCACTATGCCCCGGTGCCCGAGTCGGTCAAGCAAAAGATCTTAGTCTAATTTCAATCATTTCTTGTGGGCTACCACCAACCATCAGGAATTTTCGTGAGGAGAAATTAATCATATGGCGAAGCAAAAATTTGAGCGCAGCAAGCCGCATTTGAACGTTGGGACGATGGGACACATCGACCATGGGAAGACGACGCTGACGGCAGCGATCACC
>DAOUMN010000064.1:0-9123 GCA_034411135.1 Bellilinea sp.
CGAGGGTTTGAAAGCCGCGCGCGGCGAAATCCTCATTCCCTTTAACGACGATACCGAAAGCACGCCGAACCTGATCGCGGAAATGGTACGTCCCCTGACCGAGGACCCCTCGATCGGGATCACGGGCTGCAAGATCCTCTATCCCGACCGCACGACCCTGCAGCATGCAGGCGGCGTCATCTTACCTCTTATGACGGACTACTTAATGATATTTGTTTTTTGAAAACTACTTCAGGTGAATTACCTCTCCATGATTGGCAGTTTGATGAGTATGATGAAAGTGACCCTGAGACCAGCGCGATAAGCGCTAAGATATTAAGTAAGGCCTTAAAGTCACTGGCTAGAGAAGAGAAAATTACTAAGTTTATAAGCCAACTAATGTTCCGGTTGGCAGAATTTGATTGGAGAACTGCTTCTGCAGACACGTTAACTGAGGAACAAAAAACTGCGAAGCTAGTGTTTCGAGGAAGTGGTGGATATAGAGAGCTGAGACGTCAGCTACTGAAGCATTTGATGAACAGAGGTGATGATATCAGCAGCACCGCAGAAGAAATCTATAAGCAATTAGGGTTTGAGTTATGAGGAAGAGCAAACTCACTGCCCAGCAGAAAAAGGTTCTCCGATCTGCATCTCGGGAAGCTGTCCAAACTGCGCTTCAAAAACTTGATGGGTTCTTTCAACGTGATATATGGTTGGGGAAGACCAACAAATACAGGATCAATACAATTCAGAGACTAAAGAGAGCAAATACCGTTAGAGATATCGATCTATCGGAGTATATTGCTGTCTCTGCAATACTACATTGCTTTGATGGTTGGATATTTCTTGGTCGGGCTATTGGAGCGCTAAGCAACGGGGATTCTCACACATCTCACCATCTAGCCTACTATGCAGAGCTACGAGCGGCAATGTCTCTATTAGCTGGGGAGGGAATTGGTATATTTAATACCAGCCATTATGTGCTTCAAGATCATCTCACATTGCATTGCCAGCTCGTTCCGATAAATCTGGGGACACATAAATTTACATGGTTAGTTCTAGAGCATTGGGCAGGTTTAATGCGCTCAAACGCACTGTTGCAACAAGTAATAACGCCATCAGGAATACCGCTAGCAACTTGGTTTGAGGGATTTAGAGCTGGAGTAAATGCAAGAATTGTAGGAACCGAGTGGCTAACAACTTGGGGGCTTGACTTGAAAACCATTGGCCATGACCATGAAGGACGAAATGAAGTCAGTTATAGACCCAATCATTTAGTTTATCAATCCCCTGTGGACTTAATTGAAACTTCCAGTTATCTGCAACGGCTTTGGGAATTGTTTCAACCATACGGAGGATCCAGATTTGAATCATTAGATAGACTGCTGTTAAGAGTGAGTTTACGCAAGATTTTTAGCGCAATTTCCGGCAATACCCCAGAAACTAATATTGCAGATTACCAAGCTCGAATAATTGACATGCTAAATACTGTAAACCCTCCCGGCCTTCCACATGACGCGTGGATTGCTTATCTGACAGATAATCAGCAATCACCAATTCTCGAAGCAGCACAGACAAGTGATAATGTGACCTTTAGTAATCGGCATCACTTTTCCGTCATTGCTCGGGCAGCATTATTACTGCGGGTTGCTTCAGGATCTGTTGCGAGAATCCTGTCAGCATCATCAATACGAAAAGAAGATATTTCCTTTTGGTGGAAAACGTATAGTGTTGATTTCGGCATAATGGAACCAACAGCCACCATCGATAACATGGAAGATCTTTGGGCAGATATTGAACTGGCATTGTTAACCTTAAATGATTGGCAGCAAAAGCATCTTACTGAAGGTTACTCTTACTATCAATGGAGTCAAGATCTCGGGAAAGAGATAAAAAGACTTGAAGAATGCGAACGAGTATCTTTCTGGGGGATGGGTTTATGAAATATATGGGTTCCAAGCGTTCAATGCTGCAAAATGGCCTTGGAAGAATAATACTCGAACAAGCTAACAAGGCAGATAGATTTGTTGATCTCTTTTGTGGAGCTGGTTATGTTTCCTGGTTTGCGGCAGAGAACACCGTCCTACCAGTGTTAGCGATTGATCTGCAATATTTTGCTGTCATATTAGCAAAATCAATCATCGGTAGAAATGCTCCACTTCAGGCAAGTGAATTATTCCGAGATTGGTTATCTCGCGTTGATCAAGAACGTGTCAATTCACCATTGTGGAAAGCTTGTAATGCTATAGAAAATTCAAAGAACGAAATTGCGTATATAGTTGAAGAATCAAGAAAACTTTGCCAGATATATTCTGATATCGGTCCTATCTGGAATGCATATGGTGGGCATTATTTCAGTCCATCTCAAGCCTTGACCTTTGATTATATGATTGCCATGCTTCCAGAAAAATATCCTGAGAATGCGACCTGTATGGCAGCTATTATCAGAACTGCTAGCAAATGCGCTGCTTCCCCAGGTCATACAGCACAGCCATTTCAACCAACCCGATCTGCAGGAAAGTTTATATTAAACTTTTGGTCATTTGACCCAATTGATTTATGTAAAAGGGAGTTGTATGAAATTTGCCCTCGCTACGCTCAAACAATAGGGGATAGCGTTGTCGCCAATGCAGTCGATATAGCTCCAACCTTAACACCAAAAGATCTCGTTTTTGTGGATCCCCCATATTCAGATGTGCAGTATAGCCGTTTTTATCATGTATTAGAAACGATTGCTCGCTCAGAAACCGTGGCTGTCAGCGGAACCGGACGATATCCTCCAATTTCGGAGAGACCTCAGTCCGCCTTCAGCAGAAAGGGTGATTCACGTCAATCATTAAAAGCCCTCCTAACTGGTTTGCATAAAGCCGGTTCTACAATCATTTTCACATTTCCAAAAGGTGAAAGCAGCAATGGATTGTCAGGGGACTCAATCATTAAAATTGCATCCGAGATGTATACCGTTGAAGAGCAATTAGTTGATGGTCTCTTTAGCACTCTAGGGGGAAATAACCACAAGCGAGTAGCAAGATTGAAATCAAGGGAGATGATTTTACTGATGAAGCCCAAGTAGGCGTCTATGTTACATCAATAGCCTGCATGGACGGGCTCACTGTATTCCTTAGAGAATAGTAAAGCCTGTCGAGGGCAAGGCGGCGATGGGGCGATCTGCCAGCTCTTTAATTAAATAATTATACATCCGGCTGACAAGTATGCCCCTGCCGCAGGCTGAACCTGTCGAAGCCCGCGGCAGACCGGTGGTTTGCCGTTTACGCCTTACGGTGGGCTCAGGGCATGCCCCGCTCTTATTCCCAAATGGCAGGCAGGTGCAGGGCGTAATGCCCTTGCGATGCGCCCGGCTGAGATGCCCTGCCTGCCATAAAAAGATTCCCAGTGCATGAATTTGTAGGAAAGTTATTGATTCCGGGAATAAATTTTTATATACTTAATTTAAATTAATCGTCATTCTGTCCTGAACAATCCAATTACCGGCTTTACCCATTCCACCATCTTAAAAAAGTGAATAGACCGCCACAGGGCGATGATTTGCCGTTCCTTGGGGAGGAAATGCGATGCATTTAATGCTTGCTGCCTGTATGTGGCACGCAATCCCAACTATCATCTGTACGGGGAGGTTATGATGAAAGCGAAAATGTTATTCGTGTCATTGTTGCTTTGCTTTTCACTGGTTTTTTCGCCAGCCCTTTCTGGGGCGTTAGCCTCAAGCGAAGAACGTTTCGTGCCGCAGGCGCAAAGCTGGCAAATTCAAACTGTGGATAGCGTGGGAGATTTTGTAGGAAGATGGACATCGCTTGCGCTGGATCAACTCGATCGCCCGCACATTACATATACCAGGGGTGATGGAAGCTGGCCCGTTTTCTACAGTAATTTGCAGTATGCTCGCTGGACAGGCAGCAGCTGGCAGGTGCAGGTAGTGCAATCCACAGGCAGTGTTGGCTGGGGCACTTCCCTTGTGCTGGATGGCAGCGATACCCCGCATATTGGTTATAACTATTACTACTATCGCTCACCGACTGATCAACTCAGCTTTCTTATGTACGCGAAGTGGACCGGCAGCGGCTGGCAGACATCGGTTGTGAATTCGGGCGATTCGCATCTTTCGCTGGCTTTGGGGGCGGGCAATACGCCCAATTTGGCTCACAGCGAATATCGTAAGCTGTCCTATTCAACCTGGACGGGAAGTGCCTGGCAGATTCAAGATGTGGATACGGGCGGCGATGGACTGGGCAAGGAAAACTCTTTATCGCTGGACCGCAATGGCAACCCGCACATCAGTTATTATGATGAAGCCAATGGCGATCTCAAATATGCGTACTGGACAGGAAGTGCCTGGCAGGTGCAGACGGTTGATGCAACCGGTAATGTGGGGCGGTTCACTTCTCTTGCGCTGGATGGCAGCGATAATCCACATATCACGTACTACGATGATACCCAGGATGACCTGAAATATGCGCGCTGGACGGGGAGCAGCTGGCAGAAACAAACGATCGACTCAGGCGGTGACGTGGGGCAGTATACTTCCCTTACTCTGGATGGTAATAGTAACCCCCATGTGAGTTATTATGATGTCACCAACGGTGACCTGAAATACGCAAAATGGACCGGCAGCAGCTGGGCGATTCAGGTCGTGGACAGCAGCGGCAATGTCGGTCAATACACTTCTCTGAAGCTGGATAAAAATGGGAACCCGCACATCAGTTATCATGATGTGACCAACCGCGACCTGAAGTACGCCCGCTGGGGTGAACCCGCAACGCCAACACCTACTGCAACGTTGACCCCCCCTCCAGGGGTTATGGACAGATTCATTTACTTGCCGCTGGTCGTCAAAGACTACCAGCCGCCTGTGGTTGCAACGCCCACGGTTGTTGTCCCAACCGCTGCAAGTACGTTGACTCCAACGCAGGTACAAACGAGGACTCCCACCACTACGCCAGTCCCATCGCTGACACCAACGCCCATTCCCGTATCGACCTCAACACCAACGCTCGTGCCGACAACTCCCGTACTGCCTTGCGGCATTGGCAACTGCGATTTTGAGCAGGGGGTTGCGGTTTGGACGGAATATTCCCTCAAGGGGTACCCGCTGATTATGCAGGATACCGATTTACCAATTCCACCGCGCAGTGGTTCCTGGGCTGCCTGGCTTGGCGGCAGTAATGATGAAACGTCTTACCTGCAACAATCTGTTTTGGTGCCCGCCGATAGACCTTACCTGGCTTACTGGAAATGGATCGATTCGGTTGATGCTTGCGGGTACGATTTTGCTTATATCCGCATCAATGGGAATACAGTCGATGAGTACTATTTGTGTCAAGGAACCACCAACACAGATTGGGAGCTGGCTACTGTCAACCTGAGTGCCTACGCGGGTCAAGTGGTGCAACTGCAAGTGAGGGTCGAGACGGACTATTCCTTAGAGAGCAACCTGTTTGTGGATGACTTTGCGTTTCAATCGACAGGCAATTGAGCGTCGCCATGCGCTAAGATCAATGGATATCGAGCTGAGTGGTGCAAACCTGCCTCCAGCCTGCTGAAGGGCTTATCTTCTGCTTTTGCAGGTACACCTCGCCCGCGCCCTGACTGGTTGAAAGGGATGCCCCGTTCTTGTTCCCGAAGGGGCACGTGCAGGTCGAGGTCGAACTGTGCTTGCGGTGCGCCCAAGCAGCTTCAGATACTCTTTCAGCTAATGATGGCTGCCGCCAGCGGTTGAGTCGGGCTTCTGCGCGGGCGGTTGCCGCGTCTGTGACAGGGGCTTGTAATCCGGATCATTTTTCCTTACAATGTCCTTTTAATACGCGCTGTCAGCCGCGGCTTATAGCCGGGAGGACTGGATGAACTTCGTTGCTTTCTCACCTCATTACCCGCCCAACTACCTGCCGTTTTGGGTTAATTTACGCCGCATGGGGGTCAATGTGCTTGGTCTGGGTGATGCCCCGTGGGGCGATTTGCGCCCCGAACTGCGTTCCGCGCTGACCGAATATTACTCGGTCTGGAACGGGCACGATTACGATGCGCTGGTGCGCGCGTTGGGGTACTTCACCCACCGCTACGGCAAGATCGAGCGGCTGGAATCGCACAACGAGTACTGGCTGGAATCCAACGCTCGCCTGCGCAGCGACTTCAACATTCCCGGGCTGCGTTCCGAGCACATGCCAGCGGTTAAGCGCAAGTCGGAGATGAAAAAAATGTTCATCAAAGCCGGGCTGCAGCCGATCCGCGGGCGGGTGTGTGCCACCCTGGACGAAGCCCGCGCCCTGGGTGAAGAACTTGGCTACCCGCTGATCGCCAAGCCGGATATTGGTGTGGGTGCCCACCAGACCTACCGCCTGAACAGCCTGCGCGATCTGGAGGAATTTTTCAGCCGCAAGCCGCTGGTGGATTACCTGTTCGAGGAGCAGATTGAAGGCGAGATCGTCACCTACGACGGGCTGACCAACCAGAATGGAAAGGTGGTCTTTTCTTCCTCGATGCGCTACGGCGGAATCATGGACGTGGTCAACAGCGGGTCCGACGTTTGGTACATGATCACCCGCGGCATTGCCCCGGACGTGGAAAGCGCGGGGCGCAAGATTGCCTCGGTTTACCGTCTGCAGGAGCGTTTCTTCCACTTTGAATTCTTCCGCACGCCGGATGGCAGCCTGGTGCCGCTGGAGGTGAACATGCGCCCGCCGGGTGGTCTGACCACCGACATGTTCAACTTTGCCAACGACATCGATATTTTTTACGAATACGCCAACGTGGTGGTTAACAACCGCTTCGACGCGCACATCACCCGCCCGTACGCCTGTGCCTACGTTGGGCGGCGCGCGGCGCTCAATTATCTTCGCACCCCCCAGGAAGTGCAGGCGGCTTTTCCGCTGCAGGTGGTTTATAGCGGGGTGATCGACGGCGCGTTCAGTGCCGCCATCGGTGATTACGGCTTCCTGGTGCGCTCGCCGGATGAAGACGAGGTGGCAGCCATTGCCGCTTTTATCCAGGAAAAGGAGTGAGACTGCCGCCATGAACGTCGAATATCACCGCTACTGGAGCGAACACCTGTGCCAGGACATGGAATTCAAGGTCTATGGTCATGTCGGTAAGCCGGTGCTGGTCTTTCCGGCGATGGGCGGGCGTTTTTTTGATTATGAAAACTTTGGCATGATCGAGGCGGCTGCCTGGTTCATCGAGCAGGGGTTGTTCCAGTTCTACACCGTTGACAGCGTGGACTACCAGTCGTGGTGCAACCCGCACCTTCATCCGGCGGACCGCGGCTGGCGGCACGAGGACTACGACCGCTACATCGTTCATGAGGTGACGCCCTTCATCCGCCAGCGCTGCGGCGATGAAGCGCTGCTGCTGACCACCGGTTGCAGCATGGGCGGCTACCACAGCGCCAATTTCTTCTTCCGCCACCCGGATGTGTTCGATGCGCTGATCAGCCTGAGCGGTGTGCTCAGTTTGCGCCTGTTTGTGGGCGATTATGTTGATGACCGGGTGTACTTTAACTCGCCGCTGCTTTACCTGCCCAACCTGAATGACCCATGGTACCTGGACAAATACCGCCGCAGCCGTATTGTGCTGTGCGCCGGGCAGGGCGCCTGGGAGGAGGAGATGCTGGCAGAACTGGGCGCGCTGCGCGGGATTGTCGAGGCAAAGGGCATTCCAGCCTGGATCGATCTGTGGGGGTACGATGTCAACCACGACTGGCCGTGGTGGCGCAAGATGCTGCCCTACTTTCTTTCCAAAATGGTCTGAAATTCATCCTGTAACTGGACGACAAAACGCTTAATTTGCTGATTCGGCGGCATATTGGTGGTATAAACAGAAAAGCCGCAAAAAAATCCCCGCTTTTTACGCATCGAAAGACCGCCTGGAAGCGTCCCATCCGGTAGAAGTTGGGGTTTTTTGCTTTTTTTTTCATTGTGGGGCAGGGAATCAGGAGATCTGCTGTGGACTTTTCGTTTATCGTCATTGTTTTGCAATTGATTTTCCTGGAAGGCATCCTTTCCATTGATAATGCTGCCATTCTGGGAGCGATGGTCTCGGTATTGCCCAAGGATCAGCCCATTCCCTGGCCGCGGGCGCTGGGCTGGTTGGGTAAACTGCTCGACAAGCCGCTCGGTCATCAGCGTGCTGCCGCGCTGCGGGTTGGGTTGTTGGGTGCCTACATTGGGCGCGGACTGATGCTGCTGGCAGCCAGTTACATCATCCGCAATCCATGGCTCAAACTGGTCGGTGCGGCGTACCTGATCCGCCTGGCGCTGGATGACCTGGGCGCCGGGCATCACCACAGCGAAGGTGAAGACCCGCTACGCAAGGTCAAACAGACCGGCTTCTGGATAACCGTGCTCAATGTGGAGTTGATGGACCTGGCGTTCAGCTTGGATAACGTGGTGGCGGCGGTTTCGCTTTCCGATGAACTATGGGTGGTGATGCTGGGGGTGGCGATCGGCATCGTGGTGATGCGCTTTGCGGCAGGCATTTTCAGCGCGGTGGTGCTGCGCTTCCCGGTGCTCAAGGCGGCGGCGTACGTGCTGGTGCTCAACATTGGGGTGGAACTGGTGCTGGAAGAGATGCACGTGATGGAATTTTCCGACCTGGGGCGGTTTGGCATTTCGGCTGCCACGATTTTGATCGCGCTGGCATACGACCGCATTCCGTTGCTGCGTACTATCCTGCGCCCGCTGCTGGTGTGGATCAGCCAGGGTTTTGGGCTGATCAACGCGATGGTGGAATGGCTGCTGACGCCGCTGCGTGCCCTGTTTGGGGTGCTGCTGCGCGCTGTGCGTCGCCCGCAAAGCGCGGCGTAAGAACGGGGTAGCAATTTTACATCACCGTCCGTACACCGAGTCTATTGAGGTGTACGGACGGGTATTTAGAACGTCGGGCTTGCACTTGCGCAACAGCCTGCCGAAGAGCGCGAGTGGAACTGCTCCCCGATTACGGCACGGCTTTGACCATCATCGGCAGAAAGAGGACATGCTGCAGGGTGTAGGCTTCTCCGCCTGTGTAGGGCAGCCCCGCCAGCGAGTTGCCCACCGCATCGTTGACGCTGGCGCTGGCAGGCATATCCAGGCGCAGCGTACCAGCGCCCGTTCCGGTCGTGACCGTGACCGTGTACACCGCGCCGCTGCCACTCAC
>DAOUMN010000065.1:0-3298 GCA_034411135.1 Bellilinea sp.
CATGTGTGCATCCTTTTGGTGTGAATTCCCCGATGATGCAGGGTGGGGTGATGAAATGAGTTGCGGGATGGCTGGGTGACCAGGAACCCAGCCGGTGTAACAATAAAGCCCTGGTCAATCTCGCCTAACCTGGGAGGGGTGGACGGGATTTGTGTATGTAATTTTCGTTGTTGGGATCAATGGATCGGGGAGAGATGTCGCAATTGCCACAGCGCAGTCTGGGATGGATTTGAATATCCGCCAATTCCTCATCTGACAAATCAACCAACCCTTCTTGATTAGCTCGCCCGCATGATGTGTGGAAAACCCTGTCTTCCGTGTAAAGTGCGAAATGAAACACATACTCTGTTCGTTTTCGCATCCAGCGCATTACTGGTTTTTGTGTCATCTGGGCGTCTCCAAAATTTTGATGCGCCTAGCATATCTTAACTCTACATGTGAGTCAAGTTAAACATGTAACGATTTATGATAAAATTAAACCACCTCAACCCAAGGTGGTTACCCATGCAGAGCTATTCCTCCCAAATCATTCGCATACTGGAAAAGATCACCGCAGCTGGCGCAGATGAAGCGCAGATATTCGATGACTTCCTGGATATGGCATATGACAGCTTGGAGCAGTTGCCCAATCATGTCAAATCCATGCGCAGCACAGGACAGCTTGCCCAGGATCCACCCGAGATGGTTAAGCGTTGGGAACGGCTGCGCAGTCGCTACAAAGGCAAATACTATTTTGATCTCTTTGCCAAAGCGCTTGCCATCTTGATGAGCAGCGCCGAAGATGATTGGCATGACACCATTGGTGAGGTGTATATGGAGTTCGGTCATCCGAGTAAAAGAGGTGGACAATATTTCACACCGTTTTCATTGGCGAAAATGATGTCGTCCTCTTTGATCAGTATGCAAAAAGAAGGCAGTGTTCCACAGCTTGTTCACGAACGAATCAAGATGGCCTACCAGGGTGATCCATTGGCAGAGTCTTTACTGCTGACAGGAACCCTGTTGAAAGGTGGGGATGCCGAAGATTGGTATTTCAACAAATTACTTCCAGCCATTGCATACAAAGTGGAACCAGTCACCATCCATGATCCTGCCTGCGGGTCCGGCGTGATGTTTCTGGCTGCCGCCTCGGAGATACCCCGGTGGATGTTGGACTGGGGTTTTGTGCGTTTCTCCGGACAGGATATTGATCAGACCTGTGTGCAGATGGCGAAGGTCAACATGATGTTGTATGGCTTGAACGGCTACAGTTTGAAATGCGCTGCAGCCGTGGGGGAAAGTGTAGACCCGATTGAGATTACGAATGAATGGAAAGTGCTGGCTGAGGTGCGGTAATGGATGGAGGCAGATGAATGCTGTCATTGTCAAAAAGTGAAACAAACGGAGACGAAAAAGATGGAACAGGAAAACAGCAAAAATGTTTACAGCAGAAGGTGCGGTAAAGAGGCGGGAGGGTAAATTAGGTAATGTCTCCCATGAACCACTCCGAGAACATCCTTTGTGCTGTGTGCGGCGCGACGGTGCCGCTGCCGTGCCGTTATCTCATGTAAAACGTCGAAAAACGTGCAGCCAGCCGTGCAGACATGTTTATCGTGAAAAATTCCAGATATCCACCGAGCAGTTGCTGCTAGAGGTATGGAATCGACCAACCGTGGAGATTGCAAACGAGTTGAAGGTGAGCGACAAGGCGATCACGAAACGATGCTTGAAATTGGGAGTTCCGAAACCTCCCAGGGGATATTGGGCAATCATACGGGCTGGCGATGATCATAAAAAGGCGCTGGTATCCCTGGGTTGGTCTCACGAAAGAATTGATAGCCTGGATGCAAAAATTGCCAATGCAGAGACTGTACTGGGCAGGCATCGTGTGTCGGAAAAAAGTGCGTAAAAGGATATGCCTGTGTTTGGGACTGACCTGATCAAAACGCAACCTGTCACAGAGATGGTGGACCGTTACAACGAGGCCTCGACGCTGATCGAGCGCGCCTATCTGGATCTTGCAAAAGCTCAAGAGATCCTTGACGGTGCTTTTGGACATCAAGCCTATATCCATGTCGTGGACCGCCAACACCTGGACTTCGGACAGAAGGGCTACGCCCACATTCGCAAAGAGATCAAGAAGAAGATATGGTTTCAGCTTGTCAGGCTGTTGGACATCCGCCGCTTTTTGTCTGTCAAGCGATCGGAGAATTTGGACAAACAACTTGAAAAGAACGAGATGCCCGAAATTACCACCCAGGCTATTTACGAGACCATTGAAACCCTTCGTCAGAATTCCCCGGAGTTTGTGCGCGAGGCGGTTGTAGAAGTCTTTGAGCTGTTACGCCCTGGGGCAAAGAAGGCTGGATCATCCTGGAAGACCAACCAAAAACATGGGCGCTATGCAATCGGCAAAAAGGTAATTCTGTCTGGTTATCTGGAGCAGGTGTATGGCACCACGGTGATGCGCTGCAACTATAAAAAATCTGACGAGCTGCGCTCGATCGACCGCGTATTCCATGCCCTGGATGGCAAAGGCATGACGGATGGTTATCTATCTCCGCTGATGGACGCGATTAATACCAGTGAAGGGGAGGGGCAGACAGATTACTTCAAATTCAAGTGCTACCAAAATGGGAACCTGCATTTGGAATTTTGCCGGGTGGACCTGGTGAAGCAGCTCAACCAGATTGCTGGAAGTCGTTCTGAATTACAAGGGTGATAGTCATGTCGCAGAAAAGAACGAACGACTTTCAAACCCCGCCAACGATTTGCAACTATATGGTGTCGCTTCTGCCGCCTGAAACGATAGTATCTGTTCTGGAACCGACCCCGGGGCAGGGGAACCTGGTCCGGGCGCTGGCAGGATACCAGGTAACGGCTCCTGCAGAATTTTGGGATGTGTCAGGCAGATTTGACGCGGTCGTCATGAATCCGCCTTTTACCCCAATGACCCAAGGGTATCGAATTTTATCCGCAGTCATGGAAATGTCTGATGTCATTATTGCTCTCATGCCCTGGCTGACACTGATCAATTCGAAGCACAGGACCAGACAGATCTGCACATTTGGGTTGCGAGAAGTCATTCACCTGCCGCGCGAGGTCTTTCCGGGCTCGCGCGTTCAAACCTGTATCCTGAACATGCGAAGAGGATTTCGCGGAAAAACAGGCTTCTTCGCCCTGGATAAATAACAAAAATCGTCATTACATAAAAAAGGTAGTTGTACCGCTCTTGGAGAAATATGTTTACTTTGCCAACAGAAACAGGTCAGCGAATTGAGCAGGCATTGGCGCAACGTGTTTGCACCGCTGCCGATGG
>DAOUMN010000066.1:0-37671 GCA_034411135.1 Bellilinea sp.
TCAAAGCCCCAGTGGCAGGAGTTGCCATGGGACTTATCAAGGAAGGCGATCGCCTTCAGATCCTGACTGACATTCAAGGCATGGAAGACCACTTAGGGGACATGGATTTCAAGGTGGCTGGTACCCGCGATGGCATCACGGCATTGCAAATGGACATCAAAATCAAGGGCATAACCGCGGAATTGATGACCCAGGCATTGGAACAGGCTCGCCAGGCACGCCTGTACATCCTCGAACAAATGCTGGCTGTCATCCCCGCCCCACGCCCTGAACTCAAACCGCATGCGCCGCGCATCACCATCATCCGTGTGCCAGTGGATAAAATCGGTGCAATCATTGGACCAGGCGGAAAAATTATCCGCGCCATTCAGGAAGAAACCAATACCAAGATTGATATCGACGACGACGGCAGCGTGTACATTGCCGCCACCGATGGCGTAGGCGAAGCCGCAGCCCGCGAACGCATCGAATCCTTGATCGAAATTCCCCAGTTGGGGCGCATCTACACCGGCAAGGTGGTGCGGGTGGCAGACTTTGGCGCATTTGTCGAAATCCTGCCCAATATCGACGGCATGGTGCATATTTCGCAACTGGATAGCGAGCGAGTCGCCAGCGTTCAGGATGTAGTCGATGTCGGTGATGAAATCACTGTGATGGTCACCGGTATTGACGAAGCCGGGAAAATCCGTCTATCCCGACAGGCTGTGCTGGAAGGCTGGTCGTTGGAGGAAGCCCAGGCAAATGACCGTAACGGGCGCAGTGGTGGCGGACGTCCCGGTGGGGGCGGTCGTCCAGGCGGAGGGCGTCCCGGTGGCGGTGAACGCCGTGGTGGCGATCGCGGTTTCGACCGCAATCAGCGCCGTCGCTAAACAAAAGCTCATGTCATTAAAACTCCCGCAAAATACACCTGCGGGAGTTTTTTATTTTCGATTATTATTCACGAATCCCCTACTCTATCAACCCAGCTCTTGTGTTGAAGTTGACCCTGAACCGTCATGTCGAACTTTTTCGGGTTGGAAGGTAGGGCATAACATAACCCGCCAGTCCAAGGCGCTCCGCCAAGGCGGCCCGCATGGCAGTGCGGTCATCCCACAGGTATTCGGTTTCGCCAAAGCACATAGATTGTTCGTGCCCTTTGCCGAGGGCTAACACGATATCTCCGGCATTTGCCAGCTGCACGCTAAAAGAGATCGCTTCGCCCCTGTCGGCTATGCGAAACAAATTGTCGCCCTCCCGCGCCCCTCGGCTGATCGCTGCCCGCACCATTTCCTCTAAAATATCATCCAGCGACTCGGTTCGCGGGTCTTCCGCGGTGAGAACGGTTACATCCGCCATTTCCGCCGAACATTCTGCCATCAGCCGGCGTTTTTCTCGATCACGCAGCCCAGCAGAGCCGAAAACGGCAATCAACCTGCCGCTGCTCATCGTGCGCGCCGCGCGCAACGCCTGGCGCAGCGCATTGGGCGTGTGAGCAAAGTCCACAATGGCAAGAAAATCCTGCCCCAGGTCGATGCTCTCCATCCGCCCAGGTACTGCATTGAGCTGCTTCACCCCCCTGGCAGCCGTATGCAGGTCAATTCCCAAACCACCGCTCGTCGCAGCTACCGCTGCCAGGATATTGGAAACATTGTAATCACCCACCAGGCGGCTGGTGAAAACCACTGTCTGCCCATCCCGGTTACTCAACTCAAAGCGCAGACCATCTGCAGCGTATTCAATGCGGCTCGCCTGAAAATCCGCTTCACCAAAGATGGAATAGGTCACCTGCCGCCCACGAACATATTCCTTCAGGAATTGGAA
The DNA here is from genome assembly GCA_034411135.1 of Bellilinea sp. Taxonomy (GTDB): domain Bacteria; phylum Chloroflexota; class Anaerolineae; order Anaerolineales; family Anaerolineaceae; genus Bellilinea. The sequence continues at coordinate 1,801 of DAOUMN010000066.1, forward strand.
AGAGACATCGTCCCGATTGAGCACTGCCAGGCGCGGATTACCCTGCGGCTTGGCGGCAGTGTCTTCCAGGTGACGGAACAGGCGCGCCTTGGCTTGACGATAGGCTTCATAGGTACCGTGGTAATCCAGATGTTCGTGAGTAATGTTGGTAACCACACCGATATCGAACTCGCAGGCAGTCACCCGTTCCTGTGCCAATCCATGCGAGGTCGCCTCCAACACAACATGGGTCAAACCCGCATCGCGCATTTTCGCCAGGTAATACTGTACGTCCGGTGCTTCGGGCGTAGTGACATGAAACCCGGTGTCGATCACTTCGTCCCCAATCACCGCATTCACCGTCGAAACGATGCCCGCCCGCAGTCCAGCGCTGCGCAAAATTTCATAGATCAGGTTGGAGGTTGTGGTTTTTCCATCTGTTCCAGTCACACCGATCACGGTGACCGCCCGCCCCGGAAAATCAAAAAACGCAGCAGACAGATGTGCCAGCGCTAGGCGGGTATCTGTAACTTGTATGTACGGCAGCTGTGGGTCGAAATATTGCGCCGGTTGGCTGCCCACCACCACTGCAGCGCCGTTTTGGACTGCTGCCGGGATGTAACGGTGACCATCCGTATTTCCGCCGCTCAGAGCAACGAACAGATCGCCGGCTTTAACCTGGCGCGAATCCAGTCGGATACCGTTCACCGTCACCCCTTCCAGGTTTTGAACATATAGTGGGGTGATCGGAATGGATTGGAGAAGGGAGTGAATTGCTCTCATCATAGGCTGCACCGTCTTTCCGGTAACAAAAGCCACCTGTTCTTATACCACAGGTGGCATGCTTTCACGGCGTGGATCGATTTTTTAAAGCAACGTCTGGCGCAATCCCTGCAGTTGCCCAGCCACCGAACCGTCCACCACCCGGTCACCAATTTTGACAATCAGCCCGCCCAGGATGGTTGGATCGACGCGGAAGGTGACCGAAGCGGCACCGCCCATTTTCGCAAGCAAATCTTGCTTAACAGCCTGTTGTTCGGTTTCGGTCAGTGGCAGTGCGCTGGTAATTTCGGCTGCCTGCCCACTGAGACTTTCGCCTTCCAGCACAATCACCTTACCGGAACGCACCCCGGAGAAAAATTCTTCCAACAACGCATGCTGGCGCTGTTCATCCAGCGCAACACCGATCAGTTTTTGCGTTGCAGCAATCGCCAGCGCAGCAATTTGCCCGCGCACTTCACTCAATACGCGGTTGCGTTCCTGTTCCACCTCTGCCAGAGCTTGCTCGCGCGCTTTGGCAATCTCGGCATCCGCCGCCATGCGCACATCGCGGGCAGCCGCATCGGCGCGTTCGGTCGCTTCACGCACAATTTCAGCCGCTTTTTGCTGGGCTTCGGCAATAATCTTGTTCGATTCACGTTCAGCGTTGGCGCGTGCTTCGGCAGCAACGCGGGCATCTTCCAACCCTTGGGCAATAGCACGGCGGCGTTTGTCCAGCTGAGCGGTGATCGGTTTATAGACCCATTCCTTAAGCACGATAAAAATAATCGCAAAACTGAGGATCTGGATCAGGATAAAGCCAAGGTTTAAGCCAAGTTTTTCCATAGCGCTGTCCTTTATTCCCTAAAGCACGAACAGCATCAAGAACGCGATCACCAGACAGTAAATCGCGATGGCTTCTGAGAAGGCAATCCCCAGAATCATATTGGTGAGCAGGTTGCCATAGGCATCCGGATTACGTGCCATGCCTTGCAGTGCGCCCTGGACGCTTAAGCCAATTCCAACACCCGCTCCCAGTGCACCAATCATAGCCAGACCCGCGCCAATAAATTTTGCAGCCAGTACGATATCGCCTTCCATGCCAGTTAACCTCCCAAGAGTTAATGAATTAGTTAGTGATGTTCTTCTTCACCATGACCGCGGGTCGCCATAGCCATAAACACCATGGTCAGCATACCAAAAACGAATGCCTGAATGACGCCCATGAAAATTTCGAACATGTAGATCATCGAGGGGACGAATACCGGAAGCATGGTTGCCACCAATGCCACCAGCACGAAACCAGAGAACATAACCCCAAACAAACGGAATGTGAACGAAAGAATTTTTGCGAATTCAGAAATCAGTTCAAGCAGCCCAACCAGGAAGTCCATAAAACCGAAGAACGGTTTTTTGAACATGGTGGTGAAGTTGATGAACTTGGTGAAATAGCGCAACCCTTGCGTCTGCACACCGATCACCTGAGTCATGATCACCGAGATCAATGCCAACGCCAGGGTGAAATTAAGATCGGTCGAAAGCGCGCGGAAGAAGGGGGTCAGGATGTAGCCCTCTCCTTTCGCTGCCTCGCCCGGCAACAGGCTGTACCAGCCACCGCCCAGGCTTTGCAAGGGGTGACCGTGATCGTAATGGTGCATCACCCCAATCGACTCCATACCCGGTAGGACCTTCATTAAGTTTGCCACCAGTACCAGAATCATAATCGTGGCAAACCAGGGGAAGATCTTGCGGGCATGTTTTCCCGCCGCCGATTCGGTCAGGTTGTACAGGACTTCAATCAAGCCCTCCATCGCACCGGCAATCCCACGCGGCACCAAGTCACCTTCGCGCAGCGATTGGCGCACCGCGTAAGCCATGCCGATAATGACCAACATGACCACCAGCAAGGTTGGCAAGGTATTGACCAGATAAAAATCACCCAGTGCACCGAGGTTGAACAATGGTTCAAGAATGATTCGTTCCGGAGCGACCTGAATGTGTGGCTGCACCGGCGCGGCGATGTTGATTGCTACAATACTCAGCAAAATAAACAATAACACGAACCAGCGATTAACGCCCCAGCGCCATTTACGCGTCGTTTCCAAGACCCTTCTCCTCCTTCGGTGTTGATTCTCGCAGCTTGCCAGAACCGGGTTTAATCTTTGAAACCGCCAGGCGAACAATCCAGAACATGAGCCCAAGCGAAACCGGAATACTGGCAACCAGCAATCCTACTGTAAACCACGGACGGGTTGAGAATCGGTTGTCCAGCCAGATCCCGGCAAAGATAGCCGCCAACACGATCACCAGGGTCACACACCCCACCTGCGCCGTGACGCTTGCCAATGTCAAGTTGAGAATCTTTTGACGGCGTGACGGTTCTCCAGGGTTGGTTTGGCTCATGACTAAAAAATTATATCAGATGCAAAAACTTGCGTCAATAAATCCAAATTGCGCTTGTCGCAGCCTCTGCCAGCCCATACCAGGGAGCAAACCAGAAGCCGAGTACAATAATACCCGCCAGGCAGATCGCCAGGCTAATTTTCCACGCAGGAGTTTCCAGGCGGATAGGCTGTGGATATGGCGGCGGCTGCAAATACATGACCTTAAGCACATTCAAGTAGTAGTACAAGCCGATAACTGCATTGAAAATGCCCACCAGCGCCAGCCAGATCATTCCTCGCTCCACCGCCGCAGCGAAAACCAGTAACTTAGCCAGGAAACCCGCAAACGGCGGGATACCTCCCAGCGAAAGCATGGCAGCCAGCATACCGAACGCCAGTCCTGGCGAACGGCGGCTCAACCCGGCTATTGCACTGATCTCGTCGGAACCAACCGATTTCTCGACCAGGGCAAGGATCCCAAAAGCGGCCAGGTTGGTCACCAGGTATGCCATCAGATAATACAGCACTGCAGCCCCACCCAATGGACTACCGGCTGCCACGCCGATCAAGATATATCCCGCCTGCGCAATCGACGAGTAAGCCAGCAGACGTTTTACGCTGCGCTGCGCCAGTGCCAGGTAATTGCCGATTAGCATACTCAGCGTTGCCACGACCGCGATCAATCCACTCCACATGGCTGCCTGATCACCAAAGGCAATTTGCAAAACCCGCAGCAGCACAGCAAACCCAGCCGCCTTGCTGGCTGTGGAAAGAAAACCTGCCACCGAAGTCGGCGAGCCCTGATATACATCCGGCGCCCAAAAATGGAACGGCGCAGCAGAGACTTTAAAACCGAACCCCACAAGCACTAATCCGATAACGAGTGCATATAGCCCATTGGGAACAGCGCTGTTTTGTAAGATGGTTTTTATCACATATAGCTGGGTTGTACCGGTAATGCCATAAATCAGGCTGAAGCCATACAGCATAACCGCCGAAGTGATGGCACCAAACAACAGGTATTTGATACCCGCTTCAACAGAGCGTTCATCGCGGGTGAGAAACCCTGCCAAAATGTAAAGGGGGAGCGAAGCAGTCTCAATGGCCAGAAAGAGCAAAATCAGATCGGCAGACGAAGCCATTAAATTCATGCCAAGTGTACTGATCAGCAACAAGGCGAAAAATTCACCGCGATGACGCAGCCAATCCGACTGGCTGGCAAACAGGGCAGTCAGAGCTGCGCCGCTCAGGAATATCAGGCGAAAAACAAAACCAGCCTGGTCGAAGCGCAGCATCCCGCCCCACTCCAGGCTGCCCGTTTCGGGTGGGCGGGCAAACGCCAGCGAGAGCGCCAGTACAACCGTCAACCCAAGCGCCGTCACCCACCCCAGCCATTTACCCCGCCGTTCAGGGTGCTTGTTCCAGATCACATCCATTACCAGAAGAATGGCTGCCAACATCAACAACCCAATTTCGGGCAGAATGACCTGTATCATCTGTGTGGTAAAAACTGCGAAACCCACTAAGCACCTCCCAGCAGGGCAAGGATCGAGCCAACCCCGCTTTCGATCATTCGGGTCAGCAGCGAGGGAAACCACCCCAGCAGCACCATCGTGACAGACAACATGGTAATAACGATTTTATCCCGCAGGTGAACATCACCAACCATTTTATCCAATTCGGAGGGAATTTCACCAAAGAAAACCCGCCGCACGACCACCAGAATATAGCCCGCAGTGATGAGAATACCGATCACGGCGATGACAGCCACCAGTGGGGCTGCCTGCCACGCGCCCATAAAAATGGGGAACTCCGCAACAAACCCTGAAAAACCGGGCATACCCATGGAAACCAAACCACCGATGATGAACCCAACCGCTGCCCAAGGCATTTTACGCACCAAACCACCCAGGCTAGCAATGTCACGGGTGTGGGCGCGGTCGTACACCATTCCGACCACTGCGAAGAAGAGCGCCGTCATCACCCCGTGGGAGAACATTTGCATGCCAGCCCCAACCAGACCATCCTTGTTTAGCGTTGCGAAACCGATCAACACCAACCCCATGTGTGAAACAGAGGAAAAACCGATGACATACTTGAAATCGGTCTGAACCAGCGCAATGAATGCCCCATAAACTACGTTGATGGTAGCCAGCGCTAAAACCGCCGGCGCCCAAAATTGAGCTCCTTCAGGCAGCAGCATAATTCCGACCCGCAGAGCGGCAAATGCGCCAACTTTCATTTCTACCCCTGCTAACAACATGGAAATCGCGGTTGGGGCTGCCACGTGACCATCCGGTGCCCAACTGTGGAAGGGGAAAATACCGCCCAGAATAGCAAAACCGAGAAATACAAACGGGAACCACAATTTTTGGAAAGCGATGGGAAAGCCAGCCTCTTCAAGGGCGAGCATATCGAACGTGCCAAGCCCAGAGCCAAAATACAATGCCAGCGCACCAACCAGCGCAATCACCGATCCGATGAACAGGTAAAGGGTCAGCTTCATCCCGCCGTATTCACGTGTTTGAGGTGACCCCCATACTACGATCATTAAGTACTTTGGAAAAACCGCCAGCTCGAAGAAAAAGAACAGCATGAAGAGGTCCAGTGCGCAAAAGACACCCAGCACACTGGCGCCAAGAAACATCAGGAATGAAAAAAATTCTCGCGGGCGGTCGTCGATGTTCCACGAAACCATCACTCCGGAGAAAATCACCAGACCGGAAAGCAATACCATCGGCAGGCTGAAACCGTCCACCCCAACATGATAAGAAATGCCCAGCTGAGGCAGCCAGGTAATCGATTCCATGAACTGGTAACCGCCACGCACGTTATCATAAAAAAAATAAAGCCCAAAGGATAAGACTAGCACGATCAGGCTGGCTGCCAATGCCACCTGGCGGATTAGATTCTTTCGCTCAGCCGGCAATAATAACAGCACGATCCCGGCTGCCAGTGGAGTAAAGATTAGGGCACTCAAGATTGGAAACTGCATAGGTCACCTTTCAAAACAGGAAGGCTACCGCCCGATTGATGACATCCAGCAAAAGAGAGGGCCAGATTCCCAGCCCAAGCATTAAAATCATCAGCGGCGTCATCACCACAAGCTCCCGCACGCTCATATCGGATAAGTGTCCCTGCCAGCGGTTATTCAATGGACCATGTAGTACCATCTTCAGTGCCTTGAGGATATACGCACCCGTGAAGAACAATCCGATCATCGCCAGCGCAGTTGCCAGGGTAAGTACAGGCCAGGAGCCTCTTACCACAAGGAATTCGGACACAAAGCCGTTCAAACCGGGCAGTCCGAGTGAAGCCATTGCGGTAAAGATCAGCACCGTCCCGTATACCGGCAGGATTGCATATAATCCACCAAAGTCATTCAGATCGCGTGTGTGAGCGCGGTCATAGATAACACCGACCAAAAAGAACATACCCGCGGCACTTAATCCATGATTGAACATTTGCAGCACAGCGCCATTGAGGGCAATGGTTTTATCCAATTGGCTGACCGGAGACGTTGTATTATAGACTGCTGCGGCAGCAGCAATCCCCAGCACCACAAAACCCATGTGGTTGATCGATGAGTATGCAATCAGGCGCTTAAAGTCATTTTGAGCCCAGGCTCCCAGCGCACCAAAGATGATCGCCGCCACCGCCAGAAACGCCAATGCACTGGCGAACTGCTGCGCTTCGGCGGGAAAGAGCGGTAGAACCAGACGCAGGAAACCGTATGCGCCAAGTTTGAGCAGCACACCCGCCAGGATCATTGAGCCAGCCGTTGGTGCTTCCGTATGCGCGTCGGGCAACCAGGTGTGGAAGGGCCAGACCGGCACCTTGATCGCAAAGGCGACCACGAACGCCCAGAAGGCAATGATTTTTACTGTACTCACCGGCAATCCGATCGGCACGTTCAACTCGGTTAACTGCGGCCACTGGCGGTAAAGATCAAGCAGATCGAAACTGCCCACCGCCACACCCATCAATTGAATAGCAAGCAGTAAACCAAGCGAACCACCCATTGTATATAGAATGAATTTGAGCGCGGCATAATTGCGGTTCTTGCTGCCCCACTGGGCAATCAAGAAATACATTGGCACCAGTCCAACTTCCCAAAAGACAAAGAATAGCAGCAAATCCAACGCCAGGAATACCCCCAACATGCCGGTTTCCAGCAACAGGAAAAGAATCATGTAGGCTTTAACTTTTTCCTGAACGTTGAACGAGGCGAGAATTGCCAGTGGAGTGAGCAGGGTGGTCAGCAATACCATCGGCAATGAGATGCCATCCACGCCCAGGTGGTATGAGGCATTGATTGCACTGTACCAATTGGCTTTTTCGACAAACTGGAATGGAGCCTGTGCATCCGGGGTCGGGTTGAATTGCGCCCATAACACCAGCGAAAGCAGGAACGGGATCAACGAGACAACCAGAGCATACAAACGCAGCACACGCACTTGCCCGGCAGGAAGAAATAACATTCCCAGCGCAGCCGCTGTCGGCAGGAACAAGATCAGGCTTAGCAAGTGGTTGGTAATGAAATCCATCCTGAATGTCCTCCGCGCTTCAACCGATCACCCACAGAAAATACACCAGCAACCCGGCGGCAGCCAGCAATCCCAGACCAATGGTCGCATATTGCTGAATGCGCCCCGTCTGGCGGGTACGCAAATACGCGCCAAGTCCGCGCGTCCCGCTGGCAGCCGCATCCCCGGCACCGTTAACCAGTGGAAGATCGATCCAATTACGCACAACCGCTCCCAGCCACACACCAAAACGGCCAATGGTATGCAGCACTCCATCGATCAAGCCGCGGTCAAGCCAGCGGTCGGTCACCGTCTCTGCCAGCCAGTGCGCCGGACGGATGAGTATCGCGTCATAGAGCTCATCGATGTAATATTTATTCTTCAGCAACGTATACAAACCGCCCAGGGGCTTCTCCAGTGGATCGACCGCTTTGTTAACCTGCCGGTATACCAACCAGCCCATCAGCAGCCCGCCCAGCGCAACCAGCAACGAGGTTGCCAGGGGCACAAGGCTGTGTACTTTTTCTGCGCCATGCCCTGCGAGCATGTGCCCGACAAATTCTTCGAACCAATTGGGCAACAGCCCGCCGACCAACGGAAAGTATTCGGGAATGCCCACCCACCCGGCAGTGAGGGCAAAAAATGCCAGCACAACCAGCGGCAGAACCACCACGGTTTTCGATTCATGCGCATGTTCCGCTGCTTTGCTGCGTGGCTTCCCCAAGAAGGTCAGACTGATCTGGCGCATGGTATAAAAAGCGGTCAGCAAGGCTGCCAGTGCCAGTGTGCCGAAGACAGCCATCTGCCCGCTGGCAAACGCCCCAGCGAGAATCTCATCCTTGGACCAGAAACCAGCCGTCACCAACGGAAAGCCCGCCAGCGCCAGCCCACCCGCAAGAAAGGTCCAGAAAGTTACTGGCATCTTGCGGCGAAGTCCGCCCATTGCTAGCATATTTTGTGGATCAACTTTGTCGCCGGTGTGCAGGATACCGTGTTCCATGCCGTGAATGACCGAGCCGGAGCCGAGGAACAGCAAGGCTTTAAAGAAAGCGTGCGTCACCAGGTGAAACACCGCTGCCACGTATGCCCCCACCCCCAACGCGGCAATCATATAACCTAATTGGGAGATGGTCGAATATGCCAGAACGCGCTTGATGTCATTTTGCGCTACCGCGATTGTTGCAGCAAACAGCGCAGTAAACGCGCCAATGAAGCCCATCACCACCATCGGCGGTGTGAAAGCCCCCCCGTCCCATCCGGCTGATAATAGAGGAAAAAACCGGATCACCAGGTAAACCCCTGCCGAAACCATCGTCGCGGCGTGGATCATTGCTGAAACCGGTGTCGGTCCTTCCATAGCATCCGGCAGCCAGACGTGCAGCGGGAACTGGGCGGATTTGCCAATTGTTCCAATTAGCAATAGAATACCGATCAAACCAGCCCAGGACAGCCCTCCCAGCGGCGAGGCTGTTTCTGCCAGACTTGCCAGCACTTGCGGGCTGCCCAGGACACTTTGATAATTGAGCGTACCGGTCAGCGAATACAAGGCTGCCAAACCCAACAGCATGAACACATCCCCAACCCGGGTGGTCAGAAAAGCTTTAATCATCGCATTGCGTGCAGATTCTTTCCCATACCAGAAACCGATCAGCAGGTAGGAGCATAGCCCCATAATTTCCCAACCAATGTACAGGGTGAGTAGATTGTCACTGATCACCAGCAATAGCATAGCAAATGCAAACAGACTGATCAGAGCAAAAAAGCGTGCGTACATCGGCTCGATGGAAGCCACTCTGTGGATGTGCCCGTGATTATCCCTAAGTGTGGCGCCATGCGGCGGCAGCCCTGGGCGGTCGTGATCGCCACGCGGCTGACCGAAATTGTGGTAACCGACGCTGTAGATAAAAATCATCAACACAGTCCAGGCAACAAAAAACAGCGTCACTGCACTAAGCGGATCAATTTGAACACCGATGTTCAAGCCGCTATCTCTGGTTGGCAGCCAGCGAATTACTTGGGTAAAGGGGTGCTCGCTCAAATCCTTGCGCTGCACTGCTGCGATGAAAACCAACATACTCATCAGCCAGGATAGTCCCGCCGCTGAAATCGCAACCGTATGGCTGAGAGCGTTACGCCGATTGGTAAGCAACACGATGATAAAAAAGGCCAGCAGCGGCGGCATCGGCACCAGCCAGATCAGAGTTTCAATTGCCATGTTCCCTCCCGAAAGGATTTTTCAACCCTTGAGCAGGGTCAACTCGTCCACAACAACCGTTTGCCGCCGGCGGTAGGCAGAAATGATCAACGCCAGCCCAACCGCCACTTCAGCCGCCGCAACAACGAACACCATAGTGGCGAAAGCCAGCCCGCCGACATACGGCGCGCTGCGCACCTGGGCGTGATAATGCCAGAAAGCAATCAGGTTGACATTGACCGCGTTGAGCATCAATTCAACCCCCATCAGAATGGCAACCGCATTCTTGCGTGACAATGCACCAAACAAACCTAGGCAGAACAAGGCTGCCGAAAAAATCAGGTACCAGGACAGGGGAATCATGAGGTCTTGCCCTCCTTGCGATCAACCGCGATGTAAATAGCCCCAACCAGGGCTGCCAGCAGCAGCACCGACGCCAGTTCGAAAGGCAGCACATAACCCTGCGGATCGACCAGTGCCTGCCCAAGTACCAGCAGATTCTCGGCATCGTCAGGCAATTCAACCAGCATCGTGTTAAAGCCCTGCCAGGTGGCGAGAAATCCAACCAAAACCGCAAAGAGCACAACAGCCACCAATGCGGCTGCTCGCCAGCCGGGCAATACGCGCTGCCCTTCATCTTCCAATGCGCGCCGGGTGAGCATGACTGAAAAGATGATCAGGATCGCAATTGCCCCAACATACACCAAAATCTGCACCACGGCAAAAAAGGATGCCTGCAAGGTGGCAAAGATGACCGCCACGCCCATCAAAGCCAGCACCAGCCACATCGCTGCGTGCATCATCCGCCGTGAACCGACCATCATCCCACCGGAAAACAGGGTCACCCCCGCTGTTATCAGAAAGACAATTTGAAGACCATTCATTTACCCGCTCCGCCTTCCGATGAACCCGGCAACACACGCGCAGTGCTAACCGGGGATTGCACTTTGAGACGCGCTTTTTGTTTTTCCGCCTGAGCGCGGCGCATCAGCACGTCAGCCACAGCAAGAACCGCTATATTGGCTGCCAGCAATACCACCACCCGCCAAAATCCACCCAGCCCGCGCGCCAGGGGATCAACCAGCGCCAGCACCATGACCAGCACCAGCGACATCGGCGTCAGCACTTTCCAGTTCAGGTCCATCATCTGATCAATACGAAAGCGCGGCAGAGTTCCGCGGAAGAGGATGGTAACGAAGTATACAGCAAAGGTCTTCAACATCAAGTAGACAAATCCAAGGATTGGAATTTGCTCCGCACCCGGACCGCGCCAGCCGCCCAGGAAAACGGTGGCAAAAATCAGTGCCATGGTGAAGGCATGCAAAAACTCCGCTACGAAGAACATGCCAAACTTAAGCCCGGAATACTCGATGTTGTATCCCGCCACCAATTCCGACTCAGCTTCGACCAGATCAAAGGGTGGTCTGCCAATTTCCGCCACCGATGCAATAAAAAAGATGAGGGCAGCCGCCGGAGCTAGTATAATGAACCACACCTGCTGCGCCTGCACCAGTCCGGTTATGCTCAAGGTGCTGGCAAACATCACCGGCACCAGCGCAGATAACACCAGCGGCACTTCGTAGGAAATCAGCTGCGCCACCAGGCGGAAAGCGCCCAGCAGTGCATACTTGTTGTTTGATCCCCACCCCGCCAGGATGTAACTCATCTCACCCAGCGCACCAACGGCAATAAGGAACAAGAAACCCACACTCAAGTCCGCGCCAACCACGCTGACCGTGAAGGGGATAACCGACCACAGGATCAGCACGGCGGCAACCGCCAGCACCGGCGCCAGGTTATAGGCTATCCGGTCAGCGCCTTGTGGGGTGATATACTCCTTGGTAAAAATTTTGAGCATGTCCGCCACCGGCTGAAAGAGCCCCCAGGGTCCTACGCGGTTGGGACCAAAACGATCCTGGATGCGCCCAATCAATTTTCGTTCATACCAGATCAGGAAGACCACAAATAACATCGCGCCGGTACACACTACCAGCGCTCCGGTTAACTTGGCAATCAAATCCACCCAAAAGGGGGATAAACCCAAGCTTTCCAGCATTCGGAGATACCATTGGATAATAAAGGACAGAGGGTCGCTCAGGAAATTCATCGATTGTCCTCCTTGCAGCCGCGGCTTAGAACCACTCCAGTGCACCTTTACGCCAGGCATAAACCAGCCCGCCGGCAAGAATGAGCAGGAACAGAACGCCCTCGATCACCGCATAAAGCGGCAGAAAATTATAAGCTACAGCCCAAGGGAAGAGCAGCACCGCTTCCACATCGAAAATCAGGAACACCAGGGTAAAAACATAATACTGGACTTTGATTTGCGTCCATGAAGGTCCTACGGTTTCCATCCCGCATTCGTAGGTCGCATTCTTAATTGCATCTGGTTTTTTTGGAGATAACAATCCGGCGACGACGATTGCTGCTGCCGGTATCAATAATGCCACAAAAGCAAAAATTGCAATGTACAACCAGTTTCCCAGCATACATTCTCCTGTGCGGTCGGATGATCTTGGGAACATTGGTAAAGTTTCCCATCCCCACCCAATACATCCATTTTATCAACTTAGGCGTGGCTTGTAAAGCAATCCCAGACTCAGCAAACCAAAAATCAACCCAATTCCAGCCATAATCCGCAAAATTGCCCATCCACCCGCTGGCAAGAATGAAACCACCTGAATGGTAAGCGGATAAGACGCCACCAGTGTGGGTTTTCCCATCATGCCCTCTCCGGCAGGCTGTAGGTAGATCCAAACAGTCGCTGGTTGAAGCAAGGTCTGATACGGGGTGACTGCCCAGCGAAAATGACTCACAGCCCCTGGCAGGCAGGCTTGCTGCAGCAAACCGTCCGGCTGGACGCGCGCGCCTGGCATCTCCACCCTCGTTATCCACACGAGCGGGCTGTCAGGTAATTTATCGCCCACGCTTAAGGTCAATTGGAGTGTTGCTGACTCACCACTACGTACCCAGCGCGGATAGAAAAAGCGCAATTCACCGGCAACAGGCGGTAAAACTACCTGCTCGTCCAGGTTGATAGCTGCATCAAAAGTTGCCTGCCAAACCTCCCGTGGCACGGGCAAGGATGAAATAACCAGCCCAATTAACGACAGCAGGATTAATCCAACGAGAAAGGTTCTGCGTTTCAACCGATAAAAATCTCAACCTGCTCACCATCCTCGTCATTCACGTGGATGTGCATTGGTTCCCCTTTGGAAAAGTTTTTTCCCAATTCAGATATCACCTCATCCAGGTTTTTTTGACGAACTTTGGGTGGCATCCAGTGAGAAAACGTGCTCATGAACCAGCCTGCGAAGCGGATCGGTAGTGGTATGCTGATGGATATTTTCTCCGGCTTGGAACCGGGTTTCTGACGAATACGGACGTGCAGCCAGGGCGAGTCATACGTCAGCAGCATACCCAATATACCAATCAGAAAGGGAATCCATGCCAACCAGAAACCTGCACCCCACGGACGGGTAATCCAGCCCTGTACCAACCACACGGCACCCAAACCGGTCAGCAACACCATGGCACCAAACCCAACCCATGACCAGAAGCGCCAGCGCGAAAAATCCGGCATATCGGCTGGTTCACTGGCTGGCGAGATGATTTCCATTTCGGCAGGGGCAGAAGGCGGCGCTTCTTCAACAATAAGGCTTTCTGCTTCAGCTGTTTTTCCATTGTCCAGCGCGTTCATCAAACGCAAGCCCTCTTCCGGAGAAATTTGTCCGGCTTCGATCATTCTCAAAACTTCGAGACGTTCCTCATTCATAGCAGCCTCCCAGGGGTGTCTGGCTGGTCAAGGGTACTTCGTGCTTTTTCCATTACGAGGTATGATATTTACCTTCCAGGGCGTCGAGCAGACGATTAGCTTCTTCGGCGGAAATTTTCTTTTCCCGCAGCAGGTTGAGGACAATCATGCGTTCTTCATCACTTACCTTGCTACGCGGCGCAGGTGGAGTGCCTTTAAGCTCCGTCATCTTGCGGACAAATCCGCCAAAATCCAACCCGCTAAAAGCTTCACTATTCTGGCGCACCGCTCGTTCGGTACGCTGCCGCGCCAGGCGCGCGCGCTCCTCCGCCCGGCGGGTAGCCTCGCGGGTCCGTTCCTCAGCCCGGCGCAGCCGGTCTTGAATGCGGTTGGAAATTTCAATGTCCAACTGCTCAATTCGGAACCCGAATTCCTCCTCACCGCCTTCCTCTTCCCACTCCCCTTCCAGGATGGAAATCGTCCCGCCAGCAGCCAGCTTCAGCCGAGGACCGCCTTCGCCAAAATTTTTGATCAGGCGGTGGGTGCTCATTTTCTCGGTTTGTCCTTGATTGCGGACAATGATCCTTTCACCCCCACTGCTGGCTTCCAGTTGATAATTACTGCCGGTTGGAAGCCATAATTTGATACTACCGCCCGCAGCAGCATTAAGGTCCAGTGCCAGTTGCTGTAATTTGACCTTGATATAGCCACCCGCCCGCAAGGTATCTACCGCCTTGACATCGAGCAGCTTGATGGAACCGCCAACATTGCGCACATTCAGTTTCCCGCTGACTTCTCCGCCTTTCAAATTCCCACCAACATTGGCAACTTCAAGGTCGCCCTCAATCTGGAAGATCTTTAAGTGTCCACCCACATTTCCGCAGCGCACCGCTCCCGTCTGTCGCAACGTCAGATGTCCGCCAACGTTATCACAGACTGTCAAGCCCTTCAAATTGGAAAGCGAAGCGGAACCATTCACGTAATCCACGCGGATGAGCGCGTTGATGGGCACCTGAATGACACAATCCTCCTCGCATCGAATCCAGAATCCGCCGTTTTCTTCACGGATCTGCAGCCTGCCTTCATCCTGAATCTTGATTTGAACTTGCGGCTGTTCCCAACCGGTGATGCAAAGGTGATCTTCGGCTTCAATACGAATTTCGGGAGCAGCGCTGGAGGGAATGGTGCGAATGGCCATTGGATATACTCCAAAAACAATGAACTTAACAAGCCTTTCTGAATACATCATAACAGATTGCCAGGATTTGTCAATAGTACAACTTGCGATTTTTATAATTAAATTTAAGATTTATTCAAATTATAACAAAAAATCGAAAGTTCAATAATGTTACAGTATATAACTAAAAAATGAGGGGCACGGATTCCTCGCTTTGGTTGTAAATTTTTATGTTACACTCTACTTGATCATCCCCTATCAATCAAATTCCAAGCTTCCTGGAGGATATGAATGTCTCAATATCCCGTCGAACCATTCCGCATCAAAATGGTCGAGCCAATCCGCCTGATTGCACCGCCCGAACGGGAAGAAGCGATGCGCCGAGCGGGTTACAACCTGTTCAACCTGCGTGCGGAAGATGTGTTCATCGACCTGTTGACCGACTCGGGCACCGGCACCATGAGCCAGGATCAATGGGCAGCCATTATGACCGGTGACGAATCCTACGCCGGGGCGCGTTCCTATTTCCACTTGGCAGACGTGATGAAAAAAATTTTCGGCTTTGAGCACTTCGTCCCCACCCATCAGGGACGCGCTGCTGAAAACATCCTGACCAATTTGCTGGTGAAACCGGGTATGTACATTCCCTCCAACATGCATTTCGACACTACCGACGGAAACATCCGCGCCCGCGGCGGCCGCCCAACCAATCTGGTGATCGACGAAGCCTTCGATCCCACCAGCCACCACCCTTTCAAAGGTAATATGGATTTGGCTAAACTGCGCGGCTTCATTGAACAGGTTGGCGCCCAAAACATTCCTTTTGGCTGCATTACCATCACCAACAACGCCGGCGGCGGGCAGCCGGTTTCACTCGAGAACATCCGCGCCGTGGCAGCTCTCTATCGCGAGTATGGCATTCCCTTCTTCATCGATGCCTGTCGGTATGCCGAAAACGCCTACTTCATTCAACAGCGTGAACCTGGTTTTGCTAACCATTCAACACTGGAAATTGCCAATGAAATCTTTGCCCTGGCAGACGGCGCGTGGATGTCCGCCAAAAAAGACGCACTGGTCAACATCGGTGGTTTTCTGGCTGTTCGAGATGACGACCTGTTTCAGCGCATCTGTAACGAATTGATCTTGCGAGAGGGTTTTGTCACCTACGGCGGGCTGGCGGGTCGCGACCTGGACGCGATGGCAGTGGGTCTCATGGAAGGACTGGATGAGGATTACCTGGCATATCGCATTGGTCAAACCGCTTACCTTGCCAGCCAGCTGGTCGCGTCTGGTATCCCAATCATCGAACCGTCCGGCGGACACGCCATCTATCTGGACGCTGGCAGGCTGCTGCCACACATCCCGCATGCCGAATTTCCCGGTCAGGCACTGGCTGCTGCACTTTATCTGGAAGGTGGTATACGCGGGGTGGAAATTGGCTCCGTTATGTTCGCGTATCCTGACCCGGACAGTGGTGAGATGATCTACCCGCGCCTGGAACTGGTGCGTCTGGCAATTCCGCGCCGCACTTATACGCAAAGTCATTTTGATTACATTGTCGAAACCATGCAACGGTTGGCACAGAAACGCGAAACACTACGTGGATACCGCATCACCTATGCGCCGCCGCTGCTCCGTCACTTTACTGCCCGCTTCGAACCCCTATAAATTCCGAGGAACCCTCCATGAAAACCAAAATCCTTTTACGTTGTTTGTATATTCCACTTTTACTCATTCTCTCCGGCTGCAGCCTGATCGGCGGCGGACAGGGCAAAACCGTGACCCTGGAAGGAACTGAACGGGATACCGTACTGGACTACGCTACACCGATGGGTGACAACCTGATCCAGGGCATCATCAGCCGCGACTATTCCGTATTCTCACGTGATTTTGATGCGGTGATGAAACAGGGCATGGATCAAGCTGCCTTCGAAAAACTTCTTGCCACCTTCACCGACAAGCTCGGCGGTTATCAATCCCATGAAGTCAACACCGTCCTGCAGGACGAAAAATATCAGGTGGTGGTTTACCGCCTGACCTACGAGAAGGACAACCTGGTTTCAATGCGTATCGTATTCAACCGCGAAGAACCGCACCTGATCTCCGGCTTGTGGTTCGATTCCCCTGAACTGCGGAAGAAGTAACATCAAAATTTTTAGTTCAGACCTTTCGCCTCTTCCCAGTAACGGTCCATCTCTTCCAGACTCATTTCGCTTAGCTCACGTCCAGCCTCACGCGCGCGGGCTTCGATGTGCGCAAAACGCAGGCGGAAGCGACGGTTCGCCTGCCGCAGCGCACTCTCGGCGTCCACTTTATACCAGCGCGCCAGATTAACAACCGCAAAGAGCAAATCACCCAGCTCCTTCTCGCGTTCGTCTGCGTCCTGCGCCTGGTTAACCTCATCCAGCTCTTCGAACACCTTGGCAAGCACCGGTTGGATCTCTTTCCAATCAAAACCCACCCGGGCAGCCCGCGATTGAATTTCCTGCGCTTGGGAGAGTGCGGGCAGAACAACTGGCACCCCATCCAGAATGCCGCGCAGTTCGGTCTCACCGTTCATAACGCGCTCAGCTTCTTTTATTTTTTGCCATGAGCGTAGTACTCCCTCCACCCCGCTTACCTCCACCTCCCCAAAAACGTGCGGATGGCGGCGGACGATCTTCCGGTGAATGCCCTGAATCACATCCACCAACGAAAATTCACCTTCCTCTACCGCAATCTGCGCGTGCAGCAGAATCTGCAGTAGCAAATCACCCAATTCTTCACGCAGACTATCCGCATCCTCCTTGTCCAGCGCTTCGATGGCTTCATACGCTTCCTCGAGCAAGTAACGGCGAAGCGATAAATGCGTCTGCTGCCGATCCCAGGGGCAGCCGTCCGGCGCACGTAAGCGGGCAACCACTTCCTGAAATGCCTCAAGTGACGTATCTTCTCCCAACGGCGGGATGAACAAGGCAGTCATCAAGCCCAGGTGCGGACTGCGATCAATAGCATACAGCGGTAAGTCTTCTACCTGCTGACTGGTTGTACCCGCCGCATGCACCAGCCGCACCGGGTGCTGGTCGGGATACACCGCATCGAGCACCGATTTGACCATCGCGGCACTCATCTGGTTGTAGATTTGGGTAACCAGCACCGGCATGTCGGGGGGAAAGCCCGGGGTATGCCGCCTGCCGATTTCAAGCGCATCCAGCAGAACCAGGCGCGGAAATGGATCAATTTGCAGGGCACTGAACACCGGATCCAAAAAGCTCATTCCGTCGATCAGTCGTACAGGGATGCCTTCCTCTTTTGCCTGGCGGATGATTTCTGGTGCTGTGGCTTCAGCAACCAGTGGATGACCCGGAACAGCATACGTTACACCTCCTGGTTGCCTGCCCAATCGAAGAATTTCGGCAACGATTTCAGTATAAACCGCCTCGAAGGTTTCACTGGTATCATATACATCATCGAAGGAATGGATTTCCAGCCCGGCCGGTAAACCAGCGGCAGCAGGATGGTAACGAGTACGTAGATATACACGAGTCTGGGCTGCCAGCCAGTCCCATGCTTCACGAGTCAAGTGGTGGGCTTCACCCGGACCCAACCCGAGAATGACAATTCCTTCTGCTTGATCACCTGGCATCATAACGGCTATTCCTGAACAGAAAACCTTGATTAAAAAACATACAGAGCAGGCTGCTCAACCGGCTTCTGTTTCAGAAGTCAGGCGATGTAGTCTGCCCTGCTTTTTTGGTAAACCTGCCTCTACGCAAAAAGGCGTTAATTCGCCGTTGCGTTTTAGCGTTTGGTATAGGTCGGGGCTTTGCGGGCGCGTTTGAGACCTGGTTTCTTGCGTTCCTTGACGCGCGGGTCGCGGGTCAGCAGACCAAATTTGCGCAGATCATGAATGAAACCGGCGTTCATTTTTGCCAGCGCGCGCGCCAGACCTAGCTGAACCGATTCGGTTTGGCCAGTCACGCCGCCGCCATTAACGACCACGGTTACATCAAACGTATTGCGTTCCTGTTGAGTTGCCTCAAAAGGTTTGAAGATGGCTTCCAGGTCGCCGGTGCGCGGGAAGTAGTCTTCAACCGTTTTCTGATTGACGGTAAAATTTCCGCTCCCACTCATAATGCGCACGCGCGCGGTGGCTTCTTTACGTCGCCCAACACCTTCGTAATACTGAACTGACATATCTCGCCTGCTCCTTTATGCTACCGGCTCTGGCTTTTGCGCTTCGTGCGGATGCTCGCTACCGGCATAGATCTTCAAGCGCTTGATCAACTTGCGCCCCAGTTTGTTGTGGGGCAACATTCCCCAAACCGCGGCACGGATGACCCGGTCTGGATGGCGATTCATCTGATCGCGCATTGAAACGGTCTTCAACCCACCCGGATAATTGGAATGCTTGTAATAGAACTTATTATCCAACCGTTTTTCAGCGATGTCCAGGCGCTGTGCGTTGACCACGACAACATAGTCGCCCATGGCGACGCCGGGGCTGAACGTTGGTTTGTGCTTGCCCAACAGGTAGCGGGCGATCTGGGTTGCCAGGCGGCCCACATTCTGACCCTCGGCATTCACCAAGATCCAATTCGATTCAGGTTTTCCTTTTATGACATAAGTCTTATCCACAGTCCTCTTCTCCACTGGCAGATAAGGTTTCGATAAACCCTTCAGGTTTTAGCCCATCTTCGGTGTAATACACCCGTTCCAAAAACAGACCGTTCGGTTTTGCAAGCCCTGGTGTCAGGGGCTGGGGGAATTGGAGGGCAACCGCTAATTGATCCACGCTCAATCGTTGCTGCCCGACCAGAACTTGCAAAAACACCAGTCTGCGCACCATCCGGTAGAGAAATGCATTGGCGCAGATACGGAAGACCCATTCGTCTTCCCCAACCGGCTGCCAGGCCGCATTGTACACCGTACGGATAGTGCTGCCTCCCGGGCGCAGGGGAGAGCCAAATGCCGCAAAATCGTGGCAACCCAACAAGTATGCCGCTGCTCGATGGAGCAGATCGGTTTGCATTGGTTGCCAGACTCGCCAGGCGTAACGATCCCGCAGGGGATCACGATCTGGCTGACAATACAGTCGGTACAGGTACTGGCGCGCCACCGCGCGATAGCGCGGGTGAAAATCCGGGGCAGTTTCCTGTGCGGATTTTACCGCCACATCAAGCGGTAAAGAGGCGTTCAGCGCACGGATCAATTCGACTCCGCCATGTCCCCACTCCAGATCAAATGCTATCACTTGACCAAAAGCGTGGACACCGCTATCGGTGCGCCCGGCATACAGGATTGTTTTACCCTGCCAGCCCAGCGTCCTCAGCGCTGCTTCCACCTCTGCCTGTACCGTCCGGCTGCTTCCCTGCCGTTGAAAGCCCTGGAAGTGTGTGCCGTCGTAGGCTATGGTAACCTGGTAACGTGCCATCCCGAACCGGAATAAAAACCGGTGGGTTCTTACTTAATCTTCAACCAGCTCAAGCAGGACCATTTCGGCGGCGTCACCCAACCGCGGTCCCAGCTTGAACATTCGCGTATAGCCGCCATTTCGGTTGGCATAACGCGGT
Organism: Bellilinea sp.; assembly: GCA_034411135.1. Lineage (GTDB taxonomy): Bacteria > Chloroflexota > Anaerolineae > Anaerolineales > Anaerolineaceae > Bellilinea. The sequence goes on from DAOUMN010000066.1 coordinate 22,126, forward strand.
GCAATTTCATCAAATAACTTCTTGACCACGACCGGATCACCGCCAAGGCGGGCTGCCACCAAGCGGCGAGCATTGACCTTGTCCATATCACTGCCATCCGCGCTGCGGCGTGCCACGGTGATCATCCGTTCAGCCTCGCTGCGAATTGCCATGGCTTTCGCACGGGTGGTTTTCATCCGTTCGTGGGTAAAGAACTGCTTGATCAAAGTCCGGCGCAGTCCTTTGCGCTGGTCCTTAGATCTCCCCAGTTTATAACCTGCAACTTTATGGCGCATAATTCCTTACTCCGTCTCTTTTTCATCTTGCAGGAAGCCTTTTTCCTGCATCTTCTGGCGCAATTCGTCCAGACTCTTCTCACCAAAGTTGCGGATGGACATTACCGCTTCATTGCCTTTATCGAGCAATTCCAGCACATCACCCACCGTTGTAATTCCAGTCCGTTTGAGCGAGTTGAACACGCGCACCGAAAGGTCGAGATTTTCGATTGGGGTTTCGGCGGCTTCGCTCGTCAGACGGCTGCCGGTCACTTCTCGCTCGGGCACCAGGGTCAACGATTCTTCGCTGATCCCGGAAATGAGCCGCAAGTGATCGATGAGAATCTTGGAAGCCGTACCCAGCGCCTTTTCCGGAGCAATGGTACCGTCGGTCCAGATTTCCAAAATCAACCGCTCGTAGTTGGTGTTTTGACCCACCCGCGCCGAAGCCACGTTGAAGTTAACCCGACGAACCGGACTGAAGATTGCATCCACCGGCAGCTCGCCAATCGGCAGGCGGCCGCTGCGGTCAACCGCCGGCGAATAACCGCGTCCACGCTCGACCGTCAAGTCGATTTCCAGCCGGGTACGGTTATCATCCACGGTGAACAAATACAGGTCAGGATTGACAATATCCACTTCTGCCGGCACCTGAATATCCGCCGCGGTCACCGTACCGGCACCGCGCACATCCAGGTGAAGATGCGAACTTTCCACATCATGGAGCACCAGGCGTAGCTGCTTGATTTGCAACATAACCTGGATCACATCTTCGCGAACCCCGGGAATATCACTGAACTCATGCAAGACATCTGTGATTCGCACCGATGTAATCGCTGCGCCTTCCAATGAGGAGAGCAGGACGCGACGAAGTGCATTGCCAAGGGTGACGCCGTAACCGCGTTCCAGCGGGCTGATGACGAACTTTCCGTAGTTTCGAGCCTCGGCTTCGCGCTCAATTTTTGGTTTAACCATATTCGTTAAGGCAGACAAGTTTCACCCCTTTCCGATGCACAGCGAGTAAACCACGCACCAGAGAACACGGCATTATCTCGAGTAGTACTCAACGATCAATTGCTCGTTCAGGTTGCCATCGATTTCAGCCCGTTCCGGCAGGCGCAGTACCCGCCCGCTCAGGCTGCGGACATCCCGTTCCAGCCACAGACTGCAGGTGCGTTTTTCCGCCAAGTCAACCAGTTCCTTGAAGAACGGTTTCTGACGCGAACCCTCGCGCACTTCAATCTTGTCGCCGGGCTTCAACAGCATGGAAGGCACATCCGTGCGGCGTCCATTGACCGTAAAATGACCATGGGTGACCAGCTGGCGTGCCTGGGCACGGTTTTCTCCGTAGCCCATGCGGAAAACAACATTATCTAGACGCAATTCCAGCGTCTGCAGCAGGTTCAAACCGGTCAAACCCCGTTTCTTCAGCGCAACGCCGAAGTAGCGGCGGAACTGGCGTTCCAGAATACCATACGTGCGACGGGCTTGCTGTTTGGCGCGCAGCTGGCGGGCATAGTCCGACATCCGCTCGCCGCCACCCCGCCCGGCACTGGCGCGCCCGTGCTCGCCGGGTGCAAAACCGCGCCGCTCGAACGCACATTTGGGGGTAAAGCAACGCTCGCCTTTCAAAAACATTTTGAAACCTTCACGCCGGCAGAGTTTACACACCGGACCAATATATCTCGCCATAACTTCCCTCTCTATTTCAATTTATACGCGGCGTTTCTTGGGAGGCCGGCAGCCGTTGTGCGGCACCGGTGTCACGTCCGCAATCGAACGCACCCGAATACCCATCCCCTGCACAGCTCGAATCGCGGATTCGCGACCCGGTCCAGGACCTTTGACGATCATGTCCACTTCCTGGACACCCATCGCCTGAGCAGCCTTGAGCGCTTGCTCAGCAGCCAGACGGGCGGCAAACGGCGTGCTTTTACGCGAGCCCTTAAATCCAGCCGAGCCAGCACTTGCCCAGCAGACTGTGTTGCCTTGCTGGTCTGTCACTGTTACGATCGTGTTATTGAACGATGCGTAAATATGTACTTGCGCTGAGGACAGTGTGCGCTTCACTTTGCGCGGAGCGCTCGACCGGCGCGCTGATCTTACATTTTGTGCCATATTTCCTCGCTATCAACCTCGATTTCTTTCAGAGTACAGCGTTTCACTAACCGGTTCGGGCAGTGCTAATTAGCCGCTGGGGCGGGAAGGTACCCCAAATCAGCCCAACCCAATCCCGGATTATTTCTTGGTTGCACCGCGGCGGCGTCCGCGACCTGCCACAGTCTTCTTCGGACCTTTGCGGGTGCGTGAATTGGTGCGCGTGCGCTGCCCGTGAACGGGCAGATTGCGGCGGTGGCGCAAGCCCCGGTAGCAGCCGATCTCGATCAACCGCTTGATATTCATCTGGACTTCGCGGCGCAGATCGCCTTCAACCTTATAGTTCTGGGCGATAAAGTCGCGCAGCAGGTTAACGTCGGTTTCACTCAGGTCTTTTACCCGCGTGTCCGGATTGACTTTGGTTTCCGACAGGATTGTCCGTGCCCGGGTGGGTCCAATCCCAAAAATATAGGTCAGCGCAACTTCAACTCGCTTGTTGCGTGGTAGGTCGACACCTTCGATTCTCGCCATAGATCCTTACCCCTGTCGCTGCTTGTGCTTTGGGTTATCACAGATTACGTACAACTTTCCGCTGCGCCGCACAATTTTACACTTTGCGCAGCGCTTGCGAATGGATGGTGAAACTTTCATGATTGATTACTCCTCATCATTCCTTCTTCAACAGCCAAAGTCTTGATTATACCTGAACCTTATGGTTTCGTCCAGCTTTGCTGCCATCTTTTAGCAGAGTCAGTATTTGTGGTCCACCCGCAGTGATGGCAACCGTGTGCTCAAAGTGGGCTGTTGGCAAGCCATTCCGCGAGACCACTGTCCATTGATCATCCAGCACACGAGTCGCCGGTGACCCGATCAGCACCATCGGTTCAAGCGCAATGGTCATGCCCTCACGCAATAGCATACCCCTGCCGGGAACGCCATAGTTGGGCACCTGCGGTCCTTCATGCATCTGCCGCCCCACCCCATGACCGGTGTACTCGCGCGTAACATGCAGTCCCTGGCTTTCCACATATTCCTGGATAGCAGCGGATACGTCTCCAACCCGGTTACCCGGCACCAGCTTTTCAATCCCCACGTACAACACCGCTTCGGTCACATCCAGCAGGTGTTGAACCTGGGGTGAAACCTCGCCAATGGGGAAGGTGATTGCCGAGTCCGCAACAAAGCCTTCATACACGGTTCCACAATCCACCGAGACAATGTCCCCTTCGCGCAGCTTGCGGCTTGCCTTGGGAATGCCGTGCACCAGCTCCTGATTGACGCTGATGGTAGTGCTGGCTGGATACGGGTAAGGTCCGGGGTAGTTGAGAAAAGGTGAATACACTCCATACTTTTTCAAGACTTCTTCGGCGGCAGCATTCAGATCAGCGGTGGAGACTCCAGCACGGGCAATTTCATACGCGGCTTGCAATGCCTCGGCGTTAATCTTCCCGGCAATGCGCATGATTTCCAGTTCCTGCGTGGACTTAATCGTGATCTGACGTTCCCAAGACATCTTGAGTGTTCCTCTACGGAATGGCTGCCAGCAAGGCGGCGGTCACCGCTTCAATCGACTGAGTGCCGTCTACTTCGACCAACAGACCACTCGCGCGGTAGTGATCGATCAACGGCTCGGTCTGCTCCATATAAACCCGGATGCGCCGCTCGACCGTGGCAGGCTGATCATCCTCTCGTTGGTATAATTCGCCGCCATCATCATCACACATACCGGAAGTTTTCGGTGGGTTGTAAGCCGCGTGGTAAACCCTGCCACACGTCCGGCAAGTCCAGCGCCCGCTTAGCCGTTCAATGAGAACCTTTGCCGGCACAGAAATGTACGGCACGCTTACAACCTTGCCATTCAGTTCTTCCAGCATTTTACTCAACGCCTGCGCCTGGGCAGGTGTCCGCGGGAAACCGTCTAAAATGGCGCCCTTGGCGCAATCCGAGCGGCTCAACCGATCACGGATCATGGCAATCGTTACATCATCCGGGACTAGCTCGCCTCGGTTCATGTAGCCTTGAGCCAGTTTTCCCAGTTCAGTCTGGTTGCGTAAATTCTCACGGAAGATATCTCCCGAAGACACATGCGCCAGTCCGGTTGATTCCGCCAGCACTTGAGCCTGGGTGCCCTTACCGGCACCAGGAGGACCTAAAAGAACGATGTACGTTCTCATTGCTACCCCTTGATCAGGCTTTCATCGTACCCGTGCAGTTTCAGCTCGGTTTCGATGATTGTGAAGGTGTCGCGTACAACACCGACGACGATCAGCAAGCCGGCAGCCGAAATGAGGAACAAGCCCGCATTTCGCGCCGACGCTGGCAAAAAGACATTCATAATGAATGGCAGCACAGCTACAAAACCGAGGAAAAATGCACCAGGCAGGGTAATTCGCCGCTGCACTTTGGTCAGGTATTTTTGAGTTGCCGGACCGCGCAGCACACCCGGAATTTGTGCGCCTTGCCGCTTGAGGGTTTCACCATAGTTTTGCTGTGCGAAGAGCACATCGGTATAGAAGAAGGTGAACGCCACCACCATCAGGAAGTAAAGCACAGCGTACAATCCACCTTGCCCACTGAAGGTGGTATAGATGCTCGTGGAGATGTTCGCCACCCATTGCGTTTCCGAGTTGATAAAGTAACTGGCAACGATTGCCGGGAAAAGCAGGATGGACTGTGCAAAGATGAGCGGGATCATTCCAGCCATATTGATCATCAGCGGCAGGTTGCTGCGCACCGGCATCGACATGCGGTTACCCACCCGCCGTCCGGGGAACAGCACCGGCACATTGCGCCGCCCTTGCTGGACGAACACAATTGCAAAGATGACCAACACCAGCACAACAAGGATAAGGATGGTCAACCACCAGCCGTTCTGGCGATCGCTCCACAGACTGAGCAGGTTGCTGGGAATGCCCGAAACAATCCCCGAGAAAATGATCAACGAGAGACCCTGCTTGGGGATACCGTATTCGGATATCAACTGTCCCAGCCAGATACCCATCATCGTGCCCGCCATCATGCTGATAATCGTGGTGAGCGTAGGTAACAGGCTTGCGCCCGTGAAACCGTACACATAATTCAACACCGTCTGACCGGTCTGCCCCGCTAGCGAGTTAAAGATGTTGATTTGACCGATCGCTGAGAGCAGCGCCATCGGCACGGTCAAAATGATGGTCCATTTTTCCATCCACTTTTGACCTTCGCGGGGGTTTTCCTTCATCTTTCGTTCCAGTGCTGGAATAATCGGCACCAGCAATTGCAGGATAATCTGCGCAGTGATGTAAGGATAAACACCCATCGCCAGGATAGAAAAACGGGAAATGGTACCACCAGAAAGCAGGTCCAGCAAACCAAACAGCGAACCTGCAGCTCCAGGCGCCTGGACGATACTCCGGATCACTTCCCGGTCGATACCGGGAACAGGGATATTAGCTGCCAGCCGATACAAAACCAGCAGCAGAATAGTGATCAGGAGTTTCTTGCGAATGTCTTCCGATTTCCACAGATAACGCCATGCTGACCGCTTCATGCGTGGATCTCCTTATACACGTTATGCGTCAGGCGATGATCTCGACCGTACCACCGGCTGCTTCAATTTTTGCCTGGGCGTTTTTACTCACCCTCTGAACGCGCACGTTCAACGGAATGCTCAGATCACCATTGCCCAGCACGACAACCGGGTTATTGGGCTTGTGAAGCAAATTCTTTTCAACCAGGGTTTGGGGGGTCACTTCACTGTTGGCTTCGAATTTTTCCGCCAGTTGGCTCAGGTTGACTTCATTGAACTCAACCTGCATCGGTGGGGTAAAGCCCTCGCCGCGCATGAACGGCAGGCGGCGGTAGAACGGCAGGTTACCGCCCTGGCGGTACAGGTTGCCGCCCTCGCCGGAGCGGGAGCCCTGACCCTTGGTGCCGCGTCCGCTTGTTTTACCCTTACCGGCGGAAATGCCTCGTCCAACACGCTTGCGGTCTTTTCTGGCGCCTTCATTGGGCTTCAGATCGTTCAATTTCATTGTTCTACCTGCTCTTCAACTTTTACAAGATGATTGACTTTACGCAGCATACCACGCAGGGTAGGTGTATCCGGGTGAATGACAGTCTGGTTCAAACGGCGCAAACCCAGCGCGCGAATGGTGGCTTTATGTTGTTCCGAATATCCGATAGCGCTCTTAACCCAGGTGATACTCAGCATCCGGGCGGTTGCTTTTTTCTCAGCCATTTTTCCTCCGTTCCCAGAAGGGAAGCAAGTCCTTTGCGGGTTTACCGCGCCGATTTGCCTCTTCCTCCGGCGATTTCAACTGGCTAAGCGCATCAAAGGTGGCTTTTACCACGTTGAGCACGTTGGCGCTGCCCATCGACTTGGTCAGAATATCACGCACACCGGCAGCTTCGAGCACAGCGCGCACACCACCGGCAGCGATTACGCCCGTACCAGCCGAAGCCGGTTTGAGTAGCACCCGCGCGCCAGATGTCTTTCCAAGCACTTCGTGCGGAATGGTCGTGCCGGTCATCGGCACAGCTTTCATACTTTTGTGAGCCCGTTCACTGGCTTTGCGCATGGCATCCGGTACGGCATTGGCTTTGCCAACACCCAGCCCAACATTGCCATGATTATCACCAGCTACCACCGTCACGCGAAATTGAAAGCGGCGCCCACCTTTGACCACTTTTGCCACACGCGCAATCTCGATTACGCGTTCGTCGTATTGCTGTTCGTACGTAGTAAATTCAGTCATTTCCATAGTCAGGCTTCTCTCATTGCTTTCTGCACAGCCTAGAACTCCAGCCCGCATTCGCGGGCGGCATCAGCCAGGGCTTTCACCCGACCAATGTAGGCAAACCCACCGCGGTCAAAGACCACCCTGGAAATGCCTTTATCTTTGGCGCGTTTGGCGACCAGTTCGCCCACCAGGCGGGCTTGCTCGGTTTTGGTCTTGCCCTCCAATTTACCGCGCAATTCCTGGTCAACGGTAGATGCGGCTGCCAGGGTACGCCCGGCTTCATCATCGATCACCTGAGCATAGGTTTCGGCAAGGCTGCGGAATACGGCCAATCGCGGTCGATCGGGGGTACCGCTGATGTACTTGCGTACACGGCGATGGCGGCGAATTCTCGCTTCAGAACGATTTAGTTTAGCCATGGGCACTCACCTATTTCTTGCCTTTACCGGCTTTGCCGGCTTTGCGGCGAATTTTCTCACCGAGATAGTGAATCCCTTTCCCATGATAGGGTTCAGGGGGACGAATCTTGCGAATATCAGCAGAAACCTGACCGACTGTTTCGCGGTTGTAACCCATCACTTTGATCTGGCGGGTTTTGGTATCCACATCAAATGAGATGCCTTCCGCCGGTTCAACAATGACCGGATGCGAGTAACCGACAAACAATTTCAGGTTTTTACCGTCCATTTCGGCGCGATAACCTACGCCGTCGATTTCCAACACTTTGGTAAACCCTTCGCTTACTCCGGTTACCATATTTTGAATTAATGCCCGGGTCATTCCGTGCAGTGCGCGAACTTGCGGTTCCTCTGAAGAACGGCTGACCAAAATCTGGCCGTTTTCGAACTGGATGGTGATTACAGGAGCAAACTCACGCTTCAATTCGCCTTTGGGACCTTTGACATGCACCAAAGCTCCGTCCACAGCGACCTGTACACTTGTTGGAACAACCACCGGCAAGCGACCTATACGAGACACGATAATACCTCCTCTACGCTTTCCGGTTACCAGACCTTGCACAGGATCTCACCGCCAACGTTCAGCTGGCGGGCGCGTTGACCGGTCATCACACCTTTGGGTGTGGATAAAATGGCAACGCCCAAACCAGAAAGCACCCAGGGAATATCCTGCCGGCGGGTATAGATGCGCCGGCCCGGGCGGCTGACCCGCTCCAAACCGGTGATCACCGGTCGGCGCTGGCGGCGCTCACCCACGTATTTCAGCCGGATGCGCAGTACTTGTTCAAAGGGTTTTTCTCCGGTAGCAACTTCGAAAGAGTCGATGAAGCCTTCTTCCTTCAAAACCCGGGCGATCTCGGCTTTCAGATTAGTGCTCGGCATAGCCACAACCACCTGTCCATTGGTGATGGCGTTGAGCATGCGGGTTAACATATCAGCAATTGGATCATTTACACTCATGCCTACCTCCGGCCTGGCACTACCAGGATGACTTGGTTACGCCGGGGATCTTCCCTTCAAGAGCGAGTTCCCGGAAGCAAATTCGGCACAGACCAAAACGGCGCAGATATCCTCGCGGGCGCCCACAACGTTTGCAGCGGTTACGCACCTGAACGGCGTGCTGGCGGCGTTGTTCACGATACATCATACACTTCTTTGCCATGCTAATCCTTCCTGAAAGGCATCCCAAGCAACTGCAGTAATTTAGCAGCCTGATCGTCCGTCGGCGCCGTTGTTACCACGGTAATTTCCATCCCGCGGACCTTATCCACTTTGTCATACTCGATTTCAGGGAAGATAATTTGTTCCCGTAATCCGAGCGTGTAATTGCCGCGTCCATCGAACGCCTCGGCTGATACACCGCGAAAGTCGCGCACCCGCGGCAGAACAATGTTCATTAACCGGTCGAGGAAAGACCACATACGCTCACCGCGCAGGGTAACCATCGTACCAATGGCGCGCCCTTCGCGCAGCTTGAATGCCGCAATACTCTTGCGCGCTTTGGTCACCACCGGTTTTTGACCAGTGATCTTGACCAGGTCGCCGCTGGCGGCTTCCAGGGCTTTCGGGTTATCCAGAGCCTCGCCAAGACCAATGTTGACGACAACTTTGGTTATGCGCGGCGCCTGCATGATGTTTTGAAGGTTTAATTCCTTCATCAGCGCCGGCACAACTTCTTTTTGATACTTTTCCTTCAATATGTTCATCTACTCGCTCCCCGATGGCTCATTCGTCGATTGCCGCGTCGCATTGTTTGCAAACTCGCAGTGCCTTGCCATCATCGCCGCGTGAGATACCCACCCGCGTGGTCTTACTGCATTTCGGGCAAACCAGTTGGATGTTAGAAAGGTCTATCGGCGCTTCGAAACGGACTTTACCCGGGGAAATGGTACGCCCCTGCGATTGAACCTGACGCTGGTGCTTGGTGCGCAGATTGACACCCTGCACCACCACCCGGTTCTCCTTGGGCAGCACGCGAATCACCTCGCCGCGTTTTCCTTTGTCTTCGAGACGGCCGCTGATGACTTCAACCGTATCGCCTTTGTGAATTCTCATTTTCATGGCTTCGCTCCTGTTTCCTTGCATTTAGATCACTTCCGGCGCAAGCGAAACGATTTTCATAAAGCCCTTTTCACGCAGTTCGCGAGCCACAGGACCGAAAATGCGCGTACCCTTGGGATTCTGCCCATCGGTATCCAGAATCACTGCCGCGTTGTCATCGAAGCGGATGGTCGAGCCATCCTCGCGCCGCCACTCTTTGGCGCAGCGCACGATAACCGCTTTGACAATGTCACTTTTCTTGACCGAACCCTGCGGAGCCGCCGACTTGACCGTGGCAACCACCACGTCACCAACATGCCCATACCGCCGGGTAGAACCGCCCATAATATGAATGACTGCCAGTTCGCGAGCGCCCGTATTGTCAGCAACCTTGAGTCGAGATTCCTGCTGAATCATCCTTTAGGCTCCTTCCTCCGCGGGCAGTTCCTGCATCGGTTGACCTTGGCGTTTTAGGATGGTCTGCACCACCCAACGCTTGTCGCGTGAAATGGGCTGGCTTTCAACCACCATCACTTCATCACCAATCTCGCATCCCAACTCATCGTGGGCTTTGATTTTCATCGAAGCATGAACCACTTTGCGGTAAAGGGGATGCTGATACGTTCGGGTGACTTTCACCACGACTGTCTTTTGCATCTTGTTACTGGTGACCACACCGGTTAAACGTCGCCGCGTGTTCATTTTCCACCTTCCCGAGTTTGTGAAAGTTCCCGCTCTCTCAATGCCGTTTTGAACCGCGCGATCAGGCGGCGGGTCTGCTTCAACCGGCTGGTGTCGGTCAGCTGACCGGTCACGATTTGAAAGCGCAGATTCATCAATTCCTGCTGGGTATCCGATAATTTTGCCTTCAGTTCCTCAACAGACATCAGGCGAATTTGTTCGCTTTTCATACTGCTTCTCCCGTTGCCGATTCATGACGGGCAACCACCTTCGTCTTGATCGAAAACTTGTAAGCAGCCTGGCGCAGCGCTGCGACTGCGATATCCGCGGGAAGACCACCCAGTTCGAACATCACCCGTCCGGGCCGCACTACCGCTACCCAGTATTCCACCCCACCTTTCCCTTTTCCCATACGCGTTTCCGGCGGCTTTTGGGTATAGGGTTTGTCCGGGAATATACGAATCCAGACCTTACCACGCCGGCGCATCGAACGCACCAGTGCGCGGCGGGCTGCCTCAATCTGGCGCGCGGTGATCCAACCGGGTTCGAGCGCTTGCAAGCCGAACTCGCCGTAGATCAGCTCTGCCCCACGCAGGGCTTTGCCTTTCATCCGACCGCGCTGCTGCTTGCGCCATTTGACACGTTTTGGCATCAACATGATTGCTTACCTCTCTCTACGACGTCTGGGTGTAACCCCAGCGCAAGGTTCACTCACTGACGTATACGCCCTCAGTGGCTTCGGCTTTTTCTTCCGCGCCGGGCAATACTTCACCTTTATATACCCAGACCTTGACGCCAATCTGACCGTAGGTCGTCAGGGCTTCCGCGCGGGCAAATTCGATATCGGCGCGGATGGTCTGCAAGGGTACACGCCCCTCGCGCAGCCAGACGCTGCGCGCCATTTCGGCGCCACTCAACCGCCCGGCAACCTCGATCTTGATGCCCTGAGCGCCCTGGCGGATTGCCTGTTGCAGCGCACGTTTCATCGCGCGACGGTAAGCCACACGCCGTTCGATCTGACCGGCAATATTCTTGGCGACCAGATAAGCATCGCAATCGGGTAGTTTTATCTCTTTGATCTCCAGATCGATCTTCTTTTTAGTCAAGGCTTCCAGATCCTGGCGGATCTTCTTGACCGTCTCGCCTTTGCGCCCAATCAGGATGCCCGGCTTAGCCGTGTGAACGATCACTTTCACCTTGCCCGGGAAACGCTCGATCTCGACTTTGGAAATCGCAGCCCGGTCGGCATCCGCGAAGATCAGCTTGCGAATTTCGAAGTCCTGGTGCAACTGCTCGGTGTATTCGCTGCCGTCAGCGTACCAGCGACCTTCCCACGGCTTGTGGACGCCCAGACGAAATCCAATTGGATGAACTTTTCGACCCATAATTTCTCCTGGTTTCTGCTTGCCAGCGGAACAAACCGCCGGACAAAATCACACTATTCCTGCTCCCGCAGAACAACAGTCACGTGCGAAGCACGCTTGAGCAGCGGCTTAAACCGGCCGCGTGCGCCAAAGCGGCGCCATTTACGCGTGGGGGCTTCATCCGCAGTGATCTGATAAACGACCAGATTATTGCGGTCGATCCCAAAGTTTTCTTCCGCGTTGGCGACTGCCGATGCCAGTAGTTTACGTACCGGCGCAGCAGCGCTCTTGTTAGTAAACTTGAGCGTATCCAGTGCTTCTACCGCTGGGCGCCCGCGCACCAGGTCAACCACCAGACGCACCTTCTGGGCAGAGACCGGGCAAAAACTCAATTTGGCTCGAATATCGTTTGCCATTACCGCTTACCTCTTGGAGGATTTTTCCGCAACATGGCCGCGGAAATGCCGCGTGGGTGCAAACTCGCCCAGCCGGTGCCCCACCATATTTTCGGTGATGTAGATCGGAACATGGCGTCGTCCATCATGGACGGCAATGGTGTGACCTACCATCTGGGGAAAGATGACACTCGCTCGGCTCCAGGTGCGGATGACTTTCTTTTCGCCGCGCGTGTTCATCAGCTCGATTTTTTTCAACAACTTCGGGGCTACAAACGGGCCCTTTTTCAATGAACGTGACATATCTCGTCCCTCTTTCGCTGTTACCTGTCAGTCAACCCGCGCCGCTTACCGTTTGGCGTCGCTGCGGCGGCGCACAATATATTTATCCGTCGTCTTGTTGCGGCGGGTCTTGTAACCACGAGTGGGTTTACCCCACGGGCTCTTCGGGCCGGGCATACCCACCGGCTGGCGCCCCTCACCACCTCCATGCGGGTGATCGCGCGGCGACATGGCGGTACCACGCACAGTCGGGCGGATACCCATGTGGCGTTTGCGGCCAGCTTTGCCCAATTTGATGTTGCCATGATCCAGGTTACCAACCTGTCCAACAGTGGCATAGCAAATCTGGCGCACCAGGCGCACCTCGCCGGAGGGCAGGCGGATCTGGGCGAAATCACCTTCTTTTGCCAGCAGCTGGGCAGAAGCACCAGCCGAACGCACCATTTGACCACCGCGACCAGGATGCACTTCGATATTATGGATCATTGTGCCTACCGGAATGTTGGCAATTGGTAGCGAGTTGCCAGGGCGGATATCCACGTTGGCACCGGACACAACCATATCGCCGACCTTCAATCCAACCGGGGCAATGATGTATCGTTTTTCGCCGTCAGCGTACACCAACAGCGCCAAACGCGCAGTGCGGTTAGGATCATATTCGATGGCAGCCACTTTGGCAGGCACATTCAATTTATTGCGCTTGAAGTCCACCAGGCGGATGAAACGGCGGCTTCCGCCTCCGCGATGGCGCACCGTCACCTTGCCCACATTATTGCGCCCAGAGTGGCTCTTGCGAATAACCAACAGCGAACGCTCAGGCGTGGATTTGGTAATTTCTTCAAAGCCGTAGCCGGTCATACCACGTTGACCGGGGGTAATCGGTTTGTAAACTTTGATCGCCATTATTCAACCCCTTCAAAGATCGGTATTCTGTCTTCGGGCGCCAGGGTGACAACGGCTTTCTTGTAAGCCGGGTTTCGCACCACAACGCGGCGGCTGCGCGCACGGCGCGTGCGCTTGGCGGGCACATTAATGATGTTGACCCGCACCACCTTCACATCAAAGATTTGCTCCACCGCATCTTTCACCATCGACTTGGTAGCCTCATTTGCCACCTCGAAGACATACTGGTGCAGGCTGCTGACCTGGTAATTGGTTTTTTCGGTCACCAAGGGGCGGCGGAGAATATCGTAAATCGTCGTCATGCTTGCCTCCTACCTATCCGAGGTTGTTACTGATAACATCCAGAGCAGCCAGGGGCAGCACGACCTTATCGAATTTGAGCAGGTCACGGATGTTGAGATATGAAGCCAGGAGAATCTTGGTTGCCGGCAGGTTGGCGCTGGAAAGGATCACATTCTGGTACGCATCCTTGGAAGGGATCACAACCAGGGCACTGGCATCACCGACCAGGGAATTGAGAACTTTCGCCATTAAACGGGTTTTGGGTTCTGCCACGCTCAATTCATCCACCACCACAATCGCCGCCTCGGAAGCCTTGACCGAGAGGGCAGAACGCAAAGCTGCCCGGCGCATTTTGCGCGGCATTGACTGACTATAACCATGCGGGTGCGGGGTGTGAATCCGTCCGCCGCCTTTCCACTGCGCCGCGCGGATAGAACCCTGCCGAGCCCGACCAGTCCCCTTCTGCCGCCAGGGTTTGCGACCACCACCGCTGACTTCGTTGCGCGTCTTTGTATCGTGGGTTCCCAGGCGCGCGTTTGCCATTTGGCGCACATACGCCTGATGCATCAAACTCAAATTAATTGGGGCAGAGAAGACCGCTTCCGGCAGTTCGACCTGCTTGATCTTCTCACCTTCCATATTGAACACATCTACTAACATAGTTCCTTCGCTCCGTCAGTCCAGGTAGAGTCGCGGTGCACTACTGCTTGCGCGCCTCTTTGATAACAACCAACCCGCCGCGCGGGCCCGGAACCGCACCACAGACACCGATCAAATTGCGCTCGGAGTCTACCAGAACCACCTTCAAATGTTGCGCGGTGACACGTTCATTGCCCATATGACCCGCCCCACGCGAACCTTTGAAGACTCGCCCCGGTGTCGTTCCGGAGCTGCGGGAACCCGGCGCACGCAGACGATCCGATTGACCGTGTGTCTTCGGACCGCCACGAAATCCATGCCGCTTGACGCCGCCCTGGAAACCCTTGCCTTTGCTGGTACCAACCACATCAACGCGTTCGCCCACATTGAACGCTTCGACGGTCACAGTTTCCCCTTCGTTAACTTCAGGGTTCTTGGCGCGAAATTCGCGCAGAAAACGCAACGGAGGCAAATTAAGACCGGAGCGCTTAAGATGACCCAGCTCACCGCCGGTCAGGCGCTTCGGTTTAACTTCGCCATACCCCAACTGAACGGCAGAATAGCCGTCATTTTCAGTCCGTCTAATCTGGGTAACATAGCAAGGCCCAGCTTCGATAATTGTGACTGGAATTGCCACACCCGCATCATCGAAAATCTGGGTCATGCCGATTTTCTTCCCGATCAGCCCTTTAAACATCTCTGTTGTTCTCCTTGATCTTCCAAAGGTATGGGACTGTCAGCCTGGGCTGGGCTGCATCATCCCTGAACGCCGGGCAGTCAGTGTCTTGCTGCGACAGGTGGGATTTGTTCTGCGCCCACAAAGACACTCTTACTCAGCCACTGGATGGTGTTAGGGGTTTACCCATTCACCAAACCGTTCTATTATAATCCAACTTTGTCATTTTGACCAGAGTTGGTCGTGCTTTACGGTTTTCGGGCTGGGCAGATAACCCTGCATGCCTGCCCAACCCAAAGAATAGCCCGGATGTAAAGCCGGGCGCGACCGACAACTAGATTTTAATTTCGATATCCACGCCAGCAGGCAGATTCAGCCTCATCAGCATGTCGATCGTTTTTGAATCCGGATCGAGGACATCGATCAGGCGGTTGTGCGTACGCACTTCAAAATGCTCGTGCGAGTCTTTATCAATAAAGGTCGAGCGGCGCACAGTGAACCGTTCGATACGGGTAGGCAGCGGAACCGGTCCAACCACATGCGCGCCGCTTCGTTCAGCGGTTTCGACAATCCGCTTGGCAGACTGGTCCAGTACCCGGTGGTCGTACGCCTTCAGGCGAATTCGAATGCGTTGCTTTGCCATTTTACTCCACCTAGTCCAAGATCTTAGTAATGACACCAGCGCCGACGGTCAAGCCGCCTTCGCGGATGGCGAATTTCGAACCCTGCTCCAGCGCCACCGGCACGATCAGTT
>DAOUMN010000067.1:0-17131 GCA_034411135.1 Bellilinea sp.
AACGGCAGGACAGCAGACTCTGGATCTGTTGATAGGGGTTCGAATCCTCTGCCCCCAGCCTATTGGCGAAAGCACCCTCCAACGGGTGCTTTTTCTCTACATCAAGGAGAATGTGAGATGACCGATCAGACACCGGAAAGCAGCAATTTTATTCTCGATGCCGTCAAGGAAGACCTGGAGTCGGGTCGTTTCCAGGGTGTAAAAACTCGCTTTCCGCCGGAGCCAAATGGCTACCTGCATATCGGGCATGCGAAAGCTATTTGCATTGATTTTGGCACTGCTGAAGCGTTTGGCGGGACGACCAATTTGCGCTTCGACGATACCAACCCGGTCAAAGAAGACACGGAATATGTCGAGGCAATCAAGGAGGATATTCGCTGGTTGGGTTTTGATTGGGGAGAGCGTGAATTTTATGCCTCCGACTATTTTGAACAGCTCTATCAATTTGCGATTACCCTGATTAAGAAGGGGAAAGCCTATGTTTGCCATCTCAGTCCGGATGAAATCCGTGAATACCGTGGAACTTTGACGGAACCCGGCAAGAACAGTCCTTACCGCGACCGCACTGTGGAGGAGAACCTGGATCTGTTTGAGCGGATGCGTAAAGGGGAGTTCCCAGAAGGCACTTGCGTGTTGCGGGCGAAAATCGACATGGCCTCCGGCAATCTTAACATGCGCGACCCGGTGATGTACCGGATCATTCATGCCAGTCACCACCGCACCGGAAATGACTGGTGTATCTATCCGATGTATGATTTTGCCCATGGGCAGTCCGACTCGATCGAGGGTATCACTCATTCTTTGTGTGATCTGGCATATGAAGATCATCGTCCCCTGTATGAGTGGTTCATCCGTGAGTTGGGAATATTTCCGACTCGGCAGATCGAATTTGCACGTCTGAACATTACCTATACCATACTAAGCAAACGATTCCTGAAACAACTCGTCGAAGAGGGCTATGTGCGTGGCTGGGATGACCCTCGCATGCCCACTTTGCGGGGAATGCGTCGCCGCGGATACACGCCCGAGGCAGTGCGAAAATTTATTGACATGGTCGGTGTCTCCAAGAAGGAAAGCGTGGTGGATGTTGCTTTGCTGGAGAGCGCAGTACGAGATGATCTGAACCGTAGCGCACCGCGGGTGATGGGCGTCATTGATCCGGTCAAGGTGGTGATTGTAAATTATCCGGAAGGACAGGTTGAAGAATTGGAAGCCATCAACAATCCGGAAGACCCGTCTGCTGGCAGCCGATTGGTTCCTTTCACCCGTGAGATCTATATTGAACGGGATGATTTCCGCGAGGAACCACCTCCGAAATATCACCGACTGGCGCCTGATCGCGAGGTACGCTTGCGATACGGCTATATCATCCGCTGCGTAGATTTTGTAAAAAACCCCGAAAGCGGGGTGGTGGAAGAAATTCACTGTACTTATGATCCACAAACTCGTGGTGGTTACGCGCCAGATGGGCGCAAGGTTCAGGGGACAATTCATTGGGTATCTGCCCAACACGCGCTGGATGCCGAAGTGCGCTGGTACGATCGCCTGTTCGCTGTTCCCAATCCCGGACAGGTTGAAGAAGGAAAAACATTTTTAGACTATCTCAACCCCGAATCCTTGAAGGTGCTGGAGCAGTGTAAAGTTGAGCAAAGCCTGGCGAATGCGAAACCCGGCGACCGGTATCAATTCGAACGCAAGGGTTTCTTTAGCGTCGATGCAGACTCCACTCCGCAGAAACCGGTTTTCAACCTTACAGTCACCCTGCGAGACAGTTGGGCAAAAATCGAACAAAAACAGAAATAGCATCAGCGTCAAATTCCCCATCAACTCAATCACCCCGGAGGTGTACATCATCGGGGTGATTGGTTTTTCGAAGGAGGTTTATAACTTTCTTTGAAAAATTGTGAATAGACACTCCTGCACTCGAAAGTTCATATAATTTATTTATTCGTGTGTATTAATGGATGAAGATCTTCGGCTTCCCAATAACCAAACAACCGTTCGTTGGATCGGGCGTATTTTTTCTGTTGTGTTGTTCCTGTTGATGGGAGCCTTTTTTATTGAACACCTCAATCTGGTTGCTTCTCAACAAGACCAGGTTGCTTTTGGCTTTGTTCTTAATTTATTTTTTCATTTTGGGCTATTGTGTGGCTATTTGGTGTCCTTGCGCTGGGAAAAAATTGGATCGGTGTTGATCGTTCTGTTCAGTTTATTATTCCTGATTTACCTGAGAATGCCGCGCCAGTTCTGGTTTTTCTTTTTAACTTTTATATCGCCGGTTTATTTTTACGGTTATATCTGGTTTCGTGAAACCCGCCTCGATCTGGATTAGGGTATATTCGCTTCTTCCATCAAAACAGGTGTTGTCTTAACCGGCATACGCACGAAGAATACAAGAATTATGTAGGTGATAATTCCCAAAATTGCCGAGACCAGAAAGGTAAGCTGGTAATTGACCAAGTCCGCCAGCCAACCGCCAATCAAGGGAGACAGGATGGCGCTCGGTGCGATGAGCGTGTTGGCTAATCCAACATAGGTTGGACGATCCTTTTCAGTGCCAAATTCCAGGCTGACTGCAATCCCAATCGTCCAAAAAACCGAGCCCGCCATACCTGCGAAAATCATGATGCCAAAAAACCAGTAGTAGTTGGGGGCGATCCAGGCTGCTGCAGCGGCAATAACAGCACAAATTGCCCCGGCTTGTAAAATCGGTAAGCGCCCTTTCCGATCGGCAAGCCAGCCGAAGACGCCATTTGAGGCAACCTGCACAATAAACAAGACGCTGGTCATCACGCCAGCGGCGGCTTCACCCATTCCCATTACCTTGACTGCGTAGACCGTGTAAAACGCAGCCGCCATGGTGGAAAATTGGAAGGCGATGCGACTTATGATGAACCAGCGGAAGGGTATATCCTGTTTGAGAATTTCAATGACGCTGTTCCAAAAGCTGTGCTGAGTTTGCGGATACTCCTGTATCATTCGTTCTGGTTCACGAGAAAAGGAAAGGAATATCCATGAAATGACCATCATCAAGCTGGAGAGCAAAAAAACAATGGTGAAGTTGGAGGGGTATGCTCTGTGCTCTAGTATAAATCCGGCGACAATTGCGCCAATGCCACCCAATAGATTGGCGGCAGCGGATTGCGCACCAAAAAATGTTGCCCGTTGCTGCAGCGGGATGATCTTTCCGATAAAGTTCTGCCAGGCATTGGCGGTCAAACCACCACCAAGACCTTGCCAGATGAGCAGAACGAACGCCAGAATTAACGTGGTCTGGGTGCCAAGTTTGGGCAGGAAGAATGCGAGGATTGCCAGTCCTAAAAACGGCAGTCGCTCCTGAATGGTCATGAAGAGAACAAAAGGTTTGAACCGTTTCATCTTGCTCACCGACTGGGCGGTCAACAGCTGCGGAAATTGCCAGCCAACGGCATGAATGGCGGGCACCAGCCCAATCAGTATGGCTGAGTCGGTCAGGTTAGCGATAAACAGGGGAAGAACCGTTGAGAAAGATGCCAGCCCGATGGCAAATCCAAAAAAACCACCGTCAATCAGATTGACCAAGGTGTTGAAGCGGAGGTTTTTCAAGATGATTTGCTCTTGCAGCATGGGCTATTTCTTCTAGAAAAAACCCCGGAAGCAAAACCTCTTCCGGGGGTCAATGACCGCTGAGGTAACAAACGGCAGAATTAGAATTCTTCTTCTTCGTCGTCGATCCAGTCTTCGTCTTCTTCCTCTATATCCTCTTCAAGTTCTTCCCATTCTTCGATTTCTTCTTCGTCCCATTCATCCTCGTGTTCAGCATCCGCTGTTGGAGAATAGGTCAGGCAACCTGAATCGGGGTCCACTTCAATCAATGCTGCACTGCAATAGCCTTCATCGAGAAAGGCGCAATCAATATAATGGCAGCGGATTTTGGGCATTCGATCCTCCTGAGGAGATTATGTTTCGTTGGCAGTGGGCGTTATCAATCCCCGCAACGCGTAAATAAACAGGATCAGCATGGCAATTGCTGAAACTACACAAAACGGACAAATCGCTTTTATAACCGCAATTTCAAGGTACGTCAAGTATCCTGAGTAAATTACACCAATTAAGGTAATACCAAACAATCCATAGGGCGAATACACTTTCAAAACCGCAAGATGGTCTTCCAAGACCAGGATTAAGAATATGAATAAATATGCCAACAAGCCAAGTACGGCAATGGGGATACCGGCAATTTCCGAATAACGGCTGGTATTGACTGACCAACAATCGCCAACGCCTTGAATGCAAAGGGATTTGTTATTGGATACTTTGAGAACTGTCAGGTATATTGAATCTGCAATACCAACGAATGAAGTAAAAAGCGCAATCCGTTTCCAAGGATTCATTCAGATTTCTCCGCTACCGGTAAAGGATCATTATCCATCATCCATGCCTGAAGCGAAGCTCCGGCAGGAAGTGATTTTACTCCCGCCGGTACGATCAGTAAAGCATTTGCCTGCACCAGAGAATATAAATTGCCGGAACCCTGGTGACCGGTTAAGCGGGCATTAAAGCCACGGGAAGTGCGGTATACGATCGCGCGCAGATAGCTTTCGCGCCCATCCGATAGTACCGGGTGATCCAGCACCACTTGCACCGTAGGCAGAGTGCTGCCAGGTAATCCCGAAAGACGCGATAGAACCGGGCGCACGAAGACCAGGAAGCCGACAAACGCAGAAACAGGATTGCCTGGCAGACTCAACACGGGCACGCCGAGATACTCACCAAAGGTTAGGGGTTTACCCGGGCGCATATTAACCCGCCAAAATTTCACCTGCCCCTTTTCCTCCAGTACTTTACGTACGTAATCAAAAGCGCCAACACTGACACCAGCCGATGTCAGGATCAAGTCGGCGGATGCAGACACCGCTGCATCGAACATGCGCAACACGTCTTCGTAACGGTCGGCAGCAACGCCCAGTCGGGTGACGAGTGCGCCTTCACGGCGGGCAAGCAGGCTGAGCGTATAGCTATTGGAGTCAAATATTTTTCCCAATGCATGGTTATCACCCGGTGTCAACAGTTCGTTGCCTGAGGAGAACAATGACACACGTGGTTGGCGGTGTACCAATACCTCTGCCTGACCCATTGAAGCCAGCAAACCCACGTCTTGAGGTTGCAATCTTCTGCCAGATGATAATAAACGATCGCCGGTATGCAAGTCCTGACCACGCGGACGTACGTTTTCCTCCGTGCGGGGGAAACGGTAGAAAGTAACCCGTTCGGGGAGTGGCGTGTCTGCATCCCGGTAGGGAAAGTCGGTATCCTCAACCGGCAAGACCGAGTCTGCACCTTGCGGCAACGGTGCACCGGTCATGATGCGGGCAGTCTTTCCTTTTTCCAATGAAAAAGAGGGCTGCACACCTGCTGGTATATCTCCTACCACGGGCAGTTCGAACCTTCCACTACTACCCGCACGACTGTCTTCACCTGCGCACACGGCAAACCCGTCAACGCTGGAATTGGTGAATAAGGGAAAATCGAATGGGGAGTCAATATTGACTGCCAGTACGCGATTGAGAGCATGGTCGAGGGGGACGGCTTCGGCTGGCAGGGGGGAAAAGGCTTCCAGAATTCTGTGGAGGGCTTCTTGAACCGAGATTAAGTCAGACAAGGATTCACCTGAAATCAACCTGGATTGGTGCGGTGAGCTTCAAGGACATTGGGAAGGTTTTCAATGCGGGTCAAGACACGACTCAACTGAGTGATATCGCCTACTTCGAGTACCATATGGATGGAAGCTAGATTTTGTGACACTTTGAGACCAATATCCAGCAGGTTAACTTCTTCATTGCTGAGGATCATCGAAATATCGTTCATCAAACCCTGGCGGTCGTACGCTTTCACCATGATATGCACCGGATAGGTCTGGTGCGGTTCACCCCAGGTAACTTTTACAATCCGCTCTCGTTCCTTCATACGCAAGACATTCGGACAATCCTGACGGTGAATAGTTGCACCGCGACCGCGTGTAATGTATCCAATGATATCATCGCCTGGAGCCGGATTGCAGCAGCGAGCAAAGGTCGTCAGCAGTCCTTTCAAACCCAAAACGGTGACCCCGTTACCGCTGGGTTTGCTTTCTTTGGGTTGGTGCAGCGAGAAAAGGAAGGGGTCCTTGCGCGCGCTTTCGTCGCTGATGCGGTTGATCACCCTGCCCAAACCGACATCACCGCAGCCAATGGCTACATACAGGTCGTCCGCGTTGCGAAAATCGAAATCGTGGGCTAATTTTTCTACATCCACATCGGTAACACCCAGGCGGCGCAGTTCTTTTTCGAACATGGCTTTGCCCTGGGTCAGGTTCTGTTCACGATCCTGTCGTTTAAACCAGGCGCGAATCTTGGATCGGGCGCGCTGGGTTTTCACCAGTCCCAAAGAGGCATTCAGCCAGTCGCGACTGGGTCCACCTTGTTTTGCGGTGAGAATTTCTACCTGGTCGCCAGTCTTGAGGGTGTAATCGAGAGTGACCAGTTTACCGTTGATCTTTGCGCCGCGGCAGCGATTACCGATTTCGGTATGCACGTGGTAAGCAAAATCGATGGGGGTGGAACCTGCCGGCAAATCGATGATGTCTCCGCGCGGGGTAAAGACGTAAACCCGATCTTGGAATACATCGCTTTTCATTCCTTCGACGAATTCCTGTGCGTCCTCAATTTCTTGCCGCCATTCCATCAATTTACGCAGCCAGTTAATGCGCTGCTCATAAATTTCGTTGCGTGGACCACGTTCTTTGTAGCGCCAGTGAGCGGCAATGCCAAATTCTGCGTTCTGGTGCATCTCCAATGTGCGGATTTGCACTTCCAGTGGTTTGCCGTCATCATAAATAACCGCCGTATGCAGCGATTGGTAGAAGTTGTCCTTAGGTGCAGCAATGTAGTCGTCGAATTCCTGCGGAATGGGACGCCAGTGCGTGTGAATCACACCCAGTGCTGCATAGCATGCAGGGATATCCTGAACCAGGCAGCGGACAGCACGCAAGTCACGCACCATTTCAAAGGTTTTTCCTTTTTCTGCCATCTTTTTATAGATGGAGTAAATGTGCTTAGGACGTCCTGAAATTTCGGCTTTAATGCCATACTCGCGCAGCACACTTTGCATCTTCTGAATGATTTGTTGTATTTGCTGTTCGCGGTCCTGACGCCGTTCGGCAAGGTTTTCGGCGATTTCACGATATTTGTCCGGGTTGACATATCGAAACGCCAGGTCTTCCAGTTCCCATTTGATTTGCCAGATGCCCAGCCGGTTTGCCAGGGGCGCAAAGATATCGAGTGTCTGCTGGGCAATCCGATTGCGTTTCTCCTCCGGCATATAACCGAGTGTGCGCATATTATGCAACCGGTCAGCCAGTTTAATCAAGACAACGCGGATATCATCGCCCATGGCGAGAAATACCTTGCGCAGCGTTTCATTGGTCATGTCCCGACGGCGGCTGCGTGCGGAGGTCTCGGTGCTTTCAATCGGGAAATCCTCATCGGCAATGATCGAGTCGCGATGTTGGTCGCCGCGCGATACCCGCGGCAGGTTGGTCAGTTTGGTGACCCCATCCACCAGGCGGGCGACTTCCTCGCCAAATTCACTGCGCAAATCGTCAAGAGTGACGATGGTATCTTCAACCGTATCGTGCAATAAGCCGGCGATGACCACTGCCGGGGGGACGTGCATTTCCGCTAGAATGGCTGCAACCGCCAGACAGTGACTGACGTACGGCTCGCCGGAGGCACGTTTTTGCCCCTGGTGGGCAGATTCGGCGAACCGGTAGGCGCGCATGACCATTTCCCGGTCGACGACCGAGTAATTTTGGGGTAATAGTTCCATCAGGCTGTCAATTTTCATCGTTACCCTGATCCACCAAATGGGCGGGATGTGCCTCGCCTGTGGGTTATGGTCAAGTATACCTTTGTTCGGCTTACTTACAAGACTAAGGAGAAGGTTTCTTGTGTTGAGTTATTTCATCACGCGGCGAAGAGCCGTTGTCGTAAGGAAAAGCAACCAATTCGTCCAGGGATATTTCCGCCAGGCTGGGGAGGATACGATTTGCCTGGCTGAGATCCAGGCGGCAACTGATGGGATTGGGTACAGCCACACAGTATAACCCAGCCGCACGGGCAGCCAGGATGCCGTTGGGCGAATCTTCAAGAACGATTGCTTCGCCAGGATGCAAGCCAAGTGAGTCGAGCGCTTTGAGGAACAGAGCGGGATGTGGCTTAACCTGTTCAACCTGTTCCCGGGTGATGATATCGTCGAAAAAAGGCGCCAGCCCGCGTGTTTGCAGGTGCGTCGATACCCATTCATACGGCGAGCTGGAGG
Source organism: Bellilinea sp. (assembly GCA_034411135.1). Classification (GTDB taxonomy): domain Bacteria; phylum Chloroflexota; class Anaerolineae; order Anaerolineales; family Anaerolineaceae; genus Bellilinea. The sequence continues at coordinate 8,338 of DAOUMN010000067.1, forward strand.
CAACCGCCAGCCTTAAGCCGTGGTGTTTTGCCTGCTTGAGAAGATCCAGGACGCCGGGAAGAACCGGTTGGCTGGCTGCCTTGGGTGTCGATCGCTTTTTCTGTTCCGCCCATAAAAAATGATTATCCTTCATTATTCCCGCGCGAGCTAACAGTAGATTGGCGGGATCGAAAGCGGATGTATTGGTACCCAAACAGATGACCCATTCTTCAAAGAATATTTCAGCGCCATATTCGGCAAACAGCTCGATCCAGGATTCAAATTCCGGGCTTTCTGTATCGATGATTAACCCGTCAAAATCAAATATCAAACCTTTGATTGGCTGCATTGGTGTTGTCCAATGAAAAAAAGACTCATTTTCTCCAGGCGGATATCTCGGTGGAGGTGAGTATGATACCACACGATGTCTATTATTTGAGCATTTCCTGCCCGGCGAACTGGCGGTGGGGCGAAAGGATTTCCAAGATTAAGGCGTCATCTGCTTCGGGTTGATCCAGCACCAGACGGGTGAGCAGCTCGCCCAGCCCGGGTCCAAGCATGAACCCCTGACCGCACATGCCAACGGCTTGCAGGAAATTTTCATATAACTGCGTATAGCCAACAATAGGAAAACCATCCGGTGTCATCGGGTAGAGCCCGCGCCAGGTGCGGCGGACACGGATGTTGCGTAAGCGCGGCATGATTTCCAGCATGCGACGGGCAACCATTGGCAGGAACTGGCTGGTTTCTTCTATGTCATCCCCCCAAATATTGGGCGAGGGGGTGATACAAAAAACAATTTGACCGGTAAGGTGCTGATAAAAATAGAAATTCGACGAACCGGGCACCGGACGAATATCAACAATCATCGGGTCGAGAAAGCGGGTAACCGGTTCCGTAATGGCAGCCTCATGGGAATCGGGATACACCGGCAGATCAATCCCTGCCAGTTCGCCGATTCGTCGGGCGTCGCCCCCGGCAGCATTGATGATTATATCCGCCCCATACAGTCCCTGGTCAGTGCGAACAGCGACGATCCTGCCGGATTGTTGAATGAGGGCTTGCGTGGTTTCGCGGAACCGGAATTCCGCACCTGCTGCCACAGCATGCCGATAAAATGCATGAATCGCCAACATGGGGGACGCACTGCCATCTTCGGGTGAATATGTGCCACCAATTAAGCCGTGTGGATTTAAGTCCGGCACCACCTGCAAAAGTGAATCGCGATCCAGCCAGTTTATATTTAATCCATAGGAATGTTGTTTGACCAGTAATTCTTTGAGGACGGTTTCTTCGCGCTCACGGTAGGCGACAAAGACATACCCCCCCGGATACCACTCAATATCGTCACCATGCTCATCCTTCCAGGTGGAAAAAACCTCGATACTGCGTTGGCATAGGCGGATCTTGGCAGGGTCAGAATGGGTGGCACGGATGCCGCCAATGGCGCGTTTGTTGGATTCCTGACCTACACTGGCAGCCCGGTCGATTACCAGTACTTTCAAACCGGCTTTTGCCATCGAAAAGGCAGCCGGGGTACCTACCGAACCTGCGCCAATAATCAAGACGTCGTAATGAGGGATAGAAGCGTGATTCATACGATTTTGTCCTCATTGGGAGCAATTCCAGCAAAGACTCCGAGAGGTACCTCGATAAACAATGGGCGTCGTGTATTGGGTGTCACCAGATTGTCGGGGACGCCTTCTTCGCGGAAGATACGCATAATGATGCTGCTGCAGGTTTTTGCCCCGCAAGCGCCCATACCGGCACGAGAGATGGCTTTAATCTCGTTCACATCACGATAGCCCTGGCGAATGAGAGTGCGGATCTCGCCCGCTGTTATGTGCTCACAACGGCAAACGATAGCATCATCTTCAAGGTGCTCGACATACTCATCCAACGGTTGCATGAATTTGGGTTCCTGGATGCGAATCCCGGCGATGCGAGTTGCGATTTTACGACTGGCTTTTACCCGCACGATCAACGTGTGGTCATTGTTGGGGATGGCGTTGATTCCCACAACCTCAGCCTGACCAAGTTCACATCCAGCGGTATCGATGACTGTGACCCAGTCTCCGCTGTGGATTGAATCACGAGAAAATTCGTAAGGGATAGATATGATTGGATTAAGCGGGTCTTTGCGGGTATTAACCAGGGTGATTGCCAGCCCTGGGCAGCCTGCCACGCAGCGACCACAACCTTTGCAGTTGTAATTGTCACCCACGAATTTTGGGACACCACGAATATCGTCACTCTCGATCAATATCAATTCCAGCGGGCAAAGGGCAGTGCAGGGATTGCAGGGAATTTCCTGTTGGCAATGTATGACCGGGATGATTCCCCCATCCAATTCAGGCAACTGTTCTTCGAGTACCATACCGGGCTTGGATTTTAGTATCTCGCCAGTTTGATACCACTCCGCCGGGACGGGGGCGTCCTCGAACCCTAAATGGCGTGCGATTTCAAGTCCCTTAATCTTGCCGGAGAAGATGGCTGCAGATGCTTCGGCAATCTCCTCTGCATCCCCGGCGACATAGGCTTGCAACTTGTAAGCGCGGGCTTTATGGTAAAACTCATCCACTGGATCTAAACCAACGGCGATCAGCACACAATCACAGGCAAACGACCGCTCGCTGCCCGGGATGGGTTGAAAGGTATCATTTACTTGTGCGATAGTTACCGATTCAACCCCGCTTACCCCGTTGGCGCTGAGGATTGTGTGAGATGTGTAGATGGGAACACCCATGCGGACAAGCTTGTCCTTGTGTACCTTATAGCCTCCACATTCCGGTAACGCTTCGACCAAACCAACAACTTGGATGCCAGCCTGCAGGGCGTGGTAACCGGCAATCAACCCGACATTGCCCCCGCCGACAATGAAAAGTTTTTCAGCCGGTTTGACCAGATCGCGGTTGACCAGGGTTTGAAAAGCGCCTGCGCCAATTACGCCTGGCAAGGCGTTACCTTTGAAAGCCAGGAACTTTTCCCGCGCGCCGCTAGCAACCAACAGGACGCGGGGTTTTACCAGAACGTAGGTCGAGCCGTCTTTTAGGACGCCAATTTTTTGATCGCTAAACACTGCCAGCGCAGTGCTGTTTAGCCAGATATGTACAGATGAGTACGCCCGTACTTCGTCTTCCAGGCGAGTGGCGATATCGATGCCGCGCGTGCCAGCAAACACAGCTTCTGCCGAGCCGAAAAAACGGTGAGTCTGCAAGACCAGTTTGCCGCCCAGGCGGTGCTTGTCATCCACCAAGAGAACATCAACATTGCGTGAACCAAGCTCGATGGCTGCGGACAACCCGGCGGGACCGCCGCCAATGATCATCACCTCGGTTTCGATGGTTTGTATTTCGATCATTGAAGGCAGGCTGGCTTCACGCGGCAATACTGGCAATCCATCTGCTGGTTCGACATGCATACCATCCTGTGCCAATTCCATGCAGGACTTAACTGGTCTGCCGTCCGCAATCACCATGCACTGCGAACACTGTCCGTTAGCGCAGAAAATCCCCAGGGGTGAACCGTCCCTGGGGTGATGTCCAAAAATTCGTACGCCATTGGCGATCAATGCCGAGGCTATTGTCTCGTTCTGATAGGCATGAATAGCTTGCCCCTGCCAGAAAAACTGGATTGCCTGGCGTTCATAATCCGGTAAAATTGGATGCTGTGTGATTCGCTGAGAGGTCATGTTTTCCTTTTTTCAAATGGACTCAAATAAATTTCAGCCCGAATCGATCTGATTTTAGCAAAATCGTTGTAAACTTCCTACTGCTTTTTAGCCCGATTTTGGTATCACGAGTGTCACCCTTTTGGCGACCGTTTTGCAGACACCGGATCAGGCAAGCCGGAAAAATTGTGTTAAAATCGAGCCGTGGTTGTAGTACGATCGCATTGAAGTACTCGTGGAGGGTTGTATGAGAAGAATTGCGGTACTGACCAGTGGTGGGGATGCTCCCGGAATGAATGCGGCGATTCGCGCGGTTGTCCGCACTGGGATTGCGCACGGTTGGGATGTGTTTGGCGTGCGCAATGGTTATGAAGGGCTAATTGATGGAAAGATCATCCCGTTGGGGGCGCGGGATGTGGGTGGCATTTTACAGCGCGGCGGGACGATCCTGGGCAGCGCCAGGTCACCTGAGTTTCGTACCAATGCCGGGCAGTTGAAAGCGATCCGCTCCCTCAATCAGTTGGGAATTGAAGGGCTGGTGGTAATCGGCGGTAATGGTTCTCAAACCGGATCGTATATGCTTCACAAACACGGCTTCCCGGTGGTTGGGGTTGCTTCAACCATTGACAATGACTTGTACGGTTCGGACATCACAATCGGGGTGGATACGGCATTGAACATCGCTTTGGAAGCGATCGACCGTCTAAAGATCACGGCTTCTTCCCACCAGCGCGCCTTTTTGATTGAAGTAATGGGTCGTGACTGTGGTTACCTGGCGCTCATGGCTTCGATTGCGGGCGGCGCGGAAGCGGTGGTCATTCCCGAGGTCGATACAGACCCGGAAGAAATTGCCCAGCGGCTGGTGCGTGCCTACGAGCGTGGAAAGGCTCACGCCATTGTGGTGGTTGCCGAAGGTGCGAAATATAACGCTACCAAGCTGGAAGCCTACTTCGAACAGCACCGTGAGCGCCTGGGATTCGACCTGCGAGTTACCATTTTAGGGCATGTTCAGCGCGGTGGCGATCCGGGTGCGTATGACCGCATTCTTGCCAGCCGACTGGGCGCAGGCGCAGTGGAAGCCCTCGAACGCGGTGAATATGGCGTTCTGGTAGGCATGATGAAAAGTCAGGTTACTACCACGCCGCTGGAAGAGGTGGTCAATAACAAGAAACAGATCGATCTGAAATTATTTGAACTGGCGAAGATGCTGGATTAATTTCAGCGCCGCCAGCGCAAGTAACTTTCGATAAAGCCGTTCAGGTCACCATCCAGGACGGCTTGGGTATTACCCACCTCAAAATCGGTGCGATGATCTTTGACCAGTTGGTAGGGGTGGAGCACGTACGAACGAATTTGGCTACCCCATTCGGCTTTCTGATATTCGCCGCGCAACGCTTCCAGCTCCTTATCTTGCTGTTCCTGGCGAATAGCTGCCAGCCGGGCGCGCAGTACGCGGAAGGCATTTTCCCGATTTTGGGTTTGCGAACGCTCATTTTGACAGGTCACAATAATTCCGGTTGGAATGTGCAGCAGGCGCACCGCGGTGGCGTTTTTCTGGACGTTCTGACCGCCTGCCCCCGAAGATTTAAAGATATCGATGCGCACATCTTCAGGCGGGATGATGATTTCGCTATCATCCTCGATTTCCGGCAGCACCTCAACAAGGGCAAATGAAGTGTGGCGGCGGTGAGCCGCATCGAAGGGTGACAGGCGAACCAAACGGTGAACACCTTTCTCCGAACGCAGGTAACCGTAAGCATAGCGCCCGCTAACTGCAATGGTGACGCTCTTGATCCCGGCTTCCTCCCCTTCGGTCATGTCAAGGATTTCACTTTCATACCCAGAGCGTTCCACCCAGCGCAGATACATGCGCTGCAGCATGGCTGCCCAATCTTGCGAATCGGTGCCGCCCGCACCGGCATGAATAGCCAGTAAAGCATTACCGCGATCATATGGTCCGGAGAGGAGGGTATTCAATTCGCGCTGGGCGAGGTCTTTTTCGATTGGCTCAAGTTCCTGTTCGATCTCTGCTCGCAGGCTTTCGTCGTCTAATTGTGCCAGGTCGAGCAAGTCGTTGATGCGTTTTTGTAATTTTTCCCAATCCTGAGTTTCCTCGCGCAAGGCGGACAATTGTTTCATTAACTGTTGTGCCTGGGCTGGCTTTTCCCACAGATCGGGTTGTTCGGCTTTTTTTTCGAGTTCTTCGAGTTCTAACTTCTTTTTATCGAAGTCAAAGATGCACCATGAGTTCAGAGATGCGGCGGGAGTAACCCGTCAATTGCTCGATCAAATCTTGCATGTATCCTCCAAAAGATATTATCCGGCAAGAATACCATTGACAAACGAGTCGCGGTCGAACGGCTGTAGGTCATCCGGTTTTTCGCCCAAACCGGCAAACAATATCGGCACGCCCAGTTCCTTCTGAATGGCAAATGCCATCCCGCCACGCGCCGAAGAGTCCAGCTTTGCCAGGATAATACCGGAAATGTGCACGGCTTCTTTGAAGGCACGGGCTTGTTGGAGCGCGTTTTGCCCGGTGGTGGCATCCAATACCAGCCAGGTGGCATGTGGCGCACCTGGAAGGGCTTTTCCGCTGACACGATAGACTTTTTTAAGTTCTTCCATCAAGTTGTAGCGTGTATGCAGACGACCAGCCGTATCGATGAAGACGATATCCACATTGCGTGAAACTGCTGACTGGATTGCATCAAATGCCACTGCGCCAGGGTCGCCATTCGGCTGTCCGGAAATGACCGGCAAATTAAGCCGTTCTGCCCAGATTTGCAGTTGATCAACCGCCGCTGCGCGGTAAGTATCGGCGGCTGCCAGGAGCACTTTTTTGTTTTGCAGAGAAAATTTCTTGCCTAGTTTTGCAATGGTGGTAGTCTTCCCAGAGCCGTTGACGCCAACGATTAGAACCACGGCGGGTTTGTGTTGGTCCAGATCAAGCGGTGGAGCTGGATCAAGGCGTTGCACCAATTCCTGGCGCAATACACCGCGCAACTCTGCTGCACGGACGATGCCTTCTTGGGTAGCCCGTTTTTTCAGTGCACTTAAGATATCCTGCACGGTTTGAATACCCAGATCAGCCTGGAGCAATAATGCTTCCAGGTCTTCCCAGGTGTATTCGTCAATCTCAGTAGTACCAAAAACCGTTGCCAGACGCCCAAAGGCAGCCTTGCTGGTGCGATTTAGCGCTTCTTTCCATTTTGAAAATAGATCAGCCATGGCGGGGTGATTATATCATAAGGCAGACCGGTCAGCTGCCTGTGACTGTTCCGGGAGTGGATAAAGATTGGGCTCAAATGATTTGATAGACATGGGGCGGATAATTGGGAAAGGGTTGCTTCTTCAACTGACGCCGATTGAAGCAGTACATAAACAGCTTGAGAGCCGCTTTCGAGGCTTCCGGACAACGGGAAAAACAACGCGAGTGACGGACAAGCCGAGCTAAATAACGGCGCAGTTCAGCATTGTCTGCTTTGAACGAGTAGGTGTCCGTTTTGCCTTGCGAGACTTCGTAGACGCCCCAGTGATGCCACAGACGATTATAGGCATCAAAAGCATCGCTGTAGTGGCGCTTGGCTTTGGGCGCTTCATCCACCATCTCCTGGATCACCTCTTGGGTTCGTTGCCAGACGAATTTGACACCCATATAGCAGCGCGTGAGACGATCTACGATGGTGATGGTGAAGATTTGGTTTTTTTTGTTCCCAATGAAGGTGAACAACTCGTCCATCTTGGCTTCTTTGATCTGGTTGGGCACGGGTGGATCGGGGAATCGGGCATCTTGGGTTTTAACCCATAGGGAGACTGTTTGATGACGAAGACCCAGATGGCGAGCAATTTGCCGCAGGTTCATCCCGTCCACATACAATCGGAGAGCTTTTTGACGCACTTCCTCGGTGTATGCCCAGGGCTTGGGATTTGGCGTGTACTTGATTTGGCAGAACTTTCAGCGATAGCGTTGGCTGCCGCTGTCCGTTTTTCTAGATTGGTTTTGACGCTATGTTCGGTGAAATTTTCCATATTGGATCATGCCATCATTATAACCCAGTTTTTAACCACTCGCCTGAGCCTGGACAGCCAACTGACCACAACCGGCTTGAATGTCGATCCCGCGGCGGATGCGAACGGTGCAGGGAATGCCATGTTTTTCCAATTCCGCCTTAAAGGCGGCAGCACGCTCGCGTGTGCTGCCTTGTCCGGCATATTTGCGGGTGGGATTGAGGGGGATGACATTGACATGGCACAGCAATCCCTGCAGCAAGGTCGCCAATTGGGCAGCTGTAGCGATCGAATCGTTGACGTTGCGGATGAGCGCCCATTCAAAGGTGAGGCGACGATTGGTCTGTGCGACGTAATCTCGACAAGCAGACATCAAGTCTTCCAGTGGATATTTCTTGTTGATAGGGAGCATGGCGGAGCGCAGGGAATCCTCGGCGGCATGCAGACTGATTGCCAGGTTGACCTGGCGTTTTTCGGCAGCAAAGCGGCGGATCATTGGCGCCAGACCAACGGTGGAGATGGTGAAACGGCGTGCCCCCAAATTCATGCCTTCCGGATGATTCAGGCGATCAATGGCGGCCATGGTGGCCTCGTAATTATGGAAAGGCTCACCCATGCCCATCAAAACAATGTTGGTGACCTGCTCTTCCCGTTTGTGAAGGAGTTCGGCATAGTAGATGACCTGTTCGACGATTTCGCCGCTGGTCAGGTTACGTTTGAAGCCCATTTGTCCAGTGGCGCAAAAGACACACCCCATCGCGCAGCCTGCCTGGGTGGATATACACAGGGTGCGCCTTTTCTCGTACTGCATCAAAACTGCTTCAACGGCTTTTCCATCGGGTAGATGAAAAAGAGTTTTGATGGTTTCCTGATCGCTGGATTTGAGAAGCTGAATTGGTGTCAGAGAGGAAAACCGAAACTGTTCTGTCAGTTTGACGCGCAAGTTTTTAGGCAGGTGGGTAAATTCATGTGCAGATCGCCAGAAGTGGCGGTATAACCCCTGCCAGATCTGCCGGGCACGAAAGGCTGGTTGTCCCCAGCCGGTCAGCAGGGATTCGAGCTGGGCATAATCAATTTCATAGATCAAGGGTAACGGGTTGGACTGCAACATCCTCGACCTTGCTCAGTTTTCGATCA
>DAOUMN010000068.1:0-37393 GCA_034411135.1 Bellilinea sp.
GTCAGCCTGGCAAGCCTGGCGTACTTCAGAAATGCCAGTGACTTTGTGCTGCGCAACGACTGGGGAACCGTCAATTTTTACGAGGTTATCCTGGCAGGGTTAATTGTGCTGGCAGCGTTGATCGTCATCCGCACCCGCTCGCGCCTGGCAACCATCGCCATTATCGGCATCATCGGTTACGGGCTGGCGCTGATCTACCTGTTGTACGGTGCACCCGACCTGGCAATGATCCAATTTGCCATCGAAACCCTGACCGTCATCCTGTTTGTGCTGGTGGTTTACCGGCTGCCCAAGTTCACCCGCCTGACCAGCCCGCCCGCCCGCCTGATCGACTTTGGCGTTGCTCTGACCGGCGGCTTGCTGATGACCCTGCTCACCCTGGTGGTGACTGCCCGGCCGGTTGTGCCGCACATCTCCGAGTTCTTCCTTCAAAACGCCCTGCCGCGCGCCTTTGGGCGCAACGTGGTCAATGTCATCCTGGTCGATTTCCGCGGCATGGACACCTTCGGCGAGATCACCGTGCTGGGGCTGGCGGGCATCGGCGTATACGCTCTGATCCGCCTTACCATCGGGCGGCGTGAGATCATTGTCCCGCGCGAGGAGGAGGAGTGAGATGGGATCGTTGATCCTGTACCTGGCTGCCCGCTATCTGATGCCGCTGTTGCTGCTCTTTTCGGTTTTCTTGCTCATCCGCGGTCACAACGAGATCGGCGGCGGCTTTGTGGGCGGGCTGGTTGCGGCGGCGGGTTTCGTTCTGTATGCGATAGCCAACTCGGTCAGTGCCGCGCGACGCATACTTCGCGTTCACCCGCGCAACCTGATCGCTGCCGGGCTGCTCATCGCGCTGATGAGCGGCTTGGTTGGCTGGCTAAACGGTCAACCCTTCATGACCGGCGCCTGGCTCAACCAGCCTCTGCCGGTGATTGGCAAGATGGGCACGCCGATGCTGTTCGATTTTGGCGTCTACCTGGTTGTAATCGGCGTCACCCTGCTGATCATATTCACCCTGGCGGAGGATTGAGATGACATTTTTGCTGGCAATTGTGATCGGCGTCCTCTTTACGGTTGGTTTGTACATGATGATGCGCCGCAGCCTGACCAAAGTGTTGATTGGCTTAATGCTGCTTGGACAGGCGATCAACCTGCTCATTTTTACCACCGGGCGGTTGCAGCGCGCCAGCCCGCCGCTCATTCCGGCGGGGGCAAGCGAACTGACCCGCTCCGCCGACCCGCTGCCCCAGGCACTCATTCTGACCGCCATTGTGATCAGCTTCGGCGTGACGGCTTTTGCGCTGGTGCTGGCGCGCCAGACCTATACCGTGCTCGGCACCAATGACATGAACGAACTGCGCGACACCGACATCATCCCGCGCTACCATCCTGAAATTCCGGTCGAGGAAGAGGAAGGTTTGTAGTGGATCTGGTTCTGCTTCCGCTGCTCATCCCGCTGTTGTTCGTTATCCTCACCGTGCTGGCATGGAACCATACCCACTGGCAGCGCGTTCTCTCGCTGGTGGGCAGCGCCGCGCTGCTGCTGGCGGGAGCGGCACTGCTGGCACAGGTCAGCCAGAGCGGCATCCGTTCGACCCAGGTTGGCAACTGGCCCGCGCCGTTCGGCATCACCCTGGTCGCCGATCTGTTCAGCGCAATTATGCTTGCCATTACCGGGCTGGTTGGGCTGTTGAGCGCTGTGTTTGCCCTCGAAGGCATCGACGAGCGCCGTGCGGCGCATGGCTTTTACCCGCTCTTCTTCGCCCTGCTGATGGGCGTGTGCGGCGCGTTCCTGACCGGCGACATCTTCAACCTGTACGTGTGGTTCGAGGTGATGCTGATGGCGTCCTTTGTGCTGATGGCACTAGGCGGCGAGCGTGCCCAATTGGAAGGCGCGATCAAGTACGTCATCCTCAACCTGACTGCCTCGGCGCTGTTCCTCTCCGCCACCGGCATTCTTTACAGCGTGGCGGGCACGCTCAACATGGCAGATTTATCACTGCGCCTGCGCGAAGTCTCCTCGCCGGAGATCGTCACCACCATTGCCATGCTTTACCTGGTTGCCTTTGGCATCAAGGCAGCCATTTTCCCGCTTTTCTTCTGGCTACCGGCTTCCTACCATACCCCGCCGGTGGCGGTCACCGCGCTGTTCTCCGCTCTGCTCACCAAGGTAGGCGTATATTCGCTGGTGCGCGTGTTCACCCTGCTCTTCCTGACCGACGTGGCATTCACCCACACCATTTTGCTCGTCCTCGGCGGGTTGACCATGGTGGTGGGTGTGCTCGGCGCGGCTGCCCAGTACGACATGCGCCGCTTGCTCTCCTTCCACATCGTCAGCCAGATTGGCTACCTGTTGATGGGGCTGGGGCTGTACACCCAGGCTGGGCTGGCAAGCACAATCTTCTTCATGGCGCACGTGATTGCCGCCAAATCGGCGCTCTTTCTGGTGGCGGGTATCATCCGCCGGGTGAGCGGCTCGTTCGACTTGCGCCGCATCGGCGGTTTGTACCGCCATCAGCCCTGGCTGGCGCTGCTCTTCCTTATCCCGGCGCTTTCGCTCGCCGGTCTGCCGCCGCTGTCCGGCTTCTTCGGCAAGCTGGCGCTGGTGCGCGCCGGTCTGGAGCAGGGGCAGTACACCATTGTTGCCGTCTCGCTGGCGGTCAGCCTGCTGACCCTGTTCTCGATGACCAAGATCTGGATGGAAGCCTTCTGGAAGTCTGCCCCGCCACAGGCGCCGCCCCAGCGGCGCAGCGAGGGCTTCAAGCCCAGCCTGGTGCTGCCCGCGCTGGCATTGGGGCTGATCAGCATTTTGCTGGGCGTGTGGGCGCAGGCGGGTTACGGGCTGGCGGATCGTGCGGCAGCCATGTTGATCGACCCGGCGATCTACATTGCCGCGGTGTTGGGAGGTGGGCGGTGACGGTCTTCCTGCTCAATGTGCTGCTGGCAATTTCCTGGTCGGCGCTGTCCGGTCAATTCGACCCGCCCAACCTCACCTTTGGTTTCCTGCTCGGGTACCTGGTGCTGTGGTTGACCGTGCGCGGCGAAACGCGCGCCTACTTCAACCGCGTGCCAAGGGTGATCAGTTTTCTCGCTTTTTTCCTTAAGGAACTGGTCATTGCCAACCTCAACATTGCTGCCACCGTGCTGCGCCGTGATATGAATCTGAAGCCCGGCGTGGTTGCCCTGCCAATCGACCTGCCCAACGATGCCGCCATCACTCTGCTGGTCAACGTCATCACCCTGACGCCCGGCACGCTGGGGCTGGATGTATCCAGCGACCGCAAGATGATCTACGTCCATGCGCTGGACGTCGGCGACCCGGAGACCTTCCGCCAACACATGCAGGCTGGTTTTGTCCGCCGGGTGAAGGAGTTGTTCACATGAACGTCTCGATTTTGTACACGCTTGCCCTGGGCATCATCAGCCTGGGCTTGATTCTGACTTTCATCCGCCTGGTGCGCGGTCCCAGCCTGCCCGACCGGGTGGTGGCGCTCGACCTGGCGGTCGCGCTGGCAATTGGCATCATCGCCTGTTATGCCATCCTGTTCAACCAGCCCGCCTTTCTGGATGTAGCCATCATCATCGCGTTGATTTCGTTTCTGGGCACGATTGCCTTTGCCTATTACATCGAACGGAGGGTGTGATGCTGCGTGAATGGATTGTCGCAATTGTCATGCTGCTGGGCGCGCTGTTTATGCTGATCGCCAGCATTGGCTTGCTGCGTATGCCCGACCTGTTCCTGCGCATGTCGGCTACCTCCAAGGCAGCCACGCTGGGCGCCGGGCTGGTCATGGCGGCGGCGGCGCTGTACTTCGGTGAAGCGGGCATCACCACCCGCGTGTTAGCGATCATCGTCTTTCTGCTGCTGACTGTGCCGGTGGCGGCGCACATGATCGGGCGGGCAGCGTATTTCGACGGCGTGCCGTTATGGGGCGGCACAGTGGTGGACGACCTGCGCGGTCATTACCGCACCAGCGACCACCAGCTGGTGCGCGACCCCGAAGCCAGCCCCGACTTTACCATCCCCCAAGGCGAAGAGGGCGACGACTTTTTGAATTAACCGAAATGCGTATGTATGGGTATAAATTCCGCCCGGTGATGGCTGGGTAGCAGCAAATTTTGCATTCAAAGCCAACAAGCGCGCTCCAGAAGATGGAAGGCATTGTTAATTTTTACGAGGCTATTGGTATTTTGTATAATTGGAGTTGTGGGGCGTTGCAGGGCTTAGCTGTGATGTGTGCATTTGGGAATGGGTCCGGGGCACTCGCAGGTAATGCAAGCCGGTAGCATGGCTCCTCCAGCAACAATTTCATGTTCAATGAGGTAAAATTAGAGCATGACCATCCAATTAGCCCTAGCATTTGATCAAATAGACAGGCAATTAGAAAAACCGTATTTTCGACTTACGGGGAATCCTGTCGAAAATCTTATATCATCATTATCTGGTGACCTGGATTTTATTGAGAATGCTCAAGACGCTCATCTTTCCCATAAAGCGCATTCTTTTCCTGCTAAATTCCCTCCTCAACTCGCTCGTAAATTTATCCTGGAGTTAACTAGTCCTGGCGATGTTGTTCTTGACCCAATGATGGGCTCTGGTACGACTGTGCTTGAAGCATTTTTAGAAGACAGACAAGCAATAGGTTTTGACATTGACCCATTAGCAATGCTATTGGCACGTGTGAAAACCACGCCTTACAACATAGCCGAGTTAAGCGTAATTGGAAGTCGCATTTTGAAAGAAGCCAGAAAAACGGCTTATTTGTATCCAGATTTACTGAAATCAGAAAAATTTAGGCGATTTGATAGCAAGACTTTGGAGTTTATTGATTATTGGTTTGCTGATGAAGTTCAGTTAGAGTTATTGGCATTAGGCGCAGAAATTGAGAAAATTAAATCAGGAAACGTACAAGATTTTTTCAAATTAATTTTCTCTTCCATCATAATAACAAAAACTGGTGGAGTGTCTTATGCGCTCGATTTAGCGCATACTCGCCCACATAAAGCCAAAACCATTTTTTCTAAAGATGGGAAGGTTTTGGTTGGAGATGAAAAAGAAACTAAACGACACCTAGTTAAGACTTTGCGTTCCCCTCTGGATGAATTTGAAAAAAAGTTAAGTCAAAACTTACGTGGCGTTCTGGCTTCAACGCCTTCAAATCTATTCCCAGTAATCAACTTTGGGAACGCCCAATCTCTAGCCCTACCACCTAATAGTGTAGATTTAGTTGTTACGTCCCCGCCATACGCATCAAACGCTATTGACTATATGCGAGCGCATAAGTTTTCGCTTGTTTGGTTTGGCTTTCCAATTGATGAATTAACCGAAAAGCGAAAAACCTATATTGGAAGTGAGGGTTTTGTCAATTTGCCAGATGTTGAATTGCCAAATACTGTGGAAAATATCGTTATTGAACTTGGCAACAAGGTCAAGCCAAAGGGTGTTTCTCTGCGTCGCTACTATGTTGAGATGACCTTAGTATTGCGGGAGTTATACAGGGTATTAAAACCACAAAAAGCCGCTATTGTCGTTGTAGGGAATTCGACCTTGTCAGGTATAGACGCCCAAGTAGACACTTCACTTGTAGGAATTGGGAAACAAATTGGATTTGATGTACCTATGGTTGGTGTTCGCCGGTTAGATAGAAACCGCAGGATGTTGCCAGCAGGGTTTAGCGTTGACAAGAATTCTCAAATTCAACAACGAATGCACGATGAATTTGTTATAGGCTTCTATAAGCCATAATGCTTTTTCAAATAATCAGCAACAAGAACTGATTCAGGCACACTTTTTTGACGAGCATCTTCCCTTATTCTTTGCATGAGAGACTTATCAACTATCACAACAAAACGTCCATCGAACATTTCTGGATAAGCGTAAGGACAAGCATCACAAGTTTTAAGCATGCAACGCTTACATATGCCTCGTTTTTCTACGTTACATGTTCTACAAAGTAACTGAAGATTAGCAACTTCCGTTTTACCCAGCCTTTGTTGTGGTACTTTATGGTCAAATTGAATATTCTCATCTTTTGAGCCACAAATTTGGCAAATGCCCTTATCCCGTTCTAATACTTGGCGTTTTTGTTTTGCAGAAGGATATTGACGCTCGTTGCCTGCTAATTTTTCATGGGAGACAAGCCGATATTTTGTTCCACTAGTTTGAATTTGCCAGCCGCTTTCCCGCAGTTCACGGATACGTCGGTCATAGTAAGTTTGCTGGACAGCCTTATAAATATCTGCCCCCTCAACCCATTCCATATTCCATAGCATATCCAGAATAATCTGTTTTGCCTTGCTCAACATCTTTTGAGCCATGATTATTCAACAAAATAATCCAAAGATTTCCCGTAAAGGTGGGCAAACTCGACAAGTTCGATAATGTCTACTCGCCGCTCCCCGTTTTCGCATTTCGCTACATAAGATTGATGTTTTCCTAAAGCATAGGCAACTTCCGTTTGAGATAAGCCTTTTTCTTTTCTTGCTTGGCGTAACTTTTCGAGAAATCTTTTGTATTGTTCGGTGTAGATGGTCTTGGTCATATTCACCCTCAAGATAAAGCAATGCTAATAGAGAAATAAAAATATCCCAAAACGGGATATTAATGGCAAAACGCTCTTAAAGAAGATAAAAAATCCCAAAAAATAAAGCGGGCTAACATTATGTGCAGATGGACGGACGGTGGCATTAACCCGCTCACCTCACCTGCGCGCAGCGGGTGCGGCAATCTCCCGCCAATCCAAAGGGAGGGCAGCGCGGGAGACCTCCTTCCGTTTTTAATTTAACGTAAAATCCCCCCTTGAAAGATTCGTGTAACGTGGTTTAATCAACATAAGCGAAAAGTGCCTATTCGACACGCTGTGTCTTAATCACAGGTTTATACATGGATCAGGTATTGTCTTTCGGGCAGGCTTATTGGGCTGCACTGCAGAGCGGTCAGGCTTCGGCGAGCCATTTTTGGATCTACCTCGCCATCACCTTGCTGACGATGATCGAGGGTCCCGTCTCGATCCTGGTCGCGGCGGGGGCGTCCTCGACTGGCTTTCTTCACCCGCTGCCGGTGTTTGCCGCTGTCACGCTGGGCAACCTGATCTCGGACGGGCTGTGGTATCTGCTGGGCTATTACAGCAAAATCGACTGGCTGCTGCGGCGGCGCAAGTGGTTCGGCGTCGAACCTGAAAAGCTCAACCTGTTCAAGCGCATCATCCAGCACCAGGCGGTCAAACTGCTGCTGTTTGCCAAGATCACCAACGGGCTGATCGTGCCGGTGTTGATCGCCACCGGCATGGCACGCGTTTCCATGCGCCGCTGGCTGCCGGTCATCCTGGCGACCAACGTGCTCACCAGCCTGGTGTTGGTGCTGGCGGGCTATTACGCTGCATCCCACCTGCTGCGCGTACAGGAAGGGCTGCGTTACGCCGTCGTCCCGCTGACTATGCTGTTTTTGCTCGCGGCGACCGTCTATATGCGCCGCATGCTCAGCCGCAAGGATGTGGTCGCCATGTTCGACCAAACGGAAGGATGAGCCGGGAGTCGAAATGCGTATCCTCGTGTGCAGCACCTGGTACCCGCCGGAGTTGAACGGGCAGGCGACGTTTAGCGCCAATCTAGCCGAAGGCATGGCTGCCCGCGGTCATGCCGTGCGCCTGATTCACCTGGCACGCCCCGGACAGGTGCCGCACGAAGTGCGCAACGGGGTGGAGATTGTGCGCATTCCGGCGCTGCAACTGGGTTTCATCCACCGCGACCTGCGCCTGCCGCTGCGCTGCGAAACGGTCGTGCGCCGCAGCCTGGACGAATTTTGCCCCGATGTCGTTCACGTGCAGGATCCCTCGCCGTTCTGCCAGGCAATGGTGCGCGAAGCGCGCCAGCGCGGCATTCCCGTGTTGGCGACCCATCACCCCGGTCCGGAGATCAGCGCGCCGTACTTTGCCGCTTACCCGGCGCCGCTCAAACACGCCATAGAGCGGATTGCCTGGCGCTTCGTGCTCGATCATCTCAACCGCGCCGATGCGGTGACGGTGCCCTCGCGCTATTCGGCGCGCATGCTGCAACGCCAGGGATTGCAGATCAGCGCGACGCCGGTTTCGTGCGGCATCCATCTGGAAAATTTCAACCCGCGCGGACAGATCGATCGCGCGGCGGTGCTGCGCCGCTATGGGCTCGATCCGGAGCGGGTGATCTTCCTTTACGTGGGGCGGGTGGATGGTGAAAAACGGGTCGATCTACTGGTGGACGCCGCCCGCCAGCTCGACCGCGACGATTTTCAAATTGCCATTGCGGGCAGCGGCGCGCTGCAAGCCCACATTGCCCGCCGCATCACCCGCAGCCGTCTGTGGGATCGGGTTGTACTGCTGGGCAATATCCCGCATGAGCACCTGCCCGACCTGCTCGCCAGCGCAGATATCTTCGTCATGCCCGGCGATGCCGAATCATTCTCGATTGCCACGCTGGAAGCCATGGCATGCGCCAAGCCGGTGCTGGCAGCCAATTCCGCTGCCCTACCCGAACTGGTTACCCATGGCATCAACGGCTACCTGTTCCACCGCGGTGATGCGCTGGATGCTGCGCGCGGGATGCGCTTTTTTATCGAAAATCGCCCGCGCTGGAGCGCGATGGGGCAGGTTTCCGCCGAGCGCGCTCACCGTCACCGCCTGGATAACACCCTGGCACAATATGAACAGGTTTACCGCACTGCCCAATCACGCCCATTGCAGCCTGCCCGCCAACCGGCACGGGCGCCTGCTCCGCGGCGGGCTAACGGGCTGGCAAAACCCGCCTTCCGCCCGCTGACGATGCTGTTGGGTGTGCTGTTTGTGCTCTTCTCGCTGCTATACGCCTCGGCGCCCACCCCTGCCGCCGCTGTCTGGCGGCTGGACGAGCTGCCCCCAATCACGCTGGAAAAACTGCGCCGCCTGGTGGTGGTCGCCATTCGCGACGAAAACAGCCTGATCGCCAGCGGGGGGTTGATTCAGGCGGTGCTGGAAAAGGGCGAGCCGTTCCATCTGGTCTTACTGCGCCCGCAAAGCATGGAAGAGATCATCCCGGAGGGCTACGGGCTGCCGCCCCGCAGCCGGGTTGACAACCCGCTCAGCCCAGCCAGGCTGCGCGGTTGGCTGCGTGAACTGGGCGTCCCCGAAGAGACCATCAACATCCTCGACATTCGTGAGGAGGAAATCAGCCATTGGTACAGCCAGCTGCAACAGACCTGGCGTTCCTTTGGCGATCCAGCCAGTCCGCTGCCCGATTACATCGAACGGCGCATGGAGACGCTCGAAAACCAAAAGTAAGCGGATGCCGGTCAGGTAGCCTGCGTTTTGAGCAGCAATTCTCCGGCTTTGCCAAACACCGGGTACAGGCGGGTTTCGTCCTCTGCGCCGCTGGTCAGCAAGAAGATGCGCGCCTGGCGGGTGTAGCCCCAGTCGTGCAGCACACCGGGGATCGAGCCAGTCTTGTGGTAGAAATCGATGGTATCGCGCGACAGGTTGCGCTTGAGCAGAAGATCGTCCTGATTGACCAGCAGCATCGGCTCGACCCAGGCTTTTTCCGCTGCGCTCAGTTCATCGAACAGGTCAAAAAAGCGCTCGCAGTCCGCCGCGCTGATCCAGTTATCCAGCCCGCGCTGGCGCGCAGCAAAATCCATCAACTTGCGCTGCAGTTCACAACCGCTCAGTCCCAGGTCGTCACGAAAGACCTGGTTGAGCCGCTCTAGCCCAACGCGGCGGATGATCAGGTTAGTGCACAGGTTGTCCGAAAGCGACATCATCATCAACAGCACGTCGTGATAGGGCAGGCGCCGTGCGCGCAGCAGCCAGGAGAAGCCCGCGCCGCGCACTTGCGGCTCGGCGTCCAGGTCGCACAGCTCACGGTTGTCCACCTCGCCGCGTCGCGCCAGGTGCACCCACGCCAGCAGGATGGGAATCTTGATGATCGAAGCGGATGGAAAGCGGGCACAGTTGCCTGCCCGGATTGCCGGAGCGCCGTGCATCTGGAAGTAAAAAGAAAATTGGATATTTTGGGTATTGAATTCTTCGAGAAACGCGCTATGATTCATACATCGCAATTATACATTTATCGGCGGAACTTGTGCTGTGTTCCGCACTGACCTTTGAGACGGAGGGAAAGGTCAGTCTCTCATGCCCAAAATCGATGGAGAAAAACGGTCGCCTGCGCAAGATGGGCAGGTATTGACGACCCCTGTTATCGAAAGACGAGACAGGGGTTGGTTTGACAAGGTGTCGCTTAAGGTGTAGAATGCGATTCGTGTTGATTCACACACGCGATAATTCTCCCCCCATCATTTAATCCATTGCTATATCAGAGGTCATTTGCATGCCTGAAATCCTCAATGTGCAAGGTCTGGAAACGCAGTTCCGCACCAGAGAAGGCACCATCCACGCCGTGAATGGCGTCTCCTTCAACCTGAAAGAAGGTGAGACTCTCGGCATTGTCGGGGAAAGTGGCTGCGGCAAGAGCGTGACGGTCATGTCCATGTTGCGATTGATTCCCAATCCACCTGGCAAGGTGGTGGCGGGCAAAGCCCACTTTCAGGGGCGCGATTTGCTCACCATGACCGATGAGGAAATCCGCCACATCCGTGGGTCGCAAATCAGCATGATTTTTCAAGACCCGATGACCTCCTTCAACCCGGTGCTGACCATCGGACGACAGGTTTCCGAACCGCTGGAAGTGCACATGGGTATGAATCAAAAACAAGCCACCGACCGGGTGGCGGAGATGCTCGAGAAGGTCGGCATTCCCAATCCCAAGGACCGCCTGAACAACTACCCGCACCAGTTTTCGGGCGGCATGCGCCAGCGCGTGATGATTGCCATGGCGTTGGTGTGCAACCCGCAAATCCTCATTGCCGATGAGCCGACCACCGCGCTGGATGTCACCATCCAGGCGCAGATTGTTGATCTGGTCAAGCGCCTGCGCGATGAGCTCGGAATGGCAATCATCTGGATCACCCACGACCTGGGTGTAATTGCTGGGTTGGCGGACCGCATGGCGGTCATGTACGGCGGTTATATCATCGAAACCGCCCCGGTGCGCGAACTGTACGCCCACCCCACCCACCCGTACACCATCGGCTTACTCGGCAGCCTGCCGCGCATGGATGAAGCCGGAAGCCGCCGATTGATCTCCATTGACGGGCTGCCGCCGGTGTTGCTCGAAAAACCCAATTACTGCCCCTTTGCCCCGCGCTGTAAGTACGCCGTCGAGCGCTGTTGGCAGGAAAATCCCCTCCTGATGCAGATTTCGCCGGATCATTACAGCGCCTGCTGGGTAAATACCGAGACCGGGAGAGAGCGCTCATGACATCCACCAATGTTCTTCTGCAAGTCCGTGATCTGGTCAAGCACTTTCCCATTATGCGCGGCACGCTGATCCAGCGCCAGGTTGGCTCGGTCAAGGCGGTGGATGGGGTATCGTTCGATGTCTACTCCGGCGAGACGCTCGGTCTGGTGGGTGAATCCGGCTGCGGTAAATCCACCACCGGACGCGCCATTTTGCAGTTGTACCGCCCCACATCGGGCAGCGTGCGCTTCGAGGGCGTCGAGCTGGTCACCAGCAAGGGGGAGGATCTGCGCCGCATGCGCCGCCGGATGCAGATGATCTTCCAGGACCCGTACGCCAGCCTCAACCCGCGCATGACCGTTGGGCAAATCATCAGCGAGCCGCTGGTCATTCACGGCGTGGCAAACGGCAAGGAAGCCCAGGAGCGCGCCGAGAACCTGCTGCGCCTGGTGGGGCTCAACCCGGCATACACCAACCGTTATCCGCACGAGTTTTCTGGCGGTCAGCGCCAGCGGGTAGGAGTTGCCCGCGCCCTGGCGCTGGAACCGGCGTTCATTGTCTGCGACGAACCCATCTCCGCACTGGATGTTTCCGTCCAGGCGCAGGTCGTCAACCTGCTCGAAGACCTGCAAGGGCAGCTCGGTTTGACCTATTTGTTCATTGCGCACGACCTGTCTATGGTGCGCCACATCAGCAACCGCATTGCAGTTATGTATCTTGGCGTGGTGGTTGAACTGGCAGACCGCCAGGAGCTGTACAACCATCCGCTTCACCCGTATACCCAGGCGCTGCTTTCCGCTGTTCCGATCCCTGACCCAGTGATTGAAGCCCGCCGACAGCGCATCATCCTCAAGGGAGATGTCCCCTCACCGATCAACCCGCCCTCCGGCTGCCGCTTCCGCACCCGCTGCCCGCTGGCAGATGCAATATGTGCGGAAAAGCGACCCGAATTTCGCGAATTGTCGCCGGGACACTGGGTTGCCTGTCACATGGTCTGATCCTGTTCAATCTGGGTTGGTGCTTTGAAAGGAGGTGATGACTGGATTTTAGCGTGCGCGCTTAATTCACTGAGGAAACCGTTTCGGTTTCGAAACCTGTGTCCAACTCAAATCAATTTCTCTAGGAGGAGAAAGACATGCGTTCTAAATTGCTTGTTTTCGTTTCGGTGCTGATCCTGGCGAGCATGGTGCTTTCCGCCTGCCAGCCGGCAGCCGCGACTCCGGAAACCATCGTCCAGACCGTAGTGGTCGAGGGCGAGGTGCGCGAAGTCGTTGTCACAGCGACCCCGTCTGCCGCTCAACCGGCAGCCAAGCCCGCTGTGCTGCGCGTCAACCTGGGCACCTGGCCCGACATCATCGACCCGCAGAAAGCCTCTTTCGTCAACGAAATTGCCCATCTCAAGCTGATCTACGAAGGTCTGACCAAGCTGGACAATGAACTCAAGACCGTTCCTGGCGCGGCAGAGAAGTGGGAATACAACCAGGATGCCACCGAGTTGACCTTTACCCTGCGCAAAGGCTTGAAATACAGCGACGGTTCCCTGCTCAATGCCAAGCGCTTTGAGTACTCGATCCTGCGCAACGTCAATCCTGAGACAGCTGGCGAATATGCTGCCATCACCGACAACATCGCCGGTGCGGCTGCCTGGCGTGAGGCAGATGTAGCCGCCCTCTCCGAAGAGGAACTGGCTGCCCTGAAGGACGGCGTTCAGGTCAAGGCGTTGGATCTGAATGGCAACCCCTGCACCGATTATGAACAGGAAGACTGCCTTGTGCTCAAACTCGGTCTGGATGGCGATCCCGCCACCCCCGAACTGGAGCCAGCTCCCTTCATGCACACAGTCATGTCCCTGTGGGTGACCTACCCCGCCAAGGAAGAAAACATTGACGAGGGCGGCGAAATCTGGTGGACTTCCTCGAAGTATCACATTGGTAACGGCCCCTTCATCGTCAAGAGCCTGGAACCCTTTGTGCGCGGTTACTTCGTCCCCAACCCCAACTACTGGGGCGGCACGCCCACCTATGACCTGGAATTCTCCTACGTGACCGACAGCGCGGTGTACTTCGAAGCCTACAAGAACAACGAATTCGACATCATCCCGCTGGTCGCCGAAGACCTGGCTGTTGTCCAACAGGATCCGGTGCTGAGCAAGGAAGCCCAGATCTACCCCGGCTCCTGCACCTTTGCCTTCTACATGAACCAGGACAAGCCGCCCTTCGATGACAAGAAAGTCCGCGAAGCCTTTGCCTACGGTACCAACCGCGAAGCCTGGGTAACCGACATCCTGCAAGGGCTGGGTTCACCCACCCTGACCTGGATCCCCAAGGGCTTCCCCGGCTACGACCCGAACGAGACCCGCTACGGCTACGACCTGGAAAAAGCCAAAGCCACCATCGCGGAGTCTTCGTATGGTTCCTTCGATGCCCTGCCCCCAATCAAGCTGACCTTCTCGGGCACCGCCCGCAACAAGACCCGCTTCGAGTGGCTGGCGGCTCAGTGGACTCAAAACCTGGGCGTCAAGATCGAACTCGACCCGGTTGAACCCACTGCTTACACCGCGTTGACCAAAAACCGCGAGACCCTGCCGCAGGTCTTCTACCTTGGCTGGTGCGCCGACTACCCCGATCCGCAGAACTGGCTGAGCGTGTACTGGATGTCCACCTCCGAATTTGCCCGCCGCTACGGCTTTGCCAATGAGGAAATGGACGCTCTCATGAAGAAGGGCGACACAACCATCGACCCAGTCGAACGCCTGACCTACTACGATCAGGCACAGAAGATGCTGGTCGACACCGCAGCGGTGATCTTCATGGTCAACAATGTCAACTCCTACCTGGTCAAGCCGTGGGTCAAGGGCATCGTCCAGACCCCGCAGGATGCTGGCTGGGTGGGCGACAACGACCCGCTGTCCATCACCATCGACACCTCGATGGTCCCGTAAGGGTTGTAAACCCGCTCGGGATTCGAGCCTTTCAAGCCCCTTATGCTGGCTGGTTCTGTCCGCAAGGGCAGACCAGCCAGCCCTCCTGAGACTTGCGCTCAGGTCCCATTCGCAAAAACCAGGGAAGATCAGCTATGGGAAAATATCTTATTCGGCGATTGTTTTGGCTGGTGCCGGTCATTCTGGTTGTGTCGGGCATCACCTTCATCCTGATGCACAGCGCGCCCGGGGGGCCCTGGGACCGGGACACCACCGCCCGCCAGGTGGACCAAAGCACCCAGCGAATTCTGAACGAATACTACGGACTGGATAAACCCCTCTGGCGGCAGTACGTAGCATATGTTATCGGCGATTACAATAAAGCCGGTAAATTTGTGTGCGGCGTGATTTGCGGCAACCTGGGACCTTCCTACCGCATGCGCGGCATGACCATCCAGCAGGTGCTCTTCCGCCCGCCGGAGGGACGCAATTTTCTTTACAGCCGCTTTGGATACTCGATGCGGCTTGGCATCTATGCACTCCTGTTTGCGGTGATCATTGGCATTCCCGCTGGGGTGATTGCCGCCCTAAAACAAAACACAATCATCGACTATATCAGCCTGTTCATTGTCACGGTGGGCATCTCGGTGCCCAACTTTGTCATGGCGCTGTTTCTGATCATTATTTTTGCATCCACCCTGCATTGGGTCAATATCGTTCCCCGCAGTTGGGATGAAGTTAATGTGTGGATTTTACCGGCGGTCATTCTCGGCTTTGGCACCATGGCGCGCACGGCGCGGTTGATGCGCGGCTCCATGCTCGAGGTGATGCGCATGGACTACATCCGCACCGCCCGCTCCAAGGGGCTGGCAGAACGGGTCATTGTTCTGCGCCACATGATCAAGAATTCGCTCATCCCCGTTGTCACCATTCTGGGACCTGCCCTGGCTGCCCTGGTGACCGGTTCCTTCATTATCGAAACCATGTTTGGCTTTCCGGGCATGGGACGCGCCTACGTCACCGCCATTGGTCAGCGCGATTACTCCATGATCATGGGCACCACCCTGATCTACGCTGTGCTGGTTGCGCTGGCGAACCTGAGCGTGGACGTGGTATACAGTTTCCTGGACCCGCGCATTCGCCTGGATTGAGGAGGATAGCCATGACCACCCAGCCTTCGACCAATCCAACCCCTTCGCAAATCGCCGACCTGACCAGTATGACCGTCAAGCCGCGCAGCCTGTGGATGGATGCCTGGTACCGCCTGATCCGCAACAAGGCGGCGGTGCTTGGCATGATCGTGATCCTCATATTTACCTTGATCGCCATTTTTGCCAAGCAGCTTTCCCCGCACAATCCATTGCAGACCAACGCCGGTAAAAGTTTTCTCCCGCCGGTGTGGATGGAAGTCGGACCCAACGGGCGTCCCTCCGACCCGGCTTTCTTCTTCGGCACCGACAACCTGGGGCGTGATGTGCTCAGCCGTACCATTTACGGCGCGCGCGTTTCGATGGTGGTTGGCTTCCTGCCCACCTTTATCATCCTGGTGATTGGCTTGCTGATTGGCATGGTGGCGGGTTACCGCGGCGGGCAGTTCGACAACCTGTTGATGCGCTTCACCGATGTAATTTACGCCTTTCCCGACCTGCTCTTTTTCATCATCGTCATGGTCACCCTGCGCGAAACCTTCATCGGCAAGCTGCTGAATGGCTTGTTCCTTCTGTTTACCGCGCTGGCAATCGTCAACTGGGTCGGCTTTGCGCGTGTGGTGCGCGGGCAGGTGCTTTCGCTCAAGGAAAAGGAATTCATCGAAGCCGCCCGCTGCATCGGCGCATCGGATACGCGCATCATGTTCCGCCACCTACTGCCCAACAGCCTGGGTCCCATCATCATCCTCTCCGCCCTGTCTATCCCCGGTATGATCATCACCGAAGCCATCCTGGGTTACCTTGGCTTGGGCTTGACCCCTTCGACCAATCCCAACGACGTCTTTATTACTTCTTGGGGCGCGCTGATGCTCGATGGTCAGGTGGCGATCAACACCCAGCCGTGGCTGATCCTGCCGCCCGCCATCTGCGTCTCGCTGGTCGTGCTGGCGTTCACCTTCCTGGGTGACGGTTTGCGCGATGCGCTCGATCCGCGCCTGCAGGGCACCCAGTAACGCTTTTTTGTAACCCCTGCAACCTCCCGCAGGAATGCCGCCTGCGGGAGGTTTTTTTGAAATTGAAAGTTACCTGTAAAGGCAAGCGGGCGAGTTCGAATTATACTAAAATCAAACCTTTATCCAATAACCCCACTACCGCTCACTGCGCGGCAGTGGGGGGATTCATGCGGAGAACCGACTTGCCCAACCGCCGCCGCCCGTACACCTTCACCCGCCTGCTCACCTTTTTGGTGTGCATGGTTGCGGTGATTGCACTGGCGCTGATGCTGCTCACCCCCGCGCGCGTCACCGTCAAGGGTGCCGTGTTGCTGCCGGTTGTATTGCATTCCATACTTGCCGCCGATTACAGTCCCGACCCGCTTGCCCTGCAAGTTCCCCCGCTGGCGACTGCCATCATCGCCCAGGCGCTGCGCGATGCGCCGCACGGCGGCGATGCCGAACAAGTCTATCGCGACTTGGCGTCACCCGTCCCGACTGTGCCGCTCGATCCGGGTGTCACCCTGCCGCCAACGCGCATCCCGCCCACCCCCGTCCCTGCGACGGACATCCCCACTGCGCTGCCGGGTGAGACACAAACCCCGCCAGACTCGGGCGGGACTGCCCCAACCGAAACGGCTGCCAACCCGCCGACCGCCACCCAGCCGGTGCGCCTGCCGACGCGCACGCCCACCGCCACCGGACTGCCCAGCCAGCCGCCCTCGGACGCAACTGCCACCGGGCTGCCCACCCGCCAGTCCACACCCACCCAGCCGCCCAGTCCCACCCTGCCACCACCCACCGCCACCAACCCGCCCCCTCCAACGGCAACCCAACTGCCGCCCACTGCCACCCGCCCGGCATACCCGCCGCCCATGGTCACCCCCACCCGCCCGGTATACCCGTAACATCCTACCTGTGACGCGGCATTTGATATAATCCAGGCATACCTTTGGCTGATTGGTGGTCACTTCCC
Organism: Bellilinea sp.; assembly: GCA_034411135.1. GTDB lineage: Bacteria > Chloroflexota > Anaerolineae > Anaerolineales > Anaerolineaceae > Bellilinea. The sequence goes on from DAOUMN010000068.1 coordinate 17,329, forward strand.
TTGCCGGAACTTCTCTGGGCGCTGCTGGCAGGCGGGCTGGTGTTACTGTTGCCCGGCGCTGCCTTGCTGATCTGGCTGCCCGCCCACAGGGCGGACTGGCTGGAAAACCTGGCTGAAGCGCTGGGCTTTTCGCTCTCGCTCTCCGCGCTGGTCGGGCTGGCGGCGTTTCTGCTGGATGTGCGCTTTTCCGCCCCTGTACTGATCGGCTTGTACGGCTTTTGCCTGCTGGCGCTGGCGGTTGGCGCGCTGCTGCGCCTGCCTGCCGGTGGCAGCCGGTTCAACCTGCGCTCGCTGGCGGGCGCGCTGCTTGGCACCGCCGGGCTGGCGGGCGCGCTATGGTGGCGCTGGTTCCAGGCGCGCGAACTGCTCCTGCCCGCCTGGGTCGATTCGCTGCACCACACCCTGATCGTGGACAGGATTCTTGCGCACGGGGGCGTGCCTGCCACACTTTCCCCGCAGGTGATGGCAGACCTGGCTTACCATTACGGCTTTCACCTGGCGGCTGCCCAGTTCGCCTTCTTATCCGGCTGGAGCCCGCCGGACGCAGTGCTGTCATTCGGGCAGGCGGTTAATGCGCTGATTGCCCTGTCGGTTTATCGGTTGGCAAAGGGCTGGTGGGGTGACTGGAAGCGCGCCGCGCTGGCGGCGTTGCTGGTCGCCTTTGCTTTTCAGATGCCCGCCTACTACGTCACCTGGGGGCGCTATACCCTCTCCGCCGGGCTGGTGCTGCTGCCGCTGGCGATGCTGGCGCTGCAACGCGCCGCCCTGCCGGGGGCGGAGTGGAGCGACCGGCTGCGCGTGCTGCTGCTCAGCGTCGGGCTGGCGCTGACTCACCTGACCGGGCTGCTGCTGCTGGCGTTTTGGGCGGTTCTGCTCGGGCTGGAATGGCTGCGCGCCACAGTGCGAAAGCCGGGCGAGGCGGTTGCGCCGGGCGAAGTTTCCGCCCGGGCTGGCTGGGGAGCGCTGCTGGCATCCCTGCTAGGGGTCAGCCTGGCAGCGCCCTGGTTGTGGCGCATCTGGCAGCATTGGGGCGCACAGGCGCAGGTCTCGGTCGTTTCGCTGCAGGATGGCGGGCAGTCCGGCTATTGGAACTACATCCTCTACCTGCTCGGACCGCGCTACAGCCACATTCTCTTCATCGCCGCCGGTTGCGGTTTGATCTGGGCATTGTTGCAGCGCGGATCGCGCCGCCTGGCGCTGTGGGGTGCGCTCATCGCGCTGCTCATGCTGCCCTGGGGGCTTCGCCTCAGTCCGATCCGCCCGGATCACATGGCGATCGTCCTCTTCTTACCCGCTGCGCTGCTGCTGGCTAACCTGCTGGTGAGCGGTATGGAACGCGCCGCTCGTCTGCCACGCCACGGGCTGCGGATTGGGTTGGTGGGCTTGTTTGCCCTGGCGGGCGCATTTTTGGTAGTGTGGGGCGGGCTAAACAGCCGCAACGTGATCAATGCGGAGACGGTCTTCGTCAACCGGGCGGACATGGACGCGCTGGAGTGGGTGCGCGCCAACACCCCCGCCGACGCGGTCTTTCTGATCAACACCACCCCGTGGATGAGCGGCGTCTATCGCGGCGTGGACGGCGGTTACTGGCTGGCGCAGTTGACCGGGCGGGTCACGGCACTGCCGCCGGTGCTGTACACCATGGGAGACGCGGAAAGCGTGCGCCAGATCAACGCGCGTGCCGAGCAAGCCAGCCGCCTGACGACCTGCGACGAGCCGTTTTGGGCGCTGGTCGAGGACATTGGAGCGGACTATGTCTATCTGCGCGAGGGTCGCGGTTCGCTCCAGCCGTCCGGGCTGTTGAACTGCGACTGGATCAACCCAGTCTACCGCCGCGGCGGGGTGTACATCTTTCGGCTCACCCGCTGAGGCGGATCAGTTGTCGCGCATCAGCCGGTTGAGGTGGGGCGGCGTGCCCAGCACCACCAGCGTTTCGTCAGGGTGAACTCTGCGCCCCGCGGGCGGGTGCATGTCCTGATCAGCCTGACCTTTGATAAACACCACACTGACCTCGTAATCGCGCTCAATATCACCCACCGTCTTGTCTGCCAGTTTCGAGCCGGGCTGCACCTTCAGCCGCGCCAGGCTGAGCGACTGCCCCTCGACCGTAATCGGGTTGGTGATGTCCGCTCCGGCAGCCGCCGCGGCAAATGCCGGGGCAGCCATGGCGGTAGCACTGATCGCCATGAAGCCGAACTGCTCCTGCAGAGACTGGGCAAAGTCGTCGTCGAAAATGCGCACCACCACGTGAATGTTCGGGTTCATACTGCGCGCCTTGACGGCGATTTTCAGGTTCATCGCATCGTTCTGGGTGCACAGCACCACCGTTCGCGCACGCTGGATGCCGGCAGCTTCCAGGCTGGTCGGGCGGGTGGCGTCATCCTGAATGACCGGAATGTCCATGCGCTGCACTGCGGCTACCAGGTCGGCAGACGGGTCGAGTTCGATCACCACCACCGCTTCGTTCATCTGGTGCAATTTGTCAACCACCCGGTAGCCCAAGTGTCCCAGCCCAACCAGGATGATGTGATTGGAAAAGGTTGAGGCAATAGCCATTTCCCACTCCTTGCTGCGCGCGCGGCGGTTGAAGAGCAGAATGCCGAAGTCCGCCAACCCCTGCGCCAGGGTCAGCAATCCGATCACCGGCATAATGAAGTAGAAGGCTTGCAGCGCCGGGTGATGGGGGAAATCTCCCGAAGGCTGCAGGAAAGCCACGGTCAACATCAGGTAGATGGCGGCGATGATCCCGTCCACCGGCTCGTCGAACAACGCAGCCAGGTATTGGTAGAGGAACCCCGCCCCGATCAATGCCGCCAGGAAGATCAGCAGCGGGGTGCGGAACTGGCGCAGCAACAGCAGCGTATCGCGCCAGGATGCCTGCCACTGACGCAGGCTGAAGCGTTTTTGCGGACGGCGGGTAACGGCTGCCAATCGGTGTCTCCATTCGGCGGGGTACGTGTAAAAGATTATACTCTTTTCCAGAGTGCGCCGGTCAAAGACTCACTTCACCATCGCTTCGACCTTCTCCTCCAACTGGTGCACCCGTTCGAGCAATGATCGCTGCGCGGCAGCCAGCCGTCCGGCAGTGAAGAGCAGTGCGGCAATGGCGCTCATCAATACGAACAGCAAAATACCCAGGTTGAGCAGCGCCGATTGCAGCGGACGCAGTACCAGCCCCGCCATCTCCCCCAACCCCATCATTTGAAAAAAGATCTGGTTGGCAGGTACTGCGTTGGATGCGCCGATCAGGCTCACCAGCAGCAAGACACCCAGCGCAAGCGCCAGACCGGAGAAGATATACAGCCCAACACTGACCCAATGGGTGCGCGGGGTTGAAGTGGACATGAGGAACCTCCTGAGGGAAATAACCTGCCGTACAGCGGGTGGGTATCGCCCGCTGCCAATAATCCTGGCTGAAGTCTACCACAGGCGACAGGTATGCGCCCGCTTTTGATTGACAATCTGCCCAAGTACATCTATACTCTATTTAGATGTTTTTTGGATGTTAATTACAATCCATTTGGAGTATATAATGCAAATTCTACTCTCTCTGCCACCCATTCACCTGCCGCTGCGCCGCTCGCGGCGCGTCCACCGCCCGGCGTTGATCCGACCGGCGCATGCCTACTATGTTTCAACCGCGCTGCGCCGCCGCGCGCAGCATACGCAGGCGCACAACCTGCCATCGGCTTTCGACGAAACCGAAACCCCGCAGGCTGACCTGAACGCAGGCAAGAACCGCCCGCCGCGCATCTGACCCTTCTATGCCGGAACCCGAAAAGGTCACCATCAACCTGAGCGTGGTAGATCTCGGGCAGATCGATATGCTGGTAGAGGAAGGCTATTATTCCAGCCGCACCGATTTTCTGCGCACCGCCGCCCGCGCTCAGCTCGAGCGGCAGGGGGATTCCTTGCGCGAGATCATCAAACGGCGCGGTTTGACCCTCGGCGCGCTGCAATTGAGCCGCGCCGAGCTGGAAGAACGCCGCCGCAACGGTGAGACTCTCGATCTGCGCGTGATTGGCATGGTGGCCATCGACGCCGACGTGCCGCCCGAATTGGCGGCAGCGGTGATCCGCTCATTACACGTGTTTGGGGTGGTGCGCGCCAGCCGCGCTGTGCGCGCCGCCCTGGGGGTCAAAGAACGCCGCAGCAGCGGAGGCGAATAAAGACTACTTCTTAACCGGCCGGGCTATCCGCTGCAACACTTCGGCAAAGCGGTTAACCTCGCGGGAGGTGTTGTAGTGCACGGCACCAACGCGCACCATGCCGCCGCTTTCTTCCAGCCCCAGGCGCTCGGTGACCGCGAGGGCATAATAATTGCCGTCCCAGACGTAAATATCATCCCCCGCCAGCTGTTCCGCCACCTCGCGCGGATGAATGCCGTCCAGGCGGAACGAGAACGTCGGCACGCGATCCTTGATGCGGCGCGGGTCGCTGATTCCGTACAGGCTCAGCCCGGGCACGGCTTTAAGCGCATCCAGCAGCGCTCGGCTGATCACATACTCATAGGCACGGATAGCAAACATTGCCTGTTTTAGGCGCAGCCGCCGTCCGCGGTAGCGGTTGCCGAGTTCTTTCATAAATTCACTGCCAAAGGTTTCACCCAGCCATTCCAGGTATTCCAGCGCGCCCAACACACCGGCAATACCTTCGTGGTTTTGCGTGCCGGTCTCAAACTTGCCGGGCGGGGTATTGGGTGCCGGGCGCACCTTGTAGGCAAACAGGCTTTCCAGCAAATCGTAACGCCCGTAAAGAATACCGGCATGTGGACCGAAGAATTTATATGCCGAGGTAACCAGAAAATCGCACTCCAGCGCCTGCACGTCAATGGGACCGTGGGCGGCATACTGCACGGCGTCCACATAGACCAGAGCGCCAGCATCGTGCGCCATCGGGATAATCCTTTCCAGCGGATTGATCGTTCCCAGCGCGTTGGAGGCATACCCCACCGCCAGCAGACGCGGCTTTTCCTCCAGCGCGCGCTGCAGGTCATCGAAATTTAACGTGCCGTCCTCAGGGTGGAAATCCACCCAGCGCACCCGCACACCACGGTCTTCGGCAGCCAACACCCAGGGAGTAACATTGGCATCGTGATCAAGCCGGGTTACCACAATGACATCGCCCGGGTTCCAGGTGCGGGAAATCGAGCGGCTAAAATGCAGAGTGAGCGTGGTCATATTGTTGCCGAAGACGATCTCGTCCGGGCGGGCAGCATTGTAAAAATCCGCCATGGCAACATGGGCAGCATCCAGCACAGCGTCGGACTGCTGGCTGGTACGAAATGCCCCGCCGTGGTTGGCATTTGAGTCGGTCAGATACTGCTGAATACGGTCGAGCGAGGAGAGGGTGATCTGCGTGCCGCCGGGGTTATCGAAAAAGACCACACCAGATTGCAAGGCTGGAAAACGGTTGCGGATGATGGACGTTTCTAAGGTCATAGGCTGCTGCTCCATCACAGGATTTGAGTAGATTATACGTCCTTTTTGAGGCAGGTGGCACTGTAGCCGGATTAGAAAAAATAACATCCACGCGGTGCAGATTGAGCAAGAATCGGGTGGAATTGCCCGCCATACCGTCCTAAAATCAACTCAATGATTGTGATATAACCAAATGCAATGTTGGAGGACGACATGGAATGGGACAACAATCCATCCCCCGCCTGGCTGGAGGATTACGCACGGATAGAACAAGCCATCCGCTTCCTGGAGCGCAATTATCTCGATCAGCCCAACCTGAAAGCCGCCGCGCAGAGCGTCGGGTTGAGCGAGTATCATTTCCAGCGGCTGTTCACCCGCTGGGTGGGCATCAGTCCCAAGCGCTTTTTACAGTACCTGACAAAAGAACATGCCAAAGCGCTGCTGCGCCAGCGTGCCGGTTTGCTTGAAGCCGCGTACGACAGCGGGCTGTCCAGTCCGGGGCGGCTGCACGACCTGTTCGTTGCCTGCGAGGCGGTCACCCCCGGCGAGTACAAGAGCGGCGGCAGCGGGCTTACCCTGCGCTACGGTTTTCATCCCACCCCATTTGGCGAGTGCCTGCTGGCGGTCAGCGAGCGCGGGGTGTGCTGGTTCTCGTTTGTCGTGGATGGGCGCCAGGCGGCGCTGGGCGAACTGCGTGCCACCTGGCGGCGGGCAGCCCTGGTGGAGGATACTGCTGCAACTGCCCCGGCGGCGCGCAGTGTGTTTTTCCCAGCCGCCCAGTCCGAACGGGCACTGGCGCTGCTGCTCAACGGCACCAATTTCCAGATCAAGGTGTGGGAGGCATTGCTGCGCATTCCCGCCGGTTCGGTGGTGACCTACGAGGACATTGCGGTGGCAATCGGCTTGCCGGGGGCGTCGCGGGCGGTTGGGCAGGCAGTTGGCAGAAATCCAATCGCTGTGTTGATCCCCTGCCACCGCGTAATTCGCAAGGACGGCGAACTGGGCAATTACCGCTACGGCAGTGCGCGCAAGAAGGCATTGCTCGGCTGGGAGTTTGCCCGCCAAGATAACCCCGCGCTGACATTGGAAACCGAACCGCTCCGCCAATCCGCCCCCGATTGGCAGATCTGAGCGCGGCGCGAATCGCGGGTCGGTGTTACAATCAGCCGATATTGGCATTTTTCCGGCAGCTTTACCGCCCAGGCAGGGCGGCGCGGCTGCCGGCTTTTCGACCGAGGCTGCCATTATGCTCAATTCCAACCCAAAAACAGCCAGCCCGCTGGCGATCTGGGCAGGCATGCTCAGTATTTACATCGTTTGGGGATCCACCTACCTGGCGATCCAGTTCGCCGTGGAGACCATCCCGCCGTTTCTCATGGCGGCGGCACGCAACTTCACCGCCGGGCTGATTGTGTACACCTGGCGGTGGCTGGCGGGCGACCCGCGCCCTTCGCGCCTGCACTGGCGCTCGGCTGCCATCATCGGCGTGCTGCTGCTAACCGGCGGCAACGGGCTGGTTTCGTGGTCGGAGCGGCTGGTGCCGTCCGGGATCACATCACTGCTGGTCGGCTCGGTGCCGTTGTGGATCATGCTGATCGACCTGGCCAGCGGTTACTACCGCAAGGGCGGCAGCCGCCCAGGGGCGTTGGCAGTGGTGGGGCTGATGGCTGGCTTCGGTGGCATCGCCCTACTGGTGGGACCGGGTCAACTGAGCGGTACGGGGCAGGTCAACCTGGTTGGGGCGGGCGCGCTGCTGCTCGGCTCGCTACTATGGGCGCTGGGCTCGGTGTATAACCGCGGCGCGCAGCTGCCCGCCTCGCCGCTGCTCGGCACCGGCATGGAGATGCTCTCCGGCGGGTTGGGTTTGTTCGTCGTTGGCACGCTGGCAGGTGAATGGCCGCAGCTAAACCTGGCAGAGGTGAGCACGTCCTCGTTGCTTGGATTGCTCTACCTGATCTTTTTCGGCTCGCTGGTGGGGTTTGCCTCGTACACCTGGCTGCTGCGGGTTGCGCCGATCACGCTGGTTTCGACCTATGCGTATGTCAACCCAGTCGTGGCGCTGTTCCTGGGTGCGCTGATCGCCCGCGAGGTGGTTACCGGGCGCATGATCGTCGCCGCGCTGATCATCCTCGGCTCGGTGGCACTGATCACGCTCACCCGCACCGCGCGTCCACCCAGCCGCCCGGCGGTGGTTGAAGAGGCAGCCGGTTGAAGGGCTGGCGAGCATCCTGCCTGCCAATCCTCCACTTCAGCCGATCCACCCCCTATTCCTCTTCCGGCTTGGCAGGATCCTTTTTGCGCACCTCCATCGGCAGGCTTTGGCGGGAGGGAAACTCCGTCAGGCTGGCAAGAAAGTCGCGCAGGCGCGCCGCCAGCAGGACGGGCTGTTCCAGGGTCAGCAGGTGACCAGCATCCGGCAGCACGTCCAGGCGTGCCAGCGGCAGGTGCGCCGCCAGGAAGCGCGACTGGGCAGGCGGTGTCAGGCGGTCCTGCGCGCCGCAAGCCAGGTACGCCGGACATTGCACGCGGGCGGCTTGCTCGCGGATGTCAAAGCGCGCACACGCCAGCCAGTCACCGTACAATACGCTGCTACGCACCGCTTTGAGTGCCTGCAGACTGCGCGCCGCCAGCGCAGCATCGGTAGTGCTTTCGCGCAAACGTTCAGCAATCATACGCATGCCCAGCGGCGCCGAGGCGGCGTTGCTCAAGTAATCAACCAGAACCGGCGGCACGTCGAACCAGGCGGCGGCAGCGAACAAGCCCAGCCCGCTGACGTGCTGCGGATACTCCAGCGCCAGGTGCAGGGCAACCGCTGCACCGAGCGAATGCCCCACAAACACCGCCTGAAAACGCCCCAGAGCAGCCAGAAATTCAAGCAGCGCTTCGGCATAACCAGCCACCGACTGGCAGGCGGGTGCAGTCGAACGCCCGTGACCGGGCAGATCGATGGCATACACACGATGCTCCTTGAGGCGGCGAAATTCGGCGTGCCAGTCCAGATGGCTGCCACCCGCGCCGTGAATCAAAATGACAGGTTTCTGATTGAGTTCGCCCCCCTCAAACAGCGTATAGGAAATACCGGCTGTTAAGGGCATTTGTTTGCGTCCTGTGCCAATTGGGTTAATTGGGGTTGGGGCTGCGCGCCAGTCCGCGCTGCAGACGGTCAACCGCGGCATCGTCCAACGGAATGACCACCTGCACCCGAGTCCCCTTGCCGGGCGCGGATTGAATACGCAACGCGGCGTTGATCATCTCCGCCCGCTCGCGCAGGTTGACCATTCCCAGGCTGCCGCGCTTTTCGTATGAATTGTTAATAATGGCAACGTCGAAACCTTTGCCATTATCGGCAATTTCCAACAGCAGCATGGCAACATCCTCCGGAATGGGACGCAGGCGGACGCGGATCAGGCTTGCCTGGGCATGTTTGCGGGCGTTGTTAACCGCTTCTTCGACCAGGTAAAAGACAACACTTTGCCGGTTGAGATCCAGCGCCTGAACCGCTTGCGGATCAAGCTCCAGCGCCACGTTCTGCTGAAAGGTCTCTCTCATTTTATCAGACATTTGCTCCAGTGCGCACACCAATCCTTCCGATTCGAGCGCCAGCGGACGCAGGGTAAACAACATGTGACGGATTTCCTGGGTAGCGCGGCGGGCAAGCTCCTCGATGCGCTTCAGTTCTTCGGGCACCTCCGCCGGGCGCTGCTGCAACAAGCGGCTGGCAACCTGCAGGCGCATGGCAATCCCAGCCACCAGCTGGGTGGGACCATCATGCAGGTCGCGGGCTAACTTTTTGCGCGTTTCTTCCTGGGCGGTCAGAATGCGATCTTTCTCCTGCTCCAGTTCCTGGAACAGGCGCGCATTTTGGATCGAGACCACCACCTGGTGCCCGATCATTTCCAGCAGGTCGCGCCGCTCGGGAGTGAAAAACGCCGGGTCGGGATAGGCAAACAGCATCACGCCGTACGCATCCAGCCCGCGGCGCAGCGGCAGGCAAAATGCCGCCCGGCAAGGTTGCAACGCCAGCAGGCGCCCCAGTTCAGGGTCGCCGGAGGGGTTGGTAATCAACTGCGCCTGACCGGATTTGAGCGCATCTGCCAGCGCGCCTTGCTCTCCGGCGAATACCACCCGCCGGTCAGCGGGGGAAAGCCCGCGCGCTTCAGCGGTGACCAGTTGATCGTTTTCGAACAACAGCACCGCGCATACCAGGCGGGTGGATTCGTTCTCCTCGCCCAGCGCGCTGATGCTCAGGTTGAGCGCGCTGTCGAGCACAACGGCGTAATTGAGCGTCGCGCTGAGCGTTTCAACCATCGAATAAAAAACTTGCAGCCGTTTGCGCTCCTTCAACTGGGCGGTGCGTTCGGTTTCTTCGCGCAGTGCCAGCAGGCTGCGGTAACGCTGGCGCAGCAGGCGCATCACCCGCCGGCTGAGCAAGCCCAGCGCCGCCCCGGCTGCCAGGTTAAGCCCCACCAGGATGCCCGCCGGTAGCAGATAGGCGGACAATTCAGCCGCGTCGACCATCCACACCGCCAGCCCACCTTCCAGCAGGGTGACCAGCACGGCGCTGGTCAGCGCGCCGCGCAATTCATAATACATGGCTCCGGATAGGATTACCAACACGCCCGCCCAGGCAAGCGCACCGCTCAACCCGCCGCTGGTGTAGAAGAACGCCGCGCTGAGCAGCAGGTCAACCGCGATATTGAGCAGACGGTGGGCGGGCAGGCGGCTATTGGCAACACCCAGGATGGACAGGAACAGGTTCCAGCCAGAAGCGGCTGCCAGCACCAGCAAAAAGGCAGCCGCAGGCGACCCCGCCAGCGCGTGCGCCGCGACCAGGGCAACCAGCGTTAACCAGCGCAGGGCGAGGGTCAGTAAATCGGGCAGGAATGGGAAATCCGCTTTGCGCACGACTCTTATCATAACCGAAAACAAACCAAAGCGAGATAATAAAATTGTAAGCCGGGGTACAAATTGCCATATAACGCGGACGGAACCCATGCGCCCGTCCGCGTATGCCCTGACCTCTGCCGAAACGGTTTCCGAAGAACTGCCGAACCATGCACCAATCATTCTTCTCTGAACCTGCCCTACCGGCGAAGAAAAGACTCCGCCAGCAAAGACCTGAGAAACCAAGCGCAGGCTAACAATCAGTTAACGATTTATTAACTGAAAAAACAACTCTATCTATATCCGGCTCACATATACTTAGGTAATGCACATACCGCGAATCAACTGGATATTGTTCGCCCTTTACGCAACGGCGGTTATCGGTGTGCTGGTCGCTTCCTTGCTGCTGCCCCCATTCCGATCAATTGCCTATGCGCCGTTGCGGGAATTAATCCTCCCTCCGCCCGATCCTATCGTGGTCAATGTATTGTATTCCACCGAAAAAGAAGCCTGGCTGAACGAGGTTGTCGCCGATTTCGAAGCCAAAAGCCCAAGAATAGACGGTCATCCGATTAAGATCCAAATGGAAAAGATGGGCTCCTGGGAACTCAACGCCGCCGTGTTGGACGGCGCGCGCCAGCCGGTCATCATCAGCCCTGCCAGTTCACTTCAGATCGCGGCATTGGTGGATTCTTCGACTTCAAAATTCGGTTATCCAATTGTCAATCCTGCCAATACTTCCGCCTGCCGCTCGGTGGTCACCACACCACTGGTGCTGGTGGCATGGAAGCAACGCGCCGATGTGTTGTGGGGCAACCAGCCTGGCTGGTCGCTGTGGAAAGATCTGCACGATGCACTGACGAACCCGCAAGGCTGGGCGGCGCTCAATCATCCCGAATGGGGTTATATCAAATTTGGTCACACCGATCCGCTCAAGTCCAACAGCGGGTTTATGACCATTCTGCTAATGACCTATGGTTATTACAACACCACCTCCGGCTTGAATGCATCCGACATTCTCTCCAACAGTGACTATCAACGCTGGTTTCTTGAAACCGAAGCTTCCATCGGTCGCTTCGAGTACAGCACTGGACCGCTGATGGAAAAAATGGTTGTCTATGGACCCAGTACGTTCGATTTCGTGAGCGTTTACGAAGCCACTGCGATTGAACAGGCTGAGAATGCTGTGGGACGATACGGTGAGCTGCGCGTGTACTATCCGCCCGCCGCGGTGTGGAGCGACCATCCCTTCTGTGTGCTGAACACAGGCTGGGTCACGCCGCAGCAGGCGAAAGCCGCAACCATGTTTATCAATTATCTGACCGATAAACCAGCGCAGGAACTGGCGCTGCTGAAATACGGCTTCCGTCCGGTGGATACGTCCATACCGCTCGAACAAACCGGATCACCCTTCGACCGATACGCCGCCAACGGCTTCCGGGCTAATTTATCCAACATTCCCAGTGTGGAAATCCCCGCTGGAAATGTGCTCAACACGCTGCGCGATTTTTGGTCGCGTAATGTCAATCGATAAAACTTGTTCGTTGTTCAAAGCCTGCAAGTGGAGTAGAGCAAAGCTGGTAACGAAACCAACGATTCGCCATGAAAGCATGGAAAGGCAAATATGAAGATTCGGTTTGTATTTTTATTCACAATTCTTTCGCTCATCCTGAGCTCTTGTGTCTCATCGGGAAATATCCTGTCCGGAGACCGGGTAACCGTCCAGATCGTGTACGGCTCAGAGAAGCGCGAATGGCTCGAACCGCTCGTCCAGCAATTCAACGAGACCCGATGGAAAACCGCTGACGGCAAGACGATCACCGTGGAAGCCACCCCGATCGGATCGATCGAGTCGGTGCGCGGCATTATTGAAGGCTCTCTTCAACCCACAGTATGGAGTCCGGCATCATCGGTCTATATTCCGGTTGCCAACGCCGAATGGAAGAATACACACGCCGACGACCTCGTCGTCGGCACACCGAATGACCTCGTCCTGAGCCCGGTGGTCATTGCCATGTGGCGACCGATGGCGCAAGCATTGGGTTGGCCGGATAAAGCCATTGGCTGGGAAGAAATTGCCCAACTTGCCACAACGGATGAAGGCTGGTCTGCCTACGGGCACCCCGAATGGGGGCGGTTCAAATTTGGTCACACCCATCCCGGCTACAGCAACAGCGGTATCGTATCTATCATTGCCGAAACTTACGCCGGGCTGGGCAAGCAGCGCGGTTTAACCGAAGCCGATTTGCGGTCGCCCGAATTGCGTGAATTTTTAATCAAGGTTGAAAGCGGCGTCATTCACTACGGCACCAGCACCGGCTTCTTTGGCGAGCGCATGTTCGAACTCGGACCTTCCTACCTGAGCGCAGCGGTGCTTTACGAAAACCTGATCGTGGCACAGGAAGCCAAACGATTGAGCGGGCAGTCAGCGCAGATCCCGGTTGTGGCAATCTATCCCAAGGAAGGCACATTCTGGTCAAACCATCCCTACGCCATTTTGAACGCGCCCTGGGTTACTGCCGAACAGAAAGAAGCAGCGAAACTCTTCGAGGCGTTCTTGCTCGACAAACCCCAGCAATTGAAAGCACTTGAATACGGTTTCCGCCCCGCCGACCCGTCCATTCCATTGACCTCGCCGCTGGATGCCAGACACGGCGTGGACATCACCCAGCCGCAGACGATCCTCGAAGTGCCCAGTGCGGCTGTCATTACCGGCATCGAAGCCCTGTGGCGTGAGACCAAAAAAACCGTCGATTTGATTGTGGTCATGGATATTTCCGGCAGCATGCGCGGCAAAAAGATCACCAGCGCGCGTTCCAGCCTGATGCAATTCATCGAGAAACTGGATGACCGCGACCGCCTGCGCATCGATCTGTTCAGCACCGGCATCACCACGCTGACACCACTCTCGCCCATCGGTGAAAAACGCCAGCAAGTGATGGACAGCGTATCGGGCATCTTCGAAGAGGGCAATACCAGCCTGTATGACGCAACCTTGAAAGCCTATCGGGATTTGCTGGCTCAGGGCAACCCGAATCACATTCGTGCCATTGTGATATTGAGCGATGGGCAGGATACCAGTTCGAACGCCTCGCTTGACCAGGTCATCCGCGAAATCCAGTCGTACCAGAGCGAGGGCGGCTATTCAATCAAAATTTTCGCCATTGCCTTCGGCGATGATGCCGATGAAAATGTTCTAAAACAAATTGCCGAGCCAAGCGGCGGCAAGCAGTATAACAGCTCGCCCGAAACGATCCAAAAAATCTACGACGAGATCGCCACCTTCTTTTGAAAATGATGAACAACCGCCCGCCTTTGCTTTCATCCCTCTTGCATCCGCTCAATCTATCCATGCTGGCGCTGATCGTTGCCGCTGGTCTGTGTTCGGCATGGTGGCTCGCTCCGGTGGGTCTGGTATTGTGGTTCATCATGGTTATGATGATTGCCCGCGATCCCGGCTTGCAGATGCGCTTTACACGCCAATCGCGTGAGCCGCTGGCGCAACGCTTTCAAAATCGCTTTGACCGCCTTGACCGTGCGCGCATTTCGATCTTCAATTCCCTGCAAGGGGTTTCCCCCGCTTTCCGCCGGAATATTCAGCCGGTACAGGACGCCTTGGATGAATTGGTGGAACACGCTTACCAGCTCTGCCTGAACATGACCGCGCTGGATAATGACCTGGCGGTACAACAACTGGCTAACAAATTCGACGCGGACATCGAAGCGATGCAGAAGAACATCGCAAGCGCCGCCAATGACAACGAAAAAAAGGAATTCGAGGAAGCGCTCAAGTCCTTGCAAATGCGCAAAGCGCAATTGAAAAGCGTCAGCACCCTTCTGTCCCGCTTCGAAGCCCAGTTGACCGGCACAAACAACGCCGTGGATGGCGTAGTGACCGGTATTGCCAGCCTTAAAGGTCGCGACCCAGCCCAAGTGGTTGCAAAAGTAGCGCCGCTGTTGCAAGCCCTGCAAACCGAACAAGCGGAACTCCAGCAGTTCGATGAAGAACTTGAAAAAACGCCTTTGGTGTAACCAAGCGGCAACTTAAACCCCAATCGGCTTTACCCACCGCGGAACGACCTAAAAGTGGATGCGCGTGTTCGCGCACCAAAGTGCTATAATGATGAGGAATTATGGGTTGCAAGCAGGGGATTTTTCGTAGAAGGTTGGTATCCACCAAATAATTCAGGCTCCATAAACCGCCTGTGACGATCTTTGGTCAAGGATGTGCCTCTATGTCCAGGATCCGTGTTTTTCCGAACCTGATCATCCGGATAATGGCTGTAGGCTTGCTGCTTTGCCTGGTTTTGCCCGTGCAAGCTCAATCTCCGTCCGATTCGTTGGCGGATACACCATGGCCGATGTTTCAACACGACCGGCAACATACCGGCCGCAGCCCGTTCCTCATGCCATTGCACCAGCCCGAATTGTTGTTCACGCACCAATTGCCGGGGCAAGCCACCGTTCAAATTTCCATTGCCCAAAATGGGGATATGATCATCCCCACCGGGTTTTCGGTTCAAAGCATCGACCCCGTCTCGCGAACCGTGCGCTGGACCTACCCGTTTGGCGGAAGTTCAATCACGATCCCTTTGCATGCCGCCGATGGCAGCATCTATTGGAGCTATTTCAACAATTTCGTGAAAATATTAGCCAATGGACTCTCTGGATGGAGAATTCGCTTCTTTGAAGATTTACCTATCCTAATTCAAATTAACAGTAGTGCAGTCTTCGACCTGGAGGGAAATCTATATCTTTCTTACGAGGGCTTATGGTCATTGACTCCCCAAGGCGAGCTGCGCTGGTATCTGCCAGGCGATGGTTCGGCAAACACAGTATCACCAGCCGTCGGGTATGACGGATCGATCATTACCGAGCTGGACAAGAAATTGTGCGCGGTTAAGCCGGACTCCACTCGGCTGTGGTGCATCGATCCGCCGGGGACAAGCCGGGGAAACACGGTGGCAATTGGGGCAGACGGTACCATTTATTACCCCTCGGAAGATGTATTCCGTAATCCGCAAAGTGGCGTTCTGAGCGCCATTGACCCGATGACCGGAAGTGTACGATGGCGATTCGATACGGATGAGCCCCCGTTACACGGCATGAGGAACGGAATCGCCATTGCTCCCAACGGTGATATCTATTTTCCATTCACTGCCCAGGGAGACAAAACTTTTATCTATTCTGTCAATCCGGCAGGCAGCATCAACTGGAAACTTCCCCTGCCGACCAATCCCATCACCAAAAGGCGTGCCGACATAGACAGGCTTACCACCGACCGGGAGGGCAACATCCTTCTCTGTGCAGGAAATTCGAGCTGCTATGGCATTGCTGCCAACGGGACAATCTTATGGGAATATGCGTTGCCGTTGGAAGATTCGATCCTTAACACTCCGAGTACACAGGCGGTTATAGCAGCCGATGGTTTGATTTACTTTATCGATCTGTTTTACCGTGTCCATGTGCTTGCCGACCCGCATATCTACCCTGTGTTGCGCACGCCCGTCAAACAACTTGCCTTTGACCTGGACGAAGGCAACGCTTCCTTCTCGCATCTCATCCCGGTTGAAAGCTCCTCCGCCCCATTATCGTATCAGGTTTCGGTCGATCCTGCTGTGGATTGGCTTTCATTGAACTCCGCCGAGGGGGTCACCCCGGCGCAAATCGAGGCTACATTTCACACCAACACGTTGAGCGCGGGGATATATCAAACCACGCTCACCATCCGACCGGCGGACAAGCCGGGGCTGTGGCTGGAAATTCCGGTGCGATTGAATGTGGGGCTCAAGCAGATCGCCATACCGGCAGTCCACCGTTTGGATACTGGTCGTGCCTACCAACTCCTCTACCACTCGAACTGGTTTTTCGAAGATCAACTGGTTCGAATGGATTATCCCAACCTGAAGCGCACCGTGCTGAACCATTCGCTCCCCTACCAAATTGTACAGCTCAAGTATTCTCCTGACGGACAAAAAATTGCCTTGCAAATCTACGCAGAAACGCGGATGAAAATTGTTGTGTTGGACGTCCAAACCGGCGCATCGCTGCTGGAAATCAAGGATGCCCATAACCCGGTGTGGTCTCCGCAGAGCGATGAGATCGCGTTTATAGCGGCGGCGCCAAACACACGCTTTGAGGAAATTCATCGTATTCGCATTGACGGAAGCCGCCTGACCCGCCTGACTTACGATAGTGTCCCCATATCCGATATGATCTGGTCGCCCACCGGTGACAAGTTTGCCATCAATGTCAGTCATTGCGCCACCTACCTGATGAACTCGGACGGCAGCAATTTGCGTCAAATAACCATGGGTTCTGATCTGATCATCCCGCAAGAATGGTCACCGGATGGGCGTTATCTGCTGGTTAAGCGTCACACGCAGGATATCTACAATCCGGAACAATTATGGGTCTATGATACCCAAACCGGCGATTCGAGATTGCTTACCTGGAAATACCTGTTTGATGCGCGCTGGTCGCCGGATGGCAGCCTGATCGCGTATGTGAGCAAAGAAGACGACGCCTATGCCAATTGGGGAGTGTTCCTCATCCAGCCGGATGGCTATGGAATTCGGCTCTTAACCCCAATGACCCTGGGTGAAGACCGTTATCCGGTCTGGTCGCCCGATAGTCAGTGGATTGCATTCACCAGCAAGTCGAGAAACCTGTACAACGGAATAGACGAAGATATCTACGTCATCCATCGAGACGGCAGCGGCGTCCGGAAAATCACCACCAACATTCAAACCGATACACTCCCGTTCTGGGTACCCTGACGCCCGCCTGTGCGGGGTGATCCGCCCATGGGCGGACAAGAAGTCCACTGCTGGCGCATGGCGCGCATGGATTCGGAAGGGTTGCGTCGATGGTGGAAGGTGAACGCGCCGTGAAGCGCACAGCGCCTGGCTGGGCAATAAGCCAGGCAATGCAGGTATTGAAAATTTGCTATACTCAGTGGATAATATGCCTTGCGCGCAATTGACACCCCCTAACGCACTATCTGCGCAAGCGTTTTTGTTACCACGCTATTCGAAAATCCCTGGTTATATCCTTTCATTCACAAGACCACATCCCATAGGGAAGGGTTGCAGGCATGCCTCTCAACGAATCCGACACGCGGGCACAGTGGATTGACCCCAAGCTCAACCGGGCCGGCTGGACTCAAAGCCAGGTGACCCGCGAACATTACTACCGCAAGGACTGGGATTACGCTCCGGGTCGCATTATTCTGCGCGGCGGAAAAACCGACCGGGAGAAACCCCGCAGGATCGATTATTTGTTGCGTTATACCGATGCCTTCCCAATTGCGGTGGTGGAAGCCAAAGCCGAAGCGGAACCCGCCGCGCTTGGCTTGGAGCAGGCCAAACAATACGCTCGCGATAACCACTTGATGTTTGCCTACGCTACCAACGGACATCAAATTATTGAATGGGACGGGTTTACCAATACCACTCGCGAAATTGCGGAGTTTCCCTCGCCGGATGAGTTGTGGCAACGGTGGAAATTGAACACCGGATTGGATATTGGCGACGATACCACTCATCGAACGCGTGAATTGCGCCCTGTGTACAATGCTGCGCTGGCGCAAGCCAGAGCCCGCAACCCGCTGCTTCACCCTTATGCCCCGCCCGAAGCCACGCGCGGCAGCACACCCCGCTACTTTCAGGAAGTTGCCATTCGTGAGGTTCTGGTGCGGATCATGCGCGGGCAGAAGCGGATTTTGCTGACCATGGCCACCGGCACGGGCAAAACCTTTACCGCCATGCAGATCGTCTGGAAATTGATCAAGTCCGAATGGCTGTTTCAAAATCGAGGCCGCAGCGGGCGAGTGCTTTTTCTGGCTGACCGGGTGGTACTGCGCAATCAGGCCTACAATGCCTTCAGCCCCTTTGCGGGCAGCCATGGCGATCCCCGTTACATGATCGAAAATCCCAATCGTCCGAGCCTGCAGCACGATCTCTACTTCGGCATTTACCAGACCCTGTGGGTTCAGGACGAAAAGGGAAGACGGCTGTTTGAAAAATTCCCCCGCGATTTTTTCGATCTCGTGATCATTGACGAGGCACACCGTTCGGGATTCGGCACGTGGAAGGAAATCCTCGATCACTTCGAATCCGCCATCCACCTTGGCATGACGGCTACCCCCAAGCAAGATGAAAATGTGGATACCTACGCTTATTTCTGCTCCGAGGAAGCGGCCATTCCGCTCGACCCGCAGCAGCCGGAAAAGGGCAGTATTCACCCGCCAGCCTACACCTACAGCCTCGCTCAGGGCATTGAGGATGGCTTTCTGGCCACCTACAAAGTTCACCGCGTGCGCACCAACATTGACCGCGACGGTCTGCACATTACCGAAGTCCTTGAACAGGGCGCCGAGGTCATCGTTCCGGAAGATGCCGAGGTGCGGGAGGATTACTTCACCCCGCAGTTCGAGCGGGAAATCCGCCTGCCCGACCGCACGCGCACCTTAGTGCGTCATCTGGCAGGGCTGCTGCGGGAGTTCGGCCCGACCCACAAAACGATGGTCTTCTGCGTGGACATGGATCACGCTCAGGAAGTAGCGCGCCTGTTGAACAACGAATTTGCCGATCTCGGCTATGACGAAGATTACGCCGTTCCCATCGTCAGCGAAGAGGGCGAACAGGCCCGCCGTTGGCTGGCCAGTTTTCAGGATAGTGACCGCAAGTTCCCGGTGGTGGCGGTCACCGCCGAACTGCTCTCCACCGGTGTGGATGTGCCTGCCTGCCGCAACATCGTCTTTATGAAAACCCTCTCTTCCCCGATCCTGTTCAAGCAGATCATCGGGCGCGGCAGCCGGATTGACCCGGTCAGCGGCAAGTACTGGTTCCGCATCATTGACTACACCAACGCCACCCGCCTGCTGGATAAAACCTGGGACTGCCCGCCTTCGGCAGTGGCGGCCCCTGTACCCCTCACAGAACAAACCGCCAGCCTGACCGGCACGGTGCGCCTGGCCGAGAGCGGAGAGGTCATTGTCGGCGCCAGTGTGGCGGTCATGGCCGCGCCCAACGACCAGCGCGGGCCGATCCTGACCGATGAACAGGGTGCTTTCCGCTTCGACCATCTGCCGGCCGGTGAGGTGACCCTGATTGCCTACGGGCTCAAACTCAACCGCCGCCAGCTCAAGGTGCAAACGGTGGCGCATCAAACCGTCACGGTGGAGATCGAATTAAAACCCGCCCGTGAGGAAGAAGTCAGAGTGATTACCGTCCGCAACCTCGAAGTGACCATCGCCGAGGAAGCCACCTTTGTGGTGGCCGGGCTGGATGAACCGCTCACCCTCGAACAGTACATAGACTACTCCCGCCAGCGCATCATTGCCATCGCTCCAGACTGGCAAGCCATGCTGGACAAATGGAAGGATCAAACCAGCCGGGCTCAGGTACAGCAGCAACTGGAACGCGAAAATGTCCACCCCGATGTGCTGGCTGAGGTGCTGAACGCCGAGGATGCCGACCCGCTGGATGTGCTCGGGTTTGTGGCTTTCCGACGCCAGCCCATCCCCACCCGCCGCCAGCGCGTGCAGCAGTTTTTGCAAACACAAACCGGCTGGCTGGCTGCCTTTTCCCCGGAGCGCCGCGCGGTGATTGAAACCCTGCTGGAAAAATACGGCGAGGGCGGCCTGCGCCAGTTGACCGAACCGCGCGTCTTTCGCCTGCCGCCCTTCCGCTCCATGGGAGAGTTAAACGGCGTTGCCAGACGCTTTGGCGGCGCCGATGCGCTGCGCGAAACCATCC
>DAOUMN010000069.1:0-1712 GCA_034411135.1 Bellilinea sp.
AGTTGCCGCTTCCGCTGAGATCAATCAGCAAGTTTTTCAAGATACCGGAAGTCTTGTTCCCACTTCAAGAACCTGGGGGAACGCTCAGGCTTATGTGACTTCAAATACAGCCAGCTTATCCGCAAAAGGGGTGCATGCCTTTGTTACAGGAATTCAGGTCAGCGGGGGAGACAACACGGTACGGGTCTCTGTGTCAGCAGATTTATCTATCCTGTTTCCATCAGTAGTTCCCAAGGTGCTTGTCACTCAAACTGGCGTGGCCAAACTACGTGTCTTCACACATTGATCGTTTCTTACCCATAAAGGAGCGTGGGCATTATTAAAAAGAAATTGACCATCTAGGATAAGCCCCTTGTAATTGTTATACTCTGATTGACAACTCAATATTTCTTAATCAATCGTTGGCCGGACAAAACCCACTGGGATCTGTCCGGCATTTTTTTAACCCTAGATGACGAAGGTTTTATAAACAAGGAGGTCAGATGATAAACGATGTAGTTTTAGAAGGAATCGTGGTACGGGATCCATGGAAATTTATGGATGACCTTTTCTTCCGGTTAGTGATCTATCGAGACAGTGATCTGCCTGCCAAGAAATTGGATCTGGAACGTGATGCAGGTGATTACATCAACGTCCGGGTCAATGGCGGAGCCAATGGGTTGATCCATATTCGCCGCGGCATGCGATTGCGAGTGCATGGTTTCCTCCAGTCTCGGGATTTCCGCGAAAGCTTGGAAGAGTTTATTAACAAAGCACGGAAATCCAAGAATTGTACTGACCTGTCGGTGGATATCAAAGCATGCGATTTGAAACAAAACCAGGTATTCATTGACCGAAACGTGGTAGAGGCAGTCGCCAGGCGCATTATTGTGTTGGATTCTGCCTCACCGAACGAGAAAAAAGCCAGATCAATTGAGAGAGTTACGACTGGCAAGCACGCTGAAGCGGATAATGATTCAAGTGAGGTGGAATCTGCTTCTGGAGAAATTGACGCAACTGCTGAATAACTCATCCTATCAACAAACCGAAGGTGAGCATGGGTAATCCTCTTTTTGGATTACCTGCAAAAGGCCTATGCGTGTAAAAAAAATAGAGAGATGGATGAGTTCAGACCTGAAGCGAATTCTTAATACTTCAGGGTACGTGGAGGATCACAAGATGACGTCCGAATCCCTTGCATAAAGCAAGCTGGATTTCGAGAACTGTCATCGTAAGCTCCCATTGGTATTGGGAGCGAGTGATCCTCCATTTTATTTCCGGGAGTCCCCGGATAGTGGGCTTGCACTTTAACAAACAACCTTTCCCTCCCAGGAGGCGTCTTGGCGTGCTGAGAAGCAGAAAGATTCATATCACAAGGAGAAAACAATACTTCGTGGGTGGGATGAATGACTCATCCCACCCATTTATTCTCACATCCATAGGGCTGCAAATGTCAGCGATGAAGAAAAAGTCTTCACCATTGTCGTTTTCTGCCCTGTGTTTATTCACGGGCAGCAAATAACGTCGGAACACTCCTGGTGCTTAGCCATGAGTTGATCTTTCGAATCGACCTTTTGTTAATCAACGTCGGATATTTCCACAAGGAGGATTATGCAAAAAACACAAGACCTTATCCAAGCACAAGTTGAACGTACTGAACGTGCACAATCTGCGATTCTCGCTGGCAAGTTCCAGGTCACCCGAACCAATCCCCACCAATGGACGGTCAAAAA
>DAOUMN010000070.1:0-56462 GCA_034411135.1 Bellilinea sp.
TACCATACTGACTTTTGACCTTTCAGCGGAAATTGGCGACCGCAATGGCGGGGATGGGCGCCTGGTTGGCGGCTGTGTACCGACTGGCGGCACAACCACCGGCGACCCGGATTGTAATGTTTACAACGATGGCGGTACCACTGCCACAATTGTGTTCGAGACCGAAATTCAAGAGGAATTCAGTGATAATTTTCCCTCCGGGGACGAGAGCGTCGATCAAGGCGATTTGTTGACCAACACGGTTGAAGTGGCAGGGGATTTGTTGTCAACCCTGAATGCTTTTACCCCAACCGGAGAATCCGAGGCTGATACGAGCGGTGCCACTGTGGTCATTCGCCAGGGGCAGATCAGCAAAGCCGTCCACGCCATCAATGGCAACACAGGCTTCGCAACCCCGGTGCGGGTTTCGCCGGATGATGTGGTCACCTACCGGTTGCGTTATACCCTCATTACCAGCGATTTCGAAGACTTGGTGATTACCGATTTTCTGCCCTTACCGGTTTTCCGGGCAGTTGAGGTGACCGGGTTGAACAACCCGGCGCTGCCGACCGATTGCGGCGCGGGCGGGGTGCCGCCCGCTGGGAAATATTGCCTTGGCAGTGGGGATACCTATCATGCCCTGCCGGGTGCAATTACCCCAACGCTTGAGACAAACGCCCCTGGCAACTGGCTGCGCTGGACGTACGGAGATTACGACAGTCTTCAGAATCAACCATCCCAGATTGAGATTCTCTTCTCGGTCACTGTGACTGACGATCCCTTTGCGGATGGGTTGTTCCTGACCAACCAGGCACAGGGGGCAGAGGGTTCAACGAACACCGATGGCACCAACAGCACCAGCATCATCCAGATCCAAATTCAGGAGCCTGTGTTGGGAATCCGAAAAGGCGTTGTGTGGAGTAATTCCAGCAATGCTGTTTTCAGCCCGGCAGTAGTTGCACCGGTAACGTTCGACGGCGCGGCAGCAACCTGCGCTGCGCGCCTGGGCGGGCTGGTGAATTCCAGCGGACTGGCAAGCAGTCCGGTGAATAGCAATCTGAGCGGCGTGGATGCTGGCGACCTGGCGCTGATGGCTGTCGTGGTTGAAAACACGGGACGTCACAGTGCCTTCGATGTGCGCATAGCGGACAGTCTGCCTGCCGGTTTGACCGTTGTCCCAGGGTCGCTGTGTATCACGGATGGCAGTGGCGATCCTATTGCCGCCAGCGGCGACTTGTTCAGTGGTGGCGTGACACTGATCGATCCAGGTCCGACTGACCCGCCAGCAGGCGCATTGGATCCGGGAATTACCGGCGATGGAACTGTCATCGACGATGGACGCAATATCGCAATTATTACCTACCTGGTGCAACTGAATTCAAGCCTGGCGGTGGGGTCCACGGTTACCAACACGGCATCCATTACAGCTTATGCGGGCAGCGAAGGCGGGCAAAACCACCTTTCAGCGCCGCGCAGCGATGATGCGGAAATCCGCTTGGCAGTACCGGTATTGGCAAAAACGTTGGTGGGGACAGAAATAAATGATGCGGTAAACGCCAATAATGAAGCAGTGATCGGTGAATTGGTCACCTATGAACTCACCATTACATTGCCGGAAGGGGTTACTCCTGCGGCGCAAATCGTGGATACCCTCGATACCGGTCTGGCGTTTGTTGATTGTCTCAGCATCAATGCTTCAGCGGACTTAAGCACTGACCTGAGCGGTGGATTTGCCGCTGCGTGCAGCGACCCGGTCAACCCAACCATTTCAGCAGGCGGTGGTACGGTGACCTTCAACTTGGGTAACATCAGCAATGCCAACATCAATAACAGCATTGCCGAAAGGTTGGTCATTCGCTATTCGGCGGTGGTGTTGAACATTGCCTCGAACCAAACTGGCTCACAGTTAAACAACTCTGCTCGTTTGAGTTGGAGCGGCGATAGCACAACCGCCGCGGCGGAAAATATCACGGTGATCGAACCGCTGCTGGATGCGGCAAAATCGGTCAGCCCACTCAGCACGGATGCGGGCAATACCGTCACTTACACAATAACCCTGAGACATGCCGGCGGAAGCGGCGCCGATGCGTTTGATGTGACCCTCTCTGATCCCCTGCCGTTATGTACAACCGGGGGGAGTTCAGCCATTCTGAATCCGACCATCAACTCGGTTATTGATAGCGCTGCGATTATCGATTCGTCCTATTTCGAGCTGGTTGGCTCAAACGGGGCTGGTTGGACGTTGCAAACCCGCACACCCCCGGCGCCGTTCGATTTTCCGTATAGCACTACCCGCACGATCACCATTGGGCTAAGCGGCAGCCTGGCATACTGCGTCACTCCTGGGCAGGGGTTGGTCAACACGGTCACTACCCGCTGGAGCAGTCTGGACGGGACTGTCGTTGACCGCTCTGCGTATAACACTGACTCGGACGAACGCACAGGTGCGGGCGGGGTAAATGACTATATTGATACCGGCTCGGCTACCCTGACAGTGACTTCGGCGACGCCGAGCAAATACCTGGTCACCACTTCCGAAGCCCATACCGGTGCTGTCAGCGGTACTCAGCGTCTGGCTGTTGGCGAGATTGTCCGCTACCGGGTTGTGGCGCAAATTCCCGAAGGAACCATCCCGAATTTTCAAATCAGTGATCTGCTGCCGATCGGTTTGACCTTCCTGAATGACAACACCACCCGCTATGCCTTCGTTAGTGACGGAGCCGGGATTACCTCCAGCGCCATTGGTATCGTCCCCGCGCTGACGAATAGCGATTGCTTTATCAGCGGGACGAGCGCGGATGGCAGCACACCAGCCATACCCGCGACATGCACGTTGAGTGATAATCACATAGGTAGCACTGCCGATACTGGCGTCAATACGGACTCGTACACCACCGGAACGGATCCGTTTTTCAAGTTTGGCAGTCTGACCAATGACGATAACGATGATGACGCCGAATACGTGGTGGTTGAGTTCAATGCGATCGCCGACAACACCGTGACGGGCTCCAACGATGCTGGCGATCCCCGCGATAACCAGGCGCGGGTATTGGTCAATGGCGTGCAAAGCGGCGCCAATTCCAACACCGTGCAGGTGGTGATTGCCGAACCGCAGTTATCGCTTGCCAAAACTGGCAGCATCGGTGCCAGCCGTGACGCCGGCGATTCGCTCAGTTATACCCTGACCATTACTGCTGCATCCGGTGTCAACCGCTCGACAGCCTTTGATCTGTCGGTGCGCGATGTGTTGGATGCCTTCCTGACTCCTGGAACGGTCACGATTACGACTGACCAGCCGGCGACCTGCGTGGGTAACGGTACTGGAACGATAGTTTTCGATGCGCCTTATAGCTGGAGCGGCAACACCCTGACGGTGACCCCTACCTGTCTTGACCCAGGGCGGACCATCACCATTGGTATTGCCGCCACACTCAACGCGGATATTCCTGCCGGTTACGTGTTACCCAATGCTGGCTCGGTGCGATGGACATCGCTGCCCGGCACGGGCAGCACCAGTAATCCAACCGGTTCGAACACCCCGGGTGGGTCCGGGGCAGGGAATGGCGAGCGGGACGGCAGCCAGTATAACATTGATACAGGTGCAGTGACTGGCATCAACGATCACGGCGCGCGCGGCACGTTCAACTTAACGCTCAGCGCGCCCCAGATCAGTAAGCAAGCCCCGCCCGCCAGCGGCTATCCAATTGGCGCAACGGTCACCTATCCTCTGCGGATCACCCTGCCGGAAGGTGTCACCCGCACCGTGCGGGTGGTGGATGCGGTCCCCAATGGGATGCTCTTTGTGGGTTATTCACTGGATACCAGCGGGTACAACGGCAGCGTGAGCGCACCTACGGTCACGCCAGCGACACCCGGTGATGGAGATGACATCACCTTTAACTTTGGAAATATCACCACTGCGAACGATAATGATACCGGTAACAACGCTTTTACGCTCAATGTCACCCTGCGGGTACTGGATGTAAGCGCAAACCAGATCGGCGCAACGCTGACCAACAGCGCATCACTGATTTACACACCCGGCACTGGTTCGAGTGACACCACCATACCCGGCGGCAGCCGCAATATCACTGTGGTTGAACCGCGCATTGCCACGACAAAGGACGTAACCCCGACCAGCGGCGTTCAAGCGGGTGATGTGGTCACCTATACAGTGCGCTTTACCAATACCGGCACAGCTACAGCCTTCGAAGTGACGGCAGAGGATATACTGGCGCAAGGTGTTAGTTATAACAACGACAGCGTGTGCGTTTTTTCGCCAGACGGTGTGGCTGCACCGCTGCCCATCCCAGTTACGGTGACAACTGGCACGGGCACGTTGCTGTTCGACGGCGACCCGGCTGGATCTTGGGATATTCCGGTCAATGGCTATATCGAGTGCACCTACAGCGCAACCGCCCAGGATTCCCTTTATCTGCATGGAAGCCACACCAACACGGTGGACGCAGACTGGACCAGCCTGGAAGGGAATGATGCCAATGAGCGTATTTACCAAGACCTGGTTGCGCGAACCGTTGACGGTACCCAGGACACCGACACAGCGCTCTTTACCAGCCCAGCGCCACTGTTTGCCAAGTCGGACAATGCGACCAGCGAGGTGGTCATCGGGCAAGTGATTAACTATACCCTTACCCTGCAGAGTCCAAATGGGACACTGCGCAACCTGCAGGCCAGTGATACTTTGCCGGCTGGGCTGGTCTATGTGGATGCTAGCCAGAGCGTGAGCAGCGGCATACTGCCAGCGCCGGTGTTTACCGTGTCGAGCCCGAATGATGGCAGTCAAGCAGTTGTGTTGACCTGGCAGTTTGGTGATGCAGTTATCAGCAGCAGCCCGGTCACGATCACTTTCCAGGCGAGGGTTGCCAACGTGGTGGGTAATCAGGATGGTCAGACGCGCAATAATCAAGCCAGCCTGACTTACACCGATGCGAATGGCGTGCCGCGCCAGCTCAATGCAGCGGATGACGTTGTCATTCGTGAGCCGGTACTGGAGATTGACAAGACGGTCAATGATTCCACGCCGCCGCCCAACGGAACGGTAACCTATACCCTGACGATCCAGCACGCTGCAACCAGCACGGCTGATGCCTATGATGTCACTCTGGCGGACCTGATCCCTACCGGGTTGATCTATGTGGATGGCTCACTGAGCCATACCAGCGGTCTGGCGCCAAGCAGCTTATCGGCTGTTGCCCCCAATATTTCGGCGGGTTGGACAGCCTTCCCACGAGGCAGTACAAGCGTACTGACCTATCAGGTAACTGTCCCGTTTCCATCAGCCGGTGATATATACACCAATACCGTTAACATCGACTGGACTTCACTGCCCGGCACGGACGCCAGTGAACGCACCGGCAGCGGTGGAATCAATGATTACAACGCATCCGACAGCGCCAGCCTGACTAGCACCGCGCCAGACCTGAGCATACTGAAATCCGATGGTGGCGTTAGTGCACAACCGGGCGATGTGATTGTGTACACGCTGACTTACCAAAACAGTGGAAACGGCAGTGCATTCAATGTAGAGGTGAGCGAGACGGTTCCGGCGCACACGCGCTTTGTGGCAGCCTCTTCGACGGCAGGCTGGTCGTGCGCGGACAACGCGCCTGCCGGGACGAGCTGCACCTACACGGTGGGCAGCCTGGCGAGTGGGGCGGGCGGGACGCTGCAATTTGCCGTGCAGGTGGACAACCCGCTGCCTTCGGGGGTGGAGCAGATCAGCAACACGGTGACGATAGCGGATGACGGCAGCAACGGTGACGATCCGACACCGGAGAACAACACGGACACCGACACCGACACGCTGGATGCCGCGCCGGATCTGACGATCAGCAAGGATGACGGGGTCAGCCAGGTAGCACCCGGCACAAGCCTGACCTACACGTTACAAATCGTAAATAGTGGTAATCAGACAGCCTCCGGAGTGTTGGTGACAGATACCATTCCCGCCGGAACAACTTTTGTCTCGGCGAGCGATGGCGGTGTTTATGATGCGGGCAGCCGCCAGGTCAACTGGCCATTGTTCGATCTGGCTGCCGGTGCCCCTGCGGTTCGCTTTACGTTGACCGTCACGGTTGACAATCCACTTGACAGTTCGGTGACCTCGATCATCAATACGGCTGTCGTACGCGATGACGGATCAAATGGCAGCGATCCGACACCGGAGAATAACAGTTCCACAGACGAAGACCGGCTCGGCAGCGCCGGGAAAGCGATCATTGCCAGCAACCAGGCTCATACCGCCCTGCCGACGGTAGCGGTTGGAGAAATCCTCACCTACGAGGTGCGTCTGCAGGTTGAAGGGCTGCTGGAAATGGAAAATGTGCTCTTCGATGACCTGCTTGATCGCGGGCTGGCGTTTGTTGCCTGTGATGAAGTAACCTTATCTGGAGATGGTTTAACCTCTTCGCGCGGCAATTTCAATACATTATGTCAGACGGCGGTGATTTCGAGTGAACCTGGCAGCAGCACGGATCCACAGGACCGTGGGCGGCGAATGCGTCTCGATTTCGGCACACTGACCAATACCAACGAAGTGCCGGTGGAATTGATTGTGCGCTACCGGGTGGTGGTGTTGAACAGCACTGCAAACGTGCGCGATGCGGTGCTTTCCAACCGGGCGGAATGGAGCTGGACTGGCGGAAGCCTGCCAGTGCAGGCAGCCGCAGTGCGGGTGGTTGAGCCGGCTTTAATGCTCGAAAAGACGGTGGATCCGGATGTCGGGCTGCCCGGCTCGATTGTCACCTTTAGCCTGAAAGTCAGCTTGCATCCAGATGCCAACAGTGACGCTTTCAATGTCGTCTTGACCGATCCACTGCCGCGTGGTTTGACGTATGTCGCCGGTTCGCTGCGTTTCATCAGCGGAGTGCAACCCACCTCACTGGATGACAGCTCTGCGCCAATGCTGCGGGTTGGCTGGGACGTTTATCCGATGAATGGCGGAGAAACGCTGATCAGCTTCCAGGCGGAATTGAGCAACACATCACCCGGTGATGAGATCGAAAATCAGGCTGTTTTGGCTTGGACGAGTTTGCCGGGCAACTATCTCTTGCCGCAGTCACCCTACAACCCGCTTTCCAACGAGCGGTACTACGATCCGGGTAGTAATGTGAATACCTACGGCACATCTGCGCGTGCACGGATCACCATCCCGGCACTGCCTGCTACTGGCTTTGCCCCGCGCCAGGTAACGGTACTGCCCCAGCAGTCACTTGAATCGCGGTATACCCAAACCAACGATCTGGTCTTGGAAATTCCAGCGCTGGGCGTACGCATACCCATTGTAGGCGTGCCGATCCGTGGCGGGCAGTGGGACCTGACCTGGTTGTCGAACCAGGCTGGCTATCTGGAGGGCACGGCTTATCCAACCCTGGCGGGGAATACCGGATTGACAGCACATGTGTACGATGCCAACGGCCAGCCGGGACCCTTTGTTGGGCTGCACACCCTCAAGTGGGGTGACGAGATCCTCATCCGTGCTGGTGGCGTAACCTATTATTACCAGGTGCGCGATGTGCGCCGGGTGATGCCTAACGATCTTTCCCCGCTCAAACACGAGCAGCGCGACTGGGTTACACTGATTACCTGCCAGGGCTTTGAGGAACAACGCAATGCCTACCGCTGGCGGGTAGCTGTTCGGGCGGTGTTGATGAAGGTCAGTCCTTGATTTGAACCACAGGTTTCAAACGGCGCGCTCTCTAGAGCGCGCCGTTTTCGCTTAATGAAGTAGATAACTCGATGGGTAGTATGCTGGCTAGGGTATAATGCGACATAGTTTGTCTGGATTTCTCGGCATCCGCCGAAGAAAATTGAGGAAATGATAATGAACACCAAACTTTCGGAGTTTCACTCGAACCGGCAGCGTGGCGGTCTTGGGTTCAGCCTGATCTTGATTTTGATCCTGGTGAGTTGCGTCGTGCCGCCATCACCGCCAACGCCGGTGGTGGATATCACTTCACAGCCCTCTCAAGTCGAAGAGGTGGAAAGTCGTCCAACTGTGCCGGCAACAATGCCGCCTGGCGCAGAAGAACTGCTCAGCCCAGAAGCAACCGCCACACTGGCACAGCCCGTATTGAACTGTATAGCCCCGGCAGAGGTCACCCCGCCGCTTACCGAGGGACCCTTTTACACACCGGACAGCCCTCAGCGGACTAATTTGGTTGAAGAGGGAATGCCCGGCGAGAAAATTGTCATCCGTGGTTATGTGCTTGACCGAAACTGCCAACCGGTGAGCACAGCCTGGTTGGATTTCTGGCAGGCAGATGCCAATGGCGTGTATGATAACCGCGGGTATGTTCTGCGCGGGCACCAATTCACCGATGAGAATGGGAGATTCGTACTGGAAACTGTCCTGCCCGGCGAATACCCCGGCAGAACCCCGCATATTCATGTCAAGGTGCAGCCGCCCGGCGGTTCGATTATCACGACCCAGTTATTCTTTCCCGGCACCGCGGCAAACCAGAGCGACCGCATCTTTGACCAGCGTCTGTTAGTGGAATTGCAAACCACCGCGGACGGTTACGAAGGGAATTTTAATTTTATCGTTCCTTGACCGAAAAGGCTTAATAATTGGTGACCTGGTCGATCAAGCCCTTTTCGCGTGCTTGGTGATCACAGGCACGAAAGATAAAGATGGCTGCAATGCCAAATACCATTGAGGAGCCGAGCAGAATCAACATCAGGTGGGCGTTGGTCAGTGAGGTAAAGGTGGGAAAGGCATCCGCAACTGCACCGACCAACGCGCGGCGGATCAATTCCAACCAGTAGGTGATTGGCAGGGCGTAGCCGAACGGGCGCAGCCAGGTGGGCAGTACTTCCAGTGGAAAAATTGCTCCGGTGAAGAGGAACAAGCCACCAGCCACCACATCGCCAATATAGTAGGAATGACGCGCCGTGCGCAGGGTAATGCCTGCCAGGATCAATCCGCTGACCGCCAACATGAGAATGCCGAGGATCAGTGCCACGATCAACAATAACCAGTCGACCCGTGACCAATCCAGCGGTACGTTGAGAAAGAGCACACCGGCAGCAATGGTGATGATCACGCCAAAAGTGCCAACCAGGAACTTTGCCACGGCACGCCCAAACAGGTAGAAGGGAATGTTTACCGGTGCAACATAAATATATTTGAGCGTGCGGTAATGTTCGCGGTCTTCGATGATCGTCCAGGAGACGCCGGTGAGCACCGCCGGAACGTACTGATAAAAGGCATTTCCCAGGTAGAGGTACGCAAATACGGGTGAGTCAAACTGGCTCTGGGTAACGATGGCGTACATTGCCACCAGGATTGCAGCGCCAGCCACTGGCTTGATGATTGAATAGGTGGCAAACAGGAAAGGATCGGTCCAGTTGGACTCGATCTGCCAGCCCAGCCAGGAGGCGGTAAAAAAGGAACGAAAATTGATCGAGCGTTTCATGGGTTTTCCTTGATAATCATCGCCGGTTTTCGGTCAGGCGTCCCTCGCGCACAGCGAGTTTTTCGACATGCGCCAGTAGTACGCGCGCACCTGCCAGGAAAATGACCGAAAGCAGGATCAGGATTAATATTTCGGTCTCAACGCTGAGGAAGCCGAGCGCGGGTCCGCTGGCAAAGACCAGCTGGCGCATGGCGTCTAATCCCAAGGTAAGTGGAATGATAGAAGCGGTCGCGGCTGCCCAAAAACCGAGGTTCTTGACCGGGAAATACATACCCGAAACCAGGTAAATTGGCTCCTGAGCCAGGTTGGCGAGATGCCAGGCTTCACGGCTAAGCAACAGGAAGATCGAAGCGCTCATCATCCCCAAGCCATACAGCGCAACCATGCTCAGACTGAAAACAGCAATCAATTGCCAGAATGATGCAACTGCGTAGGACACTTCGAATATCAGGCTGCCAACAGCAATGATGGCTATCGCACGCAGCAAGGTGGAGAATAAACCGCCGACAGCCATGCCGAGCAGAATGGCCATCATCGGCGCAGGCGAGATGATATACAGCGCCAGGTTGCCTTGTTCTTTTTCCCAGTATAACTGGCTGGACATGCTCCATAATACGTTCATCCAGAACGCGGTCATTGCCCCGCCCACGACGACAAAGCCGACGTAATCTTCCGGCGCGCCGATAGCGCGGTAAACAAACACGTATGCTGCCACGCCCAGCAAGGGCAGGAAGACATCGAAGAACAGCCACGAGCGTTCACGCTGCATGCCGACCACGCGTGGGTAAGAACGTCCCATCACGGTCATCAGGAAGAGACGCCAGCCGCTTTGTTTTTGCTCAATCTCCGGCAGCATGGACATTTTCGACCTCCTCCATGCGCTGCCCAACCAGTTGGACGAAAACATCCTCCAGCGTTGATTCGCGCTTTTCCAGGCGCAGAATTCGCGCGGATTCACCAGTCAATTCATTGATCACCTCGGAGAGGACGGCTTCCTCGCGCAGAATGATCTCCAGACGGAGCGAATCCTCTTCGGGTGTCTGGTGGAAATGTTTCAAGCCGGGGATATGTTCGAATGCCATCTCGGAGAGCATGTGCGGAGCGACCACCCACACCTGAAAGATGACCTCGTTGCGCAAGTTTTGCTTCAACCGGGCGGGGGTGTCGCAAGCCAGCACCTGTCCCTGATTGATGATGGCGACACGGTCACACAATTCATCGGCTTCGACCATATAATGGGTGGTCAGCAACAGGGTGCGCTGGTGATTTTCGTCCATCCAGCGGCGGATAAAGGCGCGCACATCGCGGGATGCGCCCACGTCCAGACCGAGGGTGGGTTCATCGAGAAAGAGGACTTCGGGATCGGTAAGAAAGCCGCGAACGATGTTCATCTTCTGGCGCAGACCGGTGGACAGGTCGGAAGATTTGGTGTTCAACCGATCGGCGATACCGACGATCTCCGCCAGGGTCTTAATGCGCTGGTTTGCTTCCTGGCTTTCAATGCCGTAAAACTGGGCGAACATCCACAGGTTCTCGCGCACAGTCAGCAGACCGTAACCGGATGTTTCACCACCGGAAACCATATTGATGCGTTTGCGTACCTCCGCAGGCTGCTGTACTACATCCAGCCCGGCGACGCTGGCTTTTCCACTGGTGGGGGAGAGCAGAGTAGTGAGGATCTTGATCAAGGTTGTTTTGCCCGCTCCGTTTGGACCCAACAAACCAAAAAGTTCCCCTTGATGAATTTCCAGATTAACATTTTGCAAGGCGGTCAGTTCGCGTAATTTTTCTTTGCGGTTATTACGGATTTTGTAAATACGGCCCAGGTTGTGGGTTTTAACTGCCAGATGATTATCCATGCAACAACTCCGATAGGTTCTGGTTCGTTAAGTGTTTGTAAGGCTAGCGTAGGTCAAGCGTAGGTTATGCGTCAAGCAATGGAACAAGATTTCTTCTATCATTGTTATTGAAAAGGGCGACTTCTCTTCTTCTCCTCCTTAAAAAGCGTGCCGGGGTCGGCGTCCCCGGCACGCTGTGATTCTACCACAAGAAAGGGGGAGAGCACGCTTTCGATGGTAGAATATTAATTCTATTTTGTCAAGAGGTCAAATTATTAAGAGCAGCAACCCGAACAAGTAGCCTGCCAGCATACTCATCACCGCCACCAATGAAACATAGATGGCGGTTTTCTTTTTTCCCATCACGCCATTCAGTACCAGGATGGATTGCAGCGATAATTCCGGGTCGGCGAGCAGGTATGCCAGCAGTGGTCCGCGCGCCATGCCCAGATCAAGGAACATTTTAGCAACCGGTACCTCGACCAGGGTGGGGAAGTACATAAACACCCCGAAAAGTACACCGACCAGATTGGCAAGTAGTGTATTCTCACCAGCGGACGCCTGGACCCAGGCGGCTGGGATGATTTCACGGGCAATGCCAGCCAGAAAGACTCCCACAATCAGCACCGGGAAAATTTGCTTGACGAATTTCCAGGTTTCCCAAATCCAACCAGCGAGTTCATCTTTTGTGAACGAGCGGCTGGCGACAACAGCGATGCTGGCAAGCAGGATGATTTCTCCGATAAAACGGCCGTTAATGCCAATAATCAACGATCCGACTTCTTCTTTGGGTGCTGCAATCAGTATGGTAATAGCAATAACAATAAACGCACCATAGGTCCAGCTTGTAAAGCCGTCAAAGATTTTTTCGAAGCCCTTCCACGCCGTTATGCCAATCACCCCAAGCATCAAAATCAGGACAGCCCCCTGGAAGGTTAGATTCATAGTGGAAAGAAACGAACCCACACCATTTGCCCAATCGAAGCGCAGGTGAATGCTGGCGTATACGTTGGTCAACAGGTCAACTTGTAAGGTGCCCACGATCAATACAGACACCAACAGAAGGAAGAGCACCCATACCGCCGGTTTTACTTTCGCTGTTTGATCAAAAACACCATTGGCAGCCATCTCGCGTTCGCGAGCATTTTCCTCTTTACGAAAGAGCCATGCCATGATCAAGCCGATAACAATGCCAAATACAATCGAAAGCACTAACCGCGAGATGGCGATGTCCATCCCGATGGTTGCACCGGTGTATGTAATAGCCAGGATGTTAATTGCCGGACCGACAAATAAGAAAGTGATTGCCGGACCAAGACCAGCGCCGCGTTTCCAAATGCCTGCGAAGAGCGGCAATATGGTGCAGGAACACACTGCCAGGATGAAACCGCCCAAAGCAGATGCCGGATAGCTGATCCACCTGGAGGCTTTGGGTCCCAGGTACCGGGTGATTGCCTCTTTGGGGATCATTGAACTCATGTACCCGGCGATGATAAACGCCGGCACCAGGCAGAGCAACACATGAGCAGCCAGGTAATCCAACAAGCTGCTCCAGCCGGCAAATAAATAATGAGTGAGTGTTGCAGGCAGGTTATTCATAATTTGTGGCGATCCCAGTATGTTTCTAAAAAAGGAAGTATGTTAAACAAATGTATTAAGCCGTTGGATAGGTTTTTTACCCTGGAGATGCGCTGCTGCTCTGTTGGATATCGGACGGCGTGGACGGCTGTTCCCGTTGGCACTTTGGGCAGCTGCAGACAGCATCGTTCAGTCTCTGGCGGTCGCGGGAAGCGCGGCGGGGATGGATCTGCTCAACTGCGTCCAGCACGAGCAGGATGGCAGGCTGGAGGATACGGTAATAGATGTTCCAGCCTTCGCGGCGATCCTCCAGGATACCAGCAGTGCGCAACACAGCTAACTGCTGCGACAGATACGACTGGCGGAAGCCCAGGGTAGATTCCAGGTGGCAAACGCATTGTTCGCCTTCGCGCAGAGCTTCCAGAATGGCGATCCGGGCGGGATGTGCCAAGAGTTTGAACAGCGCCGCTTCATCTTGGAAAAGCGTTGGAGGGGGTGCCTTCATATTCAAAACCTTGAATATTATTCTACTCCGCTTTGCATGGGGCGCAAGGTGATGAATGTCACCGATCCTTGGGATGTTATGCCGTCTGTGTGAAACGGCTCAGTTGCTATTATGTTTCAAAAAATCAAGAATTTCATCGATGCGGGCAAATGCCAGTGCGGTGACTGTATCGGCGCCGCCGTAATAAATCGCGATCCGTCCGCTGAGCTGATCGTACAGTGCCGCGCAGGGGAAGGCAACATTGGGCACATCGCCGACGCACTCGTACAGCGTTTGCGGGGAGAGCAAGTAAGGCTCACCGCGATAAATTACCTTCCAGGGTTGGTCAAGATCCAACAGCGCAGCCCCAAAACTGTATACAAACCCGTTGCATGAAGTCAACACGCCATGATAGAAGAGCAGCCAGCCTTGCGGAGTTTCAATCGGCACCGGACCGGCACCGATTTTGGTGCTCTGCCAGCCGCCTTTGGTACCCATGACAAAACGGTGCTGACCCCAATGAATCATATCCGGGCTTTGGCTGAGAAAAATGTCGCCAAACGGGGTATGCCCGTTATCGCTGGGGCGGTTGAGCATGACGTAATGGTCCTTGATTTTGCGTGGAAAGAGCACCCCGTTGCGGTTGAAAGGCAGCAAGGCATTTTCAAGGAAGGTGAAGGTTTCGAAATCGAAGGTGTAGCCAATGCCAATGGTCGGACCGTGATAACCGTTACACCAGGTGACGTAATAACGGTCTTCCAGCCATACGACGCGCGGATCGTAGCGATGTTCGAAGTGACTCAATTCGGGGTCAGCGAATTGCCATTCGATTGGCGCGTTATCGATTTGCCAGTTTATCCCGTCTGGGCTGAAGCCGCGGTGAATATTCATCTCCCGCTTGCGGTTGTCACAGCGAAAAACGCCGGCAAAGTTCTCGTGAAACGGTACCACCGCAGAATTGAAAATACTGTTAGAGGAGGGAATCAGGTTGCGGGGAATAATGGGGTTACCGCTATACCTCCAGACAACATCACTACAGCCCTGGGGGCGTTCTTCCCAGGGAATGTTTGGCACAGAAGACAGGGACATATATGAATTACCTCAAGTTTGGTTTTTTAGCTCTTATTGGCAACGCTTTCGCGTTCGATCAATTGGGGATGGATGAGTAAAGTCATGCGCGCCGATTCGGGATTTTCGATGCGCATTGACAAAAGGCGCACAGCAGCCCTGCCCATGCCAAGCGTGTCGACGTGCAGCGTGGTCAGGGCAGGGTGCGTGTTGGCGGCAATGTAAGTATCGTCATAACCGATGATCGAAAGATCATCCGGCACCTTCATTCCCAGGCTTTGTGCCGCACGCAGTGAACTGCTGGCGACATCGTCGTTCAGGCAGAATAATGCCGTAAGGTGTGGATGCTGTTTCAACAGCTCGATGGTTTCCTGAAAGCCGTGAGTCTGGTTAATGTTGAAACTGGCAATGTAGATATCTGAAATATCGTGTTCTTTGAGGGCGCGTAGATAACCATTGCGCCGCTCACAAAGGCTGGGAAAACATAGATCGCTTGACCCAACCAGCCCAATGTGGCGGTGACCTTTATCCAGTAGGTATTCAACGGCTTGATAGGCGGCGTGGAAGTTATCCGAAATCACACTATCAAATTGTTGATTCTCCGAATAACCGTCCACCAGCACGGTGGGAATACGGCGCTGCTGCAGATAGGAGGCGAACGCAGGGTTGACAAACGCACCCACCAGGAGCAGCCCGTCCAGCGGCAGGTTGTTGAGCAGGGATGGTGTTTCCACCGGCTGGTTGTTTTCATCGACCGGTACTGTGGAGAAGAGCAGCTGGATCCCTTTGCGCCGGCAGGCGTCCTCGATGCCCATCATGACCTTGGAATAAAACGGGTTCGCCTGGGGGGTGGTATTCGCATCGGTTTTGACGATCATGCCGATTGTTTGCAGTTGAGCGGTTGGACCACTTCTGCCATTGGCGAACACGGAATAGCCCAGTTCGCCAGCCGCCCTCATCACCGCCTGGCGGGTTTCTTCCGATACACCGGGGCGATTGTTCAGGACCAGCGATACAGTGGACAGAGAAACCCCGCTCAAGCGCGCTACATCACTGATACGCACCTTTTTTCTCAAAAAAAAATCCTCCAAAATTTTTACTAAATATTTTATATTGTAGTCCTTATTTTGTTTTTGTCAATCTGTAAAAGAGGGATAATTTCCTGTGAAAACCCCAAAAAAGCGGATAATATTCGCCCTGTTATGGCGGGTTAGTAGCTGTCAAAGCCAAATCTATAAAAATTTTCAGTGTAGAGGATGATGTATTGGCGTTGGAATGAGAAATTATCATTAAAGTATTGACTCTTTTCTAAAAAGTTTTATAATAATTTTAATTGTTGGGAGCGCTTCCAATTTTAGTTTTGAATTGCGCACCAGCCCGTTTTTCTCCTTTCCCCCCTCGATCCACATGTCCGAATTGACGCTGGAAGATATTGCCAAAAAAGCCGGTGTCTCCCGCTCGACGGTCTCACGAGTGGTCAACAACCATCCCAACGTGCGCGAAACGGTGCGCAGCCGGGTCCTGCAGGTCATTCAGGAGGCGGGATTTCACCCCAACGCGGCAGCCCGGGCGCTGGCATCGCAGCGCTCCTGGATGATTGGACTGGTGTTGCCGCGTACAGTTGGTGCGATCTTTGTGGACCCGTATTTTCCCCGCCTGACACAAGGTGTTGCGCAAGCCTGCAACCAGTACAACTACACCCTGGCGTTGTTCCTGGTTGCTTCGCCCGCGGATGAAGAAAAAATTTACCCGCGTATTTCGCGCAAGGGATCATTGGATGGGGTTATTGTCCAATCTGGCCAGATCGGTGACCAACTCATCGAACGCCTCTCGACCTCCGGCATGCCGCTTGTGGTTGCCGGACGCCCTTTTTTCGAAGAAGGAATCAGTTATATTGACGTGGACAACATCCAATCCACCTTTGAAGCCGTCCGTCACCTGATTTCAATAGGTCGCCAACGCATTGCAACCATCAGTGGTCCATCAAACAGCACAGTGGGGATTGACCGGCTGGAAGGCTACACGCGCGCACTGCAAGCGGCTGGACTGCAAGTTGATCCACAACTGATCGTTGCTGGGGATTTCACTGAGCAGGGCGGTTATTTGGCTATGCGGCAGTTGTTGCCTCACCAGCCCGATGCTGTCTTCGCCGCCTCGGATGCCATGGCGGTAGGCGGAATGCGGGCGGTCAAAGAGGCGGGGTTGTCCATCCCGCGGGATATTGCCTTTGTAGGGTACGACGATATTCCGCTGATCAACCAGCCCGATCCGCCGTTGACGACGGTACGCCAGCCAATCACCCAATTTGGTTTTACGGCAGTTGAAATGTTAATTGATCTAATCGAAAACGGCATCCAACCTTTTCGGCGGGTGATGATGCCGACCGAACTGATTATTCGGGAGTCGACCATTGGTAAATGAATTTTTGCAGGAATTGGCTGAATTTCGCGAGTTCTTTTGGGAGCGCTCCCAGGTTGTGCGCCGTCGATCATCTTGAGGAGGTGTGCATGTTCGTGTGATGAAGTCTGCCCATATTCCTTTTCGTATTCCCAAACCCGATTCGCTCAATAAGGAGAATGAAAATGCGTAAGTTAATTTTTGTGGTCATGAGTCTCTTGATCGTAAGCAGCATTCTGCTTTCTGCTTGCGCTCAGCCTACCCCCGAAACCGTTATTCAGACCGTCGAGGTCGAAAAAGAGGTCAAGGTTGTCGAAACCAAGGAGGTGATCGTCGAGGTGACCCCGGTTCCTTCCAGCAGTGAAGTAACCTATAAGCGCAACGAAACGCTGTATGTCAGCGGTGCGGCATGGGGACCTGTAAACGATTGGAACCCGTTCATTACCTGGAGCAAGGCAAACTCCACCGGCACAGTCGGCTTTGTCTACGAAACTTTGTTCGCTTTCAATCCGATGACCGGCGAACTGACCCCCTGGCTGGCTGAGTCTGGCACCTGGAGTTCGCCCACCAGCTATGAACTTAAGCTGCGCAAAGGGCTTACCTGGAGTGACGGTAAACCTTTGACCGCCGAGGATGTCAAATTTACCTTTGATGTTGCCAACCAATACCCGGCGATCTGGTTCAGCCCGGTGTGGAAATATTTGACCGAGGTGGCAGTGGTCGATGATACGACGGTGAAATTCTCCTTCAACGACCCGCTATACCAGGAATGGACCAACAACCTGTACAACATCGCCATTGTTCCCAAGCACTTGTGGGAGAACCGGACTGAGGAAGACATCACCGCGGGTGTAAACCCGAACCCGGTCGGTTCAGGTGCGTATCTGTATGATACGCATAGCGAAGACCGCAATGTCTGGCTGCGCAACGATAACTGGTGGGGCAAGGATGTGTTCGGTTTGCCGGCTCCCAAGCGCATTGTTGATATCCGTTTCTCGAGTAACAATGTTGCTCTCGGCGCTGTCATCAAAGGCGATGTGGACCTGAGCAACAACTTCCTGCCGGGTATTGCCACCCTGTCCGACAAGCAGTACGTACAGACGTACTACCCGCAAGCCCCCTATATGATCTCCGCCAATACTGCCGTGTTGTTCCTCAACACCACCATCAAACCGATGGATGACCCGGCATTCCGCAAAGCGCTGGCTTTTGCCATCGATGTGCCTTCGATTGTCAATGTGGCATATGCCAACCTGGTGCGCGCTGCCAGCCCAACGGGTCTTTTGCCCACGCTGAGCGAATTTGATGACCCGGATGTGCTGGCGCGGCTGGGATATTCCTTCGATACTGCCAAAGCCAAGCAAATACTTGCTGACGGCGGTTACAAGGATGTGGACGGCGATGGTTTCGTCGAAGCCCCGGATGGTTCAAAAATCGCTCTCGAAGTGACCTGCCCGAACGGTTGGACTGACTGGATGGCAGCCATTGATATCATCGCCACCAGCGCACAGGCTGCCGGTATCAATATCAAAGCTGTCTATCCCGATTACGGCGCCTGGAATACCGCCTTGACTCAGGGCACTTTCCATATGACCCTGAACAACTGGGCGACGATGAGCAACACCCCATGGACGCTCTACAACCTGCTCTTCCGCCATCCCATTCAAGAAACCATGGGCAGCGGCAACTTCGGGCGCTACGACAACCAGACCATGTTCGACCTGGTTGATGCACTTGCCAAAGTTCCCGCTGATGATATCGAAGGTATGAAGGCTGCCTGCGCGGATATTCAAGAGCTGATGCTTACCGAAATGCCAATGATCCCGTTGTGGTACAACGGTTTGTGGGCACAGTACAGCACCTCCACCTGGACCAACTGGCCTGTGGACGGCTCAGGCTCCTCGGCTCTCCCGTCCACCTGGAACGGTTACTGGCAAATGGGTGGCATGCAAACTCTGCTTGAGCTCAAGCCGGTCAACCCATAATCGTATTCACTATCTCTGTACTGCCCCTCCTTCGAGAGAAGAAGGGGCAGTACACTGAAACCGTATGACCGGAGGCAGGATGCGACGTTATTTCACCCGAAAAATTCTCATTTATTTACTGACCTTTTTTCTGGCGGTGACCATTGATTGGATCATCCCGCGTTTTATGCCGGGCAATCCGGTGCAGAATATGCTGGCGCGGGTAGCGCTGCATCCCGAAGCTGCCCAGGCGTTGGCAAGTTACTTTACAAAAGCCTTCGGACTGGATGTGCCTGTCTGGCAACAATACATCAATTTCTGGATTGCGTTGTTCAAAGGCGACCTGGGTATCAGCGTTTACATGTTTCCCACCCCGGTTGTGGATGTGTTGAAACGCGCTGTTCCATATGATCTTTTTTTGTTGATTCCATCCATTCTGTTGTCCTGGTATGCGGGTAACAAGTTTGGAGCCTTTGCGGCTCGCTCCAAATGGTTGGACAACACCATATCCCCCCTCGGTTATATTTTGACCGCCATGCCATATATGTGGCTGGGGATCCTGCTCGCTTGGTTTTTTGGCATCGTGCTGGGGCTTTTTCCGATTGCTGGCGCGTACAGTTTTGCCATGCGCCCGCATCTTTCCTTGCAATTTATCGGCAGTGTGCTGCATCACTGGTTCCTGCCGTTTCTATCCCTTTTCCTGGTCGGATTTGGCGGCTGGGCAATTGGGATGCGCAACATGATCATCTATGAGCTGGAGGCAGACTACTCGAATTACCTGGGGACTCTGGGTGCGCCGAAAAAACTGATCCGTAAATATGCCTTCAATAACGCGTTGCTGCCACAGATCACCGGGTTAGCGCTGCAATTAGGTGTGGTCGTCGCTGGCGCGCTGGTTACCGAGGTGGTCTTTTCCTATCCTGGGATTGGCTACCTGCTGCTGGCAGCGATTCAGAACCAGGATTACTTCCTGATCCAGGGCTGCTTCCTTTTCATTATCATTGGCGTTTTGCTGGCAAACTTTACCATTGATGTCGTTTATATTTTGGTGGATCCCAGGACGCGCCGGGGAATGACGGGGGATGCGTCATGAAAACCCAAAAGAAGAAAAACGAATTCCTTTACTTTGCTCTGCGCAATAAAAAATTGCTGATCGGAACTTCGATCATTTCGCTGTTTTTGCTGCTGGCGCTGTTTGGACCCCTGTTGACCAAAAATTCGCCGTTTGCCTTTGCCAACCCAATGGGTGCTACACCTCCTTCTTCAAAATATTGGATGGGAACGACCTTTTTTGGACAAGATGTTTTCTCGCAGTTTGTCAATGGGCTGCGGGCAACGTTTATTGTAGGCTTGATCGGCGGTGGCATGGGCACGCTGCTGGGTATCATCATCGGCTTCACGGCTGGGTATCGCGGTGGCATGGTGGATGAAATCCTCAATGCACTGACGAATATCGTGCTGGTTATTCCCACTCTGGCGGTGCTGCTGATTGTTGCGGCGTACCTGGAGGTGCGCAGCATTGCGACCGAATGCATCTTTATTGGGCTGACTGCCTGGCCGTGGGTGGCGCGCGCTGTGCGCGCTCAGACTTTTTCGTTGCGAACACGCGATTTTGTTGACCTGGCGCGGATGAGTGGCATGAAGCCAACCAAGATCATTGCCACCGAAATCGCCCCCAACATGATGTCCTACCTGCTGATGGTCTTCATCCTTCAATTCGGTGGAGCGATCCTGACCGCGGCGACGCTCGATTTCATTGGTTTGGGACCGACCAATGCCATTTCTCTTGGCTTGATGATGCAGTTCGCTGTGCTGTGGGGTGCGTTGCAGTTGGATATCTGGTGGTGGTTCGTGCCACCTGGGCTGGCGATCACTGCCATTGTCGGTTCGCTCTACATTATGAATGTCGGGCTGGATGAAATATTCAATCCCAAACTGAGGGAGATGTGATTCGATGAGTTTGACGGTTGATCGGTTGAGAGTGTATTACCAGACCCTGTACGGCGATGTAAAAGCGCTGGACGGCGTGACGTTTCACATCAAAGATGGTGAAATAATGGGGCTGGCGGGCGAATCCGGCTGCGGCAAGACGACGCTGAGCAATTCGCTGATTATGATGCGCCCGCCGATGAAATATATAGAAGGTAAAGTTTACCTGGACAACGAGGAAATCCCGGTCTGGGATACCAACCTGATGAATCCGGTGCGCTTTACCAGGATCTCTATCGTTCCGCAGTATGCCATGAATGCATTGAATCCTACCCGCAAGATTGGCAAGATGATTTCCGAATTGCTCGAATCGCGGCGTATCCGATCGGGGGAGGTAATAACCGAATTAAAACGCCGCCTGGACCTGGTCGGGTTGTCACATGACGTCCTTAAGATGTATCCCATCGAGTTATCGGGTGGCATGAAGCAGCGCATGGTGATGGTCATCTCCACGTTGCTCAACCCTTCGCTGCTGATTGCCGATGAAATCACCTCGGCATTGGATGTTTCCACCCAGCGGGCGGTGGCGGAAATGCTGGTTGAATTCCGTGATCGGAAAATTGTTAAGAGTCTGATTATTGTTACGCATGATATTTCGATCCTGTACCAAATAGCCGACAGTATTTTGATCATGTATGCTGGCAAACTGGTTGAAAAAGCCGCCACCGAGGAAATTATCCACAGACCACGCCACCCCTATACCCGCCTGTTGATCTCTTCGCTGCCCAAGGTTGGCATTCAGCATGATCAAAAGCAGCTGGTTGGCATTCCGGGCAATCCGCCGCTGCTGCTACATCCGCCCCAGGGCTGTCGTTTTCGCGAGCGCTGCCCGCTGGCTTTTGAGCAATGCATCGAAGAACCCCCGTTCATCGAAATCGAGCCAAATCATTACACCGCCTGTTGGAAGGAGATGGAAGGTCATGCTATCGCTTAAAGAGGTCTCCAAAACCTATCGCATTGGCACATTTGGTGGCAAAGAATTGCATGCGGTGCGCAATGTTAGTTTCGATGTCGGACCGGGCGAAGTGGCGGCATTGATCGGGGAGAGCGGTAGCGGTAAAAGCACAATTGGAAAAATGATCCTGCGCCTTATCAGCACATCGTCTGGCACGATTCGTTTCCAGGGTGAGGATATTGCCGCATACGATAAAGCCGGATTGAAAGAGTATTACCGCAAGATTCAGGGTGTGTTCCAGGATCCGTTTTCTTCCTTCAATCCTATCTTCAAGGCGGATCGGGTTTTTCGTGTCATCCGCGATGAATTCTTCCCCCAGATGGACGAAAAAGAATGGGAGGAAAAGGTCAATACCTCTCTCGCAGCGGTTGGACTCAATCCGGAGCATGTGCTTAACAAGTTCCCCCACCAGTTAAGTGGGGGACAATTGCAGCGCTTTCTGATTGCGCGCGCACTGCTGCTTGATATTCAATTCCTGGTCGCGGACGAGATCATCAGCATGCTGGACGCTTCAACGCGCATCGACGTGCTCAACCTGCTCTCGGACCTGAAAGCGCGCGGGCTGGCGATTTTGTTCATCACCCACGATCTTTCGCTGGCGAATTACATCAGCGAGCGGGCAATTATCCTGTACCGTGGTTGTGTGGCAGAAATGGGTGATATCCGGTCGGTTTTTAATCATCCACTGCACCCATACACCCGGCTGTTGATGGCTTCGGTGCCGCGTTTGGATAAAAAATGGGATGAGCCGGTTTCGGTAGTGGATGGGCGCGAAGCAAAACTGGACGGCTGCCCATTTTACGGACGCTGCCCGGTTGCGGATAAAACGCTTGGCTGCCACAACTTCCAGCCATCCTTACTCGAAGTTGAAGCAAATCATTGGGTGGCTTGCTATCATTACCCGGCGGGTAATTTCAATCCACGGTGAGCGTCTTGCTCAGATTGCGCGGAAAGTCTGGATCGTAGCCGCGGGCAACCGCCATGTGATAGGCAAGCAATTGCAGCGGCAGCACACTTAACAGAGAGGAGATTTCCGGGCGGGCAGGCGGCAGGGTGATCACATCGCTGGCGTTGGCGCGCAGCCGGGTATCCTCTTGCCCGATGGCAATTGCCCGACCACCGCGGCAAGTCACCTCGTTGATGCCGCTGACAATCAAAGGAACATCCTGCGGACCGGCAGCGAATAGTACCGGGAATTGGTCGGTAATGGCGGATAGCGGTCCGTGTTTGAACTCGGTGGACAACATCCCCTCGCAGTGGGCATAGGTGATTTCTTTCAACTTGAGTGCACCTTCCAGCGCCATGGGGTAGGTC
This sequence comes from Bellilinea sp., assembly GCA_034411135.1. GTDB lineage: Bacteria > Chloroflexota > Anaerolineae > Anaerolineales > Anaerolineaceae > Bellilinea. The sequence goes on from DAOUMN010000070.1 coordinate 23,004, forward strand.
GCACCGTAGCCAAGGCAGTACAAATCATTCCAGCGATTGACTGAGGGGGTGATGGCAAGCACTGTTTCTTCGCTCATGCGCAGGGTTTCTTCCATCAAAACTGGAACGTCATCCAGTGGACGGGTGTCCAGACCAGCCAGGCGGTACGCCAGTGTCAGGAAAGTGACGATTTGATTGGTGAAGGTTTTGGTGGCTGGTACGCTGATCTCGTACCCGCAGCATAGCGGCAGCCATGCGGCGGTGCTCTTGGTCAGGGTTGAACCGATCACATTGGCAAGCCCAAAACAGGTCATGCCGTGCGTCTCGGCGGCTTGCAGGGCATTGAGCACATCCTTGGTCTCGCCCGACTGGCTGACAAAAATACCCACATCCTGGTGGTTGACTGCCGGAAGGTACTGGGGAACAAACTGGGGCGCCAGCACTGGGATGACTGCTTTTCCAGCCAACTGGGCAAAATAAACCGACCCAGCCAGGCAGGCATGATAACTGGTGCCGCAGCCAATAAAGTACACCTGACGCGCGGACTGGATTGCATTCAGCACAGTGTTGACTTCCGGGCTGTCTGCCAACATGTGTAAAACTTCGCGGGCAACCTGTGGTTGCTCGTGAATTTCCTTGAGCATGAAATGCGCGAACCCACCCTTTTGTACGGCTTCCATCGTTTCGGAGATTTGTTCAGGCTGGCGTTCGATACGGCTGCCGTTCTTGACCGAATGGAGTTCGATCCCATCGGCGCGCAGCGTGATGATCTCTCCGTCCTGAATGCGCACGATCGTGCGGGTGAGTGGCAGAATGGAGGGTAGATCGGATGACACGCAGGTAAAGTCTTCCCCAATGCCAACCACCAAACCAGAACCTTTTTTGATCGCGTACAAGGTATCCTCGTTGATCCGCCCGATTACGTACGCGTAGTCGCCTTGCAAGTCTTGGTAAGCCATGCGAATGGCTTCGATAAAATCGTAACCGCGGTTGAGGTAACGTTCGACAGCGTGAACGCACGATTCGCCGTCATTGTGCGAACGGACGGTCATCCCCTCAGCCATGAACTGCTGGCGCAGCTCAACATTGTTGACCACATTGCCGTTGTGTGCTCCGACCAGATCGCCATCCGAATCGAGGTGAGGCTGGGCGTTGACCTGGGATGGTGCGCCGAAGGTTGCCCAACGCAGCTGGGTGATGCCGCGTGTTCCACGCATTTCGGCAAAATTATACCGTTCGGCTACCTGATCCACCTTGCCGACATCTTTACGCAGATCAATTTTATTGCCAGAGAGGGTTGCCGCTCCCACGGAGTCATAACCGCGATAGGTCAATCGTCGGGCGGCGTCAATTAAAATCGTTCCAAGAGGCTGTTCTTCTTTTGTGACAATGCCAAAAATCCCGCACATGGTTCCCTTTTCAGTAATGGAGTGGCTGTTTTGTAAACAGGCATAGTTTATCATAAACCCTCTTGACATGATGAGCAGGATCAATCCACTCACGTGCGAAAATGATGTTAAACTAACAACAAGCCCTCAATTTTCACTCTTCAGGAGAGACCAATGCTGCTATGTATCGATATCGGCAACACTAATATCAAACTCGGTATGTTTGCCGGTGAACAGATGTGCTGCCACTGGCGAATTGCCACCGACCGAAACCGCTTGGTAGATGAATACGCTGTCCTTCTGCTTAACCTGCTGGCTACATCGGGGGTGAGCGCCAAGGATGTGCACGGCGTGGCGTTTTCGTCGGTTGTTCCTGTGTTGACCCAGGTATTCGAGGAATTGTCGCAAACTTACTTGCATCAGCCTGCTTTGATCCTTGGCGAGGATGTCGATACGGGCATGTGCGTCAATACCCATAACCCCGCTGAGGTCGGTTCGGATTTAATCATGAACGCGCTGGCAGCCCGCCATTTGTACGGTGCGCCGGTGATCATTATCGGTTTCGGCACCGCCACCACTTTTTCTGCTGTCTCTGCAGAGGGTAACTTCGAGGGCGTTGCCATTGCCCCGGGCATCCTGACCAGCGCGGAATCTCTCTTCCGGGCAACGGCGACGCTACCACAGGTTGCCCTGGCGCATCCACAGGCAGCCATCGGCAAGAATACCCTGCAGTCCATACGCTCCGGGATGGTGTTTGGTTTTGCCTCGCTGGTGGAGGGGATGGTACAGCGCATCCGCGCTGAGTTGGGTGGGAATGCGCGCGTGGTTGCCACTGGCGGTCTGGCGGAATTAATTGCCCCGGAGACACGGGCGATTGATGTCGTTGAACCCCATCTGGCGCTGATCGGGCTGCGCCTGCTTTACGAGCGCAATCGCTCAGGCTGAGCGGTGCAGGTTGCGCCGAAGAATATCGGCGATGGTCAGGTTGTGGCGGCTGCTCAACTGCTGATTGATCATCTCGATCTGTTTGCGCGGCGAATAGAATACTTCGCTCCAGCCGTACCCGGCGCAAGCCGTGGCAGCAATCTCGTTGCCAACCGCATCCCTGCCCCACCATTCGCGGTAAGCCTCTTCCAGGTCGGGTCGGATGTGCAGATCGGGCAGGTCAAAATGAGCGGAATAGTAAAAGTCCGGCGGTAGCGCGTTGAGCAGGGTCTCGAAACTGTGCACACGGATGTGAATATTCTCACTGCCGTCGCATTCGGTGATTCGGCACAAACCGCGCAGAGTGGCGAACGGAGCGATCACTTCAACCCAGCGAATGCGCGGGAAGCGTTCTTTGATCTTGTTAATTACCTCGCGCATGACCAACCCGCTGGCGATGCTGTCGGCAATGAACGCAACGGTGATATTTTCATGCTGAATTTTGTCCAGATCTTTGTCCTTGAAGAGGGTCATCTCAACTTTGCGGTTGTAAACCGGTACACTGCTGTCGAAAACATGGTGGGCATCCAGAATGACCTCGTCGCATAGATAGCCGTAGTTGTGGTAAATGGCTTCGGCGACCTGGTACTTGAGCCCTTCGCGCGCAATCGGGAAGACCGCCATGTTGGACTGGCTTTGGCTGGCGAATAGAGGGTGGAAAACCGGCGAAGCAATCAGATTCTGAATAGCGCGGCTGATCAGGTGAGCGCGCTGCGAGCCCATTACCAATTGACCGGGCAAGGTCAAATGCTGAATAGACTGGATTTCGGCGGGTGACAGCCCTACCAGCTCGAGTAAGTGGGGATTGGCTTCGGTTGGGTGGGTGTAAATAAATTCGGCGGTGGCGGGGGTGTGGTAGAGCACCAGATCGATGGCGGTGCTGCGAGTGAGGACCATTCGCCCTGGACGGTAAAAGCCGCTTCCCTGTTGACCGATTGGGTAGGGAAGCGGCTCGTTCAGCAGCAATTGCCCGCTGGATTGTCCTGGATCGTTTTCAGAAAAATCAAATGGCAAGATAAATTCACTCATCATTGCTCCTCGCAAGGACGGGCGCGTCTGATCGCGCATTCGCCGCAGGTATAAAAAAACAGGATCGGGGCACGCTGTTCAAGCGGTGATTCCACGACCTGCCCGAATAATTCTATCCCAAAAGTTCGGAAATGATAAGGTGCGAATTTGAGCAAAATGAAAACGCCCCGCCTGTTCGGACGGGGCGCTGTTGGGGGAGCGGTGTTTATGACTCAAATTCGCCAACTTTTTCGCCGTTGACGAACACGGTATAACTGCCGGTGGGGAAGCTGCCCAGGTTGAAATTGGCTTCGATGGGCTCAAGAATCTGGATACAGACCTGCTCCGGATCGAATACGCTATATACCTCAACCTGAATGTTATTTTGATCATCCGGCGGGTTTGCCATAATGCGCACCTGGTGACAGGGGGTCGGCGCATTGCCCTTCAACACGAGCATGATTTGCACCGGGTAGCTTTCCATTATAAGCATATCCGTCGAGTCGATAAAGACTTCGCCGCGTTCTAAATCCGAATCAGAGTCGCGTGGTTCAAATTTTGCCGGTTCTTCCACAGGGGCGGGATAGCCATTTTGTGGCGGGCTGGATGCTGGATCGTCCGCGCCAGGCTCAACCGGCGCTGCAGGCGCCGTGCAGGCGCTGAGCAGGACGATGGTCAGAATTGTGATCAACAGTGTTCGAAACATGGTTACCTCCAATGGTCTATAGTAACCAGACGTTTAAATCTTGCCAGAGGTTCCCGTTGGGGTATGAAAAGTGCTGCAATATCAAATAATTAATATTCAAAATATTGCCTGGCGCCTGTTATGCGCTTTAGAGCAGATATGCCATTCGCTGAACGAAATGATCGAACATCAGTATGGCAAATGCCAAATCATGTACGGTTTGCAGGCTGTGCTGCGGAAAGCGCAATCCGGCGCAAGCCGTTGAGCACTAGGCGAAGGCTGTGACCGCGCTGGGGGCTTTGTTGGTTATCAAGGTCAGGCAGGGAGCCAAAAATGCCGATTATCCCCTCGCTTACCTCACTTGGATATGCTTTTCGCTCCATCCCCGGAGGCTATCTTTCCAGGAACAAGTGCATAATACCCTCCAGGCAAGCCGCTGCCCAGGTCTTCCAAGCGGTAACTCCGCTGGTTGATGCCGGTCAGGGTGAAGCCTGGTGCATTATCGCCTATGGCAGGCTCAGTGATTTAACCACTACTGCTTCAGGCTTCCACCCTGACGCCGCGCCAGAAAGCAACGTGGTCTTTAATTTGTTTGGCGGCGTCTTTTGGTGCCGGGTAATACCAGGCGGCGTCCTTGTTGACCTGACCATTGACATCTACATTGTAATAACTTGCCTCGCCCTTCCAGGGGCAGATGGTGTGCGTTTCACTCGGCTTGAAATACTGCCAATTGACCGACGCAGGCGGAAAATAGTGGTTGCCTTCAACCATAATCGTTTGGTCGCTCTCGGCAAGTACAGTGCCGTTCCAAATTGCTTTTGCCATGCTATGCTCCAATAATGTGATCAGGAATGGAATAGTTTTTCACCAGCGCGTACCGCCACCGGCAGATGGTTCTCCGCAGGGGTCAGCGGACACGACCAGTCATCGTTGTAGGCGCAGTAGGGGTTGTAAGCAAGGTTGAAATCCACCACAAATGTCCCATCAGGGAGGACTTCAGGTTCAAGATACCGCCCAGCAGGATAGGTTTCGCTGCCTGCCAGGGCATCTACAAAGGGCAGGAAGTAACCATATTGGTTACCGTACAGAGTTAATTCCACGACCAGCCCTTCGATTGGGAGTGAAAACTTTCCCAATCGAACATAGCGCTGAATGTCGCCACTATTCGTTTGTATATCCACAATTTTGCGCTCGGGGAAGGGAAGCAATTGGACTTCGAAGCGCAGCGCGGGGTTGGGCGGAAAATACTTTAACCCAGAAAAAACCGCTTTTTGTTCGGCGTAAAGCGGGCTTTGTGGGTCGCTAGAAAAAAAGGCATCTTTTTCTTTTCGAATCAGATCATAATCGGTCATGCTATCTCCAAGACCATTTATAGCCGACACGAGGTGAAAACCTCAAGCCCTTCGACCATTACAACCTTGTACAGGGGAAACAGGTAGCGAGGGTCAACTGTCTATGAATTTGGTGGGTTGCGGTGTGAATGCCGTTATATCACAGTTACAAGTTCAACCAGCGGGCAGATAAAGCGGGTAAATCGCGCAGCGAGCCAATCTGAACTTTGCACTCGGGCAGCGAACTCATGAAGGCTTTCCCGTACGGTTTGCTCAAAATGCGCTTGTCAAGGATGACCACGACCCCGCGGTCGGATTGGGTGCGGATCAGGCGTCCGAAACCCTGGCGGAAACGCAGAATGGCTTCGGGCAGCTGGTATTCGTTGAAGGGATCCTCAAAGGTCTCCGAACGGGCAGCGATAATCGGGTCAGATGGGACATCGAAGGGTAGTTTGACAATCACCAGCACTGACAGGGCTTCTCCGGGAATATCTACCCCCTCCCAGAAAGCACGCGTACCCAGCAGGACGGCTTTTTCGCTTTCGCGAAAATTTTCCAACAGGGTGTTGGCGGACGCGCCTTCACCCTGCTCGTAGATCTGGATGCCGGCTTCCAGCAAGGAAGAAGCAATTGCCTGTGAGGTGCGGCGCAGCTGTGCATACGAGGTGAACAGAACCAGCATGCGCCCACCGCTTGCTCGCGCCAACCGCACCAGCGATTGTTCCACCGCGCGCTGATAACCGTTGGCATCAACCGGTTCGGGAATGTCGTTAGCGATGAAAAGTAGCGTTGAGGATTCGTAGTCAAACGGTGAGCCAAGCACCAATTCATCAGCCTCATCGGCATTGAGGCGCGATCGCAGGTAGTTGAATTCACCTTGAGTGGTCAGTGTTGCCGAGGTCAGAATAATGCTGTTTTTTTCGTGCCAGAGGTACTTTTCCATCAGGGGACCAATGTGCAGTGGGGCAATCTGCAAGGCTAGACGGTTGTTGTTGGGCTGTATTTCTACCCAGTAAATTGCCGCAGGATCGGGCTGGGAAACCATACCATTCAGGTAGGTTTGGGCTTCGCTCAAGCGGCGGTGGATGTTGGCGAGGTTGCCAAGTGTATCCTCTAGATCGTCGCCGAGCCGTTCGAATCCCTGGGAAATGTTGGTGTGGAGATCGGCGATCAGGTTGAGTAGCAAACCCGTTGTCTCACTGGCAGTGCTCCAGAAAATTTCGACCTCGCCCCAATCGGGCAGGGTGCGGGTGGCAGGTAAAATACGCACCTGCTGCCCGTACATGCCAACCGGCTTACCCTCGCGGATGCTTTCCAGAAACAGGTCAATGCTGCGCAGAAACTGGTTGAGGTCATAATCCAGGCGGAATGCCAGGTCGGTGGCGCGCTGGACGGTTTGCTGCAAAGCAGCGAAGTCGGAAGGGCGCAGCACTTCGCGCAGCAGGGTAACCAGCCGTCCGAGCACTCCGCTGGACAGACCGCCTAGCTCGCGCAGCAGACGCGCCAGGTCATTTTGCGTCACACGGTAACTCAACGCGTTGGTTGTGGCGGCTTCCATGTGATGCCCTTCATCGACGATCAAGTATTGGTATTCGGGTAAAACGCGGTTGCCGGTGACGACATCCGAAAGCAGCAGCGCATGGTTGACGATGACCAGGTGTGAGCTTTGTGCCAGCTGGCGCGATCGGTAAAACGGGCAGGCGCCGCCCATACGGCTGACGCATACTTCCGCTTTGCAGCCCTCGTCCTCGGCGGAAAGGCGCGACCAGACTTCGCGTTCCACCGGACCGTTGAGGTTGATTTCCGAGCGGTCGCCGTGACCGCCTTCGTGCAGCCAGATCAGCACTTTGGCAAGCACGCGCAATTCCTCGCCGGTATCGGGTCCTTTCTGGCGTAGAGCTTCCAGACGACGCGGGCACAGGTAGTTGCTGCGCCCTTTTAGCACGGTGGCGCGTAAGTCCAGACCAAGCGCTTCGCGCAAGTCGGGGATGTCCTTGTTGATCAGTTGTTCCTGCAGAGTGATGGTATTGGTCGAAATGACCACGCGCGTCTCGTTCTTCAACGCCCACAGTGCTGCTGGTACCAAATAGGCAAAGGATTTGCCTGTGCCGGTACCGGCTTCCATCATCAGGTGATACCCCTGTGAAAATGCGCGCGTAACGGCACGCAGCATTTCCAGTTGCTGGCTGCGGTGCTCGAACTGTCCGAAGTAGTGGGCAAACGGGCCACCCGGTTCCAACATGGCTGCCGCCTCGTCCTCATCCAGCGGCTGAGGTGTTTCGACCGGAACGAGCGGCGGGTGCAGGCGCAGTTCACTGGCGAACAAGCCTTCATAATCACGTTGGTGAGCCGCGCGTGCCTGGATTGGTTGGCGGGCGCGGGCGCGCAGTACCTGACTGAATATCCAGCTGCCGTCCCAATCCAGCGGTTCGCTGTGACGGACAATTTCTGCCAGCAGTTCAACAGGCAGTGCCAGGGCACGTTCGTATAGGTTAAGAAAAACGGCATGCGCCAGGCGGGCGTCGTCCAACGCGCGGTGCGAATTGGGAATTAAGATACCAAGGATTTGACCCAACGCGCCCAGGCTGTAACGGCTGGCGGTGGGCAGCAAAACGGATGCCAGTTCGTAGGTGTCGATGGCTTCCGCCAGGTGCAGCACGCCCTGTTTTTGCAGAAAGCCGAGGTCGAAACGCACATTATGCCCTACCACCGGCGAATCGCCGATGAAATCCACCAGTTGCTGCAATACCGCCCGCAAAGGTGGTGCGTTGCGCACCATGTCGTTGTTGATGCCGGTCAACGCGGTGATGGCAGGCGGAATTGGACGCTGGGGGTTGATCAGCGTATTCCATTCGGCTTCGATCCGGCTGCCATTGAAGCGCACCGCAGCGATTTCAATGATGGCGTCTTTTTGGGCATCCAGTCCGGTGGTTTCAAGGTCGATGGCAACCAGGGAGGGCATGTCAGGAATTATACCATCCCGCTTCAGACGGCTGCTGGGATTGTGACGAATGGCGGATTCGTGGTACAAATAACCCCGCATAACTGGTTCGCGGAGATGTTGAATTATGAAGACTCTATCCACAGGTGTTCGGGCAGTGGTGTTCGATTGGGGCGATACGCTGATGGTCAACGACGGTCCGCAAGATCAGCCCATGGTTACATGGACACAGGTTGCAGCGGTGGAAGGAGTGCGCGAAGCGCTGGAGGTTCTGAGTGGAAAATATTTGCTTGTGGTTGCCACCAATGCGCGTCAGTCCGGCGCTGCCCAGGTGACTCAGGCACTGGCGCGGGTGGGACTGGACGAGTTTTTCGAGCAGGTATTCACGGTCAATGAATTGGATGGAGCGTATAAGCCTGAGGCGGAATTTTTCCGCGCAGTGGAACGCCGCATTGGGCTGAGTCCGGATCACATTCTCTTGATAGGGGACGACCCATTGGTGGATGTGGGCGGAGGCGCAAATGCAGGCTGGCGGACGGTCTGGTTCAACCCGCAGCAGCGGACTGCGCCTGGTTTGCGTCCGCTGGCGAGTGCCGAAATTGCCCACCTGGCAGCCCTGCCGGATGCGCTGGAACAGCCGCTGCTGCCCTCACTGGAACAAATCTATCTGTGGCTGCTGGAGCAGCGCGCGACTGCTAATCTGCTGGTACACGTTGAAATGGTTGCCGCCCTGGCGTACCAGCTGGCGGTCTGGCTACGCAACACCGGGCTGCCCGTTAACCCGTTGCTGGCGCATCGTGGCGGTATGCTGCACGATCTGACCAAGATCACCTCGCGCGGCAGCGATGTTCTGCACGGCGATTCGGCGTCCGAACGTTTGCGCTCCTGGGGGCAGCCAGCCCTGGCAGAAATTGCCCGTACGCACATGCTGTTCAACATTCTCGAAGAAAGTACCTGTCCGTGTACCTGGGAAGAAAAGATCGTTTATTACGCTGATAAACTGGTCGAAAACGGCCAGGTGGTTCCCTTCAGCCAGCGTATGGATGCCCTCCGGCAACGTTACCCATTGGATACTGCCCTGCTTGAAGGGCTTGCAGCTGCCATACCGGTGTTGGAAGCCGAGTTGTGCCACCCGCTGGGCGTGAGCATCGATCTGCTGGTCGAAAACCTGCGCCGGGCTTTCCTAAAAGGCACTTGAACTGGGTCAGGGGTTGCTCAACGTGTAGTAGTTGTACACCCCTTGCGCCAGGCTTGCCATCAACTCGTTGGCAGGATTGAACAGCAGCTGGGTGGGATGGTAGAGGTAAGCCACCATAACGAAATTCCCGCCACCGGTGTAAATGATGCCTGCGTCGCTCATGGTGTGGATCAGCCCGTCGGTTGGATCAGTGATCCAGCCGTGTTTGTGCGCCAGCTGCACACCTTCGGGCAAGCCGGCTTGAAAAAGCACGCCAATGCGGTTCTTGGAAAGCAGGCTGATCATCAGGCGGCATTCGCTTTGAGTTATTTCGCCAGGGAAAACTGCCGACAGGGTGCCGCCACCCGTCGAGGCGCACTGGTAAATGTCACTCAACAGCATGCCGATTTCCATCGGCGTAGTCTGGTTGTAGCGGTCGGGTGCAGTGTTCACATCGCTGCGCTGATTGGCGGGCGTGGTAAAAGAGCGCAGCAAAGGCGCGCCGGGGTAAAAATAGCCTGCCAGGAAGGTGTTGCGTAAGCCGAGTGTCTGCATGTCCGCGGTCAGTTCCAGCGGTCCCAGGCGCGGGTCGAGCACGACCTGCATCAGCCGGTCGGCGGGATCATTTTCGGACAGCTCAATCATCGATTCGAGCAGGTTGGTGACTTCAAGCGAGGCTGGCTCTTCGATACGCCGAAAAACCGATACCATGATGGGGATTTTCATCGTTGAGGCAGCGGTGAAGGCGATGCCCGGGGCGATGATCTGCCCGTCGTTGTAGGCAAAATTGATCTCCTGACCGGTTTGCAGGTCAAGCAGGTAAATTTCCGCCAGACCGTCGTAGCCGCGTGTGCTCAATACCTGCTGGAGCATGACCTGTAAATTCTGAAACGCTGGTCGGGTGGGGCTGACGCGGTTGAAGGACAGATTGACCACCCGGTTGGCGGGGTTGCGCATCGCATCGGAGATCAGAATCACGGCACGGTCGACATCCAGCACTGTACCCGGTTGACCAGGCTCGAAAGTGGTTGTGCCAGGTAGCGGTGAAGCGGGGGAAGGCGGGCGGTCGTAGCGGGCAGCAATTTCATCGCGCAAATAGGATTTTAGGCGTTCTTCAGACAGTGTAGCACGCAGGGGTACCTCGGCTGGGGCAGGAAATTGATTCCACAAATAATCCCAGAATGCCTGCCAGAAGGGCTGAGCGGTGCGCTGTTGGTCGGCAGCAGCCAGCATGGCTTCCAGGTCAAGCCGGAAGCCGGCAGCGGAAGGGCGAATGTTGATGATCGAGTCAGCGTAGCGCACTTCCACCGGGATGCTGTACGCCTGGGTCAACCGCTCGGCAGCCTGACTGCGGTCCAGCCCGGCTACGGGTACACCGGCGATCATTGTGCCCGGTGGAAAGGCTGTGCGCAGACGGCTATATTGAACCAGCTGCAAAACTGTTAGGAGAACCCCCAGGAAGATGAATAATATGGATACCCAGCGAAAAATGATGACGCTGCCTCGTCTCAAGCCTGCCTCCGCGCGTTCTTTGCAGGCAGAATTGTACCAGATTTAAAAAGCGCCAAAATGACCTGGGTTTATGGAAAAATTTCCTCGCTCAGGTTGAGACGGGATAAGATCAGGTATAGGCTAAGTAAACTTATTCCGGAAAAGATGACCAGCCAATGGAAAAGCATGGGTGGTTGCGCTGGCAGCATGCGCAAATCTGCGCTAAATAAAACAAGCCAGCTGATGATTAAAAAGGCAAATCCCATGCGGTAACGTTCTTTGAACGGGATGATGCGGGCGCTGCGAGCGAACAGGATGTACACTCCCTGGGCGGCTGTGGTGATCAATAAGATGAACCACAATCCGAACCAGGCTGTAATCAGGTTAAACCCGCTTGTATAGGCATAGGCAATATGGTAGATGCCCTGATCGAAAACTGTGGTCAGGAACAAGGACAGACTTGCGCCACCAAGAAAGAAGAGCAGTTGAGTCCACCTGGTCAGGGTGGAGGTGGTTTGATTGTTCATGATGTCATCTCCTGAGAAGGTGAAAAATCGGATGCAAGAAGGGCATCGATGCGCCGAGTCACATCCGTCGAACGAAGTACCTGGATATTACGGTGAATGAATTGGATCAACAGCTGCCGCCCCCTGGAGGTGAGCGAATAATAACGTCGGTCAGGACCGAGTGGATTCGAGTGGATCTGGCTGGTGACGATGCCCATATCTTCAAAACGGTTGAGCGCGCGGTAAATACTGTTGTCATCGGCGGAAATACTGCCCTGGCTGAGTTGGGTAACCAGGCTATTGATTTCGAAAGGGTAGGAGGGACGTTCCTGCAGCAACAGCAGCAACCAGAAGGTGAGCAACCCTTTTTTGTAGTTTTCCTCCCAGCGAAGCAGCAACGGGTCAATCTCTGTAGACATTTCCAGTCTCCTGGCAAACGGTATTATACAACAAGTATAATACCATAAGTAAAACCCAGATGCAAGTGGTTTTTTACGATAAATGGGTGATTTGTTCGCTAAATCGAGTCAGGAATCTCGGATATACTTAAATTTATGCAGGTCAACCGTAGCGATGTAGTGGAGATTTTACGTAGTTCGCATCTTTTTGCCAGCCTGAGCGATGGGCAGATCGAAAAGCTTGCCGAGCAGGTCGAGGCTTTTCTTTACCCGCAAGGGCAGGTCATCTTCGAGCAGGATGCGCCGGTGGAGAGCTTCTATTTTATCCTTAGCGGCAGGGTGGAACGCGTGCGCCGGCGTGGTAATTATGAGGACAAAGGTATTCTCAGCGAACACGACTACTTTGGCGAAGAAGCACTGGCGGATTCCCCCACGCTGCGCAAAGCAACAGCCACCGCACTGACCAACGTTATCGTGCTGCGCCTGGGCAGTGAGTTGATCGACGAACTCAAAAAGGAAAACCCCAGGGTGGATGCGGTCTTTCGCATGGTGGCTGCCAGTCATCACCTGGCGATGAACATAGCCATGCCCTGGCGCGGTCCGCGCGAGGTGGTACACTTCATTGGGCGTCATCACCCTCTCTTTCTCATTTTACGTTTGATTCTGCCGGTTTTGTTGGCACTGCTGACGATTGTGATTGCCTCTTATTTGGATGTGGTCCTATTTCGCGGCTCGGCGCTGGGCATGAGCCTGCTATTGCTGGTGATTGTCGTCAACTTTCTCTGGCTGCTGTGGGTGGTGGTGGATTTCTATAATGATTATTCGGTGGTCACCAACCGCAGGGTGGCGTTTTTACGCAAGGTTTTACTCATTTATGACAGCCGTCAGGAAGTACCCCTGGACGCTGTGCTGGCGGATGATGTGCGCACCACCCAGCTCGGGCGTATCTTTGGCTACGGTGACATTATCGTCCGTACCTACACGGGTGAAATTGTACTTGCCCGCCTGGCGCAGCCTTATTTGATCATCGACCTGATCAATGAGATGCGCGAGCGAGCGAAAGCCAGCCGAAAACAGGCGCGCATCGAGTCAATCGACCAGATCATCCGTCGGCGGTTGCAATTGAATGACAATGAGCCCATTCCCACTCCGGCGGGCGAGGTTAAGAGCACAATCAAGACAGGTAAATTGACCCGTTTTCTATCCGACCTGTTCATGTTGCGGGTCGAAAAGGATGGTCAAATCATCTACCGCACCCATTGGTTTATCCTGTTGCGCAAAGTGTTCGTCCCACTGGTGCTGACCATCGGTGTGTTGGTGCTGATTTTCCTGATTTTGCTGGGTGTCGTGTCCCTGCCGCCAGTGCTGGCGCTGGTGATTGGGGTGATCTTTCTACCGATTACGGGCATCTGGCTGGTTTATAACTACATGGACTGGCGTAACGACCGTTACATTATCACTCGAGATACGATCATCGACGTATACAAAAAACCGCTTGGCACCGAGCAAAAACGCACCGCGCCGCTAAAAAACATCCTCAGCATTGATTTCGAACGACTGGGAATCATCGGCTTGATCCTTAATTTCGGGACGGTGTATGTGCGCGTGGGTGATTCGACCCTGACCTTTAACAATGTAATGTCGCCTTCAGAAGTGCAGCGCGAGTTGTTCCAGCGTTTCATGGAGTTCAAACAACGTGAAGAAGAACGGGCGGAGGCTTCGATCAACGACCAGTTGGCGGACTGGATCGAGGAATATCATCGCATTGTCCAAAATCAGAACGGCCGGAATAATGCGACCCGTTTGGGGGATAATTCGTAGTAAAATCAGGGCGATTGGATTTTTTTATTGACAAGGTAGTAAAATGGCAGTCCGTGAAATTGTAACCGTGCCGGACGCGGTGTTGCGGCGAAAAGCACGCAAAGTGACCACGTTCGACAAAGACATGCAACAGCTAATTGATGACATGATCCTCACCATGCGCGAAGCGCCGGGCGTGGGGTTGGCAGCCCCACAGGTTGGTGTCCCGGAGCGATTGATTGTGGTCGAATATGCCGAGAACGACGAGGAAGAGGAGTCGCCAAAGAAATTGTTCGTATTGGCTAACCCGGAGATCGTCAAGGTCTCGGATGAGACGGAGACCGGCATCGAAGGTTGCCTGTCCATTCCGGGATTGGTTGGTGAGGTGGAGCGGTATTCTCAGGTGGTTGTCCGCGGGCAGAATCGCCGCGGTCAGCCGGTACGCATCAAAGCCAAAGGCTGGCTGGCACGCATTTTTCAACACGAGATTGATCATGTCGAGGGCATTTTATTCACCGATCGCGCCAGCCGGGTATGGAAACCCAGCCCGGAAGAGGAATCCACCCTGCTAGATTAAGCAGCCGCACGGCTACGCAGTTTCATGTACCTGACTCACCTCTCTCTTACGCAATTCCGTTCTTTCAGCCGCCTGGATATGGATGTTCCCCGGCGGATTCTTTTGCTGGTTGGGGACAATGCCCAGGGAAAGACCAGCCTGCTGGAGGCGGTTTATTTCCTGGCGACGTTTACTTCCTCGCACGCCTCACACGATCGCCAGTTAATCAACTTTCTGGCAGGCGCGCAGGAACTGGCAGTAGCGCGGCTGGTTGCAAATTACCAACGCGGCGGTCGGGAACATCGGCTCGAAGTACGCCTGATCCAGGACGCGGTTGGGGGGAACGGCTCGCGCCTGCGGAAAGAAATTTTACTGGATGGCGTCAAACGCAGCATGGCGGAAGCGCTGGGCAGTTTCAATGCGGTGTTGTTCCTGCCGCAAATGACCCGTATCATCGAGGGCGGACCGGACGAGCGCCGCCGCTATATCAACCTGACTCTCTCGCAAATTGTATCCGGCTATGGGCAAGCGTTGAGCGAATACGCGCAAGTTGTCAGTCAGCGCAATGCGTTGCTCAAACAGCTCGGCGAGCGCGGTGGCGAAGCGCAACAATTGTTGTATTGGGATACCCTGCTGGCGCAGCGCGGTGCATTCATCATCCATGCGCGAATTAAGGCGATTTGCGAGATCGAAAGGCTGGCAGCCAAAATTCACGAGCGCCTGACCGATGGCAGGGAAGCGTTTCAATTGTTATACCGCCCATCATTCGATCCGGCAGCAGGCGGTCAGTCCCAGTACAGCCTGCCAATGGAACTGGGAGTGGACCGGTCGGCGTTCAGCGAAGAGCAAATCCGCGCCGGCTTCATTGATCGATTGCAGAAAATGCGCGGCGAGGAGATTGCTCGCGGCGTGACGACCATTGGTCCACACCGTGACGAAATGCGCTTCATTGCCAACGGGATCGATCTGGGGGATTTTGGGTCGCGTGGTCAGGTACGCACCACCCTGATGGCATTGAAACTGGCAGAAGTTGCCTGGATGCGGGAAAAGATCGGTGAGTGGCCTGTGCTGCTGCTGGATGAAACCCTGGCAGAATTGGATGTCCAGCGGCGCAGCGACCTGCTGAATGCATTGAGCGAAAGCGACCAGGCGATGTTGACGACCACCGATCTGAAATTATTTCAGGAAGCCTTTGTCCGCCAGTGCACCGTCTGGCAGGTGCAGGCTGGTTGCATCCAGCAGGTTGACCAACCTGCCTGATCGCGGCTATTGAATTGGTCGCCGAGCGGGTAATCCCACCCGCCGCGGGTAACCGGGCGGGGTGGAGGCAATTTTATCAAGCACCACCAGGTAGCGTTCTTCAGCAATGCCGGGAATCAGCACCGGGATGATTTGCTGTAATTGTCCGCCCAACACGCGGATGGCTTTTTCAGCCGCAACCACTTCCGCGTGGGCGCTTTCGCCTTTCTGCGCCAACATTTTACCGCCCAAGGCAACCAAAGGGAGCAGGTATTCACTCAACACCGGTAAATTGGCAACCGCGCGCGCCACTGCCCAGTCGTACTGCTCGCGGTGTTCGCGTTGCAATCCGATTTCCTCTGCCCGTGCCTGCAGCAGGGTTACCTCTTCCAACCCAAGTGTTTGGACAATATGACGGCAAAAATCTAGTTTTTTGCCGACCGACTCGACCAGTGTCAATTTGAGACGTGGATAGATGATTTTAAGAGGGATGCCAGGAAAGCCAGCCCCGGTGCCGATATCAATCAACTTTTCGGGTGGACGATCACGCCATGCCAGACAGCAGGTGAGCGAATCGAGGAAATGCTTGCTGCGAATTCCCTCGCGGTCGCGAATGGCCGTCAGATTAACCCGGCTATTCCACTGAATGAGTTCTTCTTCATAACGCTGGAAGGCGTTTACCTGGCGCGTCGTCAGACGAATCCCCACCGTTGACCGGACATCCATCACCCATTTATCCATACCGCGCCAATTATACTATCGGTTACAATTACGCCATGCACCGCTTTTTCGTACCCCCTGAATCGCTGGCTGCCGGGACGATCATATTTCCGGCAGAATGCGCCCGGCAAATGGCGCGCGTGCTGCGCTTGCAGCCGGGTGAGCAGGTAATTGCGCTGGATGGCAGCGGCCGCGAAGCCCGGGTTGTGCTTACCATGGTTGACCCCGCGGATACGCGCGGAGAGGTGCAGCAAATCTACCCCAATCAACGCGAACCTTCCATTCACCTGACACTGGGACTGGGCTTGACACAGCGCGATAAATTTGAGTGGACCCTGCAGAAAGCGACCGAAGCCGGCGCATCGGCTTTTGTTCCCCTGATCACTCACCGCAGCCTGGTGCAAAACAGCGGACAACACGAGGAAAAATATCCCCGCTGGCGGCGCATTCTACAGGAAGCCGCCGAACAGTGCGGGCGGGGCATCCTGCCGGTTTTGCTACCGGTTCAGAGGTTCCAAGACTTCATCCAGCAGCGCAGCATGTTTGATGCCAGCTGGTTGGCTTGGGAGGGGGAAACCAGCCGACATTTGTGGAATGCTGCCCGGATGATGCCGAGCGTTGCGCATGCCGCGGTGTTGATCGGACCTGAGGGCGGCTGGGATGATGAAGAGGTCAACCAGGCGCAGCATTTGGGCTGGCAGCCGGTCAGCCTGGGACGGCGAATTTTACGCACCGAGACAGCGGCGGTGGTTGCGTCAGCGTTGCTGTTGGCGCAGTTCGAGTCGGAGGTCTAGAATGAAGACGGGTGTTATCGCAACGATGCTTGTGATGGTGGGGTTGATCCTGTCAGCGGGGTGCACGCCGATGGATGTGCCTGCGCCAACTGCGCGCATACAGGCGCCGGCTGTCTCGCCTACTCCGCCGGTTGAAATCCAGGCGGTTAACACCCTGTCGCCGCAAAGCACAGAGGATGAGAGCACTCGGGTTCTACCCAGCGAAACCCCCAGCCAAAAAAGCCACGATGAGTGGTTCTTCACCTCGCCGGATGGTGAATGGACGGTGCAGGTTGAGGCGGTTTTCCCGGTGGCTGCCGATGGGGCGATCAGTGGAGATAAGTATATCGTCCGCTTGAACGTCTTTCGCCGGGATGGCAGCCAGCGCTGGCGACTTTTGGAGGAAGAACGCCCATTTGGGCTGGGTTATACCCTGCCGGGTCAGTTTCACTGGAGCCGCGATGGGCAGGTGCTTTACTTTAGCGAACATGGTATCGCTGACGGCAGTTTGACGATGATTGGATTCGACTGCGGTTTGTTTCGTGTTGCCTTGGACAGCGGGTCCATCAACGCACTCAGCCGCGAGTGCGGCGCGCTGCGCGCTGCCCCGGATGATTCCAGTTATGCACTGATTCAGGGCGGCAGACTGCTTGTACACAACAGTCAGGCAGATACCCAGCGTGAGTTTGCCTATATTGATTTGCTGGAAATGACCGGCGAGCAGAATTGGCAAGTAGGCGGACTGGTTTGGTCACCGGATGCCAACCAACTGATGTTTACCGTAATCCGCAATACTAATCCTCCAGATAACGCCAGCACTTCCTTCGTACTGGTTGATCTGGAGAGTGGGCAGGTGCGTTTTGTGATGGATGCCACAACGGGGCAGTACCTGAGCAGTGAGTGGCGCGAGGACGGTCAAATCCTCGTCCTGGATGTATTCCAGCGGGTTTATCTGCTGGATGTGGATCAACGAGCGTTGGTGCCCGCCAATTAAGTCAAACCAGACGGCGGGGGAGCAAATTTTTCAGCCGCCCTGCGGAAGCGCGTCCCCGCCCGATAAATCGGTCGTGTTCATCGAACACCAGCCAAACTGGCGGTGCATCGGGTGGCAGTTGTGGGCAGTTCACATCCTGACCTTTCAGCCATGCACTTGTCTGCAACTCTTCCAGCATCAGCCTGCCGCCATGGAAGTGAGGCGCAAAGCGGCTGATCCAATCGTGGGCAGGTTGCCAGCCGTTTGGGGTTGGCTCAACCAGTTTGAGACCAAGCATCTGGCAGGGAAGCATAGCAAAGTGTTCCAGAAAGATTTGCGAAACGGCGTAAACCCCGTTTGGACTGCGCAGTAGTGCCAGATGATGGCTCTCCAAAACCGCCCGCAAGTCGAATTCATAATGGGAGGAGAAAAAATCCAGCCATTCACGCTCCTGGCGCTTATCCAGGGGTTCCTGTCCGACCACCTGCAGCGGACGGCTGGGCGGCGGCTCGACTGGCAGATCGATCTCGCCGGTGCGGGTCAGGCGGGCGGCAAAGAAGCCGGACGTGCCGAACCGATGCGGCCATAAACGCACTGCCCGGCTTACCTGGGGATGGAATACCTGCCCAAATGCAGATTGCAATGCGGACGCGGGCTCGGGCAGGCGGTTTGCCAGCGAATCGATTTGGACGCTGCCTGGATAGCGGCGCAGCACGGCGTCCAATACGGCTTCGTCTTCCTCTGGAGCGAGCGTACAGGTCGAATAGACCACCTGACCACCGGGTTTGACGGCTGCCAGAGCAGAAATGAGCATGGTTGTTTGGCGGCGGGCAAGCCCGCTTTGCTCGCGGGCTGAGATCGGGCGCATGGGGTGTGAGTCGGTCGGGCGCAGCGATTGCATGCTGCATGGGGCATCCAAAAGCACCCGGTCGAAGACGGCAGGGAACCAACGACCGAACTTTTCGGCGGGGAAGCGGGTCACCGCGCTGTTCAGCGCACCCCAATTTTGCAGCACCAGCCGCAGAGCCGTGATCCGCTCAGCAGCCGCGTCGTTTGCCAACACCAGCCCCTGGTCGTGCGTTCGGCTGATCAGGTGAGTGGTCTTACCGCCGGGCGATGCCGCCAGGTCGAGGATCAGTGGGCGGGGGGTATCGTTCAGGTCGAACAATTCCGCTGGCAGCATCGAGGCAGCATCCTGGATGTAGTAATGACCCAGGCGGTGTTCCAGTGTCTGGCTGATGGGGATGCGTTGTTCTCTCACCTGCCAGCCGGTGGAACAAAAGGGCACCGGATGCAGCTGCCAGCCATAGCGCTGCGCCCATTCTTCGACCTGGATAGACTGGGCTTTGAGTAGATTGATTCGCAACCCAGGCTGCAACGGGCGCGCCAGTTCGTTCAACAAGGCAATAAAATCCTGCTCTGTGAGCAACGTTCGAAAGCGCTCCAGTGCGGTGGTCTGAGCCTGGCTAGAGGGATTTACAGGTGGGGCTGGTTTCTTTTTGCGGCTCATAATTTGTGGATGCAAAAAATCAATTCGCTTTCGAAGCGGAGTTCACGCACTCGCCAGGGCTGGTCTGCCAGCAGGCGGTTCATCAGGTTACGCTGGCGTTCCTCCAGATTGCGCGCACCACTCAAACTGCTAACTGGCAAGGAAACCAGCAGCCAGCGTACCCGCAGGCTCTGCCAGAACGGTAAACAAGCCCCACGGCGGCGCTGTTCGAAACGGTGTGCCTCTTTCAAGAAAAATGCCACGTCTGCCTCGACTGTTGGCGGTTCCACCAATATATCCTGCTGGTGTGCCAGTGGTGGGCGACTACTGGCTGACAGAAATTCACCAATCAACGCCACCCGCGGAGCATGAATGTCGTAGGCGTGGTAGCTTGTGCTGGCGGGCAGGTTCATCCACGGCAGGGCAAAGGGATGCATCCCGCAGGCTAAATCCAGCACGACCTGCGGGATGCCGGTAACCTCCCAAATTCGGCTATAAAATTCCTCCAACAGTGGTATACGCTCGCGGGTCGAGGCGTGGCTGTCCAGCATGGCAAGGCAAAAATCACGTACCGCCAGCGGATTGGGACTCGCAAAGGCGGCGTACAGCCGGGTACGGGCGCTGACGTAGTCGGGGTCGCCCAGGTAGGGCGCGACGATATTGTGCAGTTTTTCGCGAACCACGGCGAGAACATCGCGCGGATTGTGCTGGCGGGCTAGCTCCTGGTTGATCAGGTCGCGCAGCAGCGCTTCGGGCAATTCTACCGAGCGGTATTTACGCATGGCGCGCAATTCGGCAATCCAGGCTTGCACAACTTCTTCGGAGACATTGAGGAGTTTATTCATCCCGCCGGACAATACCCTGATTCCAGGCGTATACCGCCGCCTGGGTGCGGTCTGCCAGGTGAAGCTTGGAAAGGATGTTACTGACGTGGCTTTTGACCGTCTTCTCGCTGATGACTAGTGTCTCAGCAATTTCGCGGTTGGAATTACCGCTGGCGATCAGGCGCAAAATCTCCATTTCGCGGTCGCTCAATTCGGAAAACGGGTTGGGCGCATCGCGGCGAACACCCTGCACTTCCTGCACCAGGCGCGCCGCCACGCGCGGGTGAAGCACCGCTTCGCCGTGGGCTGCCTTGCGGATGGCATCCACCAGTTCAACGGGCTTCGAATCTTTGAGAATATAGGAAAGCGCACCGGCGCGTATGGCGGGGAAAATATGCTCGTCTTTGTAATACGATGTAAAGATGATGACCTGGGTGTGTGGGCTGACTACCTTGACCCGGCGGGTTGCCTCAACACCGTCCATGTCCGGCATGATCAAGTCCATCAACACCACATCGGGGACACTTTCAGGCAGGAGGGCAAGCAGCTGCGCGCCATTTTCCGCCTCGCCGATGATTTCAATATCATCCTGGGTTTGCAGAAATGCGGTCAAGCCCTGGCGCACAACGGCATGATCATCGACAATAATCAAGGTGATCGGGTTGGGTGGTTTATCCATGGTCTGCCTCCTCGCTGCGCGCTTCCGGCTTGAGCAGCAGACGGGCGGACAGGCGCGTCCCGCGCCCGGTGGCGCTGTGGATTGTGAGCTGTCCGCCAATTTCGTCCAGCCGGTCGCGCATGCTCTTCAAGCCAAAACCGGTTGGTGTGATGTGATCCAGTTCGAAGCCGCGTCCGTTGTCGATAATGGTCAATTCGACCTGATCGCCACTGCGATACAGTGCGATTTCGACGCGGGTTGCGGCGCTGTGCCGGGCAACATTTGCCAGCGCTTCCTGTGCAATGCGGAACAGAGTCAATTCCTGGTTAAAGGTCAATGCCAAGTTGTCGGAGGCAGAAAATTCGACCTCCAGCCGGTTCTGTTGCTGCCACTGTTCCAGATAATCTCGCAATGCGCCTTCCAGGTTCTTGTCGTGCAGGGCTGCTGGACGCAGTTCAAGGATGACGTTGGTCAGTTCCTGCTGGGCTTGAACAGCAAGTTCCTCTGCCTGAAGCAGCGCCTGCCGGGCTGCCAACGGCTGGGCTTCAAGCAGCGCCTGGACAGCCCCGATCTGCAAAATTGCGGCTGCCAGGTTTTGTTTGACGGAATCGTGTAAATCGCGGGCGAGCTGATTGCGCTCTTCCAGAGCTGCCAGCTCCTGACGGGTTACCAGAAGCGACTCGAGCTCGGAAGCCATCTGGTTCAATTGCCTTCCAAAGCGGGCAATTTCATCCTGGGCTGGATCGTCAATGCGCGGCTTGAAATTGCCATCGCTCCAGGCATCGGTGGTTTCACGCAAGTGATTCAGGCGGCTTTCCAGCCAGCGGGCGGTCAAAAAACCGAACAAACTTCCAACCAGCACAGCCGGGACGATCAACACCAGCAAAGCCGGGATGGCAATTTGAACCAACGTGGGCAGGATTTGGCTGCGCACTTCATCCAGCGCGGATTCCGGCAGCATACGTGACAGGTACAGGTTGATGGCGAGAAAACTCCACCAGGCTGCCATTAATATGGCTGCCAAAGTGACCAGCGTGAAACTGAGTGTCAGACGCCAGCGCAAGCGGTCAGCAAATCTGCTGAAAAAGGATTGCCTGGGAGTAGAGGACGGCATCGTAGTTTAGTACATTGGCATGGTTTGACCGGAAATCGGAATAAAGAACAGAAATGCCAGCGCAACCAGAATGCACGCCAGAGCTGCCAATGCCACCCCGATCCAACCCATGATGATGCCGGCGCGCGCAAAATTTTCGCCGCTGTACATACTCGGTTTTTCGCGGATCTCTTTGTTTGCCATGTTGCCGGCGATCAGTGCGCCGATTGAGCCGACCAGCGGTAATACCCCAATCAAGCCGAGAATACCAAGAATGAGCCCGACGATTGCCAGCGGGTGGGATGAACTTTGAGTTGTGCGCGAATATTCGTTCATGATATACCTTTTGAATGTGGGTGGATGTCCGTTCTTTCCTGCGATATTTGCGGGATTTTTTCCCGGATCACCCTGTCGATGAGGTTCGAGATTATTGTAACCCCGATTGATGGATTCTCTGCCAATTGTGTCCCTGGCAGGTTTTTATCCCTGGCGGGGAGGGCAGGAACACAGCCAGTGGCGGGTTCCTGTCTCCCCGAAGGTATGTTTTCAGGTGGGTCACTGGAAGATCATGGTCGGTGAGGCAAAGAAAAGCAATGCCGCTGCGATGATCAACACCGGCAGGATAACGCCGATCCAACCCAGGATGATGCCTGCTGTGGCAAGGCCGTTACCGTCGTAGGTGTCGGGCTTGGCGGCGATTTCACGGCGGGCAATCAAGCCGGTTACAATCCCGGCAATACTACCGATCAGTGGCAGGAAGCTAAACCCGCCGGTGGACAACACCAGGCTGGCGATTGCCAATGGGTTGGTTTTGTAGGTGGATTTCAATTCTGTCGAGTTTTCCATGATTTCATCTCCTTGTTTTAGGTTGACCTGATCATATCCGATTGCCAGCGGGAGGACATCCGTCTGGGAATGGATTGAGGCTCGGTCTGGAGATGGAATCAGGCGCGGGAGAGCAAGAAAACCAGTTCGCCAGGAAAGTCGAAACAGCGAACCTGCCATGGCAAATCCTGGATCAATGAGTGGAAATGGGTTTCGTAATTGCGGCGCATGCCTTTGTCGCGCCCACCAAGGCTGTGGGCGGGGAAGGTGACCAGTAAATGTTCTGCCGGTAGATTAGCCAGAAGCCGTCGCCCGATAGTTTTATCCAATTGTTCCAGGCAGGGGATGGTTTTGAGCAACAGTGCCAACTGCACCGGCTGATCGGGGAGGTGGGTGGTCAGGTCGCACACCTGCGCGCGGGCATTGCAACCAAAATGGTCAAAAAATGCCTGCAAGAAAGTGATCTGGTCGGTGTAAATATCACAAACCTCAAGGCGGACAGCAGCGGGCAGGTTCATCCACGGCAGCGCCAGTGGATTCAGTCCGCACGCCAGGTCAAGGAGGGATTCAATTGGGGAGAGCGCAGCGAAAATTTCAGCATAGAAACGATCAACATAGGGCAGGCGCTCGCGGGTGGAGGCGTGCAGCGCCATCATCGCGTGGCAATAGTCAAGCACGGCAGGGTGGCTTAAGTCGTCTGGCAGGGAGACAAGGCGGGCAATCCATTGCGCATAGTCGATAGGCTTATTCAGGTAGGCGCCACCTACCTGATGCAATTTGTTGCGCACGGCTTTGACAATTTCGCGTGGATTCCGGCTGGTAACCCGCTGCTTTTCGATCAGCGCACAAACCAGGTCCGGCGTAATGGTGGCATAGCGCGGGTTGGCGCGCACACTGTCCAGCAGGGATTGAAGATCGAGTGGGTCAGTCATGCGCTTGCAGGCGAATACGCTCCGTCAGTTGGGTCATGAAGCGTAAGTTGTGCAGCGTTGCCAGGCGCAGGTAGAGCGCGTCATTGATCTTGAACAGGTGATGCAGGAAGCCCAGGCTGTACTGTTGGCAGGTTGGGCAATCGCACCATGCCGAAATGGGATGGGCGGCTTTGATATGCCGTTCATCGTTAACATACAGGTACTTCAACCAGTCACCGTTCAAACCGCCGTCCTCGCCGGGCGGCTGAGTGAAGGTGTACAAGCGACCATGGCGCGCGTCTCGGGTAGGCATGGCGCAGTCAAAGATGCCATACCCCAGGCGGTAACCGCTGAGCACGTTGTGCGGGTGTCCAATCCCCAACGCATGCAAGGGCAGGTGCTCTGGTACCAGGCTTCGGGTAAATCCGAGTACTTCCGACAGCAGATTGCCCTTCCCATCCAGCGGCCAGCCGCCAAAGCCAAAGCCGTCGAAGCCCATTTCCAGTAGCGCTTCGGCGCAGCGCCGGCGTAGGTCGAGTTCGCCGCCGCCCTGAATGACAGCAAAGATCAGCGGTTTTTGACCGACGGTCAGTTTTTTTTGCTCTACCAGCTGGGCGAAAGCGTGCCGTGCGCGTTTCGCCCAGGTAATCGTGCGCTGGACAGACAATTCCTGTTCGTGACGCGGAGCATCCACATGGGTACAGTCATCCAGGCAAATAACCACATCCGCCCCGTAGTTCACCTGCAGCTGGATGCTCTTTTCCGGTGTGAGCAGAAACTTGCGCTGGCTGCCCTCCGGTTGGAAGGTGATTCCGCGTTCGTCCATTTTTCCGAATTTTGGGTTCTGACGGATCAGTGAGTATGCCTGAAAGCCGCCCGAATCGGTGAAGATTGGCTTGTCCCAGGCGCTCATACGGTGCAGCCCGCCCAGGGCTTGGATGGTGGTCGAACCGGGGCGCTGCATCAGGTGAAAGGCATTCATCATCAGGGCGCGGATGCCGCAGGCAGCCAGGTCACGCGCATCCACCGTGCGCACCACGCCCAAAGTGGCATCTGGGAGAAAGACCGGAAATTCGAGGGAGCCGCGGGTCAGGTTTAGAGTCATCACAAAATAGTCCAATATGACAGACAAGGATAGCGAGGTACAAATCGCTAAGGGTATAATCTATCATATCATTAGAATAACGGGTAGAGCATCGAGAGGGCGTTCACGGTCGGAACAAATCTAGAGCATCCGTTCATACCAGGGAGGTTAAGCATGAGTGACGTAAAGCAATTTCGCCCCTTCGGGCTGTGGGATAGCCCAATCACACCCCTGCGCATGGCGCAGCGCATCCGTCTGGAGGATGTCCAGTTCACTGCCGATGGCAGCGGGTTGGTCTGGCTGGAAAGCCGCGGCAAACAGGGCGCTCTGGTCTATCAACGGCAAGGTGATGCGCGCCGCGACCTACTCTTCGAGCATTCCGCCCGTGGTGGTGTGGGCTACGGAGGAGGTGAATTTGCTGCTGCGTCTGGAGCAGTCTACTTTGTCAACCAGGGCAAAACGTTGATGCGCTGCGATCTATCCAGCGGCGAGGTGCGCGCGATCACCCCAGCCTGGGGAGCGTTCGGCGCACCGCTTCTCTCCTCGGACGGCAGGTGGGTGACTTTCGTTCATGAGGAGGATGATCGTTCTGCCCTGGCGCTGGCAAGCGCGGGCGGCGGCGAGTGGATGCGGCAGCTGACACACGGCGCTGATTTTTACATGCAGCCTGCCTGGAGTCCGTCCGGTGATCGGCTCGCCTGGGTAGAATGGGACTTTCCCAATATGCCTTGGGAGGCAACTCGCCTGGTGTTAGCCAGCCTGAGCGGTGACCCGCCGCGCGTGGTCGAGAGCCAGGTGCTTGCAGGTGTGGATGGGCAGGGGACGTATACTCAGCCGTTATTTTCGCCCGACGGGCGCTGGTTGAGTTACCTGGCGGCGCGGGACGATCCCGCAAGCCTGCGGGGCGAATGGGACAACGTGGTGCTAGTTGATCTGAATAGCGGCGCACAGCGTGTATTGATACATGGTGAGGGCTACCACTTGAGCACGCCCGCCTGGGTGCAAGGACAGCGCAGCGCAGCCTGGTTACCCGACAGCCGGCATATCCTGGTCATTCGCAATGCAGCCGGGAGAGCCAGCTTATGGCAGGTGGATATCGAAAGCGGCGAGCAGCGCCAGATTCCCACTGGAGAGTACACCTGGTTGCGTCAATTGAGCGTTTCACCCATGGACGGCGCCGTAGCCCTGCTGGCGTCATCACCGCAACATGCCGAGCGAGTGCTGCGCTGGGATGGTCGCGAATGGCGCACGCTGGCATATACCGACGCCTGGGTGATGCCCGAAACCTGGTTTCCCAAACCGGAGGCGGTGGAGTGGACTTCCCCTAACGGCAGCGCGGCGTATGGTTGGTTCTATCCGCCGCACAGCCCGCGCTTCGAGAGTGCAGGCAAACCGCCGCTGATCGTCCACGTGCACGGCGGACCGACATCCCAGGCGGTCCTCGATTTTCCGCGTGAGGCGCATTATTTCACCACCCGCGGCTATGCCTGGTTGGAGGTCAATCACCGTGGCAGCAGCGGGTACGGCCGGACTTACCAGAAGGCGTTGAGCGGAGGATGGGGGGAACTAGATGTAACCGATACGGTCAACGGCGCTCGTTATCTTGCCCGGCAGGGCTGGGTGGATGGCGACCGCATGGCGGTCATCGGCGGCAGTGCGGGCGGCTTTACCGTGCTCAATTGCCTGATCCGCTATCCCGGCGTGTTCAAAGCCGGCATCGCGCTGTACCCGGTGGCAGACCTGGTGGCGCTGGCACGGGAAACCCACCGCTTCGAACGCCACTACACCGACCGACTGATCGCTCCGTTTCCACAACAAGCCTGGGTGTATCGCAAACGCTCGCCGCTGTACCAAGCGGGGCAGATCCGCGATGCGCTGGCTATCTTTCATGGCGGCGACGACAAAGCCGTGCCGCCGGCGCAGTCCGAGGCGATGGTGGCGCAACTGCGCAAAAGCGGCACGCCGCACCTGTTTCAACTCTACCCGGGCGAGGGGCACGGCTTTCGCGCGCCGGAGGTGATCGAGGACCTGTACCGGCAGATTGAGGGCTTTTTGCAGGAGTTTGTCCTGTTTACATAACCCTGCCCGCTGAAGTTTTTTGCACTGGTATGGATTGACGGACAGGCAGGTAATCAGATAATCCAGACCTAAAGTCTTTTTATTCGACCCGGTAGGGTTCCATGTCAACTGACTTTTGCAGTTCCGCCTGCAGCCGGTTGATCTCGTTTGAGACATGCGCGACGGCTTGATCGAGCGGCAGGGTTGTTCGTTCGGTTTGGTCGCGCAATTTGAACTCGATGTTGCCGTTTTCCAGCGTGCGAGACGAAACGGTGATGCGTAGGGGCAGTCCGATCAGGTCGGCATCGTTGAACTTGACCCCCGGACTTTCTGCGCGGTCGTCGAACAGCACCTCCAACCCGGCGGCTTGCAGATCGCTGTACAGGCGTTCGGCAGTATCGAGCGGCTGGCTGCCAAGTTTGCCGCCCAACGCTACCAGGTGGACCTGGAACGGGGCAACGCTGACCGGCAGTTTCAAGCCTTGCTCGTCATGGTAGGCTTCGGCAAGGCAGCCGATCAGCCGCCCAACGCCAATGCCGTACGAACCCATGATGACCGGCTTAACCTGCCCGTCCTCGTCCTGGAAGGTGCAGCCCATGGCTTGGGAGTACCAGTCGCCCAGCTGGAAAATGTTGCCGACCTCCACTCCGCGCTCGGCGCGCAGCGGCGCGGCGCACTGCGGGCAGGCATCCCCGGCGCGGGCGGCGGTCAGGTCAACCACCTGGCTGGCAGTGTAGTCGCGCCCGTAATTGACGTTGCGCAAGTGGTGGTCCACTTGATTGGCGCCCGCCACCAGGTTGGTTGAAGAGGGAATCAACTCATCCACCACCACCAACACACCGCTCAAACCCACTGGCGAGGCAAAACCCGGTACCGCACCACTGGCAAGGATCTCGTCCTCGCGTGCAGGGCGCAGGTCGCGGGCTTTGAGCGCATTTGCCAGTTTGGTTTCATTTAGTTCCATATCCCCGCGCACAATTGCCATCACCAGACGCTCGATTTCTTCGCCATCCTCAACCAGCGTGGCGGTCATGAAGACCGCCTTGGCAGTCTGGGATTCGTCGATCTTCAAAAAGCGCGCCAGATCCTGGATGGTTTTGGTCTGCGGGGTATGCACTTTTTCCAACTCCATCAAGGGTTGTGCGGGTTGGGGCTGTTTGCCAAAGCGGGCAACCTGGCGGTTGGCAGCGTAGCCGCACGAAGGACACAGCAACAGGGTATCCTCCCCAATGGGATGCAGAAACATGAATTCGTGTGACACTTTCCCGCCCATCATGCCGCTGTCCGAGGCAACGGCGATGACCGGCAAGCCGCAGCGATGGAAGATATTGAAGTACGCCTGGTAGTGAGCGCGGTATTGCCGTTCGAGTCCGTCCCAATCGGTATCCAGGGAGTAGGAATCTTTCATCGTGAATTCGCGCACGCGGATCAACCCGGCGCGCGGGCGCGGATCGTCGCGGAATTTGGTTTGAATGTGATAGATCAGGCGCGGCAGGTGGCGGTGGGAGCGGATTTCGCGCCGCACCAGGTCGCCGACCGCTTCCTCGTGGGTCATGGCAAGCACCAAGTCGCGCTGGTTGCGGTCTTTCAGCCGTCCCATTTCTGCGCCGATCGAGTGCCAGCGCCCGGTTTCTTTCCAAATTTCTGCCGGCAGTACAACCGGCATGGACAATTCCTGCCCGCCAATAGCGTTCATTTCCTCACGCAGGATGGCTTCGATTTTTTGTTGCACACGTTTGCCCAGCGGCAGCATGCTGAAAATGCCGGCTGCCATCTGGCGGACGTAACCGGCACGCACCAGGTACGCATACCCGCCGGATTGGGCTTCGGCAGGAGCTTCGCGCAGGGTTTGCGAGAATAACTGGCTCATGCGCATGGCAATCTGCTCTCTTTAATCTTCCCAGTCGTCGGGTTCGAGATGAACATATGCGCGGTCGACTTCGGGGATGGCTTCCAAGCGGGCAATGATCTCATCCGTAATGCGGTGCGATTCGGTCAGGCTGGTCTTGCCGTCCACATTGACATGTAAATCTGCCACCAGGCGTGGACCGGAGTACTCGGTCATCAGGTGGTGAACGCGTAGCACACCGGGAACCGAGGAGGCTTCGGTGATAATCTTCTGGCGCAGTTCCTCGGAAGCGCCCGCGCCGGTGAGGAAGTTCAGGTTTTCACGCGCAGCGCCGAAGGCAGCGCGGAAGATCCAAAGGGCAACCAGAATACCGGCGATCGGGTCGGTCAGCGGGTGGATGTAGGTCGAGCCGAATGCACCCACGAAGGCAGCGGAGGATGTTAGCACATCGCTCAGGTTATCTTTGGCGGTAGTGTTGAGAGTCGGGCTGCTCAATTGGCGGGCAATGTGGCGTATGTACAGGAACATTCCCACCTTGGCAGCTGCGCTGAAGAGCAATACCAGGCTTGGCAAACCCGGTTCGACCGCCAATCCGCCTTCCTGAAAGCGGATGAAAGAGGCGCGCAGCGCGCTGTAGCCGGCAAATGCCATCGAGAAGGACACCATCAACCCAACCAGTGGTTCGAAACGGCTGTGCCCCTGGGGATGAGACAGGTCCGGCGGGCGCTGGGCAACGTACAAGCCAAGCACCATCAACAGTGAATAGAGCACGTCTGAAATCGAATTGGCGGCATCCGAAAAAATAGCGACCGAGCCGCTGAAATATGCCGCCAAGCTTTTCACCACTGCCAGGGTGAAGTTCCCGGCAAAGGTGACAATCATGGCGTTACGATATAACCCTTTTTCAAACGGTTGGGGGGTGTGGTCTCGAACCCAGCGCAATGGTTTCTCCCGACTTAAAAAAATTGCTCAAAGATGCGGCTGCCATTCGGACGATTTCGAGCGCACCTTTGAGGCAGGGTTAGGGCAACAGGATGCAGGCTGAGTGCTCCGCCAACAGGGCATAGTTTACCACAAATTGGCGGAATTCCAGAAAAGATGGTGGCTAGGGTGTTCCTTCCAACAGTTGGGTGGTGAAACAATCGCGGATATCGACTTCCGCTAATACACCGGCTTGTTGGAGCAGGTCCGCCAGGGCTTGCCACTGTTCCTCGCTCTGCCAACCCAGACCGTACTGGTCTGTGATCGCGTTGTGGGCGTCCACTAGTTCGCTCAACAGCATGAAACGCATGTGATCCGGGTTGGCTTGTGCACCAGCGTATTTCATCACAATCTGCACGGCTTCGTCCGGATTTTTTTCGGCGTAGCGGATGCCATCCAGGGTAGCCTTGAGGAAGCGGCGCAGTGCTTCTGGCTGTTGGTTCAGGATGGTTTCACTGGTCACATAGGTTAAGCCGAGGGTGGGTATGCCATAATCGGCGGCATCCCACAAAAGCAGGTCAAAACCCCACGAGCGGATCAGATAGGGTTCGTTGGACTTGAAGACCGGATAAACGTCCACCTTGCCCTCGGTGAGGATGCGTGGGTCGAAGCCGACGTTGACCAGGGTAACCTTTTCAGCGTCCGCACCGGCGGCTTGCAGCAGCGCGAACAAATCGGGCGGCGGGGTACCTTTGTAACCTACCAGATGCCCCTCCCAATCCTTTGGATCACGGATGCCCGAATCCGCCAGCGCGGCGTATGCCTGCTGACCACGCTGCCCAATCAGCGCGATCGAGACCAGCGGCAGCCCTGGGTCGGCACGGCGCTGCAACAGCACCGCGGCATCCTGGGTGGTAATGTGAACTTTGCCGGCTGCCAGCAGCTGCAGGTGCTCGCCCTGGCCGGGTGAGTGTTCAATGGTGACCTCCAGCCCTTCGCGGGCAAAAAAACCTTTCTCCTGAGCAATATACGCGCCGACAAAGGGTAAATTGGCTTGCGGTTTGTAACCCGCCATGAAGACCAATGGGATCGGCTCGGCTGGCTGCGGGGCAGGGGTGGAAGGTGCGACACAGCCAGATAAAAACATCAAACCCATCAGCAGGAAGAGCAGTTTTTTCATCAGCGACCTTCACGGTTCGTGTTGATTTTGCCAGAAGATGATTCTGGCTTCCAGCAGTACGGTCAGGCGGTATAGCAGGATGCCTGCCGCGGAGAGGATGAAGATAGCAGCGAAGAGGAAAGGCAGGTTGAGGTTGGTATATGCCAGCCACATGGTGCGTCCCAACCCGCCCGAAGCGCCGGTCCATTCTGCCACAACCGCGCCGATCAATGCCAGGGGTGCGCTGATTTTCAAGGCGGCGAACAGGTAGGGCAGCGCGGAGGGAGCGCGTAGATGACGAAATATTTCGCCGCGCGAAGCATGCCAGGAATGGAACAGTTCCAATTGGTGCGAGTTGACTTTTTGCAGCCCGCTGAGAACGTTGACCAGCACCGGGAAAAAAGTCATCAATGCGGTGATCAATATTTTGGGCAACACCCCAAAGCCGAGCCACAGGGTGAGCAGCGGGGCAATCGCCACCAGCGGGGTGGATTTCATCAGGATTGCAAGTGTCATCACTCCATCCTCGATGCCGGGTAGCAGCACCAGCAGCGAAGCCAGCAGCACGCCTGCCAGCACACCCAGCAGCAGCCCACCCAGCGCCTCTCCAAGCGTGATCAGGGTCGCTTTGGCGTAGAGCAGCGGGTGACTCGCCAGGGTAGAGATCACCCGGCTGGGTGCGGGCAGCAGGTAAACCGGGATGGACAACAGCGTTACTGCCAGTTCCCAGACTAAGATAAAGACCGCCAGCATGCTTAGGGCGATTCCGGTGGGCGTGAACACGCTGCGGGCGGGTTTCATTTGACCTCGTGGATGGCACTGGTGAGGGTCTGGCGCAGGTCTTTTAGCAATATTTGAAATTCGGGCGCGTCCTCCGCACGCGGGCGGGACAGATCGACAGTAAAATCTGCTACCAGCCTGCCTGGCGCGCTGGAAAGCACCACCACCCGGTCAGCCATGCGCAAGGCTTCGTAGATATTGTGGGTGACCCATAATACGGTAGGCTTTAACGGCTGCCACAGATCCAGCAGTACCTGGGCAAGGTGCTCACGGGTGATCTCGTCCAGGGCGGCGAACGGCTCGTCCATTAACCACAGCCCGGCATTCTGGATCAGCAGACGTGCCAGTGAGAGGCGCTGTTGCATTCCACCAGAAAGTGTGAACGGGTAGGCGTGTTCAAAGACGCTCAACCCCACGCGTTGTAGTGCCTCCTCTACCGTGATTTGATGGTTAAGACGAGATGCGAGCAGCTTGCGTGCCAGGGCGACATTTTCCCGCGCATTCAACCACGGCAGCAGCGCCGGGCTTTGCGCCATCCAAGCCACCTTGCGCGCGGCATTGGCTTGGACGGGCGACTGCCCATCCAGGTGGATTTGTCCGACGGTGGGTTGCAGCAGGCTGGCTATCAGGCGCAGCAAAGTGGACTTGCCGCTGCCGGAAGGTCCGACCAAAGCAACAAATTGTCCGGAGGGGACAAATAGACAAATATCCTCCAGCACGGCGAGTGGCTGCGGACCGGAAAAAGAATGGCTGAGGTGGTCTATCTCGATATTCATGGCGCGGGGCGATCAAAGCAAGCGCGGGCTGGCAGGCAACAAACCTTTCCAGCCGCGCAGCGTTTCAGGTTGAATTTGGAACACGTCGGTCACCTGCTCACTGGTGGGTGCCAGGCTGGCTTCACCGAGATAGCGAATGGACAGCCGACTGATCAATGCGCTGAGACGGGGATCATCCTTCTCGTACGGCAGTGCTACTGCTTTGCCTCGTGCGGTCACCCGGCGTAGCGGTGCCCAGGGTTCGTCGATGGTCAGGGATACTTCCGGGTTGGCGTGTAAATATTCCGCCCAAAGCGAACCTTGCCAAGCTATCAGGTGAAAGGCTTTACCATTCCATTCCTGCCATACCGGAATAACGTGTGGTTTGCCATCCGGGCGCAGGCACGCCAGACGGGCAGTCCAGGGACCTTGCAGAAAGCGATTGATTTCTGCTAGTGTAAGTTGAACCTCAGGTGGCAGGTCGGCGGGGCGTTGCATCTGGTAAGGGGTGTAAACCATGGCGCCCAGGCGGTAGGACAGGCGTGCCGCCAGGGCGCGCAATTCCGCCAGCCAGCCATCCAGTAGAGCGGTTTTTTCCCAGCGGAACGCCGGAGCAGTTAGCATCAGGGCGGCTTGAGGACGAATGCCATCCGGACAGATTGGCAGTGCCAGTTCAATGGTCTGCTCGTTGTGGGCGAGGGCATACCCGCAGGCAAGCAGTAAATCATCTGGCTGGGTCTGGAGCACCGCGCGGCAGACGGTGAGCGCGGTGGAGACTTCGCCCACCCGGTATGCACTGCGCACGGTCTGCGGGCTTTCAACCTGCGCCAGCACCAGATCACCCTGCGGCGTGGGGACAACGATTAGCAGGGTTTCGCTCCACCTGGCGTGGCGCGCTTCCTGGTAGAAGGCATCCAGCAGGGTTTGGTGACTCTCACCGCTGGAAAATCGCCACGCCATCAGTCGCGCACCTGGGCGGTAGCGCCCGCGGCGCTCTGCCTGTTCGATGTAACCAAGCGTTTTCAATGTGCGCAGTAAAATGAACAATGAACTGCGTGAGACACCCAGGCGGGGGAGAATTTCCTGGGGAGTCAATCCTTCCGG
>DAOUMN010000071.1:0-12273 GCA_034411135.1 Bellilinea sp.
TGTCACTCAAAATGGCGTTTATTGGGAGGATTGCGAGTCTGATTATTGCCACCTGGCGCAAATGATTGACACCATGATTGTGCTGGATGATGTGGGAACTGGACTCACGAACGGGTTTATTCGTTATGGTTGGGAACCGCCAACTTATCCAATGTATGGTTTTTTATGCTGGCAAATCATCTCCACAAATGATGACCCGGATGAATCGTTATTAATTGGCCAGGAGTGACTTATGGAACCTTGTGATTATCACAAAGATATACATCCAGTCGTCAATCCTGAAACCGGACAGCAGGAATTCCACGATTGTCATCACCCTTTAGCCAGAAAAGATGGAAAGGTGATCTTGAGCCGGCATCTGATGTCAGTCAGCTTAGGACGGTGGCTGCGTTCATTTGAGATTGTTATTTATAAGGATGGGAATCCGCAAAACTTGACGGTTGAAAATCTAGTTCTTACAACCCTCGGCAAGCTTTCACATGACCCGGATCATAAGGCGGTAATTTTGATTTGCCCATATTGCGGAGAACCTTTCAAAGTCACCCTTTCTCATAAAAATCGGCGGATCTACCATAACGATTCCTGCCGAAGGTTGGCTGATCGGAAATTTATCATTGATCCAGAAGAATTACGGCAGTTGGTATGGGAAATTCCAACTACTCAGATTGCCTCCTTATACGGAGTTTCTGATAAAGCCGTTGAAAAGCGCTGCAGGGCGTTAGGTATTCCAAAGCCTCCGCGCGGGTACTGGACCAGACTGGATCGTATAAAAGGTTCTCCGGAGGAAGAGGCATGAGTCCGTTTCGATTCTTAATGGATGCAGGAGCAGTGTTCCTGGCGGGCGGCATCTTTCTGGTTTTATACAATACGCTGTTATCTGGCGTAGAAATCATAGTGAAAACGTGGCGCAGGACATTTGTATCCTGGGCAGGTCGCCGGCTGCGGGCGATGGGCGTTATTCAAGAAAAGCCTTACCAGGCACACAATGAGTTGGATTGGAAACGATTAATTTTATGGATTGCCACATTAGGATTAGCGATTGCGGTCCACGATTTTATGCTCTCACCGCTTGTACTGGTGATCGGTTTGATCATCCTGATTTGGATCAACTTTCAGCAAAAACAGGTCGAGCGCGCACAAATTAACGAGGATGCGGAAGCGGTTGCCTTGCAAATTCGATCATTGATGAGTGTAGATCACTCTCTTTTGAATGCTTTGATGAAGGTCAAATTGCCTGTGGGCGTGATGAACCACGCCATCGAGCAGGTCGCAAGCCGCTTACGAATGCATCAACCCCCTGCCCAGGCTGCACAGGCATTAAAAGGATTACCCGGAAATGTCACATCAAGGCTTTCGGCTTTGATTGCCAATAATGCTCAGCTGACAGAAGAAATTCAGGAAGAGTTGCTTGTCTCACTGGAACAGGAAGCTCACCGACAAAAACTGGTGCGTTCAAAAACACACCAGACCCTTTCGCTTGTTCGTGGAACAATCCGACTGCTACAAGGTGTAGTTGCCGCTTCCGTGTCCTTCGTAGTTTTATCACCAGCCTGGCGTGATTTTTTCCTACAAGATGCACCTCATCGGGTGTTATTGGCAGTCATGATTTGTGGGGTCGTGCTAGCCAGCCTGTATTTTGAGTACGAAGTCTACCAATTGAGTTTTGGAGAGGTCTAAGAATGGATACCTTTTCCCTTGTGGTGGGCTTTAGTCTGGCAATCGGAGTGGGCATGATTGCCAATACCGTAATATCCATTTTATTTGAAACAGGAAGGAGGCTTAGCCGTCCGATACAGCGTGGACGTTTACACGCTCTCGGACTAGGGACTAAATATCAAAGCGACGAGAAAAGAACAGAAGAAGCAATTTTGGGGTTCGGCGACATTCCATGGGGAGCTCTTTATGCGGGTACAGCCCTGATTGGACTGATCCTATTGGCAGTCTTAGGACCGCAACTTCCCAGCATCCGGTTGGGTTTCCTGGCATTGCCAGGTCTGGTGTGGTTAGCCAAACGCTATTTGATCCAGCAGCGAAAACGGTTCATGGTCGGACAAATTCGACAGTTTCTGATCGATGTACGTCTGCATATGAGCTTACAAGGTTCGCTCTTGCTTGGATTAGAGAGCTTGGCAAAGACGACCGTCGAAACTTCAGTTGTATACCAACGTCTACAAAAACGGCTGCAAGGCAGTTCTGCTCGCAGTGGGTTGGATTTACTTAACCAGTTGGCTGACGATTTGAAATCTCCCCAGTTGCTTCGCGTTGTACAACGTGTCCAGGCTGCTCAACAATCCGGAGGAGTCTCCGATGTTGATCAAGCGATTGCCAGTGTCATCGAAGAATTGAACGAAGAGATCGGTTACCAATCCGAAGAACAGATGCAGCGTTTGCCCCTGCGCATCACCTTACTGGCTATGCCGTTTCTCCTTGGTCCAATTGTTATCTTGTTGTTTTACCCGCTCGTTGACCGCATCCTGAAAACCCTCTCCGGGGTGTCGATTGGCAGCGGTTTCTAACCCCCTATCGCTCCGCGATGGGGGCGTACCAGCCCATTTTTCAAAACCCCCGCCCAAAGTGCGAGGGAAAGGAGCCTGTTTATGTTGTTCGATAAGAAAGCATCCGAAATTCCACAGTTTGTTGTTGTTCTGGCGATCGCCGTTGTCTTGGGAGCAGTGGCTATCTGGGCCATCCTGAGCAATATCGGTACCCAAGGCGGCAGTATTGCGGACTGGATTAACAGCATCGCTGTGCCGGCTGCACACCCATAATTTTTTAGCAAACCTGGTGGCTGGTCTTCTATCCTGAAGACCAGCTATCAACCATTAACACTCCGCTTCCTCTGTAAAAGTGCAGAGGAGCGTTCCAAGGAGAGGAGGAATTATGTTGCATGATCGAAATGGACAGAGCGTTGTTGAGTACATCGTTGTCCTGGCAATCTTCATCGCTCTGGTTGGCGGTGCGCTCTGGGAAGTCTTTTCCACTTTAAAGGTCAAGTTCAATGATGTCAACGCCGAAATTGGGTCTTAAATCAGATTCAAAAGGGCAGGCAGCGGTTGAAGCCTTGTTAGTTCTGATGGTGCTTGCACTGGTAATTTTTGGTGGTATTGAACTCAGCCGTGGAGTGGCCATGAGGCAGGCATTGGACAGCAGTGCCGGCGCAGCTGTTCGCGCTTTATCCCTAGATCCTACCCAATGGAGTTATGCAAAGAACTTGATTCAAGAAGGGACGAACCAAAATGTGATGGGTACGGTTGAGGCTACGACTATTCAAGTTTTTGATGCTGCCGGCACTCCTCGGAGTTCTGCCTGGCTTTCAGGCAGCCCATTTGGAACTACTTTTATCCTGGAGGCTTCAGCACCATTTCAGGCAGATATTCCCTTCCTCTCTGAACCCATCATGACAATACGAGTTCAGCACTGGGGAATCGTGGAGCGGTATCCATGATCCCATTCTCTTTAAAAGCTTTTTCTGGAAATGGGATGATTATTGAAAGAAAAGCACAATCCGCAGTGTGGGGATTATTATCCATCCTCGTGCTTGTAGTGATTGCAGGTGGACTCGTGGATATTTACAGGTTATATGCGGCGCGTAATTGGGCTTATTCTGTGGCGCAAGAGGCTGCACTTGCAGGAGCATCCCGAGGAAGGGACTGGGATGCAGTTCTCAATACTGGCTTTATCCAACTGGATCAAGCCGTGGCCAGTTATGAAGCCCAAAACGTAGTTAATTCTGCTATGCAAGCGCGTGGAATTATTGGGTACACCTCGTCAATTCGGGTTCTGCCTGATCCTTTTGGAGGAACGATTTCCGGATTTCCACCCCGTCCAGTTCGCTTGGGAGATGGATTGAGCGATTGGTCTAGTAATGAACCTGCTGTTGGAGTCTATTTGGAGGTTCCAATCCAATGGACGATTCTAAACATTTTCGGAATCGAATTGAAAACCGTTCAGGTGTTTGCATCCGCTGGGGTTGTCCAATGAAAAAATTTATCTTAAATCTGATGAAGCGTAAGAAAACATTTCTGGGAATTATCCTTGCCATTGTGATTGGTTTGGTGATTACGATCTCTGTGCTGGCGGATTATGGCCATCCTATCGTTTCTTATAATCGAAATCCCGTTTCGATCACATTCCCCAGAGCTGGAAGAGTTGTTTTATGGAATGTCATCACCTCAAGCTCACCGGGGTATTTTTCGCGCTATTACTTCATCCGTAATGGCTGCAGGGTAGGGCAGAACTGCACCTATATGGATGTGATTAACAATCAAACAGTGCTGACCCCGATCACGGTTGCAGCGGGTGAGACGATCCAGATCAGAGGTTGTGATTGTTATGGAGGTAACTGCGGTTCAGGGGGGTGTGCTAACCCGCACGTGGGTTGGAAAACGCCTCATCACGATTACTTTTGTCCAAATTACTTCTATTCGCAAACCTACGATCCAAGCGCCGGTGGTAGAGACTTTACCAGTTTAATGACAGCTTTTCTCGCATCCGGGGATACCATTATCGGCACTCCACAATGTTGGGGGGATTGGGATGAAGATAATAGTAATGGCGGTTATGACCACGACTTTGAAGATTTCGTTTTAATCTGGGCTTATCGAGACACCTTTACCGGCTACCATGACGGAGCCTTTGGACCGGTTCCTCAATCCCAATGTCGGGCTTACGGTTGGGTGATGCAAGATGCTGCTCCAGGGTTGGATATTAATTACCGCATCCTGGTAGATGGCAATTCGGTAGCGAGTGGAGTCGCTAACCAATATCGAGCGGATCTGACCGGAACATGCACGGGCGGCACTTGTGGGTTCACTCAAGATTTATGGGGATTGATCTCGCCCAATATTCAACACACCATACGCGTTCAGGGTCAAAATCCCTATAATTCCTCCTGGTTTGATCTCTCAGGAACAAATAAAACGATTCGGTGCTCACTCCCGCCCAGTGTGGATTTGAAGGCGAATAACCAGGATGGAACAATCCGCCTGACTTCTCCCGCTCAATATCTGTTGAGCTGGACTTCCAGCAATGCAGATACCTGTACTGCCTCAGGAAGCTGGACTGGAACGAAGGGTCAGTCCGGCTCGACGAATTACACTGGCATCACCACCGGAAGTTACACCTATACGTTGACATGTTCCAATCCCATTGGTTCCGCCTCAGATAGTGTCACTGTCATTGTCTATAATCCACCCGCAGTGGATTTGAAGGTTAATAACACCGATGGTCCTCTGACATTAATTTCTCCCGCAAGCTTTAACCTGAGTTGGATCAGTCGCGATGCGACCAATTGTTCAGCAGCCAGCTCAAATGGCAGCTGGGTTGGGAATGTGGTCGTAGTTGGAAATCAGCCTATGAGTGGAGTTTCGACTGGAACGCATACCTACACAATCACCTGTTCAAATCAGTATGAAACTGCCAGCGATTCAGTCACGGTTATTGTCATAGCACCACTTCGCGGGACAATAGCGGTCACATATGCGCGTTTATTGTTGTTTGCGCCTAGCCTGGATCAACCCGCACAGACCCTAACTGGCGAGGTAACAGGTGGTGTTCCACCTTATTCTATTTTGGTACGAGTTCGGGCACCATCGGGAGCTCAATTTTCTTTGAACCGCAATGGCTCAACCTGGTCTGTGACTCCTGAAAATTCAGGAGATCTCAATTTTGGCACCACAGAAGAGGGTATCTGGACCGCATGGGCTGATTTGTCGGATGATTTTGGCCAGACATATCGAACACCCAGCGTAGTTTGGGAGGTGGCATGGCATCCCGTGCATGGTCGCCCGTAATTCGAATTCTACTTGCCGCCCTTACAGTGATGACCACTGCCAGTTGGGAAACAACATCTGTGAAGGCTGATAGTGGTGGAACCTGCCAGATGGCTTATGGCTTAACCCCAACAGCAATTCCTGATTGGTTAATGCCCGTGAGCGGGAACTCGAACCTAGCCACTGCCAACCGTTATGATGTTTTGGCTGCTGAGTTATTGACCTCCGGATTAGTCGATGGTGCTATCTGCCCAGCACAAGGGTTGAATCCTGATGGCTCTGCTAATGGTTGTGGAATCGAACTTACGAAAGACCAGGTGCTCACCTGGCAGAATCAATTTGACTCGGTGATTCTCTCTTCTTCTCAGGCTGCAGAGTTACCCCCAAAGGTAGTTAAAGCTGTCATTGCCGTTGAATCGCAATTCTGGCCAGCGGCAAATTGGACTCTAGGTGAGATTGGATTGGGTCAGATGACCACATATGGCGCAGACCTTGTTTTGATGTGGCGACCGGCTTATTTCCAAACCATCTGCCGGCAAACATACGGTGAAGTAGGATGTACCACCCAATATCAATTCCTGGATTCTTCAACGCAATACCTATTACGCGGAATGGTTTTACGAGATATCGAGGCCACCTGCCCGAATTGTCCAGGGGGTGTTGATCTTGAAAAAGGAAACCAAGCGATACGAGTTCTGGCTGAAACCCTCAATGCAAGTTGTTTGCAGTCAGCCCGAATTTTCAATCTGGCAACCGGAAAACAACCAGCTGCATTATTAAGTTATGACGATTACTGGCGTCTGGTTCTCGCAAATTATCATGCCGGCGCCGGATGTGTTTATCAAGCTCTTCGAAAAACCGGAAATCCGAACAGCTGGAATAGCATTGCAGCCAATTTTTCAAGCGGTTGTGCAAGTGGCGCTGAATATATTCGACGGATCGAAGGGCAGATCAAACCGTAGGAAAAGAGGTGTTGTGACGTTCTCTATCGGCTAAAGCCGACAGCTTCTCAGGCAACGCACGGCGCAACCGCCCACGTTACCGCCTGACCGCTCCGTCCGAGCGGAGGTAGTAAAGCCATGGTTAGGATATTCCGAGCCGCATTTATATCTCGGTCGAGAACCAAACCGCAATTAGGACATGCATGAACACGAACCGACAAACCTTTTGGAACAATACTCCCGCACTCGCTGCAAGCTTGAGTTGTGTTGGATGCATTCACGGCAATCACTTGGATCCCGGCACTTTCAGCCTTGTATTCAAGCATCTGCCGGAACAGACCAAACCCTGCATCGTGCGAAGACAGGGAAAGATGCCTATTTCGGTTCATAAATCTCGGAGAGAGGTTTTCAATCGCTATCAGGTCGTTCCCGGCAATGAGCCGATTACTGATCTTGTGCAAAAAAAATGCCCGTTGATTGGCAACATGCTCATGCAAGCGAGCAATCTGGTGGTAGGTTTTTCGCTGGTGGTTGCTCCCTTTGACCTGTCGAGAGGCGTGACGTTGCAACCTCCGCAGTTTCGCGAGACTCTCTCGCAGCCAATGAGGGTTTTCAATCAACTCGCCAGTAGAGAGGGCAGCAAGGTTTTTCAAACCAACATCAATACCGATTTGTTGGTCTGTTTGTACCTGATGTATACCAGTATCAGGCAGTTTGAGCATCAAGCAAACATACCACCGCTCACCAACCCGCTTGAGGACAATGTGTTTTATCTCAGCATCGGTCGGAATGGCCCGGTGATAACACATCCGCATTTCACCAACGTTCTGAACGTAAAACGACTTGCGCCCTTTCTCGTCCTGTCGCAATTTACAGCCATCGTTATATGTGTATTCCAGGCTATTGAAGCGACTGGATCCTTTATAACGAGGAAACCCAGGCTTTTCCCCTATTTTCAAGCGGCGAAAGAATCCAGCGAACGATTTGTCCAGGCGGCGAAGCAAGTGTTGAAGGCTAGAAGCGTTCAGCTTTCCAAGCGTGTCAGGGTTATCGTGGCGCACATTTCGAAAATGCGACCACTGTGCTCCGTAACCTACGCCCTTGCCTGTTTCTTTGTAGGTGTTAATGCGTTGTTGCAATGCGGCATTGTAAACAAGCCGGGACTGCCAAAGCAAAAAGTCCAAGCTCTTTACCTGTTCCGTATAAGGGCGAAGGAGGTATTTGTATGTACGATACATATTCTGGTTCGACATATCATTTGTAGAACAAGTGTACTGTTATATTTACGCTCTGTCAAATTACTATAACGAAAGGAGAGTGGGCTTTCTCTGCTCCTTGCAGGTGGCAATCTCTGCCCACTAATTTTTATGGATTGGATTATTTTTGGCCTTGTTGTAACCTGGTTGGGAATCGTATCTTGGTTCGATATCCGAAAAAGTGAAATACCTCACAGCGCCTGGGTGGTTATTCCTCTCATTGGCGCAGGCCTTTATCGGATCTGGCAGGGAGACTGGGCATTAGTCCTTCTTGCTGTCTTAGTTGCAGCTGTTAGTGAACGGTATAGAATATCTCAAGCATTTGGCTGGGAAGAATTAAGCCGAATAATCACCTGGCTCCCATTGCTATTTTTGGGAGCATTCCTCTCGATTCAATCTTCACCACTTTCAGCTTTGGCAATCATTGGCTTCTGGGCTGCCTGGGAATTGAAGTGGTGGGGTGGCGCGGATGCCGTTAGTGCAATTACGATCTGTCTTATGTGGCCAGGGATTTTCTTTATCATGTCGATTCTGGTTATTCACTTAATCGTTGTGATTGCTTCGGGATTGATATCTCTGGTTCGGGAACAGAAAATCATGCTTCACCGTTTACCGGGTTTGCCGATATTGTTAGCCTCGGTATTAATCTTGAAAGTAGGGATAATTATTTTAGGCTAATCCGCAATGTCTGGATTATGCTTTTGTGTTCAATACAAAACTTTCGATGTCTTCCTCTCTTACGCGGACTACTTTACCAAATCTCACAACTGGTATTTCACCAGTTCGCATCAACCGATAGGCACCGGATTTGCTTATTCTTAGGTATTTCGCAACCTCCTCGGCTTTCAGAAGTCGTTTTTGAGGATATGTGGGAGGTGTA
The DNA here is from genome assembly GCA_034411135.1 of Bellilinea sp. Classification (GTDB taxonomy): domain Bacteria; phylum Chloroflexota; class Anaerolineae; order Anaerolineales; family Anaerolineaceae; genus Bellilinea. The sequence continues at coordinate 8,849 of DAOUMN010000071.1, forward strand.
GCTTTATCTAAGGGAGTTTTTTCAGTGCCTTGGTTTGGAATAACTCGAAGTAGATTCTTAACCCCTCGCCGTTCACGTAATTCGCCCACCTTTTCACCAAGAGCCCACAGCAAGAACTCATTGAGAGTGATTCCCTCGACCTTTGCGTAAACTTCAATTTCCTTTATAAGTTCGTTCGGAATGATTAGTTCCACTTTATGTATCATAAAACCTCCATGACAGCTGGAAAAGTGGCTATTACTCCCATCAAAAAATTGGCCACCTTGGATAACTTCATTCCGTCATTATAATTATTAATAGACAATCTTTGATCAATCGTTGGCTGGACAGAACCTTCTGGGCGCAGAAGTGAGTCCAGCTTTGATTTTTAAGCACTTGCACCGATGAAGAATGGATAGGAGCGCCTTCTGATCGCTAATTTCGCCGTTTTAGCCCTGTTTTTTGCCTGTATGGTCTACGATCTCCGCAACCACCAGGTCCCCACGCCATTAACCGTTGGCGGGATGGTTGGTGCAGGTGTGTATGGCCTTTTTAATGGCTTATGGGCTCCAGTATTGTTGATGATTGCATTGACACACGTATCAGATTTCAACCCCCGAGAAAAACGTCTGGCATTTGCTCTTACGTTGTCCACATTTGCTGCAATTTTTCAACCTGCGGCGACGTTGATTTGTCTTCTCATCCTTGTCGTGTGGGTGCTTTGGGAATTTGGTGTTTTGGGAGGTGCGGATGTCAAGCTGATAATTGCTGCTGCCCTGGTTCTTGGAAATCCAATTTTTCTGATCCCGATATCAATTGTCGGTGGAGTGCAGGGCGTAATCGCTAGCCTTCAGAAAAAGAGGGAAATTCCTTTTGTCGTATCAATTTTTTGTGGAACTTTGTTGTTCGTTCTCTATCCATATTTCTAAAGCAGGAAGGAGGTGATTGACATTGCGTTTCCTAAAGGATAACCGGGGAATCGAGTCGACTGAGGTCGCATTGATCATTGCAGTAGTTGTTCTGGTGGCTTATGGTGCATACCGGTTGCTGGGCCAAAATATCGCTGCCATCGTGACAGATATTGCTGGAAAAATCTAGCCAAATCAATGGTCTGCCAGCAATGTCCCCTTCGGGGATGTTCCTAAAACTGGCAGATCAATTATTCCTCAAGGAGGATTATGAGGTTTATTAAAGACACTCGTGGGATGGAATTGCTAGAGGCTGCAATTACAACTCCAATTGCGATTATGGTCATGTTGGCGATTGTTAACCTGGGGATGTTAGTCTATGCCCAACAGGCAGTGCAAGCCGCAGCCAGGCATGGTGCGCGTATGGGAAGTGTGGCGCAGCAATGCCCAGCCTGTTATGCCATGAGTGGAGCAAGAGACGCAATCGCCCAGGCTGGGATTCTGGAAAATACTTCGGTCAGTGTCTTGGCTCCTGGAGGAAGTGCTGGCAGCATTTTAAAGATCCAAGTCAGTGGCAGTGTACCCAACTTTATGGCTCCTCTGACCAGCCTGTTCCCTGGATTGCCAGGGCAGACGTTTACTGTCCGTGCCGATTCTACATTTCGGCAAGAAGGCTGGTAATATGCTGTGGCGAGATCGGTGTGGCTATTCAATGACCCTCTGGGCGGTATTCATTGGGTTGGTGATGATTCCTGCCCTGGCATTGGCTATTGAACTCGGACGGTATTTTTATGCCATTTCAGAAGTGGCAAAGGCAGCAGACGCTGCGGCAGTTGCAGCCTCCGCTGAGATCAATCAGCAAGTTTTTCAAGATGCCGGAAGTCTTGTTCCCACTTCAAGAACCTGGGGGAATGCTCAGGCTTATGTGACTTCAAATACAACCAGCCTATCCGCTAAAGGGGTGCATGCCTTTGTTACAAACATTCAAGTCAGTGGGGGAGACAACACTGTGCGGGTTTCAGTATCTGCAGATTTATCTATCCTGTTTCCATCAGTAGTTCCCAAGGTGCTTGTCACTCAAACCGGGGTGGCCAAACTACGTGTCTTCACACACTGATCGATTTTTACCCATAGAGGAGCTTGGGCATTATTGAAATGAAATTGACCCTCTAGGATAAGCCCCTTGTAATTGATATACTCAGATTGACAACTTAAAACTTCTTAATCTATCGTTGGCCGGACATTACCCACTGGGATCTGTCCGGCATTTTCTTTTTAACCCTGGACGACGAGGGTTTCATAAACAAGGAGGTCAGATGATAAATGATGTAGTTCTAGAAGGAATCGTGGTACGTGATCCATGGAAATTTATGGATGACCTGTTCTTTCGGTTGGTGATCTATCGAGACAGTGATCTACCTGCCAAGAAATTGGATTTGGAACGTGATGCAGGTGATTACATCAACGTCAGGGTAAATGGTGGAGCTAATGGGCTGATCCATATCCGACGCGGCATGCGATTGCGAGTTCATGGCTTCCTTCAGTCTCGGGATTTTCGCGAAAGCTTGGAAGAGTTTATCAACAAAGCACGGAAATTTAAAAACTGTACTGACCTGGCGGTTGATATCAAAACATGCGATTTGAAGCAAAACCAGGTATTCATTGACCGAAACGTGGTAGAGGCAGTCGCCAGGCGCATTATTGTGTTGGATGCTGCCGCACCGAACGAGAAAAAAGCCAGATCAATCGAGAGAGTTTCTCCTGGCAAGCACGCTGAAGTGGAAATGATTCAAGTGAAATGGTGCCTGCTTCTGGAGAAATTGACACAATTGCTGAATAACTCATCCACTCAACAAACCGAAGGTGAGCATTGGTAACAATTTTCCTGGATTACCTGCAAAAGACCTAAGCGTGTAAAAAATTTGGGATGAGTTCAGACCTGAAGCGAATTCTTATTACTTCAGGGTTCTTGGAGGATCACAAGATGACGCCCGAATCCCTTGCATAAAGCAAGCGGGATTTCGAGACCTGTCATCGTCAAGCTCCCTTTTGTATTGGGAGTGAGTGATCCTCCTTTTTATTTCCGGGAGTCCCCGGATAGTGGGCTTGCACTTTAACAAACAACCTTTTCCTCCCAGGAGGCGTCATGGCGTGCTGAGAAGCAGAAAGGTTCATATCACAAGGAGAAAACAATAATTTATGGGTGGGATGAATGACTCATCCCACCCATATATTCTCACATCCATAGGGCTGTAAATGTCAGCGATGAAGAAAAAGTCTTCACCATTGTCGTTTTCTGCCCTGTGTTTATTCACGGGTAGCAAATAACGTCGGAACACTCCTGGTATTAGCCATGAGTTGATCTTTCGAATCGACTATTCATTATTCAACGTCGGATATTTCCACAAGGAGGATTATGCAAAAAACACAAGACCTTACCCAAGCACAAGTTGAACGTACTGAACGTGCACAATCTGCGATTCTCGCTGGCAAGTTCCAGGTCACCCGAACCAATCCCCACCAATGGACGGTCAAAAA
>DAOUMN010000072.1:0-7689 GCA_034411135.1 Bellilinea sp.
GTCAGGAAGTCGCCTTCATCTTCGGGCACAATCGCGCCACCAACCTCATCCCCGTACACGAGCTGTGCGGCTTTCATCTTGCGCCCCATCAACCTGAGGGCGGTTGCTTCCATGGTCGAGTTGTAGACCGAGAAGATTGCCTTGACCGGCTGCGTTTGCCCCAACCGCCACACCCGCCGGACGCTTTGCCACATCGTGTAAAGCGAATATTCCGGCTCGAAAAAGATGACGGTCGAGAATTGAACCAGATCCAGGCCGGTTTCCACCAGGCGTGGGTTACAGATCATCACGTCGATGCCGTTGACGCGTTTGGCGATCCATTCTTCCCGTTTGCGCGGGTTGATGTTCCCACCCAGGATGGTCACGCGCAGACCGGCCGCTTGCAGTGGCAGTTCCACACGAGCCTGAATGTCTCGTGTTCCGGTCTGGCGCAGATACACCAGCACTTTTCGCCCCTGCTGTTTTTCGGCCTTGCAGAAGCTGGCCAGCCAGTTTTCCTTGGGCAGCCATTTATGACCGTCGGGGTTGATTGCCGGCAGATCCATCAGGGTGACTTTTCGAACCGATTCACCATCTTCGCCGTCCACTTCATCGACCATCACCGCTTCATCCCGGAAGGCCGAGTTCGGTCGTGCCAGGCTCCATTGCAGCCAGGTCGAGAGATAGCGCCGGGACTGAATGGCGAGCTGTTTGAGCGCGGTATCCATGCCGCGGTACTGATCACCCTGATCCTCCAACATGTCGAGCGAAACCACTTCCTCCTTGTAAGCCGGGAGCGCCAGGTTCAGATCTTTGAGGCTCAGGAACACGGTCGTGTCCAGCAACCGGCTTACGATCGCCGGGCTGACGCCTGGTTGCTCTTTGGCCTGGTTGCGATAGCGCCGGTTACCCGTGAACACACCATCATCGTCATCCTCGTCTCTCCGCCGGCGGCGCTGAGTTTCCAGCACGCCATACAGCCGCGCCCAGCGCTTTTCATCCTGGAAGGCGAAATCGCGCCGGACACCAGCGTTCAGGCGATGCAGCAGCCAGAAGATCGAGGTACTCTTGCCGCCGAAGAATGTGCCGGTGAGGGTCAGCGTGCTTTTACAGGCCGTGACCAACTGGTGAAATGCTACGCCTCGGTCAGAGGCCTTGGCCTGGAACTGGTGGACTTCGTCCGCGACCAGCAGCTTGAAGGCTCCCTTTGCGTGTTTGGCGATGTATTCGGCAATCGAATGCCGGCGGGCGCCGGAGAACTCAAACAGGGCTTGGCCGCATTTCCGCGTTCCCCAGATCGGATTCCCATTGTCATCCAATTTCCTTTGTTGGCGGCTATCAAACTGCCAGCCAGGGATCTGGTTGTTACAGAAGCGGCGTTTGTCGGCCAGGTCTTTCAGATCCGTGACTGGTACAGCGAAGCCATCTTCCTCCTTTGTGATGATCTTGCCACAGGCCGGGCAGGCGCAGGCATCGACCCTTTTACCGGTCAGTGGGTGTTCAGTCTTGCGCATCACCACTGCCGGCTGCCAACCCGCCCCAAACTTGGCCGAGGTATGAGCCACGACCGCCACCCACCTGGGCGCAGGCAAACCCTTCTCATTTGCGTTTCGAGCTACCACCTGGTATTGCTCCAGGAAATCGCGCACGTCATTTGCATCGGCCATCTCATTCGCGTTTCGTCCGATCCGGCGCAGTTCCCGCGCGTGCGCACCGGGAATGACTTCCTCGATCTCGCGGATCCACTTGGGAACCAGGTGCGGCGGGCAGACGATCAGGGCCGGGTATGCATGAAGCAGTTCGATAACCCCAGCCGCCATTGTCGTTTTTCCCGTCCCCATTTCGCTCTGGCAGTTCGCCACCCTATTCTTGCGAATGGAACGCGCCAAAGCAGCTGCGACGTGCCGCTGGGTTGGCAACAATCCCGGCCGTTCCTGCCCGGGCAAGGGCTTTCGCCCTGTCCCAAGCGTATTCAGGATCGCAGTTTCATCAGCAGTTGGATCTAGGTTGTAGAGCGGCCGGTAGGTTTCCAGCACATGCCCGGCGATCTTCTCGCCGTGCGCCTTCATGAAATCCGATAAGCCCTTCACGTCCTGGATCACCTGCACGCCGTCTTGTTTGAGCACGGCCACCGTGGTGACGAAACGGTCCTTGTAGGTTTCCACTACCATACCGCTGTCTTTGCTGTCAGTTTCCTCACTTTTCTCAACGACTTTGATCACCCGCCCTTTGATCAACATCGGGCGGCCTTCTTCGTCGGTCAGCCGGACCGTTCCCATCATGCCGGAGGCCATCAGCATCGCCACGTGGCCCTTCTTGAGCGGCATCACCGGTTGGGCGAGCGTCGCCAGGCCGCGGGAAGGATTGATAAGATCCAGCCATTCAGACGTGGTTTGCACGCCAGCTTTCTGGGTGGCTTCAACCACCTCTTCGGGCTCCCAGTCCATGCGCTTGAACATTACCGGGCGGCTGTTTGCCCCGCGAACAGGGGATGGAACAAGCTGGTAGACCGGTTGCGCAATGGGCTGGATTGGCACGGTCTCGCATTGTGACTGGCTCGTGATTTCGCTGACTTCTCGATCTCCGGGGATCTTGTAAGCCAGCCGGCGAGTGGCGAACACCACCACCTGCTGGAACTTCTCGAACAGCCCGTCGGGGAACCGATAGATGCGTATGTTCTCGTAATGCCCACCCAACAGCCGGGCAACTTCGGGCATGCCCAGGATACGCTGAGGGATGATGTAGACCAATAACCCGCCGCGAGCCAGCTTGGGCGTTGTGGATTTCAGAAACTCCAATTCGAGCCGTTTTTGATCGTCAAAGCGGTCGAACTCGTAAGGCGGATTCAAGAAGAGGCAGGAGATGCTTTCATCGGTCAGGAAGCAGGCTTGCCAGGGGGCCTGGTAAACCTTATCCATGACTTGCTCAGCTTTTGCCGCGCGTTCCGGTGACAGCTCCACGCCCCAGGTTTCGCAGTTGAGAGCCTGGCCAAGCTGTGAAGCCGCCTGACCTTCACCCGCACAGGGATCAAACAGTCGAGCCCGGGTCTCAGCAGGCACAATATGGCTTTGAATGACTTCGATCACCGGTTGGTCGGTGAGGTAATACCCCATCTTTTCGATGGCTGGTGGACGCATATTCGACTCCTTTGGGGAAATAAAAAGACCCCGCAGGAGTCGCGATTCACCCCTGGAGGGGAAAGCGCGCCCCTCCGGGGTCAATTGGTTACCTTCTCTATCAGGCGGTGAGTTTGAGCGTTTCTTGCTTGAGCAGACCGGCGATCAAGCCTTTCCAGTCTGCTTGCAGGTCGATTCGCGCTCCTTGCACGCAGTCACCACCGGTGGTTAGTTCCAGTACAAAACGCTGGTCGCGGGCCTGTTTCCACAGTTCCACACCCCAATCATCAAGAATGGGGATTTCCAGCGCTTCTTTGAGCCGTTCAACAAACAGCCGCTGCAGTTCTTGCGCAGGGCTGGTTGAACCTTTGAATACGAGCAGGTAGGTTGAGAGGTCTTCGGGTTCCCATTTACCGGGCAGCGCGTTACGCGCCACAAAGGTCGCGTGATGGCTGGTATATTCCGGCATCGGCTGCCAGGCCTGTTCGTACTTCTCGACCGGCAGCAGGCTGACATCGCCCGTGTCTTCTTGCGACATGCTCATTGGCTTATTCGCCATCAGCGTCACGCGCAGCGATTCCAGACTGGTTTTATAGCCGGTCAGACCGACATACACCAGATTATGATCGCTGTCGTAGGCAAAACCGCTGATGTAGCCCATGGCCTGTCCATTGCGCAGCTTGGGTACCGCGCCTGGAAATAGCCGCTCGTGCAAAACCGCACTCTGGTTCTCCTTTTTGGTGATCTTCCACACCACGATTCCGGCATCAGTGCGCAGCAGCTCTTCATTCATTTCGCGCAGGATTTCGTACAGCCCTTTCCAGGGGTGCGCGCCAGTGAACGTAACCAACGTCTCACCGGTTTTGACCTGAATGGTGCGCGTTTCGGCGTCCAGCGTTGCTTCGCCCAGGGTGAGGCGCCGGTACTTGGCCAGGATTTGTGGAAGCTTTGCACCTTCCTTTGCAGTGAAGAGATAGGCTCCGAGTTCCGATTCGTACTTGAGAAACCCGAAACCACCAACGCTGTAATCATAAGGGTAGGCTGCCCGGTCCAGCGCAGCGCCGAGGTCTTCGCGCGCCGGCAAACCGCTGCCGTCTTTGTATGCCGCGATGATGATCTTGCCCTCTCGCTGTTTCGTGATGATCTTGTTTACTTTTTCTCGCAAATACTTGTCTTCGTAGACGTTCATATAATCCTCCTTTGGATACACCGTTCTGATGAATGACCGACGTTTTTAAGACGTAAATACAAACCAAGGTAATGTGTCCGGGAAATAAACTTTCCAAGAACAACAAACGCCGACCTCTCAACTCGTTGTTGAAATCAGCGTTTGGTTTTCTTGGTGGTAAATAATTGAAAGAGGTACAATAGGTGCTAGAACATTTGTTTATAGCATAATGATGTATTCGTATCAGTGTCGGCAAAGGAGAATTTTGAATGGATCGAATTCCTTCCCTTTCTGATGAATCAATGAAGTGGTATGAAAAAATGATCCACGTATACAACAACATCCTGTCTGAGGACGAAAAAAAGGAGCTTGAAGCGTGGGAAAAAGAATATACTGGGAAAGACAACCTCGCTACTTCTGATTGGCCAGGCTGGCAAAAGCATATAGGTTTACCACCCTGGAAGCTTCATGCCAATTAGCAGATTACTACTTTGGGAGTTGTGATATGGAAAAAAACCAAATTAACGACCTGGGGAATGGGATTTTCGAGATTCGATTTCCGCATCCCATGAAAGTTTCCAAAGATATATTTGTCACTTTAGGAACACATCGGATTGAGATAGTTCTGGATAAGGCAGAAAAGCATGTTGTCGCAATCCGTGGGGAGGCTTCAACCCTCCTGGATCACATGCGATCTTCTGGTATTGATGAGAACGCAATCAATGAGTACAAAGCACTTATGAAATAATGCTGTGAATATAGGGGGAGCATCGCGCTCCCCCTATATTTAATTGCCGTCCACGTGCATCGGCATCAAAATATACTGATAATCCTCCTCTTCCCCTGTCGGGGATGCTTCACGGCCAGCCGGCCGGATGACCGCCGGTGTCTTGTGTGAATTGGTTTCGATAACCACGTTTTGAGTACGGATCGCCTCCAGTCCATCCTGCAAGAACTTGACGTTGAAAGCGATCGTCAGTTCCGGCCCGGTCACGGTCGCCGGCAGTTCAACCTCGCTCTCGCCGGTATCGCCGGACTCGGCCAGGACCGTCACTTTCCCGGTCTGATCAGCGCCAGGTGTCAGGCGCAGCTGGATGACATTGCCGCCCTCGCGGGCGATGATGCCGGCTTGCTTGCAGGCTTTGAGCAGATCCGTAGTGGCAATCACGGTGCGTGTCTTGTAACCTTTCGGTACGATCACCTGGTAATCTGGAAAACGGCCGTCGATCAACTGCGACACGAGCTGCACATTCTCGGTGCGCAGCACTACCTGCGAGCCGGTCGGCGGGATATACAACCTGACCTGCTCGGGTTTGGTGGCGCTCAGAACCCGGACTACCTCCTTGAGAGAAGAAGCCGGGATGATCACTTGCTTCTTTGTCACCGCAGATGGCAGAGGCGCCCGCTTGATCGCCAGGCGAAAACCGTCGGTCGCCGCCATCGAGAGCGTATTCCCTTCGAAGGAGATCTGTACTCCTTCCAGCACAGGGCGGGCTTCGTCTGAAGCGGCGGCAAAGGCGGTTCCCTGGATCATTTCACGCAGCAAGGGTGCTGGCAGAGTTACTCCCTCAGAGACATCATGTTCAGGGTGGGGAGGGAACTCAGATGCTTCAGTCCCACGCACCACGCCCTTGAACGTTCCGCTCTTCAACGTTGCCTCTGGTTTGCCATTCACCGAAAACTGTACTTCGCTATTAGCCAGTGAATTGACGATATCGGTCAGAGTCTTGGCCGGCAGGGTCAATGCAATCTGCCCATCCAACCGCGCGTCCATCCAGGTGGATACACCCAAGGTCAGGTTCGTTGCCGCGAGCCGCAGCTGCCCACCTTCGCTGGTAATCAGAATATTCGCCAGGATTGCCAAGTGCGGGCTAGATGCTACTGCCCGGCCCACAATCGAAAGGCTTTCTGCGAACGCGCTTTTTTCAACGATAACTTTGCTGCTCATCGTTTGGTCCTCCTTTGAAATTCTCGTGTACGTTACTTTGTTTCGGTTATCGAGCTATCAAGCCAGGCGCACAACGCCTGGACGGCTACCCGGTCTTCGGACATCCGGGTCATCACATCCTGATCAGATGGTGGCTGCCATTGCTCCACGATTCTTTTGATCACAGCTTCCAGATCGTCCAGAGAAACGACTTGCGGTACGGCCGGTTGGTTGTCCCCTTCCCATTGCGAAGCCAGCAACCTGCTGGCCTGACCGGATGGAAGGATGTAAGCAGCCCGGTGTATGCGGTCGATCACCAGCCGACAGTCTGCCTCACACTCCGAAGAGCCCAGGTTGAAGCCAACAAGGTGCGGGTAAATGTGCCGGTGCTGAACGTAGGCCAGGTAACCCGGCCAGTGGCCGGTGAACGAGATGTAGCCGTCCGAAACCATTACTTCATCGCCGCACGGCTCCCACCATAATGCCAGATATTGCGCCTCTTCGCCTCGCCGGTAACCCACCGCCTGTTCTAACAAGGGAGCAGGCGGAACCGGGATTGAAAGAGGGATGAGATTCCATCCATTGGATTGAGCCAGGTCTTGTATCTTTGCATCTGAAACAGCCATTTGTATTCTCCATTTTCAAATCTTGAGGGGTTACAACAGCGAACCTCAGGATGAATTCCATCCTGAGGTTCCTTTGCTTTCTTTTGAATGCTGCTACTCGTCGAAGAAGCCGGCCGATTCGCCGCCATCCACCCAGTACGACTCGTCGTCACCCAGGCGGGTGGCATTTTCGTACTGTTCTACCAGGGGGCCTTCGTCCGGCTCATAGTCCGGTTCCCACAGCGCCGGGTTGATTGCCCTGCAGGTCATCACCCGATCGAGCACGATTTCGCGCCAATTGAGCGGGTCGATTTCCAACAGGTCCCGCCGGATGGTATCCGCCAGGATCACCTTGGTTTCCTCGGTAAGCGTATCGGTGGGCAGGTTGTGAGACAAAACTGTCTGCGCGATGGCTTCGGCGATCTGTCCCCAGGTAACTGCGAACGCAGGTGCATCCGCCGGGTATCCGCTGTGAGCCAGTGTCTTTGATATTTCAAAACTCAGTTCCAGGAGCTCGTTCATCGTTTTTTCTCCTTGTGATTAGCGCGGTAGAAAGGCCGGTTGGTAGGATTCCAGCGCCGGCAGGTATACGCCGCACATGCGTTTGTACAGTTCAATCAGCAATGCCAGGTCATTTCCGGCGTATTTACGCAGCGTGTCGCGATCCATATTGGCGACCTGCGAACCATCCAGATCTGGCAGCAGATTCTGAATTCCGTAACGCTTGCAGACCCATTTCAAGCCGCGTGCATTGCCCCAGTTGTAGAGGATTCCCATCAGATCCACGACCGGCTCAGTCTGGTACTTCGCCAGGCGTGGCATCAGCGGAACTTCGATGTTCAAGGCAAACGAACGACGCAGCAGGTATGGCAGGTCAAAGCCCAGGATGTTGTA
>DAOUMN010000073.1:0-16376 GCA_034411135.1 Bellilinea sp.
CTCGTCATAACCGCGGAACTGGTTGTTGACCCCGATCAAGAGGGTCACCAGCGAGTAGGGCGGTTGCAGGTCGGCAGCCTGGATGCCCTCCGCCAGTTCGTCCGTTGTCCAGCCGGTGCGGGCGATGATGTGCGCATTCTCCATCTCCACGCCCTCTGCACGCAGCGCCGTAATCAGCTGGTTGGGGTAGGCTTCTTCGATTTGTACCCCTTCGCCAATGGTATAGGAATCCCCTAGCGCAAGGTAACGCAGCGGTTCGGTGTCCATACGGTTTGGCACAGGGCGGCTGGCGGGGAATACGCAACCGCTCAAGCATGCCCAAATCGTCCAAACGAGCATCCATTTCTTCCACCACATGACTTGATTGTAATTCATCCTGCCCGAAAAACACCTCGCCAGTATAAGCTGGCAATACAGTTTACAAATCAGACGATAATCATCCATATAATCCCTACTTTTGGGCAGTTCCATTCAGAACCCGGATTATTGTACAATGAAACCCATTGCGCAAAGTCCATCCCCATCCCGACCAGGTATGCCCATGCTGCTCAGCGCCCGCCCGACTGGAATCAAAGCTTTCGTCGTCATCTGGCTCAGCCAGTTGTTTTCGATTCTTGCCTCGGGAATGACCGGTTTCGCTTTATCCATTTACCTATACCGCGAAACCGAGAGTGCCACCGCCATGGGTTTACTACAGGTGTTCTACATCACGCCTTTCTTGCTCATGTCGCCCATTGCCGGTGTGATGGTTGACCGATACAGCCGCAAAGTGATGATGATGATCAGCGACATTGCCGCCGGGTTTGGCACCACTTTCATCCTGATCCTGCTTGCCAGCGGACGGTTGGAATTCTGGCACCTGTACATCGCTGCAGCGCTCAATGGGATCGGCAACACCTTCCAATGGCCGGCATACTCCGCCGCCATCAGTATTATGATCCCCAAGCAACAGCTCGGGCGGGTAAATGGTCTGATGTCCTTGATGGAAGCCGGTCCGGGCGTGATTGCCCCGCTGTTGGCGGGCGCGTTGCTGCCGGTCATCCAGATGGAGGGCATTCTGCTGGTGGACGTGGCAACTTTCCTGCTGGCGATTGGCGCGCTATCCTTCGTAATCATTCCCCGCCCGACCGCAACCGAAGAAGGGCAAAAGAAGAGCGGCAATTTCTGGAAGGAAGCCCTTTACGGGTTTGAATACATCTTCAAACGTCCCAGCCTGCTCGGACTGCAAACCGTCTTTCTGGTGGGCAACCTGTTCGGTGGTATTGGTTACACAGTCTTTGCGCCAATGATCCTGGCGCGCACCGACCAGAACAGCCTGATTTTCGGCACCATACAGTCCACGGCGGCAATCGGCTCGATTGCTGGCGGCATCCTGATGAGTGTGTGGGGCGGCTTCAAGCGCAGGGTTTATGGGGTACTGCTGGGCTGGGCAGCCACAGGGCTGGGGGTGATTGCCCTGGGCATCGCCCAGAGCCTGCCATACTGGATTGGCGCAGCCATTTTCTTCAACCTGTTCGGTCCTTTGATCAACGGCTCAAATCAAGCCATCTGGCAGTCTAAAGTCCACCCGGATATCCAGGGGCGGGTGTTCAGCGCGCGCCGCCTAATCGCCTGGATCACCAACCCAATTTCGCCGATCATCGGCGGCACGCTGGCAGACTTTGTCTTTGAGCCGGCTTTTCGCAACCCGAGCGGGCTGGTCGTACCGCTGACCGTACTGTTCGGCAGCGGACCGGGCGCGGGAATGGGCATGCTGATCGCACTGTGTGGATTGGGCGCGCTTTTGGTAGGAGCGGGTGCTTATTTTTACCGCCCGGTGCGCCAGGTAGAAGACCTTTTGCCGGACGTGATTTGAGCGGCGGCGTGCTGAAGCGTTCCCCTGCTGGGACGCTTCAGCACGCGCTGTCGTTGTAATTAAAAAATGATATCTTTCTTTGAAATTTCCAGCGGATGCATCCAACGCCTAAAAATTCAGGAAACCTGCTAAAGCAGGTTCAAAACAGGGTTCCTGGCCCGCTTTAGCAGGTTTTCAGTCAGGTTAGATGTCGTTTTAAACCGGCGGCAATAGATGCCTGAGGAGTTACGAAGAAAGAAAGCAATCCATCCCTGTTCAGGGCAGGTCTTCGAACAGCGCGGCTGGTGCGGCGCTCAATCCGGTCAGGGTACTGCCAGTGTGCGCGCCCAGAATCGCCCCCACCCGCACCGGTGGCAACCAGACACACTCTACCAGGTTTTCCAATGCTTCGCGCAGCATTTCAATTCCTTCCGGATTGTACCCGTGGATCAATTGCAGCCTTAGTTTGTTACTGCCCGGGAAACTTGCCTGAATCGTATGCGCCAGTTTTTGCACGGCTTTACGGAAGGTGCGTTCCTGTGCTACGGTGTAATAACGGCCATCTTCTTTCGAAACCGAGATGATCGGGCGAATGTGCAGCAACGATGCAACCAATCCCTTCAGATGACTGATCCGCCCTCCATGAATCAAATACTTAAGCGTATCCAGGGTGAAGACACCGGTAGTAGTCGCACGCAATTTTTCCAGCAACGCAAACAACTGATCCATGCTCCAGCCTGCCTTGACCGCCCTGGCAGCCGCCTCTACCTGCCAGCCTTCCGGAGCAGAAAGAGTCATCGTGTCCCAGAAAGTAACCCGTGCTTCGGGCACCATACCGGCTGCTACGCGCGCCGAATTAAGCGTGCCGCTCAACCCCGACGAAATGTGAATGGAGAGAATCTCTGGATCGTCTTGGGCAAGCCGTCGGTATAGATCGACAAAATCGCCCACTCCAGCCTGGGAGGTGGTAGGGTATTCACCCGTCTCGTCGAGCAGGCGGTAAAACTCTTCCGAGGACAGGTCTTCACCGCTGGAATAGGTTTTTCCAGCCAGGGTCAGGCGCATGGGAACGTAATGAATGGGGGGTAAAAGCTCGATTTGGGCGTCTGAAAGGTCGCAACCGCGGTCAGTTACGATGTGCATCTTTGGTTACCTCGTGAATTGAAGTAGAAATTTGGGCTAAAAAAAATCATACCACCCGGCGCACAAGGAAAACCATTGCTGCATCCGATTGTGACCAGAAATATGACCTCAGGCAGTATTTGTTCCTATCCAAATTTATGACCTGCACTTCCCGCTTCTGTGAGCCGTTGTCCATACCCGCCCTGCATTCATCCACCAGGGCATGAAATAAGCTTGCAGCAGGAGCAGGTAAAACCGCTTCCACCAAGACACCGGGGCGCAGATCTGCGCCGCCGACACACCCTGGCAGGGTAGCATGCATAGCCATGGCTGCCCGTTTCCTGCTGCAATTGAAAGCCAACAATAAACCCTACTTGGGGGCACCAACAATATCCTGCCGGATACCCTCAAATCCCTGGTTCAGGCATCTCTGTACAGCGATGCGATCCCGAATATGTGGATCAAAATCATCGCTGCCAGCATTCTGGCGCTGATCGGGCTGTTTTTACTCACTGCAACCGTTCACGCGAGAGCCAATCGAAGCGGACAAGAATGATTTAATCTATGCCTTTGAAAAAGATTTACCTCCAGGTCTGCAATCCTACCAAAGGCTGACGGAGTATTCTTCAGTTGGAACGACCCTCTTAGGGACCAAATCTTTCCAGACTGACCGTTCCATCGCCTTTGGAAGGCGCTATAATTCTCCTACCTGTTGAGAACAAAAGTATTCACCCGGTTGAAGATATTCACAGACAGGAATACGCCATGTCCGTTCCTACCCATCATTCTCCGCCCATCCACTGCAGGGACGTAATCAGCCCGGTCGGGCAAGCGGTTATGTTCACCCCTTCTGCCTGATTTGACTTCATCTGGAAATGCCTAGTAGCGGTGACTGTCACCAGCAATCACGGTATGAGGGTCAAAGCCGGTCACAAAGCGACAGGACGAGTTCTTTACCAGGGCGGAGATCAAATCCTGAATTTCTCGTCGAACCCAAATTATTCTGAGCGGTCAACCGGACATTTCGATCACGTTCTTTCTTAAATTGCACCACACGGATTGGAAAAGTAGAAACCAAATTTTCACGGATGATAAACATCAATCTGAATTCCCCTTCAAGAACATTATTTCAAAACAACGGGTTAATCCCCTTTGCACTCATTTTGGCAGGGCTTGGCTTATTCGCGCTGAATGTATTCCGAGCAGTCACTTATCCATTCACCCACGACGAAGCACTCAGTTATTTGATTTTCAATGGTCAGCCATACTGGGCAGACTCCGCAAACAACCATCTTCTAAACACAGCGTTAATGAAAGCAGCGGCAGCGCTGTTGGGCGATTCGGAAATTGTCTTGCGACTGCCAAATATTCTCGCTCATGGCGTGTACTTGACTTTCAGCATACTGTTATCCTTGAAATTATCCAAACCCGCAGCCCAAGTTGGAAGTTTCATCATTCTGAACACCAACCTCTTTATGTTGGATTTCTTTTTCCTCGCCCGTGGATATGGCTTGGGGCTTGGGTT
Source organism: Bellilinea sp. (assembly GCA_034411135.1). Lineage (GTDB taxonomy): Bacteria > Chloroflexota > Anaerolineae > Anaerolineales > Anaerolineaceae > Bellilinea. The sequence goes on from DAOUMN010000073.1 coordinate 4,482, forward strand.
TCAAATGGCAAGCCTGACGTTGCTGGTTGCGGTTATGCAAGAGCGACGGAGGAAGAGATTTCTAACTTTTCTTTATGCCGCCGTGTTAACCGCCGTGCTGGCAGTTTTCGCCAATTTTACCTTTCTGAATTTTTTCATTCCCCTGTGGATCATCTCGTTAGGGCTGCTGATCCTAAACCGCCAGGGTAACCTCCAGGAAAACTGGGGCATGCTGCCTCATCTGACTCTTATCTTCGTCGGCGGGGTAGCATGCATAGCCATGGCTGCCCATTTCCTATTCCAATTGAAAGCCAACAATGAACTCTACTTGGGGGGCACCAACAATATCCTGTTGGATACCCTTAAATCTCTGGTTCAGGCATCTCTGTACACCGATGCGATCCCAAATATGTGGATCAAAATCGTCGCTGCCAGCATTATGGCGCTGATTGGGCTGTTTTTACTGGCTGCAATCGCGTTATGGGTATCGAGGCGCCGGATCTACTCGTTTCATTGCCTGCTGTTGATCCTGATTGGAGCAGTCCTGCTCCCGATTCTTCAAAATCGCCTGTTTGACACTCCTTACCCTGTCGACAGATCAGCATTGCTGTATGTGCCTTTGGTAGGGATTCTATTGGGAAAACTCTTCGATTTTTTAATCATCTTTTCCGACAAGCCCCGTTTGCAGGGAGCGGGAACATTTTTCTCGCTCGCAATCTCACTCATCCTGGCAGGATATTTTGCATTAAACTTCAATGCTTTCAGTTGTTATTCCTGGGCTTACGAAGCTAAAAATAAAGAAGTATTGCAAATTTTGAACAATCACCACAAATCATTGCTCCCAGATCACCCGATCTCGGTGGGGATCAGTTGGGTTTTCGAGCCGTCTTTGAATTATTATCGCATTTCACGTCATTACAACTGGCTGCAGCCGTTCACGCGAGAGCCAATCGAAGCGGACAAGAATGATTTCATCTATGCCTTCGAAAAAGATTTACCTCCAGGTCTGGAGTCCTACCAAAGGCTGGCGGAGTATCCTTCAGTTGGGACGATCCTCTTAGAAATAATTGAGGACTGAATCTTTCCAGACTGCCCGTTCCATCGCCTTTGGAATGCGCTATAATTCTTCTACCTGTTGAGAACAAAAGTATTCACCCGGTTGAAGATATTCACAGACAGGAGTGCCCCATGTCCGTTCGTACCCGTCAGTCCCCGCCCATCGAGTGGCAGGGACGTAAAATCAGCCCGATCGGGCAGGCGGTTATGTTCACCCCTTCTGCCCGGTTTGGCTTCGTCTGGAATCGTCCGGTGGCGGTCGAAATTCAACCGGCAGAAGGCGAGCCCTATGTGCAGCCAGTGTATGATCTAACCCGTATCATCCAGATTTTGATCGTATTTACCAGTCTGGCTGTGATGTTTCTGTTGAATAGAATGAAGAAAAGGAGATAAACCATGCCCGTTGATGAAACCGAAACCACCCAGCCGGAAAATACCACGCGATTTGATATCGAACGAACCATGGATAGCATCCACGATACGCTGGATCAATTTGTTGCCACAGCCGACGTCAATGCCGTTTATGGCGAAGCCATTGAACACGAAAATCATCTGATCATCCCGGCAGCCGAAGTAGTCAGCTTTCTCGGTTTTGGAATTGGCGGGGGAAGCGGCGATAGCGAAGGAGGCAGGGGTACCGGCGTTGGCGGTGGCGGGGGCGGTAAAGCCTTTGCCCGCCCAGTGGCAGTTATTGTCGCCAGCGAACACGGCGTAACGGTCAAACCAGTGGTTGATTTTTCAAAAATCTACCTGACCGCTTTTACCGCGCTGGGGTTCATTACCGCCGCCTGGCTGCGCATGCGCCGCGGTAAATAAAATTATTATCATTCTCGGCAAAACCCCATCATGGATACGATCCACTTTGCCCGGCTACGTCCGGACGCCAAACTGCCTTCCCGCAAACACCCCACAGACGCCGGGATCGATTTGTATGCCGGTGCGCCGGTGGAAATTGCCGCCAACAGCTTTGCGATTGTGCCCACCGGCATCTGTGTGGATATTCCCGCCGGGTATGTCGGTCTGCTCAAACCCAAGGGACGCAGCAATCACCTGCTCGGCGCGGGCGTGGTGGATGCCGGTTATCAAGGTGAAATCCTGGTCAAGGTGGCCAACCCGACCTCACAATCCCTGCATTTGGAAGCCGGTGACCCCGTCGGACAGATGTTAATCCTGCCAGTGCTCACCCCTCAGGTGATCGAGGTCAGTCCGGAAGAAATCTACCCACAGACATCTCAACGCGGTGCCAGCGGCGGTATTGTTGACCAGATTATTGGTGCTGCTTAACGGCTGGCATTAAAATCTGCCAGCGCTCGGTGAAAGGCATCCAGGTTTGCCGCGGGTGTGTCTGGCGGTAATTCCTGTGTTGCTGCCAGCACAAAATTGGGGTAATCTGCCGTTGCTGCCAGCAATTGGCTGGTTTCCTGATAGACAACCTCCGCAGAGGAGTGTAGAAAGATCGCCTCAACATTCAGGTTGCCCGCCACGACTGTTTCCGCGTCTGCCTGATCCAGCGCCGCGCGGATGTCCATCTCACCACCAAACAAATATCCACCCGCGCCGGATGAATAGATAATTGGCAGATGAGCCGCAACGGCATGGGGGTTATGATAGATCACCGTGAAATCCGAGGATTGTACCTCACGGATGATGCGCTCGATGTGCGGCAGGGAAAAACGCGCCATTTGAGCGGGGGAAAGCCGCCCTGCCAGCGGCTCGGAAAGCACCAAGCCATCCGCATCGTTGAATTTGAAGGCAATCGCATAGCGTGGCAAAAAGCGCATCACCATTTTGAGAATATCCTCAAGCAGCCCGGTATCCGCATCGATCAGCGCCAGCAACTCATCCGCGCCGAACAGCTGCCCGGCAAGCGTAAAAGGGCCCACCATCGCGCCGAGCACGAAGGAAGCTGGCTGCTGTGCCCGGCTTTTGAGCAGGCGCACGGTCGTCAGCGGAATGGTTGTACGCTTGTGACCCGGCTTAGGATCAATCAACATATCCAGATCGCGTCGTTCCTTCACCAAACGTCCGCAGATGACAGGGGGCATGCGAGCATCGAAGTCAATTTGCGCCCCATAAGCTTCGGCTTCGATGGAAAAATCCCAGGCAGGCAACGCGAATGCCGCCGGGTAACGCTGCGCCACTGCGTCGCCCGCCTGGATGTGCACCAGCGGGTCATCCACCGCCTGGGGCATCGTCTTCCCGATCCAATCCAATGCAGGGTAGGTGGCATTCAAAAGAGATATGCGCTTTTTTTGCATTAACACGAACTCAATCAGATTCGATTTCAACGCTGATCCTCCGCGGATATAAAATTTCACCGTCTCGTGCATGAGTGACAGCCCCCTGATTGTATCCTAATTTCGATCGACTGCTGGGGGATAAGTGGAAATAAAATCGAAACGAGGTAACCCTCAAATAAAGCGAATAAGCAGGGATGCTTAATCGATTCAGAGTTGAATTACCTCTTGACATTTTATGCTATATACAGTAATATTAGTTATATACTATTACCAAACATTAAACCATTAACATAAGGAATGGATCGTTAATGTCCCGGCGCGAGAAATTCCGTCAAATTACGATTGAAGAGATTAAAACCCTTGCCCGCCGCCAGATGGCGGAAGCCGGCACTGCCAGCATCTCGCTCAATGCAATTGCCCGCCAGATGGGCATCAGCGGACCGGCGCTTTACCGCTACTTCGAAAGCCGTGATGCGTTGATCACAACGCTGATCGTCGACTCGTATAACGCTCTGGCAGACACCCTTGAAGAAACCGCCAGCAACCATGCCGAGGCTGCGCCAGCAGTACGCCTGATGCAGGTACTGCTCACCTACCGCCGTTGGGCACTCGATCACGCAGTGGATTTCCAGCTCATCTTTGGCAATCCCATCCCCGGCTATGCCGCCGAGGAAGGCGTCACCCAACCGGTTGCCAGCCGGGTCTTCGCCCCCATTCTGCGCATCCTGGCAGAATATTACGCTGACGGTAACCACCCGCTGCCCGAAGTGAGCATCAGCCTTCCACCGGGATTAACAGTCAACTTGCCTGAGGCGGCTCTTTCACCCGCATTGCCGGAGGCAGTTATCTACATCGGCGTGGTCGGCTGGTATCACATTCACGGCATGATCATGCTCGAATTGTTCCACCACCTGACACCAATCGCGTCGGACATGGAAGCCTTTTATCATTATGAACTGACACGCCTGCTCGAATCAATGAATATGCGCTGACGCCCATACGGCGTTCGTTCGTCAATCTGCCTGTTTGCCCAGGTGTGTTCAACGCGCCTATATTCGTGATCATTGTGTACGAAGAACAAGGAGAAAATCCAATGTCCATATCCAATCCAATCCACGTTGTTTTTGGCAGCGGACCGCTCGGCATGTCCGTTGTGGATGAATTATCATCGCGCGGCAAGTCCGTGCGGGTGGTCAACCGCAGCGGCAAAGCCAGCGTACCTGCTGGGGGCGAGGTCATCCGCGCGGACGCCTTCGATCCTCGTCAGGCGCTTGAAGCCTGCGCCAATGCAGGCTATGTTTACCAGTGTGCCCAGCCACCCTACCAGCAATGGACAACTCAATTCCCGTCCTTTCAGGAAAACATTCTCAACGCTGCAGCCGCTCACGGAGCGCGATTGATTGTCGGCGATAACCTGTACATGTACGGTGAGGTGGAAGGAAGTATTCATGAAGCGCTGCCCAATGCTGCCAGCACGCGTAAAGGGCGCACTCGCGCCCTGATGGCGGAAAACGCCCTGGCAGCTCACCGCGCCGGTAAGGTTAATGCGGTTATTGCCCGCGGCTCGGATTTCTTCGGTCCGCGTGTGTTGGGCTCGGTGTTAGGTGAACGGGTTTTCGTTCCGGCGCTGCGCGGCAAAGCCGCCAGTTTCGTTGGCAACCTTGACCAGCCGCACACCTTCACCTATATTGGCGATTTCGGCAAAGCCATGGTTACTCTGGCGGAAACCGAAAATGCTTATGGTCAGGTCTGGCATGTGCCCAATGCCGAACCACTCACCCAGCGCCAGGTTGGGGAATTAATTTTTGCCATCCTCGGCATGCCGCCGAAAATGATTGGCATGGGCAGGCTGATGATGAGTATTGGTGGTCTGTTCATCCCCGAGGCGCGCGAATCGGTCGAGATGATGTACCAATTTGAAAAGCCGTTTATCGTCGACAGCAGCAAGTTCACCAACGCGTTTGGCATTGCTGCCACACCGCTGCGTGACGCACTCAGCGCCACGATTGACTGGTACCGCGCTTATCTCAACCCCTAACCGCCAGCCGGTTCGGGTCAGCTTAGTCTTCCCACCGGGTGTGAAAAACACCCGCTTTGTCAATTCGGCGATAGGTATGCGCGCCAAAGAAATCGCGCTGTGCCTGGATCAGGTTGGCAGGCAACCGTTCGCTGCGGTAAGCATCCAGGTATGCCAGCGAAGCCGACATGGCTGGCGCAGCCACGCCGATGTTCACAGCGGTGATCACCACCGTTCTTAAGGCAGCCTGACGCTGCTCGATCACCTCACGAAAATGAGGCGCCAGCAATAAATTGGGCAGGTCGCGCTCCTGGCGGAAGGCAGCGGTGATATCGTTGAGTAAATCGGCGCGGATGATGCAGCCTGCCCGCCAGATGCGAGCCAGTTCATCCAGCGCCAGGTTGTAATCGTACTCCTGCGAGGCAGTGCGCAGCATTGCCATCCCTTGTGCATAGGAAAGCACCTTGCTGACATATAACGCGTCCCGCATGGCAGCGATCAACCCGGAAGGCTCACCAGCATATGGGCTTGCGGGGATGCTCAACACCTGGCTGGCTGTCATCCGTTCAGCCTTGAGCGCGGAAAGTATGCGGCTGTAAACCGCCGCGTCAATAGTCGGCACCGCCGCGCCAATATCCAGCGCATTTTGGGCAGTCCATTTGCCGGTGCCTTTCTGCTCCGCCTCATCGAGAATGACATCCACTAAAGGGCTGCCGGTTTCTTCGTCCATCTTCGCCAGCACCCGGGCAGTGATCTCGATCAGGTACGAGCGTAGCTCGCTCTGATTCCATTCAGTAAAAATACCACTCAACTGCGCAGCGCTCAGCCCCAACGCGCGGCGCAAGATTTCATACGCTTCAGCAATCAACTGCATGTCGCCGTATTCGATGCCATTGTGCACCATCTTGACGTAATGCCCGGCTCCGCGCGGGCCGATGTGCGCCACACAAGCCGTCCCATCCTCGGCTTTAGCAGCAATTGCGGTCAGCAATACTTCCAGGTTTCGCCAGGCTTGGGCAGAGCCGCCCGGCATTAAACTGGGTCCCCACAGCGCGCCTTCCTCCCCGCCCGAAACACCCATACCGACAAATTCGACACCCTGCGCACTAAGCGCCTGACTGCGCCGCTCGGTATCCTGGAAAAATGAATTCCCCCCGTCAATGAGGACATCGCCCGCCTCAAGCATCGGCAACAGGTCATCAATCGCCTGGTCAACAGCTGCCCCAGCCGGAATCATCAACAGCAGACGGCGCGGTCGCTCAAGCACTTCAACCAGTTCCGTCAGTGAGCCTGCCCCAAAAGGAGCAGTTCCCGGCGCAGGTTCTTCGACAAAGGCACGCACTTTTTCCGGGCTTCGGTTGTACACCGCCACGCGAAAGCCATTGCGCTGCAAATTGCGCCCCAGGTTGAAACCCATCACACCCAACCCATATACGCCGATATCTGCTTTTACCATGCTTTCACTCCTTGTTCCTGGTCTTGTCTTGCACCAAGAATTGGGTGTAAGAATTATTCCTGCTCCAGACTGGCGCGAATGGCGGCTGCCAGCGCCAGCGCCCGTTGCGGGGCGTCTCCAAGGTAATCCTCAATCGCCATCAGTCGTTCGATCTCATCCACCGGTAGCAGCGCGTTGATCGCCGGATCAGCTTTCAGACTCTCCACCAATGGGTTATCCAACCCGTCTTGCACCGCCCGCCAGGCGGAGAGAGAATGCTCACGCAACCGTTCGTGCATGACCTGGCGGTCAGCGCCGCGCCGCGCCAGCGCCATTAGTATCCGCTCGGTGGCGGCAAACGGCGCGTACCGCTGCAGGTTTCTTTGCACCGCTCGATCATCGACCACCAGCCCGCGTAAAAGATGTCCAGAAGCCAAAAGGATTTCCTCTGCCGCCAGAAACGCTTCCGGCAGCAGCGAACGCCGGTTGGCGGAATCATCCAGCGTGCGCTCTAGCAGAGAGAAAGCGCAGTTGCCCCAGGCAATGGACGGCAGGGATGCCAGCAGGCGGGCAAGTGAATCAATCTTTTCTGCCAGAATCGGGTTGCGTTTGAACGGCATGGCAGACGAGCCAATCTGTTTTGCCCCAAAGGGTTCCTGCCACTCACCGATTGGTGGCGATTGCAACACACGCAGATCGAAAGCCCACTTGTTCAACACCGCCGCCAGCCCCGCCAGTTCACTGACCAGCTGATATTCCTGCAGTCGCGGTGCTACCTGGGTGGTAACCGGGAAGAATTCCAATCCTAGCCGTTGGCTGAGATGTTGCTCAAATTCGGCGAGGCGCTCGCTGCCCAGCAGGTCGGTATAGGATGCCGAAGTACCAACCGCTCCGCGAAAGCCCTTGCCACGCAGCTGGCTTCGCAGCCGCAACAGATTCGCGCGCACAGTCAACATGTCCTGTCCGTAGAATGCCAGGCGGTAACCCAGCGTGGTCGGCTCGGCGGGCTGCAAATGGGTAAAGCCTATCACCGCCTGACCGGCGGTTTGTTCGATGCGCTCCGCCAGAACCGCCAGCCAATCGCTTATCCGGGCAAGGATCAAATCCAGCCCGGCACGGATGCGCAGTGCATCGGCATTGTCCTCGATATCCATCGAAGTCGCGCCCAGGTGCAGCACTGTCCCGCCCAGCGGGGCTTGCTCCGCAAAAGTTTTCAGTTCCGCCATCAAATCGTGGTGGATTTCCGCCTCAATTTGCAGCGCACGCGACAGGTCAATGCGCTCCACACTGCGGCGCAGGTCAATAACCTGTTCGGTGCTGACAAGCCCAAATTCCGCCTGAGTTTCCGCCAACGCCAACCAGATGCGCCGCCAGATCAACCGCTTATTGTGCTCGCTCCAGATGCGGCGCATTTCCGGCGAACCGTAACGCCAGGCAAACGGAGATTGGTAGGTTTCTTCCGTGCTCATAGGTCTGATTGTACTATGCCCGCGCCGTGGAGGAAACAAATTCGTCCACGGTGTTATAATCACAGCGCAATTCCATCTCAAGCGTAAAGGAGAAGTTGCATGACAAACCAACCCACCATCGTCCTGTTAGGTAAATACGGGCAGCTGGGCTGGGAGCTCAACCGCGATCTGCAGCCGCTCGGTCAGGTCATTGCGCTGGATTATCCTCAAATTGACTTCAACCGCCCGCTTGAGCTGGTACACCTTCTGGAAACCCTCAACCCAAACCTGATCGTCAATGCTGCCGCCTATACCAACGTGGACAAAGCCGAAACTGAAACCACATTGTGCGATCAGGTTAACCACCACAGCGTGGCGGAAGTGGCGCGGCTTGCAGCCCGCCTCAAAGCCGGGTTACTGCACATCTCCACCGATTATGTCTTCGATGGTTTGAAAGGTGCGCCGTACACCGAGGAGGACAGCGTGCACCCTATTAATCATTATGGGCGCGCCAAACTGGCGGGAGAGCAAGCCGCGTTGGAAGCCGCGCCTGCAGTGTGGGTAGTACGCACCGCCTGGCTGTACAGCCTGCGCCAGAGCGACTTTGTCTCGCGCGTGTTGACCTGGAGCCGTCAACAGGAAACGCTCAAGATCGTCTCCGACCAAATCGGCTCACCCACCTATGCACGCCTGCTGTCGCAGATCATCAGCCTGGCACTGGTGTCCTGCAAAACAGACTTTTACAGCCACCTGGAGCGCACCCGCGGGGTTTACCACCTGGCGGGTGACGGGCGGGTCAGCCGGCTGGAATGGGTACAGAAAATCCTTGAACTGGACCCACAGCGCAGCGAGCAAAAAACCCGCCGCGTTCTGCCTGCCGCGACCAGTGAATTCACTACACCAGCGCAGCGCCCACTTTACACTGCACTGGATTGCAGTAAGTTCAGCCGCACCTTCAACCTGCGCCTGCCTGCCTGGGATAAAGCCCTGGCGCTGGCAATGCAGCCGTGACGGTTTATTGGAGTAGCAGTTCCAGCCGCGCGCGGTAAGCGCTGTTGCCCAGTTCTTCCAACAGCCGTTTGAGCTGTTCGCGGTCGATGAAACCCATCCGGAAGGCAATCTCCTCCGGACTGGAAATCATCATACCCTGGCGCTCCTCAACCGTTTGGATGAAAGCTGCCGCCTGCAGAAGCGATTCATGCGTTCCGGCATCCAGCCAGGCAACCCCGCGCCCAAGCGGCTGGACATGCAGCCGCCCCATGCGCATGTAGGTCAGATTGACATCGGTAATTTCCAGCTCGCCGCGTGGCGAGGGTTTGAGTTCGGCTGCAATGCGCAGCACATCATTATCATAAAAATACATACCCGGTACAGCATAGTTGGAGCGCGGCCGGGCAGGTTTTTCCTCCAAACTGAGCCCTCTGCCATTGGCGTCGAATTCGATCACCCCATAGCGTGAAGCATCCTGCACCGGATAGGCAAACACTGCCGCACCACCCTCGCTGCTGATGCGCGCTGCCAGCCCGCGCAGCACCGCTGGCAAGCCCTGTCCAAAGAAGATATTGTCCCCCAGGATCAAACAGACCGGCTCGCTGCCAACAAAGTCCCTGCCAACCCGAAAGGCGTCCGCCAGCCCACGTGGTTGGTCTTGTTCGGCATAGGCAAAGGACATACCCCATTGGCTGCCGTCGCGCAGCAGCCGCCGAAAGGAAGGCAGATCCTCCGGCGTACTGATCACCAGCACGTCGCGAATGCCCGCCAGCATCAACATGGACAGCGGGTAGTAAACCATTGGCTTGTCGTACACCGGCAACAACTGCTTGCTGGTCACGATAGTGAGCGGGTGCAGGCGTGTGCCTTTTCCACCGGCAAGGATGATCCCTTTCATTTTGCTTCTCCTCGGGAGGCGTAATTTTTCGCCAGCCAGCCCTGGTAATCCTGTTGCTGACGGATGGCAGCCACCCAATCGCTGTTATGAAGATACCAGTCGACAGTCTGTTGCAAGCCCTTGCCCAGGTCGTAACGCGGCTGCCAGCCCAGTTCACGCCCGATCTTGGTAATGTCCATCGCATAGCGCCGGTCGTGTCCCGGTCGGTCGGCGACATGTGTTTTCAATTGAAAGTGTGGGCAGTAGGGCGATCCCGGCTGGCTTTCGTCCAGAATGGCGCAAATCTGCTCGATGATTTCCAGATTTGTTGGCTGGTTGTTACCGCCGATGTTGTAGGTCTCACCTTCCCTCCCGGCGGTCACAATGCGGTGAATCGCCTCGCAGTGATCTTGAACGTGCAGCCAATCGCGGATCTGTTTGCCATCACCGTACACCGGCAGTGATTTTCCTTCCAGCGCATTGAGTATCATCAGCGGAATCAATTTTTCGGGGAACTGGCGTGGACCGTAATTGTTGGAACAGTTGGAAATAGTTACAGGCATGCCATAGGTGTGGAAATAAGCCCGCACGAGGTGATCGCTGGCAGCCTTAGAAGCGGAATAAGGGGAATTCGGCGCGTAGGGCGTATCCTCGCGGAAGGGGGGATCATTCGGCTTGAGCGAGCCGAACACTTCATCGGTCGAGACATGATGAAAACGCACCCGCTGCTGATCGGCAAACTTCTCCGCCAGCCAGAATTGGCGGCAGGCTTCCAGAAGGGTATAAGTGCCGAAGATATTGGTTTGTACAAACGCACCTGGACCATGGATCGAGCGATCCACATGGGATTCGGCGGCAAAGTGCACCACAGTGTCGATCTGGTGCTCGCGCAGCAGCCGGTCAACCAGCGCTTGGTCGCAAATATCACCCTGGACGAATTCGTATCGGCTGGGATCCGGCAAGTTTTTCAAATTTTCCAGGCTGCCCGCGTAGGTTAGCGCGTCAAGGTTGACGATGTGTACCGCAGCATCTTCCGCCAACAGGTAATGAATAAAATTCGAGCCGATAAAACCCGCCCCGCCGGTGACCAGTACGTTTTTCATCATTCCTCCTCAGTGCTTAGGGATAGGTTTCCACCTGTGCCAGGCTCAAGCCCGCCTGGTCTTTAGCGGAAAGGAGTACACCTTCGCCATCCAGCAGCGGCCATTCGATCCCCACTGCCGGGTCATTCCACAGCAGCGTGCGCTCGAATTGCGGAGCATAATACTCACTGGCTTTATAGATGATTTCCGCCCATTCGCTTAACACGTAAAACCCGTGGGCAAAACCGGGCGGCACCCACAACTGGCGGCGATTCTCCGCACTCAACCGTTCGCCGACCCACCTGCCAAAGGTGGGTGAACTGCGGCGCAGGTCCACAGCCACATCAAAGACCTCTCCAACCACCACTCGCACCAGCTTGCCCTGCGCCTGTTGGATCTGGTAGTGCAGTCCGCGCAGCGTCCCCCGGCGCGAACCGGAATGATTGTCCTGGACAAACTCGACTGTCAGCCCGTGAGCAGCGAACTGGCGCGCCTGGTACGTTTCCATAAAGAAGCCGCGCTGGTCGCCAAAGACGCGCGGTTCAATCATCAACACATCCGGGATGCGGGTGGGCGTGAAGATCATCATCTTCAATTGTACCTGAGAAAAGTTCATTTTAGAAACAATTCTCAGCCCACTCATCCCTTGAATCCGGATAAAACCCACCCAATACTAAGTAATCAGTCGAATGTACTTTAACAAACGTGATAAACTATGGGCATGCCAAAAGCCCGAGATTATCACCTCACAGAACAAGAATTGATAGCGGT
>DAOUMN010000074.1:0-22069 GCA_034411135.1 Bellilinea sp.
GGTTTATATTACAATCAAACCGGTAAAAAATGGCGTCAATGTAGATATCCGTGACGAAGGTCCTGGAATCGCCGAAAAATACCTGGAACGCATTTTTGACCGCTTTTTCCGCATTCCCGATCAGAGTACCACTATCCACGGTTCGGGTTTGGGGTTGTTCATTTGCCGCCAGATCATCCAGGCACATCACGGCGAAATTTCGATTTCATCTAAAATCGGTGAAGGAACCACGTTCCATATCTTCCTTCCCGAAGTCGCCTGATTGCAGTGCACCACCCTAAAGAGTTTGAAGGAGGAACACATGTCGAGCCGAATCCTGGTTGTTGATGATGAACAACTTTACCGCCACCTCTTGCGGGTAAACCTGGAAACCGAGGGCTACGAGGTTTCGGCTGCCCGTGACGGCGAAGAGGCGCTGGAAATGGTCACCTCGCGACAGCCGGACCTGATTATCCTGGATGTGGCCATGCCGCGCCTGGATGGATTCACCACTTGCGAGCGCATTCGCCAATTTTCGGATGTTCCCATTATTATGCTTACAGCACGGGGAGAAGAGCAAGACCGGGTGAAAGGGCTAAACGTTGGCGCGGATGATTATGTACTCAAACCATTTTCAGCCACCGAGCTGGTTGCGCGCGTGCGGGCTGTCCTGCGCCGCGCCAAAACCCCCGAACACGGTATTCAGAACCGCTATTTCACCCACAAGAACCTGCGTATCGATTTTGCCCGCGCCGAAGTCTGGAAGGATGATCGCCAGGTATACCTGTCGGCGACCGAGTACCGCTTGCTAATCCAGTTTGCCCAGCACGCCGGGCGAATTCTTACTGCCGAGGAACTGCTCACTGCTGTATGGGGTGAATCATACCGCGAAGACAAAGAAATTCTATGGGTTAGCATCGCCCGCCTGCGGCAGAAATTGGAAGACGACCCGCACACACCCCAACACATCGTCACCCGGTCCGGATTAGGTTACCTGATGCCCACCTCTGACCATGAAGCCCGCGATTGATTACCGAGGAGCGAGCCGCGATGTTTTCCAATTTCGAAGAAAAGGGCAAAATCTTTACTCAGGTTGTGACCAAAGAACCGGTGGATGTTATCATCCAAACCAATTCTTCCTGCATTCACGGTCGTGTTCATGTCCGCCCAGAAGACCGGCTCAAGGACGAACTGGACCGCTGCGAATCGTTTCTGGCGGTCACCCAGGCAAAAATTTTCGATTTCGAAGGCAAAACTTTACGCTACGAATCTAGTTTTGTTGCCGTGCATGTTGCCAGTATCCAATGGGTTCTGCCTGAAAAAGACCTCAAAACCGAGGAGAAACCTGAAGCATGAACCCGGCTTTATCCTCCCAACACGCCGCCGAACTGAATAAACTCAAAATCCATCTCATCAATCTGATATCACGCGAACTGGAAAGCAACCCCCGCTTGGAGGAAGACCGCCGCAAGGTCGTAAGCCAATTGCTCCAGCAAGCTTACGCCGGGCTTAAACTCAATCTGCCAGTTACCCTGCGCGACCAATTATTCCGCGAAATTTTGGACGACATCCTTGGCTTTGGCATTCTTCAACCTCTGCTGGATGATCCTGAAATCAGCGAGGTAATGGTCAATGGCGCGCAAAAAATTTACATCGAGCGCAAAGGAAAAATCATCAAGACCAACATTGCCTTTGAAAACGATGCCGCGGTTCTGCGCGTTATCGAAAAGATCATCCTTCCATTGGGACGGCGCATCGATGCCGATAGCCCAACCGTTGACGCGCGCCTGCCGGACGGTTCGCGGGTCAATGCGGTCATCCCGCCGGTGGCAATTGATGGTCCTGCCATCACCATTCGCAAATTTCAAAAAGAGAAACTGTCTATTGAAGACTTGATTCATTTCGGTTCGCTGACACCCGGCATGGCGGAATTCATCCGCGCCTGTGTAATTGCGCGCTTGAACATTGTTATTTCCGGCGGCACCGGGTCGGGTAAAACCACCCTGCTCAATGTACTTTCCGGTTTTATTCCTGAAGAGGAGCGGATTGTTACCATAGAGGATGCCGCCGAGTTGAAATTACAGCAGGAACACATCGTCCGCATGGAGACCAAACCACCCAATTCCGAAGGCAAAGGCATGGTCACAGTGCGCGACCTGGTTCGCAATGCGCTGCGGATGCGCCCTGACCGCATCGTGGTCGGTGAAGTGCGCGGCGGTGAAGCCCTGGATATGCTCCAGGCGATGAATACCGGTCACGACGGCTCGTTGACTACGCTGCACGCCAATACACCGCGGGATGCCATTTCCCGCCTGGAAACCATGTGCATGATGGCAGGCATGGAGTTGCCGGTTAAGGTGATTCGCGAGCAAATTGCCTCCGCAGTGGATATGATCATTCAACAAACCCGCTTGAAAGACGGCAGCCGGAAAATCACGTCAATTACCGAGATCGCCGGCATGGAAGGCGAAACGGTAGTGATGACGGACATTTTCAAATACCAGCAAACGGGAATCGATCCGGCAGGTAACGTAATCGGCGAGTTGAAGCCAACCGGTATCCGCCCGCTGTTTTCACCTCGCCTGGAAGCTGCCGGCTTTAAACTGGGACCTGAGGTGTTTGGTGCCGATCTGAGCAACATGCTCGGTCGCAGGCGCTAAGGATTGGCGCGAGAATGCTATAATGAGGAGAATGGTGGTATTCCTTCTCCTCCGGTGAGGTGATTCATGAAAACCGTTCAACAAGCAACCCAATTACGAACCCGCAAACTGGGCTTACTGCTCTATGATGCTCGCATTTCCCATAATCGCAGCATTGACCAATGCGCCAAAGCAATGGATATTCCCCCGGCACAGTACGAGCAAATGGAAGCCGGTCAGGCAGCCCCTTCCCTGCCTCAACTGGAAGCCTTTGCCTTTTACCTCGACATCCCGTTGGACCATTTTTGGAGCGCGCAGACCTTATTGGGACAATCCAGCCCGGAGCCCGTCGAGCAATCTCCACAGTATGTTGCCTTGCGCCACAAGATCATTGGTGCCCGACTTCGCATGGCTCGCCAGAACCTCAACCTCAGCCTCCAAGAAGTGGAAGCCAAAACCACCATTCCGCGGGATGCCATTGAACAGTATGAAATCGGCGCAAAACCCATCCCGCTACCAGAACTGGAAATTTTGGTCGATCATCTACAGGTGCGTATGGAAGAACTGCTCGATCAGCGAGGCGCTATCGGGCAGTGGCGAGCCGAGAAAATTGCCGTCCAGCAAATCATGGAACTGCCTCAGGATGTGCGCGATTTTATTTGTAAGCCGGTCAACCTGCCTTATCTGAAACTTGCCATGCGCCTGAGTGATTTATCGGTTGAAAAACTGCGCAATGTTGCTGAAGGACTGCTGGAAATCACCTACTAAGCAGGAGTGAAAACCGATGAGCCATGAGCCAATTGATCCCATCGTGGCAAAAGCTTGGGAAGCCTATCAGGCAGAGGATTATCAGACAGCCGCCCAACTCTTTTCACAAGCCAGTAATAACAGCGCACTGGACGGAGATGCACTGGGCACTGCCGAATTAAGAAATAATCTCAGCGTTGCGCTGCTCAAAGCCGGTAATGCCAAAGCAGCCCTGGATGCCGCCTTGGGCAGCGATGCAGTTTTTGCTGAAGCTGGAGATACCAAACGCCAGGCAATGGCGCTAGCCAACATTGCCACTGCACTGGAAGAACTCAACCGACTGGACGAAGCGCTAGAACACTTCAAGCAGTCCTCGGCACTCTTCCAACAAGTTGGCGAAGATGATATGCGCTCCTACGTACTCAAACGCATTTCAACCATTCAGATACGCAAGGGAAACCAGATCGAAGCGCTGGCAAGCATGGATGCCTCCATCGAATCCAAAGCCAGACTCACCCTTGTTGACCGCATTCTGCGCAGCCTGATGAAGGTCATTCGCCGTATGACTGGCAGCGGCTAACCGGTTTCATCGTAGCAGCAAGTTGACATTTCGGTATGACCACTCTCGTCAGTATTCGCCCAGCAGCAGCCCATGACCAGACCGAACTTGCCCGCCTGCTCAATGAGGCAGAATATATATACCATCACCTCGACTGGTCCCCCCCGCTCGATTGGCTCGGACAGCAACCATTCTGGTTGGGTGAAGATAGAGCTGGAATACGCGCCGCATTGGCGATCATTGAAGATCCGCCCGGAATCGCCTGGGTGCGCTTGTTTTTCTGCCGCCGTCTACTGAATCCATTGGAGGAATGGAATCGCCTGTTTCCTGCCTGCCTTGGACAGCTATGCACTGGCAGTATGCCGGTTATCTCAGCGTTGGGTTTGAGGGATTGGTATACTGAAATCCTCAATCATTCCGGTTTTCGCTATCATCAGGCAATTGTGAGTTTGCTGCGCGACATCGATGCACACTCACCCTTATTCGAATGCAGGGGAGATTGTTTCATTCGCCCGATGGAATCGGAAGACCTGCCAACTGTTGCCGAAATTGATCGGCTTGCTTTTGAACCAATCTGGCAAAATTCGCTGCACCAGATTCAAATATCCTATCAGCGCGCCATGTATGCAACCGTCGCCGAAGTGGAGGGCAATGTAAGCGGTTTCCAAATCTCCACAAAAAACATGTTTTCGGCGCATCTGGCTCGCCTTGCCGTGCTTCCCCATCTCACCCGCCGGCGGATCGGGCTGGCACTAGTGGCAGACTTGATGGAACGTTGCAAACAGGATTTCGTCTGGCAACTCTCGGTCAACACCCAGGATAACAATCTGGCTTCCCTCGCCCTGTACGACAAAGCCGGATTCCACCGCACCGGTGAAGATTATTCGGTGTGGAAATATGACCCAGGACAGACCAACTTCTAGACAATTTACATCTTTTATGGCAAAATTCGTTCAACATTAAACAATCGATCCTGCCATGGAGGAAGAATGTCAGCCAAAGGGAAAGAATCCAGCCGGAAAGTCGCTTTTCGTGAACAACGCCGCAAACAGGAAACGCGCACCCGTATTATTATCATCTCGGTTATTGCTGTTATTGCCGTCGCGGTTGCAGCGTTTTTAATCATTCAAAACCTGCCGGTCAGTCCGGAGAATATCGCCAAACCCGAGCTCTTTGAACGCCCCCAGGTAGATGGTAATGCCGTCGGCGACCCGAATGCGCCGATTAAGGTGGAAGAATATTCCGACTTCAAATGTGTTCATTGCCGCGATTTCTGGCAAAGATCCGAAAAACGGCTGGTTGAGGATTACGTTGCTACCGGAAAAGTATATTTCAAATACATTCCGCTCAGCTTCATTAGTCCTGAATCGTATAAGGCTGCGGAAGGTGCTTATTGCGCCCTCGATCAGGGCAAGTTTTGGGAATATCACGACTACGTGTTTGCCAACTTCGGTGCGGAACTGACCGACGGTGTACTGCGCGCGATTGCTCGCGATCTCAATCTAGATACCGCCGCCTTCGACAGCTGCTTTAACAGCCGAAAATACCAGCAAAGAGTCCTCGATGACGCCCGTTACGCCAGCGGTGTCGGCGCAACCGGTACACCCACCTTTAACGTCAATGGTCAGCTGGTTGGACAGGCAGAACTGTTCGATACCATAGACCAGGAGTTGGCAAAGATCAACCCCTGACCGTTAATGATCAACCCCTGACCGTTAATTAATAAACACCCATCCACTGCATCAAAGCCACCAACAAAGGTGCAATAACCAGCGCCGGTAAGAAACTACCGGCGCGGATGGGTTTAATTTCCAGTAAGCTGCTAACCGCAATTGCCAGCAGGATCACCCCCCCGGTGGCGTTCATTTCCTGCATCATATCGGCTGTTACCAGCGCCTGCAGCTGACCCGCCAGCAGGGTAATGGAACCCTGGTAGCCGAACAACACCAATGCCGAGAACAGCACACCCACCCCCAAGGAGGAGGCAAATGCCATCGCACCAAAACCATCCAGAATGGCTTTAACCGCCAGGGTTTGAAAATTGCCGGTCAACCCATCCTGAATTGATCCCAGGATCGCCATAGGACCAACACAGAAGACCAGCGAAGCAGTCAGAAAGCCACGCACGAAGCGATTATCCTCACTGGTATCTGTACGGCGCATCAGGCGGGTTTCCAGCCAGCGCCCCAGGTTCTTCAACCCATCCTCCACACGCCACCACTCCCCCAACAGCGCGCCGATCAGCAGGCTGCCCAACACTGCCAGGGCATTTTGGGTGGATAAAAACATCTTCATTCCATACGCAAAGGTGAACAAACCTAATCCAGCCATGACGGTCTGGCGCAAGCGTTCCGGCAATCGTGATCCCATCGCCAATCCCAGCATACCGCCGATCAAGATAGTGGCTACATTGATCAATGTACCGGTCATTCTTTCTTCTTCCTGGCTAAAGTTGGACGATTTTTTCCACCTGCCTGAGCAGCGTATAGTTCGAACACATAACATAAGGATGACAAACGATTGAGATAACTCAGCAGGTGTGGATTGAGCAGCCCGCCTGCATCGCGCAGTGCCACCGCCCGCCGCTCGGCGCGCCGGCAGACCGTCCGTGCCAGGCTGAATGCCGCCGCCAAAGGTGTATCTCCCGGCACAATGAACTCGCGCGGTAGTTCGATAGGTTCACTCAGACGGTCAGCTTGTTCCTCAAGCCAGGCAACATTTTCTGCATTGATCACGCGAAAACGCTCGGCATTTTCGGGCGTAGCTGCTACTTCCGCCATCAACTGGTACAATTCTCGCTGGACTCGCATAACCAGTCCGGCAACAGTCTCATCTTCGCTCAGGCTACGCGCCAAGCCGAGCGCAGCGCTGGTTTCATCCAGAGCACCCAACGCTTCCATGCGCACATCGGTCTTGGAAACCCGCCCTTCACCTAATAAGCCGGTCGTGCCATCATCGCCTTTACCGGTAAAAAAACGATTGCTGCTCATCCATACCCTCCCTAATTCGCAACATATAGATACCAGTAATCTGGCAGAGGGAAGCGTGCCTGCAATGCCTCATGCCAGATAAATTTTCCTTTGCCCGCCCATTGCCGTAAAACGCTATCCAACGGCTGTAATCGGGACATGCCTTCCAGCGGATGCACCCCGCCATCGGCAATCAACAAATCCAGGATCACCCGCTGGCGGACATGGTACGCATATTCCGCGGGCATCTGTCCGCGGGTTTCCTGTTTCCATTCTGCCAGGTTACGCCGCCACAATCCAAACCGGTGGTTCCAATCTTGGTCGCATTTTTTCCACCAGGCGCTTTGCCAGCGGTTGCGGGTCTGGTCGATGGCGATAATTGCCGCACTTGTGCTTTCATCCACGCTGGTGCCGGCTTGCTGCCAGCCTTCCAGTCTTGCCATGCTGAGCAAAAGATTGCCCGGCGTAAGCTGGTCGCTGTCGCCTCGCAACGGCACGCCTTTCTCGCCGCTCAACTGCCAGAACAGGCTGGCAGACAGCAGGTAGTCTTCCAGTTCCCCCGCGGCGGAGCGGATAAAGGCAGCATCCTGGTTGACATCCGGCATCATGTCAGGACTCAATTCAGGGTATGGGGGTCACAGCTGCCGGACGGGTGGTTAAGAACCATTCCAAGACGGTGACAAAACGATCACTGGTTTCCAGCAATGGTCCCATACGTACGCCTTGCACCTGACGGTCAACCGCGTAATTGTAAACCGGATAGAACAGCGGCAGAGCAGGCAGCTCATCGGCAAAAATTACCTGGAAATTGCGATACAGCCGGGCACGTTCGTTCAGGTCAAGGGTTATGCGCGCTTCTTCCAGGTATTCGCTGGCAATTTTGTGATCCCATTGAGAATAATTCTGCCCGCCGGTCGCCTGAATCGAATCCCAGAACGGGTATGGATCCGGATCCGGCGAACGAGTCAGGTTGAGATCGACCAGCGCGGCTTGGTAGTCACGGGGAGTCAGACGTTGTTCGATCAGATCAGCGTAAGGCAGCACTTCCAGGGTAACGTTTACGTTAAGAGTCGCCCAGTCCTGCTGGATCGCTTGTGCCAACGCCTGGTGCTGGGGAGTATCCGGCACCAGCAACGTGAATTCGAGTGCATCACCTTCTTTACCTATGCGCACTGTGCCGCCCTCCGCTGGTAGCGTATATCCCGCATCGATTAAGATTTGCGTGGCTCGTTCAGGGTTGAATTGCACGCGTTGGATACCGTCGAAATACGCCCATGTGCCTGGAAAGATCGGACCATCGGCAAGGATTGCCTGGCCATTTAGAATACGGTCAATGAGATACTGGCGGTTAATCCCCATATACAGCGCACGCCGGATTTCCTCTTTTTGAAGAAAGGCTTTTTCGGGGTTTTTCAGGTTGAAGAGAATCAGGCTCATTTCCGGTCGCCGCCCAGTGTAGATTGCCAGTTCGCTTTCCGCCAACGCCGCTGGCAGCACAGCATCGCTGATCCAGCTGATACCCTGCACCTGATCGTTGAGATACGCCTGCAACGCCGTTGCTGAATCGGGATAGTAACGGAAGATAATTTGCGGAATGAACGGCGCTTTGCCGTAATAACCTTCAAACGCCAGCAAGGAAATGCCAGCGATGCGCCCATCCTCGACAATCAACTGATCGAACCGGTACGGTCCGGAACCAATGGGCTGTATATTGAATTCCATCGCCTGTATCTCTTCGATTGTTTTACCATCCAGCAGGTGGCGGGGCACAATTCCAAAGGTCAGGTAGTCCAGGAACGGGGCAAAGGGTTCGGGTAATTTGAATTGCAGCAACGTATTGTTCAACTCGACCACGTTGATATCACGCCAGAAACGCTGGAGATCTTCCGGCACCACATCTCCACCGTTGCGCATCATCTCGATAGTGAATACGATATCCGCAACAGTCAGCGCTTCGCCATCATGCCATTTGACATCCGGACGAATCTCGAAATTGTAAATGGTACCATCCTGCGAGTAAGACCAGGATACCGCCAGGTCGGGAACTGGAATACCGCGTTCATCAAAGGTCAACAAGCGGCTGTAGATCAGGCGATTGACATCCCGATCGACCGGATTATAAAAATCCATCAATGGGTTAAGTCGTTGCAGCGAGCCGACCAGCGCCTCAGTGTAGAAGCCGCCGGTAATCGGTTCCGGCACAATTTGAGTCACCCTCTCGGGTTGTTCGCTCAACAACAGGATTCCGACCACCAAGCCGGTCAGAAGAATGATGATAATTTGCCAGCGAAATTTTTTCATATCTTATGAAACTCAAAAGGGCGTTCACCCCAAAACGGTGAGCGAATCGCCCTTATCGTAGCAGAATTTTCACCTGAATAGAACGCCCAAAACGCCGTATTTGGGTCAGGAGCCAAGACCAACCGAAAGCAGGGTAAGGATTACGAACAGAATTGCCAGTCCAATGGTGATCAAGAAGATGGTTTTTTCCAAACCCCGCCGGGCAGTGAACACCTGGCTGCTATCTGCGCCGGTCAAGCCACCTAAACCCACACCTTTGTTCTGGAAGATCACACTGGCAATCAGTGCGATTGAGATTATAATCAACGCAATGTCAATGTAATTAACCACGCTGGTTCCTCCTAAAATTCGAACGGTCTGATTATACCGTTTGAGGGTGGAAATCGTCAACCATCAATGCACGAGCTGATCGCAAATCTCCACATGCACACCCGTTATTCCGACGGCACCGGCAGCCACGGTGATATTGCTGCCGCAGCATTATCTGCTGGAATCGACGTGGTCATCGTCACCGATCACAACGTATGGATTCAGGGTTTCGAGGGCTATCACCGCAAGAACGGCAAAACCACCCTGATGTTAATCGGCGAAGAGGTGCACAATCAGGCACGCCTGCCTCAAAAGTCGCACCTGCTGGTGTTGGGATGCAACCGTGAAATGGCTCGCCATGCCGACGATCCTCAGCATTTGGTTGACCGGATCCGCGAAATTGGCGGACTTTCCTTCATCGCCCATCCCAAAGATCCGGCGCTGCCGTTGTTCCACGAGGATGATATCTCCTGGGAGGATTGGCACGTCACCGGCTACACCGGTATCGAGTTGTGGAACGGCTTGAGCGAGTTAAAATCGCGCATCAAGAATTTGTGGAACGCCGCTTTCTACGGTTATTTCCCGCAGCACCTGGCTCATGCACCGCTGCCGGAAGTGCTCGAACGCTGGGATCGCCTGCTGGCTGAAGACCGCCGGGTAGTTGCCATCGGCGGTTCGGATGCTCATGCATTAACCATTCGGGTTGGTCCATTGCGACGAGTCATTTACCCCTACGAATTTCACTTCCGCGCCATCAATACTCACCTGATTGTTCCGGAAGCGCTCAGCGGCGACCTGATTAGCGACCGTAAAATGGTTTACCAAGCCTTTCAGCAGGGACATTGCTTTGTAGGGTACGACCTTCCGGAGCCAACCCGCGGATTCCGTTTCACCGCACAGGGAAAGAACGGTACTGCCATTATGGGGGACGAAGTCGAGATGGACAGCGCCATTACCCTGCAGATTCGCCTGCCCGTCAAGACCGAATGCAATCTACTCAAAGACGGCAGGGTGATAAAAACCTGGACTTCCCACGAGATTTGCACACACATCACCCGCGAGCCTGGTGTTTACCGGGTGGAGTGTTATTTGCCCTACCTGGGTAAACGGCGCGGCTGGATTTTCAGCAATCCGATCTACCTGCGCCCGCCGCGCTGGCGTGCGCGCAGACCGCGAGGCACAGAATGGTCACAAACAACGTTACCCGACTTCTCATAGCGAAGAAAATTCCCTTCGAAGCCTTCGAACTACCCGCAGAAAAGATTGGCGGGATGGAAACCGCCCGACTGCTGGGGGTAAACGCTGAAATCATCTATAAAACCATTGTGGTGGTGCGCGAAAAAGGTGGCAAACCCATTCTTGCGGTCATCCCTTCGCCTGCCCAGGTTGACCTGAAAGCCCTGGCTGCTTTTTTGGGCGAAAAAAAACTAAAAACCCCCACCCAGCGCGAAGCGGAAGCGCTGACCGGGCTGCAAGCCGGTGGAATTTCACCACTGGCGTTAATTCAACGCGGCTTTCAGGTGGTGCTCGATCAGGCTGCCCTGCAACACGAGACCATTCATATATCCGGTGGTCAGCGCGGCTTGAACATCCGCCTGCCGGTCAAAGCGCTGATCGAGCTGACTCATGCCCGTACGGCTGCCATCAGCATGCACACGGACGAGTCCGATTAGCCCTTGATCACCACCACCGGGCGCAGGCGGGCAACTTTGCGCGCGATACCTGCGCCACTGACCGTTTCAACCACCTCATCCACATCCTTGTATGCCTGCGGCGCCTCCTCTGCCAGCCCGGACATTGAACCGGCACGGATACGGATGCCAGCTTGCTCCAGTTCGCCGCGCAGGCGTTCCCCGCGGAAATCCTTCTTGGCTTTGCTGCGGCTGAGCACCCGTCCGGCACCATGGCAGGTCGAGCCCCATGAACGCGCCATGCTCTGCTCAGTACCAACCAGTACCCACGAAGCAGTGCCCATGCTGCCCGGCACCAGCACCGGCTGACCAATGGGCTTGTAAACATCCGGAAGTTCCGCATTGCCCGGTCCAAATGCCCGCGTAGCCCCTTTGCGGTGGACGCAGACACGAACTTTTTTACCATCCAACACATGGGTTTCGACTTTACCCATATTGTGAGCAATGTCATACACGGGGTGCAAATCCCAGCGCAATCCGCTGCCCGCCAGGGCTTCCTCAAAAGCCTGCCGTGCCTGGTGTGCCAACACCTGACGGTTACAAAATGCGTAATTGGCGGCGCTGCGCATGGCTGCCAGGTAATTCTTTCCTTCTGGGCTGTCCAGCGGTGCACAGACCAGCTCGCGGTCGGGTAATTGAATATTGTAGCGCCGAACCGCACTTTGTAAGTCTTGCACATAATCGGTACAAATCTGGTGACCAAAACCGCGCGATCCGCAATGGATCATCAAGGTTAACATGCCTTCTTCCAATCCCATTGCCCGTGCCGCTGCTGTGTCGAACACCTGATCGACCACACCAACTTCGATGAAGTGATTACCTGCCCCTAATGTACCCAGTTGGTTGAGTCCACGCTGCCGGGCGCGCTGACTGACCTTTGCCGGGTCGGCACCCTCCAATTCCCCGCCTTCCTCGGTACGGTGCAGGTCTTCCTCGCTTGCCATGCCTTTTTTCAACGCCCAGCGCGCCCCCTGCCGGCAAACTGCGTCCAGATCGCTGCCACTCAGGCGCAGAGCGCTTTCGCTGCCCACACCGCTGGGACAATGCCGGTTGAGCGCGTTTGCCAGGTCATTGAGCCGATGTTGCACTTCTTCGAGTGAGATGCGCGAGCCAAGCAACCGCACCCCGCAGTTGATGTCATAACCAATTGCTCCCGGTGAAATGACTCCGTGCGGGTATAGAGTGGCAGCCACCCCGCCGATGGGAAAACCATACCCCTGGTGCATATCCGGCATGACTACCACTGGTTCAACAACTCCGGGCAGCGTCGCGGCATTGATAGCCTGCTCAACGGATTGATCCTGTAGTGCAGCTTCCAGCAGGCGGCGGGTAACGAACAGACGCACGGCAACGCGCATATCACGGCGGTAGGAAGCCGGTACTTCCCATTCATATTCGTTAATTTTTTTCAAGTCCTGAATTCGAATCATCGCCCGTTTCCTCACACGTCGAAGACAACTCGGGCTTCCAGCCTTTCGCCAACCGGTTCGATCACCAGGTTGTGAAAAGTCACTGCTTTGACGGGTTTTTCCATTCGATGTACAGGAAAGCCCGCCAATTCCGCCTTCAGTGACAACCCATCGAGACTCAGCGGATAATCGGGAAAACCAATACCTTCGACTTCTTGGTAAAAAAGGATTTCGTTCAAAAACGCCACCAGCAGGCTTTCTGCATCTGCTGCAGCAAGGGTAATAGATATCGAACAAGATTGGTTCTTATCCAGTTCGAGTCCCATCAGCGCGTTCATGCCCAACCCTGCCTGGCGCAACAGCCCGGCGAGATCTGCCGACCAAACCCGCAGCGCCCAATCGGCAGTGTGTTGAATTTCTTCGAAGCCGGATTGACTCATCGGATTACTCCTACTGGTTTTATAATTATACCGTTATGAAATCCCGATTGGATTACATCGAATCGCGGCTGCAAGCCTTGATCGAAACCCGATTTTCGTGGCTACCGTGGCGCAGCCGCCAGCCACGCCTGGCTATTCAAATCGTCGACGCTTTGCGCACCCAGGTTTTCAGCAACAGCGAGGAAAACCAGCCGCTGCCGAATATCCTCGTCTTTGCCATGCACCCGGCGCATGCCGCCGCCTGGCAGAGCAATCCAGAATGGATGACCTGGCTGAGCCAGGTTCTCAATGAAACTTCGGTGGAATCCGGAGCGTATTTCGCAGCGGCACCAGTCATCCAGGTTGTTGCTGACGAACGGCTTGGTGAAGCCGAACTGCGGGTCACGGCTGCCTTCCAAAACACCGAGCTAGGTTCGACCGCCGCATTGATCCTGCAGAGCGAGAAAAATTCCGTGGAAGAAGCCACCAGCCGCGCCTATTTGATTGTCAACGGCAGCCAGTTTTTTCCACTCGACCTGCCAGTCATTAACCTGGGACGCCGCAGCGACAATCATTTGGTAATTGAAGATTTACGCGTTTCGCGCACCCACGCCCAGATCCGGCGGGTAAAAAACCAGACGATCCTGTTTGATCTTAACTCAACCGGTGGTACGTTCGTTAATGGCACGCGCATCACTCAGACAACCCTCTTCCCTGGTGATGTCATCTCCCTGGCAGGGTACACCCTGATCTACGGCGAAGACGCTGGCACAACCAATCCACGCAGCAACACCTCCCCGGCTGAACCTTCGGTATAATTTTCCCATGAGTGGAATCGTTGTCCTCATCCTGCGAATTTTGATGACAGTGGCGCTGTATGCCTTCCTTTTTTGGGCATTCAGCGTCATCTGGCGCGACCTTCGCTTTCAAACCCAGAGCCTTTCGAGCGCATTGATACCCGCCATTCGTTTTACGCCGCTGGACGCATTGACCGAAGACGAACTGCGTTTCCAAAAAACGGAAATCATCCTTGGTCGTGATCCGAGCTGCACCATTCCGCTACAACATGAAACGGTATCGGCTCGGCATGCCCGTTTTTCGTATTACCAGAACCAGTGGTGGGTGGAAGACCTAAATTCTACCAACGGCACCTTTCTAAACGAAGAAAGATTGATCACCCGGACGGTGATTGTCAGCGGTGATGAAGTTCGCTGTGGGCAGGTAACCTACCGCATTGATATCGAAGCCAAATAATAACTTTTTTCAGGGAGAGAACCATGAACCAACAACCCATTTTGGGCGTGATCGGCGGGTCGGGATTGTACCATTTCAGCGGTCTGGAACAGGTCGAAACCGTGCTTGTCGAAACCCCTTTCGGCGTTCCCAGCTCCCCGATCATGACTGGCAGCCTGGAAGGCAGACGGATTGCTTTTCTGGCGCGGCACGGTATTGGCCATCATATTTTGCCCTCCGAAGTCAATTACCGAGCCAACATCTATGCGCTTAAGAAACTGGGGGTGCGTTTCGTGGTCGGAGTGAGCGCCTGCGGTTCCTTGCGACATGACTATAAACCCGGCAATTTCATCATTCCCGATCAGGTCGTTGATTTAACCCGTGACCGAAAACGCACCTTTTTCGGCGATGGGCTGGTCGCGCACGTCAGCACTGCTGATCCATTTTGCGCTAACCTGTCCCAGCAATTACACCAGGCAGCAGTCAGCAGTGGTGTGGAAGTCCACCGCGGTGGCACATTTATTACCATTGAGGGACCACGTTTTTCCACCCGCGCTGAATCGCACCTGTTCCGCTCGTGGGGCGTTTCGATCATCGGCATGACTACTGCCCCCGAAGTGTTCCTGGCACGTGAAGCCGAATTATGTTACGCCAGCCTGGCGCATATTACCGATTACGACGTCTGGCACTTAGGTGAGGAACCAGTCAACGTGGAAATGGTCATCCGCACCCTTGCGCAGAATACCGAGGCAGCCCAGCAAACCATTCGCACCCTGGCAGCCAGCTTGAACGAAGACCAGCCCTGCGAATGCGGCAGCGCGCTGGAAAAAGCCATCATCACCGATCCAAGCCGCATTCCAGCGGAAACCCGTCAAAGATTGTCTCTGCTGGTGGATAAGTACTTCAAATCGTGAACTGGCTCTTTCCACCTGTTGCTGTCCCGCAAAATGACCTCGAACGGCGGCTGTTGACCTGCGCCGCTGTGTTTCTTACTTTGTTTGCTGTTATTCTGACCCTATCACCGACGGTACGGCTGCATTCCTGGCAGGTAGAATACCGCTGGACTCATTGGGTCGGCTGGGCAGCCTGGGTGACCCTGTTCAGCCTGGCGTACCGGGCAGTCAATCGTTGGAGTGACGAACACGACCCGTACCTACTACCGCTCAGCGGGCTGCTGACCGGGTGGGGATTGCTAACCATCTTCCGGCTGGACGCAACTCTCGGCAACCGCCAGACTCTCTGGTTGATCGTAAGTATGCTCGTGTTGATCCTGACAGTACGCCACCCGCAAGGGTTAAATTGGTTGCGGCGTTACAAATACCTCTGGCTGACCAGCGGTCTTGTTCTGACCGCGCTCACCTTCCTGTTTGGCACTTACCCGGCAGGCGAAGGACCCCGGCTGTGGCTGGGCTGTTGCGGTTTCTATTTTCAGCCCTCGGAACCACTGAAACTGCTGTTGATTCTCTTTCTGGCGGCGTATCTGGCAGATCGCATCCCGCTTCAATTTAACCTGGCTGTCCTGCTAGCTCCAACCCTGGTAATGACCGGCGCGGCAGCGCTGCTGCTGATCGTCCAGCGTGACCTTGGAGCAGCATCGCTGATCATCATCATCTACACCTTGCTGATTTTCCTGGCTTCCAGCCGCCGCCGGGTGCTGATTTTCAGCGGCATATTTCTCACCATGGCAGCTGTGATTGGTCTACTTGTCTTCGATGTCATCCGCCTGCGTGTCGAAGCCTGGCTAAACCCATGGATGGATTCCGCCAACCGCTCCTTTCAGATCGTTCAGTCACTCATCTCGATAGCTGCCGGGCGCTGGATGGGTTCGGGCCCCGGTCTGGGCAGTCCGGGATTGGTTCCGGTGGCTCATTCCGATTTTATTGCCGCCGCAATCGGTGAAGAAACCGGCCTGGCAGGCATGGTCGCTTTGCTGACAGTCTTTGCCTTACTCACTTACCGCTGCCTGATCATTGCACTGCGCGCACGCAGCAGTTTCCACCGCTTCCTCGCTGCGGGAATCGGGGTATATTTTGCGGTTCAATCAATCCTGATCATCGGCGGTAACTTGCGCCTGCTACCCCTGACCGGCGTCACGCTGCCGCTGGTATCGTACGGCGGCTCATCGCTGGCTACCTGCCTGATGGCGATTCTGATCTTGTTGTGGATCAGTGGCTCGAATGGCAGTCAACCCCTTGTGGTACAACGCCCCATGCCCTACCGCTGGGTAGGTGGTCTATTTTTAGCTGGATTCGCCACCCTGGCACTACTGGCGGGGTGGTGGGCAGTCATCCGCGCTGACGACCTGCTAGTCCGCCCGGATAACGTGCGTTGGATGGTTAATGCGCGTTTTGTGCCACGCGGCGACCTGCTCGACCGGCGCAACCAGGTGATTGCTACCACGGTTGGCGATCGCGGCAACCTGCAGCGCCAATTGCTCTACCCACCGCTGGGAAACACGATCGGCTATGTCAATCCGCGCTTTGGGCGCGCCGGGCTAGAAGCCTCGCTGGATGGTTACCTTACCGGGCTACAAGCCAACCCGGCTTCCCAAATCTGGCTGGCTGAGTGGATCTATTCTCAGCCACCGGATGGGCTGCGTGTGCGCCTGAGCTTGGACATCGAACTGCAAAAGAAAGCCGATGTGCTGATGGAAGGGCAAAAAGGCGCGCTGGTCTTGCTCAATGCCAACACCGGAGAGATCCTGGTTATGGCATCGCACCCCCATTTCGATCCCAACCAATTGGAAGAACGCTTTGCAGAATGGGCAGCAGATCCATCTGCACCGCTGGTCAATCGCGCTACCCAGGGTCAATACCCGCCTGCCAATTCATTGGGTCCTTTTTTATATGCCTATGCAAAGTCGCGCGGCGAACTACCCCCTTTACCTTCCCGCTTAACCTACAACCTGGGGGAAAAAACGCTCAGCTGTGCCCGCCCACCGCGCACGCCGCTGACCTGGGAGACCGCCATCGAAGCCGGCTGCCCTGCACCACTGGTGGAATTGAGCCGCTCGATAAGTTCCACGCAGCTGCGCGAATTGTTTCGCATTTTGGGCTTTTATACTGTCCCAGATGCCCGTCTGCCCGCCTCACCACCGACATCCGACGAGCCGATTACCAACTCGCGATTGGCATCCCTGGGACGCGATGGACTGACTGTCTCGCCCATGCAAATGGTACTGGCTGCCGCCGTGTTGACCAACGACGGCATCCGTCCCAGCCCACGGCTGGCAATTTCTGTCGAAACACCTCATCAGGGCTGGATCATACTACCGGCACAGCCCTCCCAGCAAGTATTGCCTGCCAGAGAGATTGACCAGGCGGTCAGCAATCTTTCTTCTCAAGACATGCCGGTCTGGGAAACTGTTGCGGCTTTCAGCGAGGGGCAAACATCACTCTCCTGGTATGTTGCTGGAACGCTGCCCACCTGGAGCGGCAGCCCACTTGCCCTGGCTGTGTTAATCGAGGCGGACGATGCACCGTTGGTGCAATCGATTGGCAAAACCATCCTTGCCAGTGCGCTCCAACCGATCACACCTTAGCCAGTAAACTGTGCAGCGCTGTTTCGAGTTGCGAATAGCGGAAGGGATAACCTGCCTCAAGCAGTCGACGCGGTACAGCACGCTGTCCATCCAACACCAAGCGGCTCATTTCACCTAAAACCAGTTTCAGTACAAAGGCAGGCACCGGCATCCAGTAGGGGCGGCGCATCACCCTTGCTAACAATCTGCCAAAATCTGCGTTGCGAACCGGCTGTGGAGCAGTCAGATTATACGTACCCTGCGCAGCCGGATTCTCGATCAGAAACTGGATGGCAGCAATGACATCTGTCATATGGATCCACGCCAGCCACTGCCTGCCACTGCCTACCGGTCCGCCAACGAATAATCTGAAAGGCAGAGACAACCGTTTGAAAACTTCGGCATCTGGTGCAAGCGCTACTCCTGTGCGGATGACCACCCGCCGTACTCCCAGTTCCTCCACCAGGCGGGTCGAGTTTTCCCAGTCCACGCACAATTGGGCAAGTGAGTCGCTACCCGCCGGGCTGGATTCGTCCAGTTCACGATCGCCACCATTGCCATAGTAGCCGATCGCAGAGGACTGGATCAGCACTTTGGGCTTCGAAGCAGCCTGGGCAATTGCCGCCAGAATAGCTTTTCCCGAATCAACCCGGCTGGAATAAAATCTCGCCTGCCGCGTTGCCGTCCAGCGTCCGGCACCCAGGTTTTCCCCGGTCAGGTTAACCACGGCGTCCACGTGCTCGATCCATTCACCCCATCCTTGAGTGGTTGCCGCGTCCCAGCCAACTGCCTGCGCGCCTGCCGGCAGGCGAACCCGTTCGGGACTGCGGCTGAGAATCCAGACCTTATTGCCCGCCTGTAGTAAAGCCTGGGTCAACGAACTGCCAATCAACCCGGAACCACCTGCAATCAATACATTCATGGCTTCCCTCCTCTAACAATAAGCTACAACAATATTAACACTTTTTAACCGTTTCCTCATAGCCGTTGTATAGAGGTGGTGCTATAATCGTTCGGGTGAGGTCGCTATGGCGGATAATGTTCTTGTTTTGAACGCCAATTTCGAGCCAATCAATGTCTGCGACTTGCGCCGCGCGGTTGGTCTAATTCTAACCCAGAAGGCTTGCTTGGTTGTTAATGGACGTGGAGAAATACACACCAGTGCAGCTATCTACCCGCGCCCATCCATCATCCGTCTTGAACATATGGTTCACCGCCCGCGATTGCGGGTCAAACTTACCCGGCGGGAGATCTTCCGCCGCGATAATTTCACCTGCCAGTATTGCGGTAAGCGCAGTGGCGAACTGACCGTTGATCATATCATTCCACGCCATTTGGGCGGTCAGCACACCTGGAGCAACGTGGTCACTGCCTGCGCGCAGTGCAATCACCGCAAAGGCGGCCGGACTCTGGCAGAGGCAGGCATGCAAT
The DNA here is from genome assembly GCA_034411135.1 of Bellilinea sp. Taxonomy (GTDB): domain Bacteria; phylum Chloroflexota; class Anaerolineae; order Anaerolineales; family Anaerolineaceae; genus Bellilinea. The sequence goes on from DAOUMN010000074.1 coordinate 19,207, forward strand.
TGACCCGACAGCCCGCCGAACCACCTGCCTCGGCGTTGTATATCTTCGGACGACATCTCACTGAATACGCCGAATGGGAGCCCTTCCTGCTCGGCTGGTAAATTTTTTTCGTTAATGATAAATGATACTGCTCATAAAACACACCGAGCAGGCATTAATTCATGTCAATCTCCATAAAGTCAAACCCCACGGTCACCGCTCCCTTGAAAGTAGCGCTGGCTTCAGCAATCATTTCCTGTGGATCGGCATTAACCGGGTAATGGGTTAAGTAGAGCTGCCGGACTCCAGCCCGCTGAGCAATTTCACCTGCCTGCCGCGCCGAGGTATGTCCAATCGATGCGCCGGTTGCTTCGTGAATCAGGATTTCCGCACCATGCGCCAGCCGCACCACATTGTCACTGGGTTGTGTATCACTAGAATAAGCGACCACCTTCCCGTTGGAACTGAATTCGATGCGAATGCCAATTGTCGGTAAGAGGTGCTGTACCGGCGATGCGGTAATCACCAAACCATGCTTGCTCAACACCATCTGATGCTCGGCTTCGACCAGTTCGACAAATGTGATTGGAAAGAAACCGGGCCAGGTAGCCCAATCATACAAATCCATCAACGTCTGCAGGCGGCTCAAGGTATGCGCCAGCCCATAAACGGTTATCGGTTTTTTTCGTCCCATCAGCCACAGGTCCATCAACAACAATGGAGCCCCCGAAACGTGATCCGGGTGGAAATGAGTCAGAATAATATCCTCTATCTGGTCGAAATCAACGCCTGCTTTGGGCAAGTGAATGATCGGGTTTGCGCCGCAATCCACCAACACCAGGTGTTCTCCATTTTGGATCAACATATGAGCATTTTCATGCCCTTCGGCTGGTACCGCATTGGATGTGCCCAGCAGGACGATTTTTTGCATGATGATTTCCTCCCTGTACTCCTTGCAATCCCCTATCCAAAAAATCGCAGTACAATCTGCGGGGTTACCCACGATTCGACCAGCGCAGCAAGCAACAACAGCGGGATCACCACCCCAACCATCACCTGAAGCCAGCCTGCCAGCGCCATCAGAAACACTTCGCCAACCGTTTTGTCTTTCATCGGCGTCGCCAATAAAAATCCAATTCGCAACACAGCAGCCGTAGCCAGCAGTAACGCCGGAATCTCGATAATCCCATGTGGGACAACTGCACTTACCAGTATATCAAAGACCGGCATTTCATTGATTGAAAGGATTTGCGAAAGATAGCCTAATAAACCAAGCGTCGCCAGAAGTGGCAGTGTGCCCAGTACACCAAACGAGAACAATCCTAAAATAAAACCAACCAGAACTGCTCGCAAGTTCTGAAAGAAAATCGCCTGCACGTTTGCCGCTGAGCCCAGCGGAAAATTGGTCTGTAAATCTGTCAGGCGTTGTTCCATCGTACCAGCCGGTAGCTCCAGCCGAAAACGATCCGCTTGCTGTGCGCCAATCGCAATAATGAACACCGCCAGCAACACCACAATCAGTATACTTCCGCGCAGATTTATCAAGGTTCTACCCAGGCTATCGCGGTACCACTCCCCCAGGTTGCGCGCCTCTCCACGAAAATTGTGCCAAAAAATGCGCCATATCCAGCGTAAGTTAAGAACATCAATCTCCCTGCCGAGCAATTCTTCGCGTTGAAAATGCGCCAGACCCACGCGAATGAGTAAACCTGCTAGCACAATCAACCCAAAAACCACCCACCACAACGACAGCGTGTCTCGCCCCCAGAACATAACCACCGCTTCCGCCTGAATGAGCAACGCCATTGGAATGATAATGAAGCTCGCCAGTAAATTGGCAGCTCGAATCGAGGTTGCCTGGGTTGAGACTACCACCGCTCCGCTGACCATCACTACCGCCTGTACCATGGTGAGAATGATGATTTGCAGCAGGGTTTCCCCACCCGGCAAAGGAATATCATTCAGAACCAGCCCGCCCAGGTAAACGCTCATACCAAGGAAACTGCCCATCAGCGGTGGAACGGTCGCGGAGAGCAGCTTGCCCAGATACAATTGCCAGTCAGCCAGTGGAGAGGTCAGCAGCGGTTCGATGCTGCCGCGTTCCTTTTCGCCAACAAAACTTTCCAGCGCAATCACCAGGGATATCGAGATAGGGAAAAAACCTGTCACCAACAGCAAGAATGGGATCAATCGTTCCCCAATCAGGTTCGCCCCGTATTGGTTTACAAAATCCAACAACTGCCGGGCAGTAAAATTCATCAGGAATGGGAAGAATATCGTCAGGATAACGATAGGGAAAACGATGCGCCAATCACGGAACTGGTCGCGTACCTCGCGGCGGGCAATAATCAGGGCAGGTTCAATTTTGCCGATCACTCGCTCCCCCTTCCAGACTGACCGCGCGCAGGTAGGCATCCTCCAGGCTGCGCTGCAATGGCGAAAATGAAATCACCTGGATGCCGCTGTCCAGCAGCAGGCGTAACAGACGCGGATTGGTGTATTCCGGTTGTTCCACCTGGAACACCAGACGGTTCTCCTGGCGGTCCTTCAGGGTTACACCCGGTGGTAATTCCTTCAGATCGTTATTCACAGATGAGCCCAGAACTGCCTCGTATTCCTGCGGTCCAAGTAGCAGTTGTTTTAGCCGTTCTGGTGCGTCATTGAAAAGAATGCGCCCCTTGCGGATAATTGCAATCAGATCGGCCAGCTGTTCAGCTTCTGCCAGGTTGTGCGTGCACAGGATTACTGCCCGGCGGTCAGAACGCAGCCCGCGAATGGCATCACGCACCACGCGGGCACTCTCCGGATCCATTGCCGAAGTGGGTTCATCCAGTAGCAGCACCGGCGGGTCGTGCAGCAGTGCACGCACCAGTGCCAGCTTCTG
>DAOUMN010000075.1:0-2224 GCA_034411135.1 Bellilinea sp.
GGCCCTTGCTCTTGGTACGTGGATAATGCCCCAACATGGCAGTGATGTTGCAAAAATCACAATCATACGGACAACCGCGGGAGAACTGGATACTCAATGAATCGTAGGCACGAAAATCAATCAATTCCCACAAAGGCGCCGGCGTTTGGCGCATGTCTGCATATTCGTGGGTTGAATAAACCCGCCGCGCAGTCCCCTTGGCATCGTCGCTTAAGAATTGTGGCAGTGTGATTTCTGCTTCGTTCAAGATAAAATGGTCCACCTCCGGGAATTCTTCCCATTCACCGGTGAAAATGGGTCCACCAGCAACTACCCGTTTTCCCGCGGCTTTGCATCGCCGAATCGCTTCACGCGCGGAATTGCGCTGAACCACCATTGCGCTAACCAGCACCATGTCTGCCCAGCCAATATCCTCTTCCCTAAGTGCGCACACGTTTAAATCCACCAAGCGTTTTTTCCAATTCGCCGGCAGCATTGCGGCAACTGTTAACAATCCCAACGGCGGCGAAGACGCTTTTTTTTGAATGAATTTCAGAGCATGTTTGAACGACCAGAAGGTATCCGGAAATTCAGGGTACACAAGCAAGATGTTCATTTTGACCGCCTCCTGTAAGTGACAGGATAACGCTTGTGTTTGGTTTTTTCGCGTGATTCCAGTCATATCTCACGCGGAGAGCAGGCATGGGATGGTCATATTACCCAACCAGATTATTTCGATTGGTTCGCTTGACAATCTTCATCCAGCCGCATATAATCCCCCATAGATCGCGGGTGTAGTTCAGTGGTAGAACGTTTGCTTCCCAAGCAAAATATCGTGGGTTCGAATCCCATCACCCGCTCTATCTGCTAGCCAAGCTCAACATAACCGCCACAATTCCCAAGATATGGCGGTAAACTCGAGCGCTAAAAATCAATAGTGTATGTTTGCTATCACCAGGCGGCGTTTCAGTATCGCGGCTGTTCCGTTGCGATAAGTTGTCAGCCTTCCCTTTACAGGTTTTTCGCTTGTCCTGGAAATCAAGTAGAAAATTTAAAGAACAGCGTTAAGATTTTGAGAGCACCTCAGTTGGATTAGGCTCATCATCGAGCAAGGTTACCGGTGACAAGGAACAGCGTATCATTTTTCAAGACGGGCGAATGTCACAACAAGGTATTTAACAACGCCATCCCGCCAAAAGATATGACGGCTGGTTTCTTCATCCAAGTAGCAGCTTGCCAGCCTACGGGATGTTTCATCGGCATAGTGAATTTCTATTTCATCATGATTCCCAAACTGCATCGTTACGGGAGTCTGACAGACAAAACAGGTTAGCGAGCCGGCCGGCAAGTACAGGATTTGCTGCTCACCGTAAACATCCATATAGGTGTAGGTACGCGATGCGGAAAGTAGTTCAGCACGGTCGAGTAGAAACGGATCAAAGACCAACTGCCCTTCTTCAAAGCGCAGGCTGACTTCCGCCTGACGGGTGAGAATTTCTTCTTTTACCATGCCGGTCATGCCGGGTTGACGCGCCCCATGTCCTTTTGGGGTGTGTGAATACGGATCGGTAGGGAAGGCGCCGTATTCGGCAGGGGTTTTTTGATATCCCAGCCCGGCGCGTATCTCGCGGTAGGCTGCCCGTAGTTCCTCGGCGGAGTCCTCATGCTGAAAGCGCAGGGCTGTTTCCTGCGCAGCGAGCAGAAGTTTTGAAACCATGTGCCAGTAGACACTGCCCAGCCCCTCATAAGCAAAGAAAGTGCCGGAACGGCCGGTAAATTCGGCATGGCGGAAGGTACTTTCAAACAAATTCTGGATGGCTTCGCTTTCCTGTTCCACCAGCGCAGCGTAATCCGGCCGGCTTTTGAGCGCCTCTAGTGCTTTATGCGTGTCTCGGAAATTCCGCAGACCGCTGGCGAAGTGATACATCCCGTGGACATCTCTGGTGAAGAGCGTGCCGTCCCGTTTTTTAACCAGCAGGGCCGGCAATTTCAAATGACTGACCTGTTCGGGCAACAGGGTATTTTTTTTCAGGAAAGAAGGCAGCACTCGGTCGGGGTAGAGGATGTAGGTGTGCTGGTCAGCGCGATAGAGCGAACTTTCCTGTAAACTCCGCAACAGCGACAGCGATTCTTCACCGCTTAGCAAACCGGAGGAGAGAATGGACACCTGACCTTCCAGCATCTCGTACAGGCGGTCAATAAATGCGCGCCCATTTTCAAGCCGCAGCAGGTTGTAGGAATGGTA
>DAOUMN010000076.1:0-55550 GCA_034411135.1 Bellilinea sp.
CTTTGCGCCAAAAACAGCCCCCCCCGCCAAAGTGGCGCAGTTGTTGGTGTATGGCGCGCAGGTTATCCTGGTGGACGGCAATTATGATTCGGCTTTTGACCTGACTATTCAAGCAGCCGATGAATTTGGCTGGTACTGCCGCAACACAGGCTATAATCCCTTTACTGTTGAGGGCAAGAAAACCGCCGCCTATGAGATCTGGGAAAATGTAATTCTGAATTTGAAACGCGATTATCCGCCATTGGCAGTATTTGTTTCGGTTGGAGATGGCAATATCATCTCTGGTATTCACAAGGGGTTCAAAGATTTACATGCCTTGGGCTGGCTGGAAAAAATGCCGCGCATATTTGGGGTTCAATCCGAAAAATCTGCCGCGGTTGCCAACGCCTTTTTCAAGGGCGGGGAAGAGATCGAGCCGGTGCAGGCGACAACCATCGCGGACAGCATCTCGGTTGACCTGCCCCGCGATGGCGTTCGTGCGGTGCGCGCTGCTCGCGAAACTGGCGGCGAGTACATCACGGTTTCCGATGAAGAAATCATTGCTGGCATTGGTGAATTGGGACCGCTGGGTATCTTTGCTGAACCAGCGGGTTCGACCGGCTATGTAGGTTTGAAAAAAGCCATTGCACAGGGTAAGATAACAGCCGATGACCCGGTCCTGGTGATCAATACTGGTAGCGGGTTGAAAGACATCCGCGCAGCGATGCAGGCGGTTGCGGCGGCACCGATCATCGAACCGAGTATGACGGCTTTGAAACATCATCTGGGCTTGTGATTTTTGTTTCGGGAAGCCTGTTGTTAAAGGATCAATAAGAGCGAACATGAACGAAAAACCTGAATTTTCGATCATTGTTCCCATATATAATGAGGCTTGCTGCTTGCAGGAGCTGTACCGGCGAATATCCGAAGTCATGGATAGAAGCGGCGGCACTTGGGAACTGATTCTAATCAATGATGGTTCGGTGGACGAATCACCGGATATAATCCGCCAACTGGCAACTCGCGATCCGCGTGTCCGCCCGGTGATCTTTGCCCGCAATTTCGGTCACCAGATTGCTGTGACTGCCGGACTGGATTACTCGCGCGGTGATGCGGTGGTCATCATCGATGCGGATTTACAGGACCCGCCGGAAGTGATTCTCGATTTGATCGAAAAGTGGCGCGCCGGTTATGAGGTGGTTTATGCTGTGCGGGCAGAACGAGAAGGAGAAACCTTTTTCAAAAAAATAACTGCATCCTTGTTTTACCGGATCATTTACCGTATCACAGATGTGAAAATACCGATGGATACGGGGGATTTTCGCCTGATGGATCGGAAGGTAGTCAATGTTTTGAATACGATGCGTGAGCACCATCGCTTTTTGCGTGGAATGGCTGCCTGGGTTGGTTTTCGCCAGACGGGCGTGTACTACAAGCGGGCTGCCCGTTTTGCCGGAGAAACGAAATACCCGCTGCGAAAAATGCTCAGACTGGCGCTGACCGCCATAACCGGTTTTTCCTATTTTCCCCTGCAACTGGCTACCTACCTGGGATTCATCTCCGCTGGGCTGGCAATCCTGGCAATTCCGGTTGTGGTGGTAATGCGCGCCATCCAGACCCAGGCTTTTTTTGGGCAAGCCACCACACTGATCGCGGTGTTGTTCTTTGGCGGGGTACAACTGATCTGCCTGGGTATTCTGGGTGAGTACATCGGCAGAATTTACGATGAGGCTAAGGGGCGTCCGCTATATATCGTCAGCGAAAGCCCTGAAAACTTTACAAAAACCAATCTTTCAAATTTAGAGGAGAAAACTGAATGACAACCATTGACCTGACGGTATTTCCAGAGCGCCGGGAACGCGCATTGCAGCGGGTGCGAGAGCGAAAGATTGTTATCCCGACCTATGCGCAAATGAAGAATCCGGCTCTTGTTCCCGACCACGTCAAAGAGGAGTTGAAGCACATTGGTTTGTGGGATGTCCATCCGCGCAACTTGTTCCGGATTACATGGAAAAACCAACCGGTTGCCAAAGGTGGTTTATTTGACGGGGTTAATTTCATCGAGCTGCCGCCCAGCCTGACTGGTGTGCCGGCGCGGTTGGTTGGTCTGGTAGGTAAGTGGTTTCCTACCGGTGCGCACAAAGTAGGCGCCGCGTTTAGCTGTTTAGTGCCGCGGCTGGTGACTGGGCAGTTTGATCCGACCACTCAGAAAGCAGTCTGGCCCTCGACTGGCAATTATTGCCGCGGCGGGGCATACGATTCGGCGTTGCTTGGCTGCCAGTCTATTGCGATCCTGCCGGAAGGGATGAGCAAAGAACGCTTTGAGTGGCTTTCAAAAATTGCTGGTGAAGTCATTGCCACGCCGGGTTCCGAATCGAACGTCAAAGAAATCTTCGACAAGTGTTGGGAATTGCGCAAATCCGGGCAGGATTTGATGATTTTCAACCAATTCGAAGAGTTTGGTAATTACTTGTGGCACTATGAAGTCACCGGTCATGCCATGGAAGACGTGCTAAAACAGGTGATGGGTCCACAGGATACCTATCGCGGTGTGGCGCTCACTACCGGTTCGGCGGGGACAATTGCCTGTGGTGATTACATGAAGCAAATCTTCCCACAGAGCGTGATCGTTGCCAGCGAAGCGCTGCAGTGCCCCACGCTGCTGCAGAATGGGTTTGGCTCGCACCGTATCGAAGGAATCGGTGACAAACATGTGCCGTGGATCCACAACGTCAAAAATACCGACATGGTGGTTGCCATCGATGATAATTCGGTGGTGGATATCCTGCGCCTGTTCAATGAGCCGGCTGGGCGGGAATACCTTGTGCGTAAAGGCGTTCCGGCTGATCTGGTTCAACAACTCGATCTGTTCGGTTTTTCCGGCATTGCCAACATGCTCTCGGCGATCAAAGCCGCCAAGTATTACGAGATGGGCGAGAACGACATTATGCTGTTCGTGATGACCGATTCGATGGAACTATATTCCAGCCGTATCCAGGAATACCGCCAGGAATTCGGTGAGTTCACTGCTTTCGATGCTGCCGAAGCCTTCGCCAGCGACTTGCATGGCGAAACAACCGATCACCTGATCGAGTTGACCTACGCCGAGCGTAAACGGGTTCACAACCTGAAGTACTATACCTGGGTCGAACAACAAGGGAAAACGTACGAAGAAATCCAGGCACAGTGGTACGATCCGCATTATTGGACGAATATCCAAAAGCAGGTGGAAGAAATCGATGCGTTGATCGATGAATTCAATCAGCGCGCTGGCGTAAACTAACCATAAATTGCGAAGAAAAGACCGCGTCACACGGGGGCGACTGCAAAGTCGCCCCCCTGACGCATACCAGTGGGATGGACTATAATACCGGTTAAATCTTTCCAATCGGGGTGATTACTGTGCGACAGGCAGTGCCGGATAGTGCTTTCATTCTTATTGCGGTGATCACCCAGCCGCGTGACCTGGAAATTGCCCGGCTGTTGGGTTGGTACCGCATTCCGCTGCGATCCGCGCCCAAAATTCTGGCGGTCGATTACCTGGCTTTGTATCAAACTGGTGCATTTGGCGAGCCAGAGCGTTGGCGCATTCGTTACCTGGCTGCCGTGCGTGGGCATGAATTGGCCACCCGAAGCCAATTGTTGCGCGATGAACCTGAGCATCCCCGCGCGAACGAAGAGTATTACAAGCTGCAAATTGGACCGCTGGAAGTGGTCAACCCGCCGATATTGGCAAATAATTGGCGGCGGTTGACATTTTTGTACACAACCGGGTCACGTTTTAACCGGGCTGTTACCTTGAAAGACCTGATTGTGGAGCACGAGGATCGATTGGTGCTATGGCGAGGACTGCGCGAACGGGTGCTTAGCCAGCCGTCTTACAAAACCGATCCATTACCTGAACACCTGGATCAACTGGATGCTCTTCTTTTGGCAATGCTGGGAGACCGGAGCACAGTTAAGGAAACCCACTTGCAGTACGAGGTGGATTGAATTGCCCGGTGAGGATACAAACATTTCTTGAAAAGGAGACGAGGATGAACACATTAATTCGAGGTGGAACACTGGTCACCGCTGCAGATACTTTCACAGCAGATGTTCTCGTTTCCGGTGAAAAAATTGCCTTGATTGGCAGCGAATTGCCGGCAGGGGAGGATACCCGTGTCATTGAAGCAAGCGGGCGCTTGGTGCTACCTGGTGGGGTGGATGCGCATACCCATTTCGATTTGCCGATGTTCAACACTGTGTCCTCGGATGACCACTATACTGGTCACAAGGCAGCCGCCTTTGGAGGAACCACGACGGTGATCGATTTTGTCCCACAAGAACCTGCCGGGCTTGAAGCCAGCGTGGCTGTTTGGCGGACAAAGGCAGATCCCAAGGCAGCGGTCGATTTTGGTTTTCATATGAACATCACACACCTGGACGAGCGGGTAGAAGCGGAAATTCCTTCCTTGTTAGGAATGGGGATCAGTACGTTGAAAGTCTTTACCGCTTACAACAACCGACTGCGCCTGTCGGATGAAAATATATTCAAGGTTTTGCGTATAGCAAAAAAGCATGGGTTCTTGACCATGATCCATGCCGAGAATGGAGACGTGATCGAATTACTGGTTACCGAAGCGCTGGCAGCGGAGCACACGACGCCAGAATGGCATGCGCTTACCCGCCCAGCCTGGACAGCAGTTGAAGCGGTGTTGCGCGGTTCTGCGCTGGCAGCGCTGGCGGATTCTCCGTTATATGTGGTTCACATGAATGCCGGCGGTGAAGTTGATCAACTGGCATACGCCCGATCGAAAGGGCTGCCGGTGATGGGCGAAACCTGCCCACAGTATCTGTTTTTCACTATTGAGCATCTACGCCGCCCGGATGGTGCCAAGTGGATCTGTTCGCCGCCAATGCGCACCGCGGAGGATAATCAGCGCTTGTGGGAGGGTTTGCAGGGGGGAATTGTTCAGGTAGTTGGCACCGATCATTGCCCGTTCTTTTACGATGGCACTCAGCCGATTATATACGAGGGCAAACCAGTTGCAATTCCGGGTAAAGAGCTGGGTAAACATGATTTTACGAAAATCCCCAATGGTCTGCCGGTGGTGGGTGATCGGTTGCCCATTCTGTGGACAGAAGGGGTGGTGCGCGGCAGGTTGACTGCAAACCAGTTTGTTGCTCTGACCAGCACCAATCCGGCAAAAATATTCGGTTTGTACCCGCGCAAAGGCAGCCTGACGCCCGGAAGCGATGCAGATATTGTCATTTGGGACCCGCAGCAAAAAGTGGAATACGGCGTTGCCAGGGCTCATCACCGCACGGATTACAATTTGTTCGAGGGCTGGCAGTTGACTGGCTTTCCGGAAAAAGTATTTTTACGTGGTAATTTGATCGTGGATGGCGAGCAATGGTTGGGGAAAGCTGGCATGGGTAAATTCCAGCCGCGTACAGGAAACAACCCCGTCCTGTAATCATGCTGACATTGCTGCCGGTTCTTTTCATCCTGCTGATTGCTGCGCTCGTTTTTGCGTTGTACTGGAACGAGCGGGGACGCCGCTATGCCTGGCTGGTTTCAGTGGCTGGAATGCTGCTTGTATGGGGGGGAGTTCTGGCGTTGCACTGGTTTACACCTGCGCCACTGATATTTTCCCATTGGCGTCCTTTTGACCCGCAAAATGCTGACCCGGTTTTATTCCGCTGGGATACTACCAACTGGGCGTACGCTTTCGGTTTGGTCAGTTTTGGTTTGGCAGTCATTTTTACCGCACCGGTGCGCTTCAAGTACAACAGTACACCGCTTTCCTGGGCAGCGGTGATGGTCTTCACCGCTGCGGGGCTGTTCTCGATTTTGAGTGGATCACCGGTTGCGCTTGCGTCTGCCTGGATGATCCTTGACCTCCTGGAACTGATCTATGGAATGCTGGTGATTCGCGATGATCATTACCGTCGCGAGGTGCTGGCTTCGTTTGCTTTAAGGGTATTTGGCACGTTTTTATTGCTGGCAGCGATCGTCCTGGCGAACCAGCGGGGTGAGCGCCTCACTTTTGATCACGTCGCAGCGCAGGATGTGTGGCTTGTAATGACAGCCGTTGTGCTCCGGTTAGGGGTCTTTCCGATTGATCCGAATTACGAACAACGTCTTCCATTGCAGCATGGTTTAACCAGCCTGATGCGCATCACCGGTCAGATTACAGCCCTGGCTTTGCTGGCTAAATTACCGCAAGGTGTGGCGTTGCCCGAAACGCATTCGACCCTGCTGACTTTAATTGCGATTCTTGGGCTGTATAGTGCGTTGATGTGGTTGATCGCTTCCAGTGAAATTAGCGGGCGCACATTTTTTGGACTGGCGTTTAGCAGCATGGCGTTGATTTCAGCAGGCTATGGGAATTCTGGTTTGACGCCGATGTGGGGGATTGCTATCCTTGCCTGGGGCGGGATGCTGTTTTTGTTTTCTGTGCGCAGCCGGCGCATGTTGATCTTGCCGATACTTGCGGTGATCAGTTTTTCAGGGTTGCCGTTTACGCCTTTGGCTTCAGGCTGGCAGGCTACTGGCGCCACAATTGGGTGGATATTATATTGGGTGGTCGTAAAGGTTATTCTGATCGGTGGATATATTCGCCATGCGTTACGAGACGGGGAGGATAGCCGCAGCCTGGAGCCGTATGTACGCACAACGTATGCACTGGGTTTGTTTGTTTTGCTTACCTCTGGCTGGTTGGCGGTCGTGTTTGGTGTTCCAGGCAGTTTGACACCGGGCATCTGGTGGGCGGGCTTATTGACATTGGTGCTATCTATCCTGGCGTTCCGGCTGATCCGGCAGGGTGTTGCTGCTGAAGATGAGGATTTTCGCCCTACCGCCTGGCTGCGACACTTATTTGGTGTGCTCTCTGGTGCTATCACTTCGTTTTTGCGGTTGAACTGGCTATATCGCTTTTTGCGAACATTATTTCACGGTGTACAGCGTATTCTTGGGGTATTATCGAACCTTTTTGAAGGTGAGGGCGGCGTTCTTTGGTCGATTTTGCTACTGGCGTTGTTGGCTTCTCTGATTGGTGGCGCACAATGAACGCAATCCTGGATAATCTTCCGATCCTCCTGATGATCCTTACCAGTCTCTGCCTGGTGTTTCATCTAAACTGGCGTTGGACGGTTGCCGCGCTGTCTTTGCAGTACATTGGTGTTTTTTGGTTGGCGAGTCAATCCTTGCCGCTGGGGTTGGCGGCGGCTAAACTCGTTGTTGGCTGGATGGCAGGCGCTATTCTGGCGGCGTCTCAAGTAAACCTGGAAGAAAACAACCTACCCATTGATCTGTCAGGCAGGGTTTTTCGTATACTGGCAACCTTGTTCGCATTTATCGTGGTTTTCTCGATAGAGCCTCAGGTGGTTTTCTTTTTACCCATCGAACCAACCATCCTGACCGGTGGCTTGATCCTTCTAGCGGCAGGCTTGATGCAAATGGGGCTGACGGCCGCGTCATTTCGGTTGATAATCGGGTTGCTGACGTTTATCTCTGGATTTGAGATCATCTATGCTGGTTTAGTAACCTCGGTATTGGTGGTTGGTTTGCTGGGAGTCATAACCCTGGGGCTCGCTATGGCAGGCTCCTATTTCATCCTCGCGGCGGGTTTGGAGGAGCAACAATGAACGCGCCGTTGATCTGGATCGTATTACCGTTAATTGCCGGGGTTTTGCTGTGGTTCTTGCGCCAACACCGGACTCTCTCGGTCGGCATTGCTGTATTTGTCACAGCCGTGCTAGCCTTGCTGGCAGCCTATGTACCGATTGGCGAGCCAATACGCCTGGGCGGGTTGCGAGTGGAAATTGCAGATAGCCTTTTTGTGCTGGGACGCCGCTTTGTACTGACAAATAACGAACGTGCATTTCTTACTCTGATCTACGGCGCTGGGGCGGTCTGGTTCATCGGGGCATCTGGCATTTGGGTACACCGCTTTTTTGTTCCCTTTGCATTGGCGGTTATTTCAGCGCTGGTGGCGGCGTTTTCGGTCGAACCGTTCCTGTATGCTGCGTTGCTGGTTGAAGTGGCGGTTTTGTTCAGTATTCCTTTGCTGGCGCCACCGGGCGAGCCAGTCAAGATTGGTGTGCAGCGTTATTTGATCTTTCAAACCTTGGGGATGCCATTCGTATTATTTGCCGGGTGGGTTTTCGGCAGTGCTGATGCCACGCAGATTAGTGCCGATCTGCTGCTACGAGCAGCATTGATGCTTGGACTCGGCTTTGCCTTTTGGCTGGCAGTATTCCCTTTTTACTCTTGGGTTCCGCAACTGATCAACGAGACTCACCCATATGCAGCAGGATTTGTTTTAAGTTTTGTGCCCGTTTCCATACTTGTACTCGGGTTGGACTTCATTGGTGGTTTCGGTTGGCTGCGCAGTTCTCAACAACTGTATGAGATTTTACGTATTGTCGGAATTTTGATGATTGCCACAGCGGGAATCTGGGCGGCATTTCAAGATCGGTTGACCCGCATCTTTGGCTACGCAGTCATTTTTGAATCTGGTTTCGCGCTGCTGGCGATTGGCTTAAATACGTTACCGGGTTTAATGCTGTTCGCTGCAGGGTTATTACCCCGTTTTCTCGCCCTGTTCGTAATGGCGCTGGCACTGGGTATACTGAAGAATCACCGCCAGCCGATGGATTTTGATCATATGCGCGGTTTGCTACAGCACTACCCGCTGACTTCCATAGCGCTGTTGATGGCGATTTTCTCCATCGGCTGCATCCCGCTTCTGGCGGGTTTTCCAGTTCGGTTGGAGTTGTTGGAGCAGGTTGCAGCCCTCTCTATGGGTGAAACTTTATGGGTATTGGCGGGCAATTTGGGATTTTTGATCGGCGGGCTGCGTGTGTTGACTCATGTCGTGCGCTCATCTGACGAGGTGCAACCGAGAGTGGAGAGCTGGATGCAACGTGGCATTCTGGCGGGGGGAATCCTGTTTTTGCTGTTGTTCGGATTATTACCGGGGGTATTTTACCAATCGGTTATCTTCGTGTTGCGGGTTGCTCCCTCATTATTAACTCCGCGCTGATTGGAATTGTTTATAATTGGGGCATTCATCCGCAATGATCCAGCCGCAGGATTCCGGCTGAATTTTTCAACGAGAGGAATATGTTTTCATGGAAAACGAACAGTTAGAAAAACGACTGGAATGGCTGGAAGATGAACGGCGAAAAGATAAATTATTGGTTGCAACGCTACAGGATCGCATAGCCAACCTGGAAGAGAAACTTCAGCCAATTGATCCGCGATTTAAAGAGTTGGAAGGCGAGGTTGCACGGATTGCCACCTCGTTGTTGCGCTTCAATCAGGTGGATACCTCGATTGCCCAGATGCGCCAGGAATTGACCCGTATGATCCAGGATATTGAGAAACAGCGCAGCGAACGTGATCGGGAAATGGAAAAGATTCGCCTTGCGGACAACGAATCGGTTAGTCGTTCGTTGGGGGAAATTCGCAAAACTCTGGAGGGGTTGCCGGAAATTCGCAAAACCTTGCAAGCCCGGGGAGAGGGTGAAAATCGCCTGGGTAGGGAGATCGAGGAAGTGGAGCAGAAATTACTGCTGATCCGCCGCTCGGACGATGAATACCGCCGCCAGATTAAGTTGCTGGAGGAAAGCCAGCGCCAGGATTCCAAACGATTGACTGATTTACAAGGGGAAGTCGGAGCACTGCGCAAGCGGCAAGAGGAACAGCGCGGAAAAATGGATTTGAATGCCGACTCGGTGCGCAAGGTTGAATTGCGCATCAGTGAATTAATCGCCGCAGAGAGTGAACGGCGGCAAAACCAGGTTGCATTCATCGAGAAGCAAAACATGGCGATTTTGGAGCGCGACCGGGTGTGGAAGGAATGGCAAAGCCGTTTCGAACAAATCGAATCGCAATCCTCTAATCTGGAAAATCAACTCCAATCGCTAGAAGCCACTCATCGGGCAGTGAAACGCGCGCAGGAATCCTTTGAAGAAATCACCAATCGCTTTGAACGCCGGATCAATGAAATTACCGAAATGCAGCGCTTGGTTGAAGACCGTTTTCGGCAGGAGTGGGTGTCCTTCAAAGCCGATGACCAGAAGCGCTGGACGAACTACACGCTTGCCCAGGAAGAGCAGCAGCGTGAGGTCATCCGGCAGATTGCCAAATTAGAAGAGCGCCTGATCCTGTTGGAAGATATGATCCAGGAATTCCAGGATTTTTCCCACCAGGTCACCGAAGAGACTACCAGCCGGCTGCAATCGCTGCTGGCTCTGGTGCGCAGCTGGAATGAGGAGCAGGACCAGACGGTGAACAGCCGACGGCGTTAGGTGGATAGGAGAGACTAAATGCATGTTATTGGAACCGCTGGTCATGTGGATCACGGTAAATCCACGCTGGTTGCTGCTCTGACCGGCATCCACCCCGACCGGTTAAAGGAAGAGCGCGAGCGCGAAATGACCATTGACCTGGGCTTTGCCTGGATGCAACTGCCCGGCGGTATAGAAGTGGGTATTGTGGATGTGCCCGGGCACCGCGATTTCATCGAAAATATGCTTGCAGGGGTGGGTGGCATCGATGCGGTTTTGTTCGTAATTGCGGCAGACGAAGGTGTTATGCCACAGACACGTGAGCACCTCACCATTTTAGACATTTTACAAATCAAACGCGGGGTGGTTGCGCTAACCAAAACGGACTTAATCGAGGATGATGGTTGGCTGGCTCTGGTGGAAGACGATATTCGCCAGATTCTCGCGCACACCTGTCTGGCGGATGCGCCGATCATCCAGGTATCAGCACGCAGCGGTGCAGGGTTAGATGAATTGAAACAAGCTTTGGCAAATTGCCTGCAATCCACTCCATCCAAACCTGATCTTGGCCGCCCCCGCCTACCCATCGACCGGATCTTTACCATTGCGGGTTTTGGCACGGTGGTCACCGGCACATTGCAGGATGGCAGCCTGCACATCGGCGATGAAATTGAGATTTTACCGCCCGGTATTCGCGGGAGAATTCGCGGTTTACAAACCCACAAGCGCAAGGAAAATCTGGCGCTGCCCGGCGGGCGGACAGCGGTTAACATTAGCGGGGTGGACATGACCCAAATCCGGCGCGGGGATGTGCTCAGCCTGCCAGGGCAGTACTCTGCTACACAGCGCGTGGATGCGTTTGCCAGGGTGACTGAGGGGGTTTTCGCACCCCTGAGGCATAATATGGAGGTCAAGTTCTTCAGTAACGCGGCGGAAGTAGTGGCAAGAGTGCGCGTGCTGGGCGGTGAACAGATCGACGCTGGGGAAGAAGGCTGGCTGCAGCTGGAACTGCGTGAACCTGTGGTATTGGTGCGTGGAGATCATTTCATTCTGCGCCGTCCCTCCCCCGGGGAAACCCTGGGTGGAGGGCAGGTGCTGGATGCACATCCTTCCCGCCGCCACAAGCGGTTTTCTTCAGATGTGATTCAGCGTTTAGCCACGTTGCGGCGGGCAGATCCACGAGAGCTGCTATTGCAGACCATTGCAGCAGCGCGGTTTGTATCGTTTGCAGATGCAATTCAGATGGCGCGAATTGAAGCAGGGGAGGCACAAACTGCGTTGCAAGCGCTGTTGCAGGCGGGCAGTGTGCTTTACGTGGAAGATGGGCAAAAGGATTCTACCAGCCACCTGATGGCAGCCCGTCACATTGTCATGCTGGAAAAAGCCAGGCTGGTGGAGATGGTTGAGCAATTTCACCAGCAATACCCGCTGCGAAATGGAATTCCGTGGGACATGCTTAAAAACCGTGCCGGTCTTCCGCCGCGGGTCTTTCCTATCCTAATCCACCAGCTAATTGAAGAAGGCAGGTTAAGGGAAAACTTACGCATATTGGCAATACCGGAACACGCCATACGGTTTACCAGTCAGCAAGAGCAGTTGATTCATCAATCCTTGCTGGCATTTCATGCTAGCCTGTACACTCCACCATCGGTCAAAGAATGCATTCAAAGATTGGGCGATGATCTTTATCAGGCGTTGATCGAGACAGGCAGGCTTGTGCAGGTTTCCGATGATGTTGTTTTCCTTTCTGAGACATTCCAAGAGATGCTCGATAGGGTGACAATCATTATCCAGGATAAAGGTGCGATCACAGTAGCTGAATTTCGCGATTCTTTTAACACCAGCCGGAAATATGCCCTGGCATTTCTGGAATATCTGGATCGAACTGGTATCACCGTGCGGGAGGGTGACAATCGGCGTCTGCGCAGCCGGACATAGAGTGAGGAGGAGCCGTGGTTGATTATTTGTCCATTGTAATGATTTCATTCTCGATCGTGATCGTATTTGGATTGCCGATTGGGTTGGGCGTCTACCTGTATCTAAAAAAGAGGATATCCATTTTGGCTGTCCTGGTGGGTGTGCTCGGATTTCTGGTGCCCCAGGTAATGATTCGCATTCCATTGCTTGGCATGCTTTCAACGACAGAATTTTATCAGGCGTTGACAGTGCGACCGCTGCTGCTTGGTTTGTTTCTTGGGCTGACTGCTGGTCTCTTTGAGGAGACCGGTCGTTGGATTGGTTTTCGTTATCTGTTGAAAAACCGCCTTGAGCGTAAAAATGCATTGGCATACGGTGTGGGGCATGGCGGTTTTGAAGCCATTTATCTGGTTGGGTTGGGCTATATTTCCAATCTGGTAATTAGCCTGATGATCAATAACGGTGCTTTTGAAAGCCTGGTTGCTCCGCAACTTGGCGCGAATGCCGATACGGTTCGGATTACACTCATCTCGACGCCAGCCTATATGTTTCTCGTTGGGGGCATTGAGCGGGTATTTGCCATTGCAATCCAATTAGGTTTGTCGGTGATGGTGTACCTGGCTGTAAAAAGGAGGCAAGCCCGCTACTATTGGGTAGCCGTGTTGATGCATACGTTGGTCAACTTTCCGGTGGTTTTGTTTGCCAGTCGAGGGGTTTCCTTGCTTTGGATTGAAGGTTGGGTAGCATTATGCGCCGCTGCAGCCGTTTGGTACATTTTCTATTCACGAAAGCTTGAACCCGCCATGGAAACTGTGCCGCCTGAACCTATCGAATCAAATCGTTGACAGCCTGCACGCTTGCCAGTATAATACTCTCCGCAAAAGCCCCGGCTGAAGTCGCGCTGGGGCGTGCAATTGTACCCCAACTTCCCCGCCCGCTGGCGATTAGGAACTTTCCGCGGGTTTGGCGGTGAAGTGAAGATTGGAGACGAGGAAAAATGAAGTATGCAATTGTGGAAAGTGGCGGCAAGCAATATAAAGCCGTCGAAGGTTCCGCTATCGAGGTCGATCGCATGCCAGGTGAACCGGGCGATGCGGTAACACTGGATACGGTTCTGCTGGTAGTCGATGATGGACAGGTGGTAGTCGGCACGCCGAAGGTGAAAGGCGCCCAGGTAAAGACAACCCTGGAAGCGCAGATCAAAGGTGAGAA
Source organism: Bellilinea sp. (assembly GCA_034411135.1). Classification (GTDB taxonomy): domain Bacteria; phylum Chloroflexota; class Anaerolineae; order Anaerolineales; family Anaerolineaceae; genus Bellilinea. Next base: position 13,390 of record DAOUMN010000076.1, read on the forward strand.
ACTGGTCGTATTTAAGTACCGCCCGAAGAAACGCATCCGCGTCAAAACCGGGCATCGCCAGAAATATACCCGGTTGAAGATCGATTCAATTCTTGTGGAGTAAGCGCAATGGCACACAAAAAAGGTGGCGGCTCGAGCCGCAATGGTCGTGACAGCAACGCTCAACGCCTGGGCGTTAAGCGTTTCGCCGGTCAGATTGTACTTTCCGGCAATATTCTGGTTCGCCAGCGCGGTACCCGTATCAAGCCGGGTGAAAATGTCGGCGTTGGTAAAGATGATACCCTGTTTGCAACCGCAAACGGCATTGTGGTTTACGAAACCCTGCCCAACGGACGCAAAAAAGTCAGCGTCATGCCGGTTGAGGCTGAGTAGCAAGGAGTTACTCTGGCATCGCCGGGCGGTTTGACCCGGTCGAAGGCGGGAGTATTTCAACATAAAGAGAGGTAACTACACGATGAAGAAGGGTATTCACCCGACTTATTATCCTGAAGCGGTTGTGATTTGTGCCTGCGGTAATACCTGGAAAACAGGCTCCACCCGCAAAGAAATTCGAACCGAAGTCTGCTCTAAATGTCATCCATTCTTTACTGGCCAGCAGCAGCGTATTTTGGACATGGAAGGGCAGGTCGACCGCTTCTACAAGCGTTTGCAGGCTCGCCAGGATTTTGTAGAGACGCAGAAATCCCGCGAAGCCGCGCGAACTTCCCCCGCCCGTCCGGTTGCGGAACTGGAACTTGGTAACCGACCAACCGAAGCGTTAGTGAAAGCCGGTTTGACAACGGTGGGGCAGGTGATTGATCGCCTGGCAGAAGGCGAAGCATCCTTGCTGGCGGTTGAAGGTTTTGGACGGAAGTCGTTGATCGATTTGAAGAAACGGCTGCGTCAGTTAGGGTATGATCTACCGACTGCCGCGGAAGATATTGTGGTGTAACCTTAAGAATATAGGGCAACCTCAAACAGGCAGCCTGAATGGGCTGCCTGTTGTTTTAATTTTCGGGTTTCGTCACAAGGCGGGTAAGTTGGAGTAAAATTCCAGCTATCCCAGCATAAATCAGCGAGGAGTTCATGAAACATCACTCGGGTTCAATTGAAGTTATCACCGGTTCGATGTTTAGCGGTAAAACCGACGAAATGATTCGTCGGCTTCGGCGGGCAACCATCGCCCGGCAAAAAGTGCAGGTGTTCAAACCATTGATTGACAACCGCTACCGGGTCGAGCAGGTTACTTCGCATGCCGGGACAGCATTCGACGCCATACCTGTCGAACGATCCAGCCAGATTCTGGAGAAATTGGAAGACGGCACGACAGTGGTCGCAGTGGATGAAGCCCAGTTTTTCGATGATCAGATTACCCAGCTGGTACAGCAATTGGCAGAGCGGGGTATCCGCGTGATTGTGGCTGGGTTGGATACCGATTTCCGCGGCGAACCATTTGGCTGTATGCCAGTGATGATGTCGATCGCCGAGCGAGTGGATAAATTGCAAGCCATCTGCATGGTATGTGGCGAACCGGCATCGCGCACTCAGCGGCTGGTAAACGGCAGCCCAGCGCGCTATGACGATCCGGTTATTATTGTTGGTGCCTCTGAAATGTATGAAGCTCGCTGTCGACGGCATCACCAGGTGCCCCGCGATTGAGCAGCACCGGGAGGAGGGAAATATGCGCGATTACCATGAATTTTTAGCCGAAGTTTTAATCGATAAAGAAACACTCCAAAACCGGGTGTCCGAACTGGGAGAGCAAATCAGCAAAGATTTTCAGAGTTCCGATGCTCTGGTGCTGATCTGTATTTTGCGCGGCGGTGTCCTGTTCCTGAGCGACCTAATTCGCAAAATTTCTGTCCCTCACGCAGTTGAATTTATGGCAGTTTCCTCCTATGGCAGCGGCAACCGTGAATCGACCGGTCAGGTGCGCATCACACTGGATTTGAATATGAATATCCACGACAAGGATGTGATCCTTGTGGAAGACATCATTGACAGCGGCAGAACACTGGCTTCGGTGCTTGACTTGCTCTCCGCGCGTAAACCGCGTAGCCTGTATGTGTGCACCCTGCTGGATAAAAGTGAACGACGTGAGGTATACGTGCCGGTGCGCTATGTTGGCTTTTCCATCCCAAATAAATTCGTCTTTGGGTATGGTCTGGACCTGGATGAGTTGTACCGAAACCTGCCCTTTGTTGGTGTTGTGGACGAAGCCCGCTATCGGGAGGGCGCATAGCGGTCCCGGATGCTAATCACGTTTGAAGATCTTTTTCCCACTCCCGGGGTTTTGCCTGCATTGCGCCAGCATGCCCAGCCCAACCAGCATATCTACCTGGTGGGTGGCTGTATCCGGGATTTACTATTGGGGACAAAAAGTCACGACCTTGACCTGACACTAAGCGGGGATGCAGTCCGGTTGGCGCGTCAGGTGGCAAACCAGTTGAATGCCGGTTTTTTTGTCCTGGATGACAGCCGGAAAACCGCCCGGGTGATCGTCCAGAATGCGCAGGGAAAAAATACTTTTCTGGATTTTGCTGCTCAGCGAGGTTTTCGCATCGAGGATGATTTAAGAGGGCGGGATTTTACCATCAATTCGATGGCAATCGATATCCGCCAACCCGAGCGGATCATTGATCCGCTCAATGGTGGACGGGATCTGGGCAAAAAAATCCTGCGTTTGTGCAGCCCGCAAGCCTTTGCGGATGACCCTGTGCGTATCCTGCGCGCGGTGCGGTTTTCGACAAGCCTTGGACTGCGCATCGAACCTGCCACACTCTCGCAATTAAGGGCAGCGGTGGAAGATCTTGAAGCGGTATCGGCGGAACGCAAGCGGGATGAACTCTTCCGTATGCTGGATAGCCGTTGGGTATACACCGGTTTGTCCCTTTTGGACCGCCTGGATGTACTCGGTAAGCTTTTCCCCGAAATAGCGGCGATGAAAAATGTCGATCAGTCTGCGCCGCATACACAGCCGGTCTGGGAGCATACCCTTGAAACAATCCGCAGGTTGGAGGAGTTGTATGTTCTCCTGGTGCTAGGTCCGGAATTTGGCGATCGTGAAAACCTGATCCTGGGAATGACATCCTTATCGCTGGGGCGTTTCCGCAAGGATTTGCAGCAACACTATGACCAACCGATTCATTCTGAACGGTCGTTGCGCAGCCTGCTTTTTCTGGCAGCATTGCTGCATGATATTGCTAAACCAGAAAACCGCACGGTGGAAGCGGACGGGAGCATTCGCTTTCTGCGCCATGAACAACGCGGTATTCCGCTAGCAGAAACCATTGCACGGCGGCTGGCATTATCCAATCCGGAAATCGACCGCTTGAGCCGGATGGTGGGCGGACACATGCGTGTTCATCAGCTGGCCACAGCCAGCCGTGAAGTCAGCCGGCGTTCGATTTTTCGCTATTTTCGTGCATTAGAGGCAGCTGGGGTTGACGTCTGCCTGCTTTCTTTGGCGGACACATTGGCAAAATCTGGTGTTACAATTAGCTCAGCCGAGTGGGAACGTGAGTTGTTGGTTTGCCGGCAATTGTTGGAAGCATGGTTCGATAAGCGGGAAGAATGGATTGCTCCGCCCCGACTGATTGGCGGAAATGACATCATGAATCGCTTTGGATTGCAACCGGGTGTGAAGATCGGTGAATTATTGGAGATTGTTCAGGAAGCGCAAGCCGCGGGGCAAATCCAAACTCGCGAACAGGCATTTGAATGGTTGGAATACTGGCTAAAACACGAGGTTAAAGGAGACGAGAGGGAGAACCATGGAACTGAAGACGGTTGATTTAGCCGTAGAAACGCACGGTGAGGGGATACCGCTTGTTTTATTGCATGGTTTTCCACTTCGGCGTTCCATCTGGAAGCCGGTTGTCTCGTTATTGAAAGAAAAAGTGCGCCTGATTCTGCCGGATTTGCGTGGTTTTGGTGAATCTACGGCGGAAGTGGATGACTATTCGATGCGCCTGTTGGCAGCCGATGTGGTGGCACTCCTGGACAGGCTGCAGGTAGAAAAGGTCGTGCTGGCGGGACATTCGATGGGTGGATACGTAGCGCTGGAGTTTGCTCATGCGTATCCCAACCGGTTGTTCGGGCTTGCGTTGATTGCCTCTCAGGCAGACCCTGATACCCCTGAACGACGGCAGGCTCGCTTGATTACCGCTCGAGATGTGCGCCGCAAGGGAATCAAGTATATTGCCGAGGGTATGCCACCGAAACTGACCCACGATGTTGCCATCCAGACGCAGCTAAAAGAAATGATATCTGCATGTCCGGTCAAGGTGGTAGAGGCGGCATTGAAGGCGATGGCAGATCGTCGGGACGCCAATCCATGGCTGCCCGGTATCAAAGTGCCGTTGGTGGCAATTGCGGGCGGCAAAGATCAATTGATTTCGGTAGAAAAATCGACCACGCTTGTAAAATTGGCCAGTAAAGGCTGGGCAGTGGAAATCCCCGAAGCCGGGCACATGCCAATGATGGAAGCGCCGGAGAAGATCGCCGAAGTGTTGATGCAGTTGATCTGTGCTTCGAATGGGTGCTGATTAATTTAGGGGAAAATCTCGGTCAGCATTGGTTCGTAAAAACAGCGGCAGCCCTGAGGGCTGGAACAACCTTCCACCGGTAAATGAGGAACACCATCTTTAGGATAGGTGCCGCTCATTTCCTGGCAGGCGGGGCAGGCATCGTCATCAACTACAAGGCGGATGTTCAAAACCCGTGGGTTGGCTTTAAATTTCTGTAAAGCCACAGCGGTCGTTGACCGTTCGCGTAAATCTGCACCGCAATTCAGGCACGCCTGGGCGGAATCGGGTGATTGGGTATAGCAGAGAGAACAGGTTTGCACGATAGCCACTCCACGATTACAGGGAAGTAAATCCTGCTGGAATAGAGAAGAATTATAGAATTTCAAAAACAGGCAGGAAATGTATCCGAATTTTACTACATTTCAACCTGGCGGGTATGAACAGTAAGTGAACTACAAATATCCCCCGCAGGGTATCAATGCGGGGGATTGACTTCGGTGGTCAATAAAAAACTAACCAAGCGGAGATGTTGCGGCGGCAACGCCGGGTTGAACGGTCTTGCTGCGTCGCAAGAGGGTATGAATGCGTGCAATCAGCATCCCACTCGAAACTGGCTTGATCAGGTAATCATCTGCGCCGGCATCCAATGCGGTGGCAACCATGCCGGGATGGTCGAGCGCCGAGAGGATCAAAATGGGGACATTGCTGAATTCGCGGATTTTTTTGCATACCTGCCAGCCATCCATTTCAGGCATCATCAAATCCAGAATGATAATATCCGGTTTGTTTTGATGGGCTTGATCGACTCCCTCCTGACCTGAATTAACCGCGGTGACTTTTGCGGGGATGGTTTGTAGCAGCGCGGCGAGTAATTCTGTCATTGCCGGATCGTCGTCTATGACCAGGATATTCATTCACCTCTCCTTAGCGTTAAGTACAAACCTATTATCAACGAACTTCCGACTTTTTTTCCTTTCAACCTCTTTACAAAACAAGTGTCTGATTGATCAGTCAACTTGCGGCGATGCGGCGGGAATCGGAAAAATTTGTGGTAGAATGTTTCGATTAAGGGCTTAGGATCAATTATCCCAGCGATGGGGTTAAAAAATTTCTGGAGGATACAACGATATGAAGAAATGGGTGTTTTTATTCCATGAATTGGATGCTGCCGAAAAATATATTGGCGGTGATTGGGATGCAGTTCGCGCTTTGCTGGGTGGTAAAGGGGCAAACCTGGCGGACATGACCCGGCTGGGTGTTCCGGTGCCGCCGGGTTTCACCGTGACCACTGAAGCCTGCAATGCCTACCTGGCTGGGGGTGGAAAATTCCCCGAGGGTATGTGGGAACAGGTGTTGACCGCCATGACAGAAGTTGAGCGGCTTTCGGGCAAGAAATTTGGTGGGAGTGACAATCCCCTTTTGGTATCGTGCCGCTCTGGGGCGAAATTCTCTATGCCCGGCATGATGGATACTGTCTTGAATATTGGCTTGAACGATGAAACCGCAAAAGCCATGATTCGGTTGACCAATAACGAACGGTTCGTTTATGACTCTTACCGCCGCCTGATCCAAATGTTCGGTGCCGTGGTGCTGGGCATGCCGGATGAAGCATTCGAAGATGTGCTCGAAGACTACAAGCGGGAAAAAGGCGCCAAAAACGATACCGACTTGAACGCCGAGCACCTGAAAGAGCTCACCGAAATGTTTAAGCAGGTTGTGCGCAAGGAATTGGGTTTCGACTTTCCTGCCGATCCGATGGAACAGCTCCGCTTGGCAACCGAGGCGGTGTTTAAATCCTGGAATGGCAAGCGCGCTATTGACTATCGCCGCGCCACCAACATTCCGGATGACCTGGGCACGGCGGTCAATATTGTGACCATGGTATTCGGGAATATGGGCAATGATTCGGGCACCGGCGTGGCGTTCACCCGAAACCCGGCAACCGGGGAAAAGAAATTATATGGTGATTACCTGCTCAACGCGCAGGGCGAAGACGTTGTGGCGGGTATTCGCAATACCGAAAAGATCGAAAACCTTGCCAAGGACATGCCGGAATGCTATCAGGAATTCCTGCAGATCTGCGACAAACTCGAACATCATTACCGTGATATGCAGGACATGGAATTCACCATTGAGCGCGGCAAGTTGTGGATGCTACAGACGCGCAATGGAAAACGAACTGCTAAGGCTGCTGTCAAGATTGCGGTTGACCTGGCTGATGAAGGTGTGATCAGCAAAAAAGAAGCGGTACAACGGGTGACCCCGGAAAATGTGGATACACTCTTGCACCCGCAATTCGACCTGGAAACGATCAAGACAGCCAAAAAGGACGGTCGTTTCTTCGCCAGCGGTGTCAATGCTTCCCCCGGCGCAGCGGTTGGACAGGTTTATTTCGACGCGGATACCGCAGAACACATGCACAAGGAATTCCACCAGGATGTTATCATGGTGCGTCCGTTTACCAAGCCGGATGATGTGCATGGGATGCTGGCTGCCAAAGGTATTCTGACCAGTGAAGGCGGTGCAACCTCGCATGCGGCTGTTGTTGCCCGACAGTTTGGTGTTCCGTGCGTGGTGGGTGCCGCGATGGTGCGTATCGACCTGGACAAGCGGATCATGGAAGTGAATGGCAAGGTTGTTCACGAGGGTGAGTGGATTTCACTCGATGGCGGTACGGGTGAAGTTTTCCTTGGAAAACTACCCATGAGCTCACCATCGCTGGAAGAACAGACCGACCTGATGAAACTGCTCGGTTGGGCAGATGAGATCTGCGCGCAACCAGGTGTCCGCAAAGGACCCGCCGGCTATCCCACCACGGGTTTGCAAGTTTGGGCAAACGCAGATTATCCCAAGGATGCCCAGCGTGCCCGCGCTTACGGCGCCAAAGGGATTGGTTTGTGCCGCACCGAGCACATGTTCTTCGAGCCCGAACGGCTGCCGATTGTGCAGCGTATGATCCTGGCAAAGACCAGCGAAGAACGAACAGCTGCCTTAAACGAGCTGCTGCCGTATCAGCGCGCGGACTTCGAAGGCTTATTCACCGCAATGGATGGCTACCCGGTGATTATCCGCTTGATTGATCCACCGCTGCACGAGTTCCTCCCGGCTGCCAAAGACTTACAGGAACAAATCATCACCAAGCGCGTGGAAGCGCTGGCGGGTTACATCCTTGGCAAGGGTGAACCTCGCGAAGTCCAGGAGATGGAACGCCTGCTGCAGGAAGTTGAAGCGATGCACGAAAGTAACCCGATGATGGGGTTGCGCGGCGTCCGCCTGAGCATTGTGATGCCCGAAATTGTCGAAATGCAGGTTCGGGCGATCTTTGAAGCAGCCGCTAACGTTACCTTGAAAGGTGTGCATGCCAAACCCGAGGTAATGATCCCCCTGACCGGGCATGTTAATGAACTGAAAGTCATCCAACCTGACCTTGAGGAAATTGCCCAGGATGTGATGAAAACCAAGAAAGTCAAATTCCCCTATAAGTTTGGCACGATGATCGAGATTCCACGCGCCTGCGTAACCGCTGGTGAAATTGCTTCGGTGGCTGAGTTCTTCTCATTTGGAACCAATGACCTGACCCAAATGACCTTTGGTTACAGTCGTGACGACGCCGAGCGCAGTTTCCTGGTCAAGTACGTCGAATCGGGTATTCTGCCAAAGAATCCATTCCAGACACTCGACCGTGACGGCGTGGGGCGCCTGATGCAGATCTCGGTGGAAGACGGGCGCAAAGCACGCCCCGACCTCGAGGTTGGTATCTGCGGTGAACATGGCGGTGACCCAGCTTCGATTGAATTTTGCCACCTGGTTGGCAACAATTATGTTTCCTGTTCACCCTTCCGGGTACCGGTTGCCCGCCTAGCGGCGGCTCACGCGGCATTGAAACACTCCGCCTGAGTTGTTCGTACGTTTTTTGCTACAGCATATTCCCGCAGCATAGCGCTGCGGGAATATTGTATTCTTTGCGGAATTGAAAGGTCATTAGCGGGCAGGATTGGTATAATTTTTTATGGGTATTCTTCTTGCACCAGTAAACGGCATGGGATATTCCGTTCAGGAGGATGGACTTGAGTGAGCTTGCAGAAACGCTTACCAGCCGGGCTGAATCCCGGCAGGCTACGGCAACCGGAAAATTGTCAACCTGGTTGAGCCTTGTCGGTATCTTGAGTCTGTCTTTCATTGGTGTTGGTTTGATCCAGGCAACCTGGTTACCGATCAGCGTGCTGCCCGGACAATATCCGGGCGTTAATCTCACTTTGACGGTTGGAGTTGGTCTGGCTGCGGCTGCCATCCTTGTGCTAACCATAATGAATATGGGGGCATTGGTGGGGCGTTCAGCACCGGATTATGTGCTCTCCAGCCGTGTGATTCACCCAATGTTGGGTTTCGCCTTTTCGTGGACATTCTTAATTGGCGGTGGTTTGTTCATTGGTACGATTGCCAGCCAGATTCCGCGCTTGTTGCTGCCCGATCTGGTCAGTATGCTCGGCAGTGTCTTGAAAATTTACGATCTGCAAGTGTTGGCAGCCAACCTGCAAAACCCTCAGGTGATCGTTTATATAGGCAGCGGGCTGGTTTTATTGGCTTTTACGTTATCCATCCTTGCCCCGCGTGTTATCCAAACCATTCTGCGTGCAGGCGCAGTGTTATCCATTGTCGGATGGTCAGTATTGATGTGGCAGTTTTCTTCCGTCCGGGGCGGGCAATTCAGTCAGTACTTCGATCAAATTTACGGTGAAGGCGCTCACGGATTGCACCTAAACCTAGCGTTTCAACTGGGCATGAAACCACAGGGTGAATCGACGCTGGTGCTGCTCGTCATTGGCGTAATTATCGGGATCAGTACATTCTTTGGGATTGCCCTGCCGGCATTGATGGCGGCAGAGAAAAATACACAGCGTAATGGGCTGGTCACCGGCGGTTTTCTGGCTTTGCTATTGGGTGGTTTTCTAATCCTGGCAGTGGTGATCCAGGTCGAACGAACCATCAGCTGGCAATTCTTGGCTGCCGAAAGTTTTTTGCGTTTGAAAGGGGTGACCGGTGAAGGCGGTGTGGTACTGCCCATGCCGGTAGCTTCTCCAAGCGGTGCGTCTACCGGAGTGCTGCGGGGTATGGTATTGCCCTGGCTTCCATTTTATGGCGCTGTTTTGCGCCCCAGTCCGGTGCTGTTATTCTTTACGGGGGTGGTCTGGCTGGTTATGCTGGTTATGCTGGTACAGGTGTATGTGTTGTCGTTCAGCCGAATTTTGAAAGCCTGGGCGCAGGATGGTGTAGCGCCAGCCTGGTTGGGTTTTGTGCATCCGCGACAACATAGCCCGTTGATTGCATTGCTGGTGATCTCCGTCATAGCCCTGATTGGGGTTGTGGATGGCGCGCAAGCTGCCTGGCTGCAAGCGAATTTTAATTTTCCCATGTTCATTGCTTTTTCTCAATTGCTGCCGGTTGCCGCGCTGATTCTTAAACCAGACCGGTTTTTACAAACCGAGGGTGGTGTTAGCCAACGATTGACCTGGGTCCGGCTGATGGCTGGGCTGGCGCTGGTTTTGCTGTTGGGGGTGATTGTCCTCCCGTTTATATTAGAAATTAACTTGCTGCCCATTGGCTGGGGAGCGATTGGTTTGCTGGCAGGAGCCTTTTTTACCGGATTGACCTGGTTCATCCTTCGTCGGGCGTACCTCAAACGGCGCGGCATCGATTTGACCGAGGCGTACCGCAGTCTGCCAGAGGAATAATCGTCCAACAGACAGCCACAAGGCTTTAAAACTGTTAACCAACAGGTGCTACAAGCGGCTGATGGGGGTTTTTGATTCTGGTATAATCTTCGAGAAGTTGTCCAGTTGATCAATAGACCAGATCACCGAGACGGTCTCTTGGTTTCGGCGCATCTTGAACAAAGGAGGATCTCCAGCGCATGGAGAAAAGCGAATACTTAAGTATATATCATCAGATGGTCGTGATTCGCCGGCTTGAGGAAAGGTCGGCAGAACTGTACCAGCAAGGGAAAATTGGTGGATTTTTGCACCTTTATATTGGGCAGGAAGCCGTCAGCACTGGGTTGATCTCGGTGCGGCGACCCGAGGATCGGATTATTACCGCTTATCGCGACCATGGTGTTGCCATCAATTGTGGATTGTCCTCGCGTGAAGTTATGGCGGAATTGCTCGGTAAAGTTACCGGTTGTTCGCGCGGCAAGGGTGGTTCGATGCACCTGGCTGACGTCCGCAAGAACTTTTGGGGCGGGCATGCTATTGTCGGTGCGCATCTGCCGATTGCGGCCGGATTGGCGCTGGGTGATGTTTACCAAAACAACAAGGCAGTCACCGTATGCATGTTTGGGGATGGTGCGACCAATATTGGTTATTTTCATGAGGCGCTTAATCTTTCCAAGGTCTGGAACCTGCCAGTATTGTGGGTATGTGAAAACAACCAATACGGGATGGGCACCGCGGTTGAACGCGCTTCGGCTGTCTCGGAAATCCGGCGCAAAGCGGATGGTTATGGCATGAAAAACGAAGCCGTGGATGGCATGGACGTGATGAAAGTCCGTGAGGTTTCGGCACGGCTTTACGAGGAAATCCGCAACGGCAGTGGTCCGCAGTTTTTGGAGATCAACACGTATCGCTTTCGCGGTCACTCAATGGGCGATCCGGAGCGCTATCGGTCATCGGATGAGGTGAAAACCTGGCAGGAAAATGATCCGATAGGTATTTATCATGCGTTCTTATTGAATAATAACATTGCTACCGAGGCTGAACTCAACCACCAGATCGAATTGGCGGAAGAGGAAGTCAATGATGCGGTCGCATTTGCCGAAGCCAGTCCCGAACCGGCAGCCGAAGAACTTTTCAAACACATCTACGTCGAAGAATAACGGGGATTTAATTATGGCACGAATAACCATGCGAGAAGCCATTTCCCAGGCTTTATGGGAAGAGATGGAACGCGATCCGAGCGTGTTCATTCTGGGCGAGGAAGTTGGCGTTTGGGGTGGCACGTACGCGGTAACCAAGGGTTTCTACGACCACTTCGGCGGCGACCGTGTGCGGGATACTCCCATCGCTGAGGCGGTGATTATTGGCGCTGCCATTGGGGCGGCGATGACCGGCTTGCGCCCGGTGGCGGAATTGATGACTATTAATTTTGCCTTTTCGGCGATGGATCATATCGTCAACCAGGCAGCCAAATTGCATTATATGTTCGGTGGTCAAATGATTCTGCCGATGGTAATCCGCGCAGTCGGTGGTGGTGGGCGTCAACTAGGGGCGACCCACTCGCAAACCCCCGATGCTGTTTTTGCTCACTTCCCGGGCTTGAAGGTGGTTGCGCCGGGCACACCGGCGGATGCAAAAGGCATGCTCAAAGCCGCCATTCGTGGTCAAGACCCGGTGCTTTTTATTGAGCATGCCACGCTCTATCAAACCCGCGGCGAGGTGCCGGAAGGCGATTATGTCGTGCCGCTAGGGAAATCCACCGTTCAGCGCGAAGGCAGGCACGTGACCATAGTGACCTATTCGAAAATGCTGGAAATATCCACCAAAGCTGCCGAGCAATTAGCCAAGGAGGGGATCGAGGCGGAAATTGTGGATTTGCGTTCTCTGCGCCCTCTGGATATGGGTCCGGTAATCGAGTCGTTCAAAAAGACGAATCGGGCAGTGATCGTCGAGGAAGGCTGGCGATCTTACGGAGTCGGCTCGGAAATTTCTGCGCGAATTTATGAAGAAGCCTTTGATTATGTCGATGCGCCGATCAAGCGGGTTGCCCAGGCAGAAGTTCCCTTACCTTACAATCGCACACTCGAGCAAATGGCACTCCCCAAGGCGGAAGATGTGATCCAGGCGGTCAAGGAGGTATTGTAATGGCAGAGATCATCTCCATGCCCAAACTGGGTTTCGACATGGCAGAAGGTACTCTGGTGCGCTGGGTAATCGGACAAGGTGAATCGGTCGAAAAAGGGCAGGTTCTGGCAGAAATTGAGACCGATAAAGCCACGGTTGAGGTTGAATCCAGCGCTTCCGGTATTCTGCATAGCCACCTGGTCAAGGAAGGCGATATCGTTCCGGTTGGCACACCCATTGCAGTAGTTGCCACACCGGGTGAGGAAGTGGCGGACCTTCCCTCCGGTGTAACCGCCATAGCCCGCCCGCCCGATAAAGCCGGAACCAGCGCAGTTGAAGCGGTTGTTCAAGAATCTGTTCAGGAAGTCGTTGCCAGCGAAGACGGTGAACGACTGAAAGCTTCGCCCTTGGCGCGGCGCATGGCGGATGATTACGGAATCGAATTGCGGCAGGTAAAGGGCAGCGGACCTGGTGGCAGAATCGTGCGGCGGGATATCGAACAGGCGATGAAAGCCACGTCACCAGCGGCTGCGCCTGTGCCCGTGTCTGCACCCGCACCCGCAGTTCAACCCGCGGCTGCCTTTGTTCCCTCGATGTTGACACAGCCGGAAGCCGGTAGGGAAGATCAACGCATCCCGCTGGATAAATTGCGCTCGATTATCGGCAAACGCATGGTTGAGTCCAAAACTCAACTGCCGCACTTTTACGTGACCAGCGAAGTCAATATGGCGGCGCTGATGGAACTGCGCAAGCAATTCAACAGCCAATTACCCGAAGAACAAAGATTATCGGTTAATGACTTTATCGTTAAGGCTACGGCGCTGGCCCTGCGCCAATATCCCAATCTGAATGCCTCGTTGCAAGGTAATGAAATTATCCGTCATGGTCAACATAACGTTGGTGTTGCCGTGGCGCTGGATTCGGGACTGATTACGGTAGTGTGCAAGAACGCAGATTTCAAATCGCTGGGGTTGATCTCGCAAGAAGTGCGCGAAATGGTCAGCCGGGCGCGTGCCGGGAAAGTCCGCCCGGAAGATATTGAAGGTTCCACTTTCTCAATTAGTAACCTGGGCATGTTTGATGTCGAGCATTTTATTGCTATTATCAACCCGCCAGAAGCCGCGATTCTGGCAGTCGGATCGGTCAAGGAGACCGCCGTGGTGGAAAATGGCGAGGTTAAGGCTGGGTTGCGGATGAAAATGACTCTGTCAGCGGATCACCGGGTGACCGACGGAGCTGAAGCAGCCCGCTTCATGCAAACCTTGAAAGGTTTACTGGAAAAACCAGCGCTGATCCTTTTATAGGTAACAATTCTCATCAGAACCTGAGGTTGTGAAAAGTGGACACAGCCTCAGGTTTTTATTTTCGTTCGTAGATGATCCGGTACAGGTTCATGAATTCGGCAATTGAGCGAATGTAGCGTTGGGTTTCCTCGAAGCGAATCACTTCCAAAAACAAGTCAGGATCACCCTCCGCCAGTTGAGACCAGGCATAAGCATTCCCCGGACCACCATTGTAGGCTGCCAGTGCCATGTAATAATCGCCGCCAAAATAATCGCGCTGGTTGGCAAGGTACAGCGTTCCCAGGCGGACGTTAACCAGGGGAATATTCAGATCATCAACTTGATAATTCGGCGGGTAATTGTAGCGGGAAGCCAGTTCTGCGCCGGTTGCCGGCATAATCTGCATCAATCCACGCGCACCGGCAGAGGATACTACAAAACTTTCGAAGAAGCTTTCCTGGCGAATAACGCTCAAAATGAGCAACGGATGGATGCCGGTTTCATTGGCTTCCTGCATGACGACGTCCTTGAAGTAAACCCCAAAACGGATGAGGTTAAAATAACGTGGTGCTCTCAACGTTTGCAGGTTGTCCATGCCAGCCAGGGTGAGGATCTGCCGGCTGGCGAAGATGGCAGGGCGGTAAGCGCCGATATCGTACATGTACTGGGTGAAGCGGAACAAGTCAGCCGGGCTTGCGGCAATTTCTTCGCGCAGGCTTTCGAACTCACCACGGGCGGGTTGGTACAATCCCAATTCCCACAGAGCCTGACCACGTCTGAAGCGTGGGTGATCGGCAAGTTCGCCAAGCGAGGTGAGATCCACTTCAGGGGCGATCTTGAACGTCTCGCGCAGCCATTCTTCCGCAATTAAGCGCTCCGCGGCAAGATTGATTCCTAAGTCATAGAATTGAGGAGCGTGAAAAGGGGGCTGATTATTGAGTAATTCGCTGGCACGTTCGCTGTAGTAACTGGTTGGATCCAGAGTGGCTGCCTGCTGCCAGGAAGACATTGCTGCGCTGCGGTCGCCGGTTTTCTCCTGAATTTTGCCAATCCATAATAGCGCAGCGGCTTGATCGTAGGTGGAGGAAGAAAGCACCAGTTGGCGTTGAAAAGCGTTCAGGGCGTGGGGATAGTCCTTAAGCCGGTAATAAGTGACCCCAGCCAAAAACTGTCCACGTGAGCTGATTTGCGCTCCGGGATACTCGTTCAACATGCGTTCCCAGGTTTCAGCGGCGCGGGTAAGGCGGTTGCTGCGTTCGAGAATGCGCCCTGCGCTGAAAAGGGCATTGGGTGCTTCACTCGCATTGGGGTTGAGAGCGACAAAATTGAGCAGGGTTTCAGCTGCACCTGTGTAGTCGTCCAGAAAAGCCCACTGCGTATAGGCAATTTCCTGCCAAGCGGCGTAATAAAAGTTGTCGCCACTATGATCGCGAATCAGCGCCTGCCATTCCTCAATAGCCCCGCGCGGATTATCGATCGAGCGCAGCGCCAGGGCGCGGTAATGGTGGGGTGTTCCATCATGATCTGGCGTATTGCGAAGATATCGTAGCAGAATTTCCGCCGAGAGAGCGTACTGCCCGGCAAAGTAATTGACCAGCCCGCGATTGAGGTCATTGACGGGTTGATTTGCGTTGACAAGTTCGATCAAACTGGAATAGGTATCATAATAGCGGGGAAAATTGGCAACGGAATCCTGAAAGCGGGCGTAAGCCTGTTCCGGGAAGCCGAGTTCCAGATAAGCCTGCCCAGCCAGGAAATTCGCCTGAGCTTTATAAAAATCATTGCTCGTATTTTGATAAACGTCCAGAAAGGTCCGGATAGCGGATTCCAAGTCATTCATCAGGCGCTGAGCCTGTCCGATGCGAATCTTCATTCCAGATGGGTCATTGTTGCCGGACGCCTGGATGGCCACCCGGAATGCCTCAATGGCAGCAGCGTACTGCCCGGCAGACATCAATGCTTCTGCCTGCTTCTGGGCGATGATGTCGTCCAGTACACCGGGTTTCAACTGTAAATACATGCCATAGGCATCTGCTGCTGCCTGGTACTCCTGGCGGGCAAGGTATGCTTCAGCCTGGAAATAGTATCCGTTTGCCAGCGAATGGTTTGCCGGGTGTTCGCGGATTAGATCCTGGACTGTGGCGATGACCGCAGGGAAGTTACGGTCATCGAAATAAGCGCGGGCAATGCCTACCATGGCTGCGGCTTGAATTTCGGTATCCCCACTTGCCAGGGCTGCAGATTGGTATTCCTGGCGGGCGCGATTGGTATCGCCAATCAATAAGGCATAATCCCCTTGCTCCAGGCGTACAGCCGGAGCCGGGGTTGGCGAGGGGGATGGCTGTGGGGTCAGTGTTTGAGTAGGGGTTGCATTAGACACCGGCGAGATGACCGGCAGAGTATCCTCTGCAGGCTGATCATTCCAGCCGGGCAGATTGCAACTGATTGAAACCAGGAAGAGGATGATTAATCCGGGTAAAATTTTTCTCATTACTATTCCATTGCCTTATACCGGATAGTCAGGGAAGTGTCAATGTCTGAGAGAATTGTAACCGTGATTTTCAATGGTATAATGTACTCGCTCCCGTAGGGGAGCGATTTTATGCGCATGTGCCGGGAAAATCTAAACCATAAGATCCCGGTTGGCGGACTGAAGAGGGTTACTCACGAGAAACATGACGATTGTCTTGACAGGTTCGATAGCCTATGACTATTTGATGACATTCCCCGGTTATTTTCGGGATCATATTGTACCGGAACGATTGGATTCGATCAGTCTTTCGTTTCTGGTTGACCACATGGTGCGCCAGCGTGGTGGAATTGCGCCGAACATTGCCTATACCATGGCATTGCTTGGAGAGCGACCGATCGTATTTGGCAGTGCAGGTGAGGACTTTGATGACTATCGTAAATGGCTGGAACGTCACCAGATCGATACGAGTTTCATCCGCATTGTGCCGGGGGTGTTCACCGCCAGTTTTTTTGCCAATACCGACCTGGCAAACAACCAGATCTGCAGTTTTTACACCGGAGCAATGGCTCATGCACGCGATATGTCGCTCAAATCGCTGGACGGGCAGCCGAGACTGGTGGTTATTTCACCGAATGACCCGTTGGCAATGAACCGCTATGTCGAGGAGTGCAAGGAACTGGGTATCCCCTATCTTTACGACCCCAGCCAGCAGATCGTTCGTTCCAGTTCGGACGAGTTGCGTCATGGCGTGGATGGGGCGTACAGCCTGTTTGTTAACGAATACGAGTGGGAGTTGTTGCAAAAGCATACCGGCTTCAGCAGGGAGTTTATTTTGGATCAGATCCCACTGGTTGTTATCACACTGGGAGCAAAAGGAGCGGTCATTTACCATAAGGGTGATCAGGTGCCAGTGCCGGCGGTGCCGGTTGACCAGATTGTTGATCCTACTGGGGTTGGAGATGCCTTTCGGGGTGGCTTTCTGCGCGGATGGCTTCTCGGTCTGGATTTGCAGATTTGCGGTATGATGGGTTCCCTGGCGGCGGCATATTGCCTGGAGCAGCGCGGCACTCAGTCCCATTCCTTTACACCACAAGAGTTTGTTGCCCGTTTTCGCAAGCATTTCGATGACCACGGGGCTTTAGATATCCTGATTAGTGAAAAATAAGTTGAATTTTTGGAGGACAGGAATGTCAAATTTTGATGTTAAAGATGTCAAGCTTGCCGAAGGTGGGCGGCGGAGGATTGAGTGGGCAGCGCGAGAAATGCCGGTGTTGCGCCAGATACGCGAACGGTTCGAGAAGGAACGTCCGTTAGCAGGGGTACGCATTTCTGCCTGTTTACATGTGACTACCGAGACAGCCAACTTAATGCAAACCTTGCAAGCCGGTGGTGCAGAGGTGGTTTTGACGGCTTCGAATCCGCTTTCGACCCAGGACGATGTGGCTGCTTCGCTGGTGTCTCACGATGAAATACCCGTTTTTGCCATCAAGGGTGAAAACAACACCATCTATTACAAGCATATCCATGCGGCGCTGGAGCACAAACCCCACATGACCATGGATGACGGCGCCGACCTGGTTAGCGTGTTACACAAGGAACGCCGTGATCTGCTTTCGAACGTGATTGGCGGTACGGAAGAAACCACGACCGGCGTCATCCGGCTGCGCGCCATGGCTGCCGATAAAGCATTGTTCTTCCCGATCATTGCCGTCAATGATGCGATGACCAAGCACTTCTTTGACAACCGCTACGGCACGGGGCAATCCACCATCGATGGAATCGTCCGCGCAACCAATATCCTGCTGTCTGGCAAGACTTTCGTGGTGGCGGGTTATGGCTGGTGCGGACGCGGGCTGGCAATGCGTGCGCGTGGAATGGGCTCGAATGTCATCGTTACTGAGGTTGATCCGTTGAAAGCGCTGGAAGCTGTTATGGACGGCTACCGGGTGATGCCGATGAGCGAAGCGGCGCGAATTGGCGATGTTTTCTGCACGTTGACCGGTGATATCAACGTTGTTGACCGCCATCATTTCGAGGTGATGAAGGATGGCGCGATCGTCGCCAATTCAGGACATTTCAATGTGGAAATCAATATTCCGGCATTGGAGGAAATGTCGGTATCCAAACGCCTGGTGCGCCCGTTTGTCGAGCAGTACGAGCTAAAGGATGGACGGCACATTTTCCTGCTGGGTGAAGGGCGTTTGATTAACCTGGCATCCGCCGAAGGTCATCCTGCCAGCGTAATGGATATGTCGTTTGCCAATCAGGCGCTGTGCGCTGAATACATGGTCAAACATGCTACTGAGCTGGAAAAGAAAGTTTACTCGGTGCCGGATGATATCGATAAGGAAATTGCCCGCCTTAAGCTGGCAGGGATGGGCGTAGATATCGACGTGTTGACCGAAGAACAAATTCGCTATCTCAATTCCTGGGAAGAGGGCACCTAAAAAGGGTTTATTGGCGGTAAATAACCGCCATGTTGCCCAACACCTGAAAAGATTGCAGGAAAGTGTTCCAACTGCGCCAATAAACCTGGGCACCATCGAGCAGGGTAACTCCGTTCGTGTCGTAGCCGATGACGATGACGGTATGTTCGTTGGGGGCGACAGTTACCTGGTTGCCTTGCTCGGTGGTATAGGTTAGTGCGTAGCCGGGTACAGTACCAACAATAACCCAGACAATAACCGGTCGCCCGGAGGCAATTTCAACGCGCAATTGTTCCGGTGTCATGCCAGTGATATCTTCGGCAGGTATGCCGTGGGCTCGCAGCAACGCTGCCACCGGCGCGGCGTGGACGCCGTAAGGGTTGGGGGGAATCAGCCCTCCAGGCCCGTTGGGATTGCCGACGAACCCCAGGTTGGGGTCATCCGAACGGGGCAGCTGGGCTTGGAAATCCAGCTCGGCAATGTCCACGCCAAAGTAACGTGCCCAATCGGATGCGGAGCGGGATTCGCAGGATAGATTGAGTGTCTGTATGTAGCCGTAAATATTATTAATGCGGGCCGAATCAGGTGGAAAAGGGAGTGGGGTATCAGTTGGAATGGGCGTGTAGGTTGGCAAAAAGGTTGCCGTAGGCGGCGGGGTTGATGTTGGCGGCAGGGACGTCGGAGTGGTGGTATCGGTTGGCAGTGGCTGGAATGCCGTCGATGTAACCGGAATACCGCCTTGCGCAAGTGCAACTGGGGTAACCGAAGGCGGGATGAGGGTGATGAGGTCGGGTACTGCCTGGCTGCCCCAACCCGGCATGAAATAACCCACAGTGATCAACAAGAGCATTACAGCAAGTGCAGAAACAATAATCACCAGTAACAAGGCAAGTAAAATGGTTGAACTTTGACCAGCCAGAGCATTCTTCTTCATCGTGCAATGATTTTATCCCATCTGCGGTTTACGGCTGCACAACAATATCCATAAAAATTGGATCTCCAAACGGCTGGTCTTGCGGGTTGAACGCCTGCCACGCGCTGCGATAGTTTCCTTCTTCTTGCGGTGCGTGAAATAGGATGCGGATCACCGCCCTGGTGCCGCTGCGGGCAGGCACCAATGCCTGCGGGTTTCCGGCGCCTAACTCTTCGCCAGCAATCAGGCGCAGCGTGTAACCGGCTTCCCAATTGCAGCTGCCGCTGTTTTCAACCTCCCAGCGCTTGTCGATGTTGGCGCCAGGCTGAATGATACTGCCATCCGGGATGGTCAGGTCGCCGATATAGGACAGTGAATCACTGCATGGCAGCGTGGCTGTTGGCAATACAGGGATATCAGTGGTGGCGTTAGTTGGTGTGATGGGGGTACTTGAGGTGGGCGGAAGAAATACCGCTGGCTGGGTTGCATTGGCGGGCTGGCGCTGTGGCGGGGAGAAAGCGCAGCCCTGGAGAAGGGCTACCAGGGCTGCAAGGATCAAACTGAACCGCCGAATGTATACAGATTTAGTCCGAAGGGTGGATCGGTTTGAGAGTTGGGGTAAGGGTTTGAATAGCATTTCCCGGCTACTCAAGCTTCCTCGGCATATCCTTCGTCTCCGCCTTCGGTGTTGAAACTTAACGGTAAATCGCCACCCAGGGCGCGCTGACGAACCGCATTTTCGATTTCGTAGGATAGTTCGGGATTCTGGCGAAGGAATTCCTTGGCATTTTCGCGTCCCTGCCCAAGGCGGATATCACCGTACGAGAAAAACGCACCCCGCTTGAGAACGATATCCAGCCCGGTTGCCAGATCGAGAACATCGCCAGCTTTGGAGATGCCCTCATTGTACATAATGTCAAACTCTGCCGTGCGGAACGGAGGCGCAACCTTGTTTTTGACCACCTTGACCTTGACCCGGTTGCCAATTACCTCTGCGCCGACTTTGATCGATTGAATGCGGCGAATATCGAGGCGTACTGAGGCGTAGAATTTCAACGCCAGACCACCGGGGGTGGTTTCGGGGTTGCCAAACATCACGCCGATCTTCTGGCGCAACTGGTTGGTGAATACCACTGCAGTTTTGGTTTGGTTGATGGCACTGGAGAGTTTACGCAGCGCCTGGGACATCAGCCTGGCTTGCATGCCCATGGTGGCATCGCCCATGTCACCTTCAATTTCGTTACGCGGCACCAGAGCTGCAACAGAGTCAATGACGACAATGTCAACCGCGCCGGAGCGTACCAGGGTTTCGGTAATTTCAAGTGCTTGCTCACCGGTGTCCGGTTGGGAGACGAACAGGCTGTCAATATCTACGCCCAACTTGGTAGCATAGGCTGGGTCAAGCGCATGTTCCATATCCACATAGGCGGCAGTGCCGCCCATGCGCTGCGCTTCAGCAACCAGGTGCAAACACAGGGTGGTTTTTCCGGAAGATTCGGGACCAAAGATTTCCGTCACCCGCCCACGGGGTATGCCACCGACCCCCAGGGCGATATCCAACGAAAGCGAGCCGGTGGGGATGGCTTCGACGGCGAGGTGCTGGGCTTCGCCCAGGCGCATGATAGCGCCGTCGCCGTAGCGTTTTAGGATGTCACCCAGGGCTTTGTCCAGCATGGCTCGCCGGGCTTCTTCGTTGGGGTTGGATGATCCGCTGGGGAGTGGAGTGGAAGGGAGGGATTTTCGCGCCATTCTATTCTCCTGATCAGGATGCGTTTGTTTGATTATATCGTCAAAATTCAATCCGCGCGTTCCATGCGAATATATTTATTATAGTATATTTGTTCTATTCGTCAAGCAATTCACGCCATTTTTACGAATTTGCTTCTTGACAGCCGTATGTGAAATTGATAAGATACAGTATGTTTTTGTGCGTTGACAATTGAATATCCGAAGAAATAGCGGCTGAGTCCCATGTTATTGACATGGGATGACGAGGTGGAGGTTCCTCTCTGCGAAGAGAGCGTTAACCCTGCAAAACAGGGGAAAATCGAAGGATCAGCGGATGCCTCCGGAGCCCGGTCACAGGCTCCTTTCTTCCCTTCCAGAAAAAGCGCTGTATTGAAACGCAGGCGGCAACGCCAGTAACAAGGTGCACGCAGTGACCTGGTCAGGCATTGCCATGCTTGCTGGTATTGAGATGGAAGGGCAGCTGTATCCTTATACAATCGTAGGTGTGTATTGATGGGCATGCCCTGCATGCCCTGTTTTGTTTAATACAATAAAAAATGGAGGTTTTTCTCAATGGACGCGAAAGATTTGCTCTTGAAAGTCAAGGAAGATGATGTGAAATTCATTTCCTACCAGTTTATCGACGTGTTTGGGGCAGTCAAATCGGTTGATGCGCCGATTGCTCAGCTGGAAGGTGCGTTGGATAATGGTGTCTGGTTTGATGGGTCGTCTGTCGAGGGTTTTGCCCGCATTCAGGAATCGGACATGCATTTGCGGATCGACCCCGAAACCTATGCCGTTCTGCCCTGGTCTCCGCCAGAACTGCGCCGCGCGCGGGTGTTTTGTGATATCTACCATCCCGATGGAACCCCATTTTCTGGAGATCCACGCGGCAGCCTGAAGCGCAGCCTGGAAAAATTGAAAAAAGAGCGTGGCTGGATATACAATGTTGGACCGGAGCCGGAATTTTTCCTCTTTCGGCGCAATGGTAGCGAGCGGATTCATCCCGTTCCGCATGATGTTGGTGGTTACTTCGATTTTTCACCCAATGATGAAGCTGTGCGGGTGCGCACCGAATTGATGGAAGCGCTTGATTCGATGGGTTTGGAAGTTGAAGTTGGGCACCATGAAGTGGCGCTTGGTCAGCATGAGATCGATTTTCGCTTTGCCGATGCATTGCGCGCAGCGGACAATGTTGTCACGCTGAAATACACGGTCAAAGCCATTGCTGCCCAGCATGGTCTGGTGGCATCCTTCATGCCAAAGCCGATCTTCGGCATCAATGGGTCGGGAATGCACTGTCACCAGTCGCTGTTCGATCGCGACGGTAACAACTTGTTTTTCCATGCAACCGATCCTTTTCATCTTTCGCCGGTAGCCTACGGCTTTATTGCTGGTCAACTGGCGCACGCCCGAGCGCTTTCAGCAGTGGTGGCGCCTTCGGTCAATTCGTACAAGCGTCTGGTGCCCGGTTATGAAGCCCCGGTGTACGTCGGTTGGGCGCAGATTAACCGCTCGGCACTGATCCGCATTCCGCGCTATACGCCGGGGATGGATAAAGCCACGCGAGCGGAGCTGCGCTGTCCGGACCCATCGTGTAATCCATACCTGGCGTTCAATGCGATGTTAATTGCTGCACTGGATGGTGTCGATCGCCAACTGATGCCACCTGCCGCGCTGAACAATGTCAATGTGTATGAGTTGAGCCGAGAAGAGCGCCTCGAAAAAGGTGTTGCAGAACTGCCCGGCTCGCTGCTGGAGGCGTTGAACGAACTGGCGCAGGATGAGGTGATCAAGGGCGCTTTTGCGCCCATGTTGTACGAGGCTTTCCGCCGCGCCAAGATGGCAGAATGGGACGAGTTCCGCATTCATGTGACCGATTGGGAACTGGAACGATTCCTTGAACTGGCGTGAGTTACATCGGATCGTTGACGAATAACCGGCAAGTAGCGCACAAACCACCGGTTGAGGTAGGTTGACCGCATGACGGGCAGGGTAGAAGATGCACTTCTTCCTGCCCGTATTCAAATGGCTGGATAATTCCCTGCTGGTGGGCGTTGATAAACCCCACCAGGAAGCGCAATTTTGCACCCGGCTGTTCCTCCTCTAAACGGTTGAGCAGGGCTTTGTATTGAAGTTGTTTACTGCCCTCCGCGAAGGGACATTCATCTTCGATATAGTTGATGCCTCGCACAATGGCATACGCCGCCGTTTCGCGTTCCGTAAAACGGATGAAGGGTTTGATCTTGCGGACGAAACCATTTTCGGCTTCCAATACCGGCGACTGTCGGCTGATCTGGGTCAGGTTCCACGAGAGAAGATTTCCGAATAGAAAGGACACTTCGTCATCGAGGTTGTGTGCAGTGGCGAGAACCGGAAAACCCAATTTTTTTGCCAGGCTGTTCATGGTATGGCGTTTGATCAATCCGCACACAGCGCATGGTTTGAATCGTCCACGGTGGGTACGTTTTGAAATTTCGGGCACGCTTTCCCCATGCTCTTCCTCGATGTTAAAAATGTGAAGTTTCAGTCCACGCTTTTCGACAAATGAGCGAGTTGCTGCCTCGGACTGATAAGAATAAGCATCCTCACCCTGAATGCCGAGGTGAATGTACAATCCCTCGACCGTATAACCCAATTGCCATAGCACGTCCCATAAGGCAAGTGAATCTTTGCCGCCCGACACAGCAACCAGAACGCTCTCGTTGGGTGTAAACATGGCATATTTTTCGATCACCCGCTGGGTTTGTTCGATGAACCATTGCGGATAATGATCCTTGCACAAAGACAGGCGGTGTTGACGCATGCGAATCACCGCGCGTTGATTGCATTTATGGCAGAGGATGGTGCTCATCAGTCGCCTCCGGAAATGGCAGAGATGATGCGTACTTCTTCACCATCCCGCAGGACATCATTTTCGTTAAGCAATTCGCCTTCACGGATGACCAAATGAGTTTCGGGAGAAAGCCCCAATTGCCTCAACGCATCCTTAACCGTGAGTGTACCAGCCAGTTCAAAGGTCTGTTTTCGGTAAACGAAGATCACCGGCATGATCACCTCCGAAAGAGGATACTTATTGTAGCATACTTGTGGAACGGAGTTCAGCGGCGAAGGCGTTGTTGCAGGCAGACCAGCCAGGCTGTAACTGCGTCATTGGGTTGTTGTGCAGTGATTGCCAGAACAGGTTGGGTAAGCTCACCTGGTAATCCATCCAACGCGAGGGGCTTGACGCGCTCGTCCAACCAGCGGGCAGGTAAAATGCCAATCGTAGCGCTGCTTTGCGCAACGGCATTGCGCATTGCACTGGGGTCGGGCGCTATCTGCGCCAGAGGGAATAGTCCACCTTTGCCAACCAGCACCATGCGATCGAAGAAGTTCTGTATTAAACTGGTTTTGTCATAACCCAGCACCTGGATTTCTTCCACGGGAAGTGACGGATCGATGGCGTTCCAGGTTTGAATTTCACCGGTGAAAACTGCGGCGAGAACATCCAATGATAGTCGCGAGAGGGGATTGTCCGGGTGGACAATGATCAGCAGTTCGTCTTCGGCAAGGATGAATGCCGGAATGTTTTCCCCGTTCATTGCACCCCATTGCAGCCGAATATCTGCTGGCATACCGTCCTCCTGGGTTGGTTGTGCAGGTTGGATTTCCCACAAGCGCTGCGGTGTTTCCAAGCTGCACGATTGTGCAGCCGGGCGCAACCAATCCAATGCGGGATCTAAGCCAATCTTTACCAGTGGCGGAGGCGTTGCGGTAAAGGATGGGAGTGGTTGGGGCGCACAGGAGACGATCAGTAGAAGGAAAAACGCTGCCAGAAAATGCTTAACGGACATAGTAGACCACAGCGGTCAGTGCGGCTGCCGCCAGGCAGTAAATTGAAAACGGGGTTAATGGGCTGCGGGAGAGGAAACGCAGCAGCCAATGAATCGAGAGGTAACCAACCACTCCGGCGGTCACAAATCCGACTACCATGACGGGTAAAAATGCAGCCAAGTTGGGCATGTTGAACAGATCAATCAATCCGATTAGCCCAGCGGCGCTCATGACCGGAATCGACATAAGAAAAGAGAAACGTGCGGCGGCGGGTCGGTCAAGGTGGCGGCTCATTCCGGCAGAAATGGTTGCTCCCGAGCGGGAGATGCCTGGAAACAACGCCAGCACTTGCGCCGAGCCGATTACCAGCGCATCCAGCGCACCGATGGATGTCAACTCGCGCTTCCGGCTGCCGATGCGCTCGGCAAGATACAAAAGCAGTGCAGTGATGACCAGAAAACCAGCCACCGCAAGCGGACTCTTAAAGGCAGCTTCAACGATATCCTTTAAGAACAAGCCAGCGAAACCTGCCGGAAGGCTGGCGAGCAGGATCAACCAGCCCAGCCGCGCGTGTGGTTCGGCAAAAGGAGCACGATTTTTCAACCCGTGCAATACTGCAGTCAGGATTTGGAGCAAATCCCGGTAGAAATAAACAATTACGGCAACCAGGGTGCCAACCTGCACGAGAACATCGAATGGGAAGATCTGTTCTTCCGGAAATTGCCAGCCAAAGAACAGCGGGGTGATGACCAAATGAGCCGAACTGGAAATGGGTAAAAATTCGGTTATTCCCTGTACGATACCCAGGATAATGGCTTGGAGAATGTTCATGGGGTGACCTTCTCTTTTTCGGGATACTGACTCAAGAACGAGTCGGCAAAGTCTTCGAACGTACCTTCATGAATTGCCAGTCGGGCGTCCGCAACCAGGCTGGTCAGCGTAGCAACATTATGGATGGACAACAAAGTGGCAGCCAGCATTTCCCGCGCAACGATTAGGTGGCGCAAATAAGCCCGGCTGAAGTTGCGGCATGTATAACAGGTGCAGGTTTCGTCTATTGGGCGTGAGTCCCGGGCGTGGATGGCGTTCATCAGGTTGATCCGCCCCTGGCGGGTCATGGCAGCCTGATGGCGCGCCAGCCGGGTGGGCAGCACACAATCGAAAATGTCGATCCCACGGCGGATGCCATGAATTAAGTCCTCCGGTGAGCCGACTCCCATTAGATAGCGTGGTTTGTCCTCAGGCAGGATGGCGGTGACCCGCTCGATGGATTGGTACATCTCCGACTTGGTTTCACCCACGGATAAACCGCCAATTGCATGACCCGGAAAGTTCAACGAGGCAATGAAACGCGCCGATTGCTCACGTAAGTCTGGAAAGATGCCTCCTTGCACGATACCAAACAAAGCCTGATTGGCGCGGCTATGCGCTTTAAGGCAGCGCTCTGCCCACTGGTGGGTGCGCTGCATGGCTCGTTCGTTGTAGGCACGGTCGTAGGGCGGGGCACATTCGTCAAATGCCATGATGATGTCAGCGCCTAATTGTTCCTGAATCTGGATGGCTTTCTCCGGTGTAAAACGATGAATTGAGCCGTCGATGTGGCTTTTGAAAGTGACGCCATCTTCATCGATTTTTCGCATACCAGCGAGAGAGAAAACCTGAAAGCCGCCTGAATCGGTCAAGATGGGATTTTGCCATTGCATAAAAGAATGTAATCCGCCCATCTCGGCAACCAGATCTGCGCCTGGACGGAGGTAGAGGTGATAGGTGTTTGCCAGTACGAGGCTTGCGCCCAATTCCACCAATTGGGATGGCGTAACGGCTTTGACGGTTGCCTGCGTGCCAACCGGGGCGAAAACCGGTGTCAACAGGCTGCCATGCGGGGTGTGAAAAACGCCAGTGCGGGCATTGCCATCTCTGGCGGTGATTTCAAATGTAAAGGCTGTTGTGGTCATTGAAAAACATTACCGCTTGAAGGGTTCAAGGGATTATAGCCGAATTCATGAAAAAGGAGAACACCACTCCAACTGGCTTGCAGGAAGTACGGCTGTGTTGTTATACTAAGGCGCATGGTTGAAAACGGACTTAGCACCTGGTTGGAGATTGATCTGGGGGCGATTCAAAGCAATTACCGCGAATTGCAACGCATCAGCCAGGTGCGGGTGGCGGCAGTGATTAAAGCCAATGCCTATGGTCATGGATTAGTGCCGGTAGCCCAGGCAGTGCTTAAAGCCGGGGGGAGCTGGCTGGCAGTAGCCCGATATGAAGAAGCGGCGGAACTGCGCCGCAACTGGATTCTCAGTCCCAGCCTGGTGTTGGGTTTCACTTCGCCGGAGCATGCTGCTAATGCTGCTAGGGAAGATGTTCGCCTGGCAGTTTTCGACCGACAGACCGCACAAGCTTATTCGCAGATGGTAAGCCAGCATGGTATGACCCTGAAAATCCATGTCAAGGTCAATACAGGCATGAATCGGTTGGGAATTTCACCGGAAGAGGCGGTTGAATTCGTGCGCTGGCTGAACAATCTGCCGGGCATCCAGGTGGAGGGAGTGTTCACTCACTTTGCCCGTGCCGATGAACCAGCATTGGATACGACCCTGCAACAGATACAGCAATTCGACGATGTGCTCACCAGCCTGACTGCCAGTGGTCTCAAACCACCGCTGGTGCACGCCGCCAATTCCGCGGCGACGCTTTATTTCCCCGCCGCCCGCTATGATATGGTTCGCTGCGGTATCTCGCTGTATGGTTTGCATCCCTCCGAAGAGACACCCTTGCCGAAATCCTTCCGCCCGGCATTGGCGCTTAAAGCCCGACTGACCAGCGAGCGGTTGTTGCCGCCCGGTTCGGGCATTGGCTACAATTTCCGTTACACCACCCAAGCCCACGAACGGATTGGTACGCTGGCAGTCGGCTATGCCGATGGTCTGCGCCGGGTATTTGGCAATGTTGCCCTGATTCGTGGTAAGGAAGTACATCAGGTTGGCTCGGTGTGCATGGATCAAATGATGGTTTCGCTGGAGGGGTTGCCGGATGTAAAGGCGGGTGATGTGGCTGTTTTGATTGGGAGGCAGGGAAATCGGTTACGCACCGCTGAGGATGTTGCCAGAACCTGGGGAACGGTGAATTACGAGGTTGTTTGCGCGATGGCAGACCGTCTGCCACGCGTTTATCACTATAGTGAAAGGCTGAAAGAGGATTTGTGATCCAAAAACCAATCTCGAAACGCTGGCTGGTAGCTGAAAAAATTCCAGCCCATATAGACATTGCTTTCGATGAATTCCCGCCATTTTTCAGACAGGTGCTATACAATCGTGGCATCTGCGACCTGGATTCTGCCCATCGATTTCTGCAGGTTGATTATCAATTTCACGACCCGCTGCTGTTAATGAACATGACCGATGTAGTAGATCGGTTGTGGAGAGCGGTTGACCGGCAGGAACGGATTGCCGTTTACGGTGATTACGATGTCGATGGGGTTACAGGAACCGCTTTGTTAGTCGAGGTATTAGAGAGCGTTGGAGGAAAAGTTTGCGCTTACATCCCCAATCGCTTCGATGAAGGGTATGGTTTGAACATCGATGCGCTGGATTTGTTGGCAGATCAGGGCGTGCGGGTGGTATTGACTGTAGATTGCGGTATTCGTTCGCTGGCAGAAGCTGACCATGCTCGCAAGCGTGGACTGGACCTGATCATCAGCGATCACCACCATCCCCTGGATGAAATTCCGGAAGCCTGGGCGGTGATCTGCCCCAAGCAGCGGGGGGACGGTTACCCGGAGAAGAACCTTGCCGGTGTGGGCGTGGCGTTCAAAATTGCCCAGGCGTTGCACCAGCGTCGTCCCCAGGATGATGGCTGGTTGGAGAAATGGCTTGACCTGGTCGCGTTGGGCACGGTGGCAGATGTGATGCCCCTGTCGGGAGAAAACCGCTCACTGGTGCACGCCGGTTTGCAGATTCTTCGCCAGGGACGGCGGCAGGGACTGCTCTCGCTGGCGAGAGCAGCGCGGATCGAAATGAGTCGTCTAAAAACGATGGATATCGGGTTTGGGCTTGCGCCGCGCCTGAATGCTGCCGGTCGGCTCGAATCAGCATTGGCTGCATATCAGGTGTTAGTGGAAAAGGATGTCCAGCGCACCGGGCTGCTGGCGCAACAACTGGATGATCAAAACCGTGAACGACAAAAATTAACCCAACTGATGCAATCGCAGGCTGAGGAAATGATCCATGCTGGGGAGATCGAAGAAATTTTGTTCGCTTTCCACGAACAATTCAATCCTGGGGTGGTTGGGTTGGTGGCAGGCAAACTAGCAGAGAGTTACTATCGACCGGCGGTGGTGGGTTGCATCCAAGGCGATTATGTGCGTGCTTCTTGCCGCAGCATCCCTGAATTCCATATCACCCATGCGCTGGATGCCTGCGCGGATCTGATGGAGCATCACGGTGGGCATGCGCTGGCAGCAGGTTTTACTATTCACAAACGCAACATGCCCGTGCTGGTCGAACGGCTGGCTCACATTGCGCTGGAACAACTTGGCGACCTGGATCTTCAGCCAGTGCTGCGTGCAGATGTGGAAGTTCGCTTTGAGGAATTGCACCCGTCGATCTTGCCCTACCTGGATTGGCTTGAACCGACCGGAAGTGCCAACCCGGAGGTGGTATTCCTCTCGCGCGGAGTACGGGTTACCCGTGCGCGGCAAATTGGCGATGGCAAACATCTGCGATTGACCCTGACGGATGGCTGGATAACCTATCCGGCGGTGGCTTTCCGGCAGGGACACTGGTTAGCCGATGGTGGCAGTCTTCCCGCGGAAATTGATATCCTCTTTCGTTATGAACGAAACACTTACAACGGCGAAACCACGCTGCAATTGAATGTGTTGGATATTAAGCCAGCCGGTGTATCGGTAGAGGGATGATCAGTCGACGAAGCGATATTTCAGCAGTGCCCACAATGCTTCAAAGGCATCCCACAATTTGATTTTCTTGCCTTCCGAATAATCCCGCGGATTGAAGGTGATTGGAACCTCGTAGATGCGGATTTTGCGCTTGAGGATTTTAGCCGTGAATTCCGGTTCGAATTCAAAGCGGCGGGCATGGAGGGGAATATCCTTGATCAGATCGCGCTTGAACACCTTATATCCGGTTTCCATGTCGCTGAGAATGTTATTGTAGAGGATGTTGGTCAGCATGGTGAGCAGTTTGTTGGCGACCATATTCCAAAACAAGATCGGACGACGGGCAGCGCCAAGAAAACGCGAGCCATAGACTACATCGGCAATTCCATCCTCAATTGGGCGGAGCAGGTTGGGGTATTCGCGTGGGTCGTATTCCAGGTCGGCATCCTGAATGATGATGATATCGCCGGTGGCGTTTTTGATGCCGGTGCGCACTGCTGCACCTTTACCCATGTTGACGTCGTGAAAAATGGTACGGATTTGTCCCTGCTTTTGCATTTCGGTGAGAATATCCCGAGTTCCGTCCTTGGAGCCATCGTCCACAACCAGGATTTCGCTGACCAGACCCGTCGCTTTGACCCGCTGAATAATTTCGTGGATGGTTTTATATTCGTTATAAACAGGGATGATGACAGAAATGTTCATGGCAGAAATTATAAGGTAAGGCAGACTTTCTTACAAGGAATGGCATGCTATAATTTGGATGATCAAAAGGGATTAACGAGCGATCCCTCTTTGTCAATTTCTGGGTCTGCTCGCAACTCCAAATATTTGGATGGAGAAGTTGTATGGCACAATCTCCTCGAACGCCTTCACCGGCATCGGCGGCTACACCGACCGGACCATTTTCTCCGCCGCCCATTAACACCATCGAAGATACCGGCCTTTCGCCGCTCTGGCTGCAAGACCTGGTGCTGAAAATTTTCTACTTCCAGGGCTACATGAGTGGTTTCAAACTGGCGGAGGAAATTGCGCTGCCCTTTACCGGTGTTCTGGATCAAATCCTGGACGCGCTCAAACGCGAAAAATCGGTTGAAGTGCGTTCCTCGCAAATGGGATTGGGCGAAGGCGCTTATGTATATGCCATTACCGGGGCGGGCATTGCCCGTGCTCGCGAAGCACTGGACCGCAGTCAATACGCTGGACCGGCGCCGGTTCCGCTGGATGTGTACAACGACTCAATCCGCCGGCAAAGCCGTGCGCGTTTGCAGGTTACCAATCGGGTGATGCGCCAGGTGCTTGCGCACATGGTGCTTTCGGAGGTGACCTACCAGCGCCTTGGACCGGCGGTCAATTCGGGTACTTCGATTTTCTTATACGGACCGCCAGGGAACGGGAAAACAACTGTGGCTCGGGCAATCGGCAATCTGGTGCAAGCTCAGAAAATGTATATCCCCTATGCCATTTATGTGGATGGACAGGTGATCAAGCTCTACGATTCGGTCAATCACCAGCTTGCAAATGATGATGAAACAACCATGCAGGGAACGGGCACATTGCGCAGCGGGGTTCGGCGCGATCCGCGCTGGGTGCAGGTGCGCCGCCCATTCATCATCACCGGAGGTGAATTGACTCTGGCGGGTTTGGACCTGGTATTCGATGATACGCTTAAGTATTACGAAGCGCCTTTTCAGGTTAAAGCCAATGGAGGAATCCTGTTAATAGACGATTTTGGCCGCCAGCAGGTGCGCCCGCGCGACCTGCTCAACCGCTGGATTGTTCCGCTGGAAAACCGGATCGATTACATGAGCCTGCACACCGGGCGTAAGTTTGAGGTGCCCTTCGATGTGCTGGTGATTTTTTCAACCAACCTGCCGCCCAAAGAACTAGTGGACGAAGCCTTCCTGCGGCGTTTGCGCCATAAAATCGAAATCCCCGACCCAACCTACGAGGAGTACCGCGAAATTTTCAACCGGGTGGCAGCTCAAAAAGGTGTGGCATATAGTGATCAAGGGCTGGCATACCTGCTGCAGGAATACTACATCAAGACCAACCGAAAATTGCGGGCTTCACATCCGCGTGATTTGTGTGACCAGATCCTGGATATTTCCCGATACCTCGGCAAGGAGCCGGAACTTTCCCGCGAGATGATCGACCGGGCAGTCCAGTCTTATTTTGTGGAATTATGAGTCTGTTGACCTCTCTGCCCCAACCGGTGATCTTTGCTCACCGCGGCGCTTCGGCGCATGCGCCGGAAAACACGCTGGCAGCCTTTTGCTTAGCTATTGAACACGGCGCAGAAGCTATTGAACTGGATGCCAAGCTCAGCGCGGATGGCGAGGTCATGGTCATTCACGACCCGACGGTTGACCGCACCACAAATGTCAAAGGGGCGGTAAATGCTTTCGGCGCCGAAGAACTGCAGCAATTGGACGCTGGCAGCCATTTTTCAGCGGCTTACAAGGGTGAGCCCGTGCCAACATTGGATCAGGTTTTAGCAGAGGTGGGTAAGCAGGTTTTTATCAATATCGAATTGACCAATTACACTTCTCCACGTGACGAGCTGCCTGAAAAGGTGGCGGCGTTAGTGCAAAAACACCGCCTGGAGGAGTGGGTCTTGTTTTCGTCTTTCAACCCGTTTAATCTGCGGCGCGTCGCAAAGATTTTACCTCAATGCCCGCTGGCGATCCTGGCGCTGCCCGGTGCATCTGGCTTACTCATGCGCTCGTGGGTTGGACGCCGCTTTGCGCCTCATATCCTGCACCCGTATTTGAGTGATACCCATCGAGCCCTGATTGAGCGCGAACATAAACACGGACGCAGAGTACACGTCTGGACAGTCAATAACCCGCAGGATATGCGCCGCCTGTTCGGCGAAGGAGTGGACGGGATATTCACCGACGACCCACGTCTGGCGCGTCAGATTCGAGATGGCAGGTGAAGTGGTGAACCAACTCAATCCTCGTCGTCTCGTTCGTCTATGGTTGATTGTTATCTTCCTGTTGACGCAGGTTGGGGGCTATACTCTTCTCTACCCTGTTGAGGCGGCTACCATGCCCCAAAGTGCTGGCCTGGCTCAGCGCGCCTGGGAGATCATGGAACAAATGACACCGGAACAAAAAATTGGCCAACTGTTCCTGGTTACCTTCAAGGGCACCGATGCGCGCCGCGACTCGCAAATTTATAATCTCATTGTTAATTATCATGTAGGGGGTGTGGTTCTGCGTGCGGACAATGACAATTTTGAGGTGGCGGGAAATACCGTGCCCAAGGCTGCCGAACTGATCCGCACGCTGCAAAATCACGTCTGGGAGAGCGCTCAGGAGACAGTTGCACCGGCGGGCGGGAATGCTGCCGGACCGTATATTCCATTGTTTATTGGAATATCTCAGGAAGGTGATCTTTACCCGAATGACCAGATTCTCAACGGAATGACGTCCCTGCCCAGTTTGATGGCAATTGGGGCAACCTGGAAACCACAGCTGGCGGAAGCGGTTGGCACAGTGATGGGGCGGGAACTGCGTGCGATTGGTTTCAACCTGTATTTTGGTCCCTCGCTGGACGTGCTTGAAGTTGTCAATAGCATGGGGAACAACCTGGGCACGCGCACCTTTGGCGGCGACCCGTTTTGGGTGGGAGAAATGGGTAAAGCCTATGTGCGTGGGCTGCACCTGGGCAGCCGTGACCAAATGGCGGTTATCGCCAAGCACTTCCCCGGTCGTGGAGCTTCTGACCGGCTGCCTGAGGAAGAAGTGGCGACGGTCCGAAAATCACTGGATACGCTCAAACAGGTTGAGCTAGCGCCTTTCTTTGCCACAATGACTGCTGACCCTGAATCCAAAGCGTTAATCGACGGTGTGTTGGTTTCGCATATCCGTTATCAGGGGCTGCAGGAGAATATCCGCGAGATCACCCCGCCGGTCAGCCTGGATGGTGAGGCAATGCGCCAGGTATTGACGCTTGACCCAATTGCTTCCTGGTATCAAAATGGTGGGATTGTCATCTCCGACAATCTGGGCAGCAATGCCGTGCGCCGCTTTTATGACCCGTCTGGGTTGACCTTCGATGGGCGCACAGTAGCGCGCAACGCATTCCTGGCAGGCAACGATTTATTGTACTTGAATAATTTTATTGAACCCGGCGATACAGACGCCTTTACCAGCATGGTGCGGGTCATTGGCGCATTCTCCCAAAAATACCGTGAGGACTCAGCCTTTGCTGAACGGGTCGATCAATCTGTGGAGCGCATCCTCACGTTGAAATTAAAATTATACGATGAATTTCGTATTGACCGGGTAGTGCCGGCAGCCTCGCAATTGATCGAGGTTGGCAGATCGCAGTCGATTGTGCTCGAGGTGGCGCGCCAATCGGCTACACTGCTCAGTCCTTCGCCGGCAGAATTGAACCTGAGTATTCCACGTCCACCGGAAAGCCGCGACCAGATTGTTTTCTTTACGGATGTGATCAACGCCCGTCAGTGTACTACTTGCCCGGAGCAGGCAATCCTCTCGGTGGAAACTTTCAAGAACGCAGTTCTGCGTTTATACGGACCTGCAGCGGGCGGGTCGATTATTCAAGGGTACTTATCTTCGTACACATTTCTCGATCTGAATACCTTTCTCAACAGCCCAGAAGGGCTGGCGGCGATTGGGGTCAACCTGGCGGAAGCGGAGTGGGTGGTATTCATTCTGACGGATGAAGCTCCAAACCGACCTGAGTCGCGGGCATTGAAACGGCTGCTGTCGGAAAAACCAGAACTGCTACGCAACAAGCGCGTGATTGTGTTTGCACTCGGCGCGCCCTACTATTTAGACGCGACTGATATCGCCAAGCTGACCGCTTATTACGGCTTGTTCAGCAAGGCGCCAGCATATATTGATACAGCTGCACGGCTGCTCTTTCAGGAACAGACGGCAAATGGAGCATCACCCGTTTCGATTCCTGGCGTAGGCTATGACATAATTCGGGCAACGTCACCGGACCCATCCCAGATTATTCCCCTGTTTTTGGATTATCCCGAACCGCCACCGGGCGATGGTACTGCCACGCCGGAACCGACTGCCACACCGGAATTTCGCATTGGGGATATGGTGCCATTTCGTACTGGGGTGATTATTGACCGCAACCGTAATCCAGTCCCGGATGGGACGGTGGTGCGTTTCATCATCACTGTGCTGGGCGAGAGCGGGACAACCCAACAGATCGAAACGGTTACCCAGGGTGGTGTGGCGCGGGCAGTATACCGCATCGCAGCCTTGTCCAACATTGAGGTGCGTGTGGTGAGCGAACCCGCGGTTACCTCCCAGATCATCAATATCAATGCCGCCAGTGGGCAGACCAATATATCCACTTTAGTGCCAACGCCGGAACCGACAGCAACGACAACCCCCTCACCAACGCCTACCTTGGAACCAACCCCTGAAATCGAAGAAATTGAAGAAGAACCCATCAATTTTCAAATGTCAGACTGGTTATTGATGATGTTGGTCACCTTGAGCGGTGGGGCTGGAATTTTGTGGATTGGAGAAAGGCGCATATCCCTACGTTGGGGTTTTCGCTGGGGACTGATGGCAATTCTGGGTGGGCTAATTGCTTACGTTATCCTGGTGAGCGGGTGGTTCGTTCCGATCAACGCATTGCATCTGGCGGGCAAGTGGGGAATTGTCATTGCCAGCCTGGTTGGATTGCTCATCGGTTGGTTGATTGGATGGTTGTGGCAAATGCGCCTGCAGCGTGACAAAAAGCCTCCGCGGCGGAATTAACGGATCAACGTGACCAGCAAACTGAGCAGGACAAGGGTGATGGTCAGCGAAATGAGCAGTCTCTCGAGTGGGTATTGAATAAAACTCCACGGCGAGGATCGGTCTACCGTCAGGTGTGGAATGGTCGGACGGTCTCCGATTAGACTTTTACGAAAGGCTTCAACCGATTCCGGACGTTCGTCAGGATGCAAGCCCATTGCCCAAAGGATACAGCGCTCGGTCCGAACAGAAATGTCTGGGTTGATCTGGCGTGGCGAAATCAATCGTCCCGAATCCAGGAAGCGCTCGCGGGCATCGGCTGGCGGTTCATTGGTTAATAGGTGGTACAGTGTAGCACCAAAGGCGTAAATATCACTGCGCACGTCGGTGTGTCCGCTGTCTCCGCCGTATTGTTCGAGCGGTGTGTACAGGGCGGTTCCCTGCCCCTGCAAGACGGTGATGGTTACCTCGCCCGGCGCCAGCAGCTTGACCAACCCAAAATCGACCAGTTTCACCAGCCCAGAGGGGGTTACTTTAAGATTGGATGGCTTGATATCGCGGTGCAGGATGGGTGGTTCCTGGTTATGCAGGTAGGATAAAGCACTGGCAAGTTGATCTGCCCAGTTAAGTACTTCTGATTCGTTAAGAAATCGGTTCTCCTGTCGCGCTTCGAGCATCAGGGTGCGCAGGTCTCTACCGGGGATGTAATCCATCACCAGGTAATCACGGCTTCCGGTCGAAAAGAAATCGGAAACCTTTGGAAGATTGGGATGGTCAAGGCGCGCTAGAACTGTCGCTTCACGCAGGAATTGCTCGCGGGCTTCCTGTACCAGCTCCACCGGCAGGGTACGGTCGTGTTCGACCTCCTTAAGGGCACACTGGCGCCCCTCCAGGCGCATATCATCAGCAAGGTAGATGGATCCCATCCCGCCCTGTCCAATGATGCGGACGACGCGATAACGACCGCGCAGTACATCCCCAGATTTTAGGGGTAATGGCATAAGCAAACCTGATGCAGAGATGGATGCTGGCGTTGTGGCATTTTTTTCGGCGTGGTACCAGTCTGCCAGAATCGTTTGCACACAAACTCGAAATTCTTTGATATATTATACCGTACAGGTGTGGCAATATATTCCATAATTCTTTCCGGTTGGAGCGCACGTATGGATCTCCACAATGAAGATCTTCCCATCATCATTGCACAAACGGGACCTTTAAACGGACAGCGCTGGGTTGTCCGCGATGGGATGACGATTGGGCGGGATGATGATTGCGACCTGGTTATACCTGACCGGCAAGTATCACGTTACCATGCCCGCTTTGAAATCCACTCCGACCAAACCTTGCTGTACGACCTATCAAGTAAAAATGGCACCTATCGCAACGGCAAACGGGTGGAAGAACCGATCAGTCTGCAAGATGGGGATGTCATCCAGATTGCGCTAGTGCAATATTTTGTGTATCTCAGTTCGGATTCGACCGTCCCGCTTGGTTCCGATTTCCAACCCGTGGATGTTGAGTTGGTCGAGTCCGGCAGCCATCGATTGGTGTTGGACAAACTTTCGCGGCGGGTGTGGATCGATCAACAGGAAGTGCTGCCCCCGCTTTCGGTACCGCAATTTCGACTGCTAGAGGCACTTTATGACAGCCAGGGGACGGTTGTCTCCCGTCAGGACCTGGTTTTGGCGGTTTGGGGTGACAAGGAAGCCGTTGGTGTTTCCGAACAGGCGTTGGATGCGCTGGTGCGCCGCTTGCGCGACCGCCTGGCAGTACTGGATCCTAACCACATTTACCTAGTTACGGTGCGTGGCTATGGATTACGGTTGGATAATCCCCCAGCAAAGTAGGAGAACACCGATATTACCTTTCAAGGAGCAGTGGGTGGACGAAATCATCCAGGTATTATCTCAAAAAATTGTCCAGGACATTCTTAAGCAACCAGCCAAAACACTCCGCGCAGATGAGGCATTGCTTTCCAGCGGTTTGATCGATTCGTTTAGCCTTGTTGATCTGGCAATGATTGTGGAAGATGAATTCGGTGTGCGGATCGATGACACAGAACTCAATGCGCAGACATTTGATACGCTGGAACAATTGGCTGGATTGATTGCGGCGCGTAAAAAACAATAGAACGTAGACGATTGGGATATTCATTTACCCCCAACCTGATGTGGTTGGGGGTTTTTGTGATCGCTTTTGCGGCAAGAATACACCATAAAACTAACTGAAAAGCAACTGTAAGTTGTACCCATTGAAATTTCCCTGTTGTTTGGATTAGTATAGTTTCAACACCGGGGATATTTTTGTTGTTTTCGGCTATTCAGTGGAAAAAAACAAGATGATGAAGCGAATAGAACTGATCAACCAATCCTTGCAGAAAAGTTCCAGCCAGAGCATGCTTGAGCGACAACAACAGCTGGCGGCATTCGAAGCAAGCTGGCTGCATGAAAACCGCCCAGCGCGGGTGGTCTCGAGCAAACCCACGCGATGGACTGCCTGGCGGCAAATCTTTGACCAGGAGTGGTTTGGACCGCAGGTTTGGAACCGAAAATTGTATGACGGCATTCTTCCCAGTCTGGTGATGATTTTGCTGACGATGCTATTCGCGTTGTTGTTTACGCCGGTGGACATTCTGTTTGGATCACCGGGTGTTTTAATTTACACCTTGATCCTTCTGGCAACAGGCGTATATGCCATGGGACGCAGCGTGCAATCGAAATACAATGAAGTTACCCGTGCCTGGTATGGCATGATGGCTGGTCTACTGCTGTGGTACGCAGTGAACACCGCAGAAAAGCTGGGTGAAATCCAAATTCCCCCGGAAGTTGGGGCGGTTTTTCTTCTGCTGGCTGTGCTGGTCTCTTCAACTTTATGGAAAACTATTTTTCCGCTTGGATTGAAATTTCTGGCACTGGTTTTTTTAGTTAACTGGACTCTGCGTTTTTGGGTAGGTGTGCAGGTGCAATTTGCCACCAGTTTCGAATTGTTTCGGTTTACCTATTTTCTGACCGGTTTTATCGCCCTGTCCGGGCTGGTTTTCTTTCTCTTGTGGATGCTCTTGCGGGCAGACAGCCGAATTCACCACTTATGGGCGGCGTTGGGGGTGTGGTTCTCTACGTTGATTATGATGATCGTCTACCTGCGAATGCCCTTATAGCAGTGTATCTTAAATTACCTCAAATGTGCGCGGCTGCTGGCGGGCACCAGCAGGCTGTGGATGGAGAACTTCCTCGTATAAATTTGCAATTTCAGCGGCGATGCGTTCCCAGGAATATTCCTGCGCCAACTGGCTGGCTTGTCTGCCCATCTTCTCGCGCAATTGTGGATCAAGGATCAATTCCATCAGGCGGTTACCGAGCAGTTCAGGCTCACCATCGGGGATGACGTAGCCAGTGACCCCGTCGCGAATGAGGAAACCCAAACCACCAACCTGCGAAGCCACGACCGGCGTCCCGCATGCCATGGCTTCGAGGGCAACCATGCCGAACGATTCATAATGGGATGGCACCACGACTACATCGGCGGCTGAATAGTAATAGGGGAGAGTTTGCTGATCTTTCTTGCCGAGGAATAGTACCAGATCGCGGATATCCAATTCGCGCACCAGGGCTTGCACGCGTGCCATTTCGGCATTGACGTTCAGCGGAGTTTCCTCTGGGTCACCACCCACGATGACCAGCGAGTGTGGGCAGCACACCAACTGCGAGGTTTTTTGCATGTATGCCAGGGCACGGATGAGTGTTTCCAATCCCTTGAGCGGCTCGATGCGTCCAACGAAGAGGATCATTCGATTTTTCAGCGGGACGCCGATCACTTCGCGGGCTTCATCGTGCGGAATTGGGTAAAAATGGCTCAAATCTACGCCAGGTGGGATGATGCGCAGTTTCTTTGAGTTTGCCTTGTACAGAAATTCGAGTTGAGATTGTTCTGCCGGGGTGGCAACGACAATCCGATCGGCAATTTGCAGGATGCGCTGCTCTCCTTTGAGACGATATTCGCCCTCCAGTTCCTCCGGTGAGCGGGCAACCCGGTTTTTCATCATTACCAGAGTGTGAAACATGTGAATGATGGGTGTTTGCCATCTGGCTCTTAATTGTTCGGCTGCCATGCCTGACATCCAGTAATGCGAGTGAATCAGGTCGTAGTGAATTTCCTTCTGTGCTGCGAAGAGATTAATTCCCTCGACAAATTCGGGAATGTAGGTGGCAAGTTCGCGCTTGGGCAGCGGTACTTCGGGACCTGCTGGGATGTGCACCACGCGGTTGCAATATCCCAGGTTGTGCAGTACATGCGGGACGTGTTCATCTTGCGAGCGAGTGAATACATCCACGTGGATGCCGCGCTTGCCCAGGTGGCGGGTTAGTTCTGCCACGTAGACATTCATTCCACCCGTGTCCTTTCCGCCCAAGGTGGCGAGCGGACAGGTATGAAAGGATAACATAGCGATGTTCATGGAAAACTAAATTCCTTGCCTGAAAATGGCGGGTGCTGGTATAATCCCACCCGCGCCACCGTAGCTCAGCTGGCAGAGCAGGCGTTTCGTAAACGTCAGGTCATGGGTTCGAATCCCATCGGTGGCTCTGGTTCATTAATACGTAATTTTACTCTAAACAACAAAAAGCAACTCCCGTCTATGTGACTATAACGGGAGTTTTACAATTACGTGCATTTAGATTTACACTTCCAGTCGGTTTATTTGCCATAGCCCAATCAGGTTGAAAAGAAGCGCCCAAACAGCTGTTGCGAACAGGGCTATCTTAAGCTCTGGTAGCAACGATATACCGACCGCAGTTGCAGCAGCCAGATTGCCAAACCCAAATGGTGTGGCATACATCAGTTCAGGAATGAAGTTGAGCATCAATTGCCCTCCGAACAATAAACCCAGGCAGATGCCAAGAATAGCACCGCGGTTGTTCAACACCACACCAAGCAGGAGTGTTAAGGAGAGGTAAAAAGCGGATGTCAAGGTAACAATGGAGATTGCTTCCAGGAAGAATTTCAGGTTGGGTGGGTAGCCAAGTATACTAAATTGCGCGTATGCAATCATGGCTTGCAACACAATAACAATTAAGGTGATCCCGATAATGTTGGAGAATAGTTTGGAGAGGAAAAAAGCACTTCGTGAAACTGGTTTTGATAGCAACCATTCCGCCGTGCCGGTTTGCTTTTCCTGAATGATAGCATCCAGGGCGAGGATAACAGATCCGATGGCAACCGACAATACAGACAGACTGAAAAAGGCTTCAATACCGGTTTGGGCAATCTCAGCTGGGGTAATTACCTGGTTGGCAGACAAAGCAGCCTGGGGAAGGACAAATAACAAAGCAGCCAAAACTCCGTTCAACAGAGTGGTCCAGATGACGATCTGGATCCACCAACGTCGGCGTCCCCACCAGCGGTTGTTTTCTTTGGCAAACAAGTTGGAAAAACCCAGCCAAAATCCACGTTCGGTGACCGATTGAAAAATATTATTGGCTGCCATAAGGTTTTTCTCCTTCAACTAGATTTAGAAATACCTGCTCGAGGTCGAGTTTTTGTCGACCAAATTCGAGAACATGAATTGCCGGATCTGCCAGTACAGCCCGAAGAAGATGAGCTTTGGCAGCATCGTCGTTGTCGACCTGTATTTGCCAGTGAATGTTTCCATTCTGTTTAGTAATTTTCTCGGAAATTACCCATGGCAGCTCAATAATCCGGGAGCGGGTGGAGGAAAGATCGCCTTCAACGATCAGGGTGTAAACTAAGCCCATCTGACTGGAGAGCAGGTCCTCTATACGCCCTTGGGCGATCAAAAGACCTTGATTTAGGATCACGACTCGATCGCTTACACGTTGTACATCATCCAGAATGTGAGTTGAATAAAAGATGGTCGTGTGTTTTCGCAAGCGCTCCATAACATTGAGTATGTCGCGACGTCCCATGGGATCCAGGGAAGCGGCGGGCTCGTCGAGGATCAGGAGATCTGGATAATTAATTTGCGCCTGGGCGATCCCCAGCCGCTGGCGTTCGCCACCAGAAAAACCACGCACAGGACGGTCAGCGCTGTTTGCCAGGCCCACCAGTTCAAGCACTTCCTGGATTCGTTCTTCGATTGCCTGGCGAGGACCACGAAAGAAGAAACGGGCGGTAAAGCGTAACACTTCGCGAGATGTCATGTGATCATAGAAGCGTGGCTGTTGAGAAAGATAACCTACCCGGCGGCGAATCTCTGCGCTGTCTTTGACAATATCGAGACCGAATATTGAGCCCGTTCCACTGGTTGGGCGGGCGAGACCGAGTAGAAGTTTAATGGCGGTGCTTTTTCCAGCACCATTGGGTCCAAGGAAACCGGTAATGGAATGGCGTGGGACGGTCAAATCCACCGATCTTAATGCCTGAACCTTCCCATAATATTTAACGTGAGTTCGGGTTAGGCGGACAAAGCGAAATTGTGAGCCAACCATAAAGAGGGTTTGGATGAACGGTGGCAGTAAGCAATCAAGCCACATAGCACATTAACAAAGAAGTTCAAAACACTGCGATGACGAGAGTGCTCAATCTG
>DAOUMN010000077.1:0-24025 GCA_034411135.1 Bellilinea sp.
TTGAGCGGGAGACGGGATTCGAACCCGCGAATGTCAGCTTGGAAGGCTGATGCCTTACCACTTGGCGACTCCCGCATGCAGTGGTATTTTACATTCATCCCGGCGGATGGTCAACCCTTGGACGGTTATTACGGGAAGGGAAGCGGGGTTACGGTGCCTTTTTGGATTGGCGCCAGTAAACCAGCTGCATATTCACTGATTTGCACTTGCAAACTTGCATCCACATCCCCAAGACCGATTCCGGTGAAGGTCATACGTACCAGGCTGCCATCCAACCCGCTTTGATTAAATTCGAAAGGTTGCAGGCTGACGAACCATTTTAGCAGGCGGCTCTGGTTTTCGGGCGACAGGCGAATAATGCCCGGGTTCTGACTGGCTTGCCCGCGACAATTGTATTGCACTATCCAGCCGTTGAGATATATTTTCAATCCGTCGCAAAATTCCTGTGCCGAGCCTTCGCGGCTCCAGTTCAGCGCCGAGACACTGGTTGACAGCCCATCCACAAGCGCTAAAACCGGTGTGGGAGCGATGGAGGCGGTCCGGAATTCGTAAATGCGTTCCTCGACCCCCAGGCGGATGATGCGCCCCTCAACCGGCAGCTGGGTACAGGGAATTTCGGCAATTGCGATTTCCAGGCAGCCATCGGCAAAGACGACCGGACGCTCGCTGAGCAACTGGATCACTGCCGGGTCGAAACCAAGCAAACCTGCCAGGTACTGAATGGATTGCATTGCATCTGTGGATGGCTGGTCAACCAGCCGAATTTGCCGCACGTGGGATCCATCCAAATCGGTATGGAAAACATAGGTATTGCCGGCGTAGCGCAGAGTAACCTGCAAACCGGGGATTTGCTGCGGCTCACAGGTTTCACCGGGCTCGCCGACTTCCAGGCAGGTATCCTGCCATTCAATCGAATCGATAGACTGGATAACAATCGATTGTGCAGCGACGTTCAGCTCACTGGCAAGCAAGCGGCGGGCTTCCAGCGCACCACCGGGCGGCTGCAGGAAGCCACCATCCTGTGGAGCAAGGGTGAGGGGCGCTGCGGTTCGATCAGCAGCGGCGTTGCAGCCGGACAGAAGGACGAGTACAATTAGAAACCAAAACCCTTTTGGCATTCGCAACCTCTTCCGGTTTGATTGTAACGGAAGTTTTTCAATTATCACCAGTAAAAACTAAACTCAATCCTCTGTCGCGATCCTGAAAATTTAATGATGAGGAAATATGGAACCAAAATTTCTCGAATTGAAAAATAAGCTGTTTGAAATTGCCGATTTGAACAAGGC
Source organism: Bellilinea sp. (assembly GCA_034411135.1). Classification (GTDB taxonomy): domain Bacteria; phylum Chloroflexota; class Anaerolineae; order Anaerolineales; family Anaerolineaceae; genus Bellilinea. The sequence continues at coordinate 1,287 of DAOUMN010000077.1, forward strand.
TTCGGGCTTATTGGGCTGGGACCAGCGGGTGATGATGCCATCCAATGGGGCTGCTGTGCGCGCCGAGGTTCTGGCGACACTGGGTAAACTGGCTCATGAAAAGTTTACTTCGGATGAAATGGGCAAACTGCTGGAAGATCTACGACCTTATGAGGAAAGCCTGCCGTATGATTCGGATGAAGCCAGTCTGATCCGCGTGGCGCGCAAGGATTACGAGAAAGCCGTCCGCGTGCCGGGAAGTTTACGGGCTGAAATGACCCGCTCATCCTCGCAAGCCAATCAAGTGTGGGTGGAGGCGTGAAAACGATCGGATTTTAAGATGTTCCTGCCAATGTTGGAGCGCCAGATCGAATTGCGCCACCGTTATATTGATTGTTTTCCGCCGGTTGAGGATTCTTATGACGTGCTGTTGGATGATTTCGAGCGCGAGATGAAATCGGCGGAGGTTAAGAAAACCTTTGATGACTTAAAAACAAACCTGGTTCCATTGATTGCAGCGATTGCTGAACGCAACCAGCGAGTCAGCGATGCCCCGTTACACGGTCATTTTCCGCTGGAACAGCAGCGCCGGTTCTGCCTGAAGGTGCTGGAACGTTTCGGTTTTAACGAGGATGCCTGGCGACTCGACCCGACTGTTCACCCCTTTGCCAGCAGCATTGCCACGCAGGATATCCGCATTACGACCCGGTATTACGAAGATTTTCTTTCACCGGCTCTATTTGGCTCGATGCATGAATGCGGTCATGGTCTATATGAGAACGGGGTTGATCCGGCGCTTGAACGCACCCTTCTTTCACGCGGGGCATCGCAGGCATTCCACGAGTCCCAATCGCGGATGTGGGAGAACCTGGTCGGGCGTAGCCGTCCGTTCTGGAAATTCTTTTATCCAATCTTGCAGGAAACTTTTCCTCAGCAGTTTGCTAATGTCGGCATGGAAGTGTTCTATCAGGCGATCAACAAGGTTCAGCCTTCACTGATTCGGGTCGAAGCAGATGAAGCCACCTATAATTTGCATATCATTCTGCGCTTTGAGCTGGAACGGGAAATGATCCGTGGTGAGATTGCGCTGAAAGACCTGCCCGAAGTTTGGAATACCCGCTTCCGCGAATACCTCGGCATTGCGGTACCCAATGATGCCATGGGCGTTTTACAGGATATTCATTGGTCAATGGGGCTAATTGGGTATTTCCCGACCTATTCGCTGGGAAATATTATTTCCTGCCAGATCTGGGAAAAGGCAGTACAAGCCATGCCAGATCTGGACGAACAATTCGAGCGTGGTGAATTTCAAAACCTGCGTGAATGGCTGCGTGAGAACCTGCATCGATTTGGGAGAAAATACAGCCCGCGTGAAACCTTACAGCGCGTCACTGGTAAAGCGGAGATTGATGTGCAGCCTTATTTGCGCTATTTGCGTTCAAAACTTGGCGAGATTTATGCCTTGTGAGGAGCACAAAACCGGCTTGGTTCGGGTTGAAATCGAGCCGGACATGCTGGTCATTCAGCGGTAATTTTCGTAGATATGGAGCACTTTATCGGCATAAGCGTACTCGCGATCCATGGGTCCGTAGGCGCGCAGCCCTTCGCGCACGCCGCCTCTGCGTTCGATTAATCCCGCCAGCATGCGGACGCCGTATTCGATATTGAACTGTGGATTGAATAATTCATCCATGCTTGGACGGTTAGCAAAACAAGGACCATTGACGCACATAAAACTGGCTGCCAGCCCATCGCGTGGCATTACCTGCATCAATCCAACCGCGCCGCTGTGCGAATAGGCGTCCGGCTTTCCACCTGACTCCTGCAGCATTACTGCCGCGATTAAGTTGGGATCCAATTGATGATCGCGGGCAGCTGCTGTTATCCAATCACACCAGCGCAGCACATTCTCTGGATAATGGGGGGAAATTGGGCAATCAACATCAGGCTGCGGATTGGATTCAGTTTCCTCCAAAATCTCCGGTGCGGCGGGCTCAATATCCGATGCAAAGGCAATCGAAGAAGGATTAAGCAAAAGGCGGGTCAGTAAGATAACCAAACTGACACCAATCACTATTGCCGGAAACAAGATTCGAGTTGGATTGTTCATCTTCGATCTCCGTATGGATCAGTAGGCTAGGAACAATCCAATAATAGCACAATTGTTCTATTTTGAAAATAACCAATTTTCCCTCCCTAAAGGTTATTTTAGGGTGATCATTAAGGCAAATTCTGCAAGGCAGCAGCAATCAGATCTTCCAGGTACTCTCCCGCAATGGCACGGGCTTTCCAATCCGGAAGCAGATGATCAAGAAGGACCGCCTGGGCAAAACCGGAATAATAAAACAAGGTCTCGCCCTCGTAATAGGTGGCACTGATGCTTTGTAATTGGGTTTTCCAGAAGCCTTGCCGCGAGTCGAAGTCCTGCAAGCCTGCCTGTTGGGAAGTTTGCGCCAGGGGTTCAAAACGAGTCAAGGCAGCTTGCCTGCCCAATTCCAGCTCGGCATATTTAGCTAACCCTTCCAGCCATTCGCGTTTTCGTTCGAGCAGGATCTGGTTGTTGGAAAGAGCAGCATTTGCGCGGCGTTGTTCGCGGGTTTTCAAATACACACTTGCCAACTGGCGGGCATCCTCGCGGTTGGTCAAGCTGGCTGCCTGGGAGAGGATCTTCAGTTCTTCTTTCCAGCCAGTGCGCAGCGTTTCATCATCGAAAGGGTAGTTCTCCGCCAGGCTGATTGATAACTCGGCGCTCTCGAAGGCAGAAGGGTTATTTACCGCCTGATAGACGTGGAAGGACTCGTGCAGCAATCCGGACAGGTAAGCTTCTGGAAGCAGCACCAAATCTTGGAGAAAGATGCGATAGGGAAAGATATCGCGCAGCAGGGGCGGCATTTCGGAGTACATCAGGGAATGTAAAGAGTAGATGGCGTAATTATGTGTCTGGAATGAAGCCGCAATTTCCCCGCCAACCTGGACGACAAAATTTTCGGGTGTTTTCTCCTCATCTTCGACACGAGTGCGGTAGTATTCCTCTCCGTTTTCAGCAGAGACTGGCTCCCAAACGCCGCCGCGGTGGTGATCACGCGGGTACATTACCCAGCCTGGTTGCGGTTTTTCCATCCCGACCAGAAAAGCATACTCTCTGTTATAAACAACAATGGGTATATCTAGTTCGCCCCAACCGGGGAACACGACATTCCCCAATGATTGTTGCAGGTGTGCGGTTTCATCCAGCAAGGCTAATTGGGCAACGGAGAGTTTTTCGGTCGGTTCCATCGGTGGCGGAAAACCGAGATTGGAGATGAAAGAAACCAGTCCAACCAGGAGTAAAATACCAGCCAATCCGGTAATGAGCCACTTTACCCAGCCGAGTTTTTTACACATAGATGGATGTTTTGGTTGAGAAGTCGGATTCATGCAAAATCCTTCCGTAGAATGGTTCTGCTATAATTCATCAGGATAGGGGACGCCAAACAACGAGGAGATAAAATGATATCGAACGATTTGCTCTGGTACAAACGCGCCATTTTTTACGAAGTCTATGTGCGCGCTTTTTGCGACAGCAACGGAGATGGGCATGGCGATCTACCCGGTCTGATTCAAAAACTGGATTACATTAAGGACCTCGGCGTGGATTGCATCTGGTTGCTGCCAATTTATCCTTCCCCATTGCGCGACGATGGATATGACATTGCTGATTATTATAATGTACTGGAGACCTATGGCACGCTGGAGGATTTCAAACGACTGGTGCACGAGGCGCATCAGCGTGGTTTGCGGATCATAACTGATCTGGTGATGAATCACACCTCCGACCAACATCCCTGGTTTCAAGCAGCTCGCCTGGATCGAAATTCACCTTATCGCAATTACTATGTTTGGTCAGATAGCGACCAGAGATATAGAGACACGCGAATCATTTTTTTGGATACGGAAAAATCCAACTGGACTTGGGATGAGACCGCTGGACAATATTACTGGCATCGATTTTATTCGACCCAACCGGATTTGAATTACGATTATTTACCGGTGCGGGAAGAAATGAAGAAGATTATGCGCTTTTGGCTGGATACCGGTGTGGACGGTTTCCGCGCTGATGCGGTGCCATATTTGTTCGAGCGCGAAGGCAGCAATTGCGAAAACCTGCCTGAGACTCATGATTACCTGAAAGAAGTGCGCGCATTTTTGGAGGTGAATTACCCGGGCAGGATTTTGCTTGGCGAAGCCAACCAATGGCCTGAAGACGTACTGCCCTACTTTGGCAACGGCGATGAATTGCACATGAATTTTCATTTTCCCCTCATGCCGCGCCTGTACATGGCTTTGAAGAAAAGTGATAAAAACCCACTGGAGTGGGTTTTCGAGCGCACTCCACCCATCCCAGATAATTGTCAATGGTGTACCTTCCTGCGCAACCACGATGAACTGACCCTCGAAATGGTCACCCCTGAAGAGCGCGAGTTCATGTGGCGCGAATATGCCCCCGAAGCGCGTATGCGTCTCAACCTGGGCATCCGCCGTCGGCTGGCGCCATTGGTGGATAACGATCCGCGCCGAATCCGGTTACTGAACTCGATGTTGTTCAGCCTACCGGGTACACCGATTGTCTATTACGGGGATGAAATTGGCATGGGTGACAATATAAACTTGTTTGACCGAAATGGTGTGCGCACGCCTATGCAATGGGATTCCTCCCTTGGGGCAGGTTTTTCGACTGCGCCGCTGGAAACCTGGTATGCCCCTTATATTACCAAGCCGCCATTCGACCCCGTGCGGGTTAACGTTGCCGACCAACAAGCGCGACCAGATTCTCTGTTAAACTTCATGAAGCATCTGATTCGGCTGCGCAAGCAACGCAGTGAACTGGCATCTGGCTCAATGTCCTGGCTGCCGACCGGATCGAAGGCTGTTGCGGCGGTATTGCGCCAGGAAGGGCAACGCTGGCTGGTCGCGGTGCATAATCTATCCGCGCACCCGCAGCAAGTTGGATTGGACATTGAGCCAGCCAGCCACAAGCTGACGGATTTGATCGCCGGGTGGGTTGAATACGATCCCGCTACCAGACAAATTACACTGGAAGCTTATCAGTCGGTCTGGTTTGGCAGCCCGGAAGAGAGCCCGGGCTTGGCAATGAACTAATGGCTGTCGTGGGCAAGCAAGATGATGCGCGGCAGCCCAGTTTGGAGGACGTTCTCGATCAAATTCGCCGTTGCTTCGAAATCCTGGTAGCGCATTCCGGCGGGATCTTGAATGTCATCTATTGAGCCTGCCATTTCACTGAGCAGGTAAACCCGTTCGGCAAGGTCGGGATAGACATGCTGCAAGGCTTCCTTTTGTCCGGCTTCCATGACCAGGATCAAACGGTGGCTCCGGAGCATTTTTTCATCGATGCGTCGCGAGCGATGCCGCTGAAGATCGATTCCCTTTTGTGCCATGATTGCCACCACTTCCGGAAAAACGGGCAAGTCTTCTTGCGCCCAGGTGCCGGCAGTTTCAATCCGCCACGATTTGAGTGGCAAACCTTGTTTCAACAGCAGTGCGCGGAACAACCCCGCAGCAAGCGGAGAGCGGATACGGTTGGCAGTGCAGACAAACAGGACAGAAGGATAAATTTCGGGCGCAGTACTGCGCTCGGACATACTACCGCTCCATACTGACGACCTGTTGTTCCCAACGGTGCCAGTCACCGAATCGTTCGTCGAGAATGCGTTTTCCTTCGCCGGGGCAGGGCAACCCTGCCAGTTCCAGGTCGGCATCCACCATAATGCGTATCAGCTCATGGAAGCGCACCTTGGGCTGCCAGCCCAGCTCTTTTTTCGCGCGGCTTGGGTCGCAAAGCAGATAATCCACCTCGGTCGGGCGGAAGTAACGCGGGTCGATGCGGACATAATCTTCCCACTTCATTCCTGCATAACCGAAAGATTCATCCAGGAATTCGCGCACCGAGTGCGACTCGCCCGTGCCGATGACATAATCGTTGGGTTTATCCTGCTGCATAATCAGGTACATGGCTTCGACATATTCCGGAGCGTAACCCCAGTCACGTTTGGCATCCAGGTTACCCAGGTAAAGGTATTTTTGCTTGCCGGCTTTGATGGCAGCAATCGCACGGGTAATTTTGCGAGTCACGAAGGTCTCGCCGCGGCGCGGAGATTCGTGATTGAACAGGATGCCATTACAAGCGAACATACCATAGCCCTCGCGGTAGTTGCGGGTCAGCCAGTAGGCATACACTTTAGCTGCCGCGTAAGGGCTGCGCGGTTCGAAGGGTGTATCTTCGTTCTGCGGTGGTCTGGCAGCACCGAACATCTCGCTGGAAGAAGCCTGGTAAAAACGCTCTTCATAGCCGCTCTTGCGAATGGCTTCCAGAATGCGAATGGCGCCTAACCCGGTTACATCGCCGGTGTACTCTGGCATGTCAAAACTGACGCGCACATGGCTCTGCGCAGCAAGGTGATAGACCTCATCCGGGCGCACGTTGTAAATGATGTTTGAGATCGTCTCGGCGACCGAAATGTCGCCGTAGTGCAAATACAAGTGAACATCTCCACCATTTGGATGGGGGTCGTGGTAGATATGATCTAACCGGCGGGTGTTAAAGGTAGAAGCACGGCGGATGATACCGTGAACTTCGTAGCCCTTGGACAGGAGCAATTCAGCCAGATACGAGCCGTCCTGACCGGTGATGCCGGTAATCAGCGCTTTTTTCAAATTTGTTCCTCCTCAATTGAACGGACGCATCCGTAAAAGGGCATACCAATTGCCGGGTGATGCGTGGCCAAGCCCGGAGCGAATGTAAGTATAACCCAATTGAATTGGAACTGTCAATTAACGAAATCGTGCCCTCTGTTATTACGGAGCAGAGGACGTGGAGGGTGGTTAATGAGGTGGTCTAATAAAACCGGGGAAAAATGGCAATCGTTAGGAGCTGGTCATTCCAATCCACTACTATTGCCTCCTTTTCGAAGATTAACTTGAATTAACCTAATATTTATGCTAAATTAATAAAAAGCAAAAATCTTCTTAAAACGACCGAGAAGGTGGGGAAAGGAATTGTGCTATGAAATCCTCTTGGTCAGAGTTATTCAGTATCACCAGGGTGGTAATTTTTATTTCTCTCGTATTGTCAACTACCAACGTAATAGCCGAAGACCGTGTTCCCCCGGATGGACCGACACTTAACAGCACCTTCTCATCATTACATGTGGAAGACCTAACCGGACATATTACTCCGGAAGATTTGGCTAGTATGCTTGTTGGTGCTGGCGTAACAGTTTCCAATGTAACTTATAAAGGCGCAGATATTGCAGCAGGAACATTCACAGGAGGATCAGAAGTAGTTGGTTTTGATTCTGGGGTTATTTTAAGTTCGGGTTCTCTTATGAATGTTATTGGCCCTAACCAATACGATAACATTAGTACTAATAATAGTCTTGAGGGAGATGCTGATCTAACGGTGCTCTCTGGTTATGAAACTTATGATGCATCTGTTCTGGAATTTGATTTTTTTCCTAACAGAGATTTCGTCTCTTTCCAATTTGTGTTTGCTTCCGATGAATATAACGAATTTGTCAACAGTAGCTTTAATGATGTTTTCGGGTTCTTCATTAACGGTCAGAACTGTGCGATAGTAGAAGGCGACCCAATATCGGTAAACACGATAAATAATGGCAATCCTTATGGCTCAAACCCCCGAAGCCATACCAATTTCTATAAAAATAACGATCTGAGCGACGGCGGTGGTGCAATTGACACCGAAATGGATGGCTTAACCGAAGTTCTGACCTGTTCAGCTAGCGTAAATCCATATCATTGGAATCACATGAAACTAGCAATTGCCGATGCCAGTGACCACATGTATGACGGAAACGTTTTCATCAAAGCAGCCAGTATTACGACAGCTCGACGACCGATTATTCTAGTTCCTGGTATGTTTGCTTCTTTCAATCTTTCTTGTCTATCTGAGGTTGGTGATTGTGATGATGATGAATGGCAATGGATGCCTGTAAAGGCCGAAGACGTTTACCGTCCGTTGATCCGACGGCTCAACGATTCTTTCTATACGCAGGAAAACGGATATCTGACAATATTTTTCTATGATTGGAGGAAACCGATAGAGAGCAATATACCGTTATTGAAGAGTAAAATCCAAGAGGTGAAAGATAAAACCGGCGCAGAGAAAGTGGACTTAATAGGACATAGCATGGGCGGTTTATTGTCGCGAGCGTATGTTCAGGATTCGAGCTACGCATATGATGTGGGTAAACTTATAACACTTGGTAGCCCTCATTTTGGCTCAGCCAAGGCTTATCCCTATTGGGAAGCTGCTTATTTTTATGAAGTAGATCCGCTTGAGGAAATCGGACTATCCCTTGTTCTTACGTACTACATGGTTAGGCAGATTAATCCGATACCCGTGGTTGTGATCCGTGATGTAATCCCAAGCAACCAAAATCTATTACCGCTATGGAATTATGTTTATGATAGCAAGACAAATAACCAAAAGCCTGAAGCCGAAATGGTCCACCGCAACAATTTCTTGCGATATCTAAACAACAATGTAAATCTTCTATTCAATCGACTTGGTGAAAATGGTGTCGCAACATTTGCTGGGACTGATGTAACCACAACTGAACGGTTCTATGTAGATGATTTTACTTGGTGGCTACATAATCCTAGGGAATGGCTAAATTGGGATGATGGGAAGCCAGACTGGTCGCGGTTAGGTGAATTCAAGAATAATGAAGGGGACGGGACAGTTCTCGTAAATAGCGCGCTTCTGCCTCAGCCAGCTTATAGTATGGTATTTGGAGAAGAGAGAAACGGTGGAGTAGATCACTCAGAACTAGTTGGTTATTCAAAAGTAATCGACGAGATTTTTAGCTTCCTGGATATCTCCCTTGCTCCGCTGACCCAACCTCAAATCATGAGCCAAGCTCTAGTGATGTACCTTGATGGTCCCGCCAATGCGATAGTAACCGATCCCTTAGGCCGTATTCTCAGGCCTTTAACTGAAGCCCCCTCAGTTCCAAGCGAAGAGGTGCCGAGTGATGAAAAAATTCCCGGTGCTGAATATTTAATAGTACCAGGTGATGTCTTCAAGTACATAATCATTGAGGATCCTGTCGAAGGAAAATACCAGATACAAGTAGAGGGTCAAAATTCTGGATATTATACAATCGGCTTGTTAGACACGTTTGACCAAGCCAACGAGAGTTTTTCGGATATCTTGGAGGAGTGGGACACAGCTCGCTCTCAAATTGAACCAGCCGCAACTACAACGTTCAGTATAACTTATTCAGCAGCAACCACGAATGTGGTTCTGATCGCTGAAACTCCATTGATCAATGCACCTGTATATGCTAATGCACATACAATTAGTGGGCGAGCAAAACCTGGTGTGACAGTAGAAATTTATGACGAGACTGATAACTCACTTCTTGGATCAGGAATAGCAGACGAGTATGGACTATTTGAAATTCAACTGAATCGTAATCTCAAATTGTTCCACAAGATATTTCCTAAAGCAGCGAGCATAGTTGGAGTCCCTGTAGATGTTTTACCGATATCCATTTATATACCTTTGATTAACCGATAGGGGGAATTTGTAGACTATGACGGCGAAGAGATCGGTGCCCGACCAAATCCCATGGCAGATCTCTGTAATTTTCACCTCGCTGTTATGCCTTATTACCAGTATTATCCTATGGAGATTTCCATGCAAGGACTCTTTTATCATAGGATTTTGTGATTTTACAAAATTTATGCTCCTAGGCTTAGGTACATTACTCTTTCTGTTCTTTATAATCTTGGTTTTTACTCAATGGGTTATTTTATATAAGCAGCCGAAATTTAATAATTCAAATCCAACCCTAAACCGGAGGGTATTTTTTTTCTCCCTGTTCTTTGTACTAGTTTTAGTTGTCTTTTTTACTTATCTCCAAATAGACAGACCTTAAACACCCATAAAGGTTCAACAATTTACAGAAACAATCCTACAAGGAATTCCTGCTTAGGAATAATACCTTATCCATGAGCTCGTATTCCTGACTGACTTCAACCAAGCCCTTCTTCCCTGAGATCAGATCGAGTACCACCTTTGTCTTGAATTCCGCACTGACATTTCCTTTTTTTCGATCCACTACATTACGCTGGCTGTTGGACGGTGTCAGCGGTGATCTCCTTGCGAAATGTGAGCTGGTTTTCACCTTCGATGTAATCAACGATCACTCTGTCGCCTTTCTGGAATTGACCGGCGAGAACACTGATCGACAAGGGGCTTTCAACGTGTTTTTGCAGTGCGCGGCGCAGCGGGCGAGCGCCAAAGGCAGGGTCATACCCCACCTGAGCCAGCCATTTACGTGCCGATTCGGTCAGAGCGACATACAGCCCGTGTTCTTTCAACCGTTCGCCGACCTCCTTCATTTGGAGGTCAACGATGTGATACATCTGCTCAAGCGAGAGCGGCGAGAACATGATGATCTCATCGATGCGATTGAGGAATTCAGGGCGAAAGGTGGTCTTGAGCGCTTTTTGAATTTTCTCGTGTTGGGCACGGTCTTCATCCGTTGTGCCCTGGCGCAAAAATCCTAGTGTTCCGCCCTGGCGAACGAATTCGGTGCCGAGATTGCTGGTCATGATCAGTACCGTATTGCGAAAGTCAACCACCTGACCCTGTCCATCGGTCAGGCGGCCGTCGTCAAGGATTTGCAGAAGGGCGTTCCACACTTCGGGGTGGGCTTTTTCGATCTCGTCAAACAGTACCACCCGGTAGGGGCGGCGGCGGACCGCTTCGGTCAACTGACCGCCTTCCTCGTAGCCGACGTAGCCGGGAGGTGCGCCGAATAGGCGCGATACGGTGTGCTGTTCGCGGTATTCGCTCATGTCGAGGCGCACCATGGCATCTTCATCCCCAAACATGAACTCAGCTAGCGCTTTCGCCAGTTCGGTTTTACCAACACCGGACGGTCCGATGAATATGAATGAGCCGATCGGACGGCGCGGATCCTTCAACCCGGCGCGTGCACGGCGGATGGCATCTGAAATGGCGTGAATGGCTTCGCTCTGACCAATGACTCGCTCGCTCAAGCGTTCTTCCATGTGCAAGAGACGCTCGGCTTCCGACTCCATCATCTGGCTGACGGGGATCCCTGTCCATTGAGCCACTACCTGGGCAATGTCGTCTACATCAACCACCTCGTCCAATTTGTGCTCGGCTTCCCATTTATCGCGCAATTGATTGAACTCGGTTTCTAGGCGCAACCGGTCGGCTTTTTTACGCGCAGCGCGTTCGTAATCACGTTCGATCCCGGCTTGCTCCTCCTCGGCGCGCAGTTTTTCCAGGTCGGTTTTCATGTCTTTTAATTCGGGAGGTAACGAGAACAGCGCTACCCGTAATTTTGCGGCTGCCTCATCCATCAGGTCGATAGCTTTATCCGGTAGGTGGCGATCAGTAACATATTGTGAGGAAAGCCGCGCTGCGGCAACCAGAGCGTCGTCTGAGAAATGCACCTTGTGGTGTGCTTCATAGCGGTCTCGCAAGCCTTGCAGCATTTTGATCGTGTCCTCGACACTGGGTTCATCCACGTATACCGGGGCAAAACGACGTTCCAGAGCCGAATCTTTTTCAATGTGTTTATGGTATTCGTCCAGTGTGGTTGCGCCAATACATTGCAGTTCGCCTCGCGCCAGAGCAGGCTTGAGCATGTTGGAAGCGTCCATAGCGCCTTGTGCAGCGCCCGCGCCAACCACGGTGTGCAGTTCATCGATAAAGAGAATGATTTCGCCTTCTGAACGCTGTACCTCTTCGATGGCGGCTTTCAGCCGTTCCTCGAATTCGCCGCGGAAACGGCTGCCGGCGATCATCGCGCCCAGGTCTAGCGAAACCACCCGTTTCCCCATCAGAATTTCGGGCACGTCATTGCTGGCAATTTTTTGCGCCAATCCTTCGACGATGGCGGTTTTGCCCACACCGGCTTCTCCAATCAACACCGGGTTATTCTTGGTGCGACGTGAGAGTATCTGCATCACCCGACGGATCTCATTGTCGCGGCCAATTACCGGGTCGAGCTTGCCTTCGCGTGCCAGTTGGGTCAGGTCACGGGAATATTTTTCCAACGTGCGGTAGCGGGTTTCCGCCTGCGGATCGGTGACCCGTTGGCCGCCGCGCAGCTGCATGACTGCGTCCAGCACTCGCTCGCGGCTGATGCCGTTGCTTTCCAGCAGGCGAGCAGCCGGTGTGTTACGTTCGCTCAGGATGGCGAGGAAGATGTGCTCGGTGGAAATATATTCATCTTTCAGACGGCTGGCTTCCTCGTTTGCCAGGTCAACAATGCGCTTGACGCGCGGGGTGATGAAAATTTGCCCTGCGCCGCCGCCGAAAATACTGGCTTTTGGGCTGGTGCGCAAAATGTAATCCAGCCGGTCGGCGAGCATGTTGGGATCAACCTTGAGCACTTCAAGTATCTGGGAGATCACTCCCTGGGGTTGTTCGATCAAGGCGAGCAGGATATGCTCGGTATCGATCTGGTTGTGCCCATATCGTTGGATGATTTCGGCAGCGCGCTGGGCTGCTTCCTGGGCACGTTCGGTAAAACGATCAAATCGCATCATGGTCGGTAATCCTTGGTTTCGGGGTGTGCTTCACCTGTCATGAGATTATAGCATTGGGCATGTTAATGAATGGTATTCATTGTATAAGAAATCTATCATCAAATTCAATTTGAGGGCGGTATTGTGTGCCTTCTCAGCCGTTCAGGAACGAGTGTACACCATTTCACCTGCTACCATCGTCCAGCATACTTCCCCCTCGCGATCCATGAGGAACAAATCGGCGTCCTTGCCGGGTTCGATTGAGCCTTTATTGTGGGCAATGCCGATCGCGCGGGCAGGGTACAGGCTAGCGCTGAGGATGGCTTCTTCGATCGGGATTTTTGCTGCCAGGCTGAAATTGCGCACTGCTTTATCAAGGGTCAGTGTGCTGCCTGCCAAAGTTCCATCCAGCAGGCGGACAGCTCCGCCGCGCACCTGCACCGGGCGATTATCGAGAATATAATCTCCATCTTCAAATCCGGTTACCCGGGTGCAGTCGGAGACCAGCAGAATGCCGGTAGTGCCGCGCGCCTGGTACAGAATGCGCTGGACAGTCGGGTGGACGTGGATATTATCGGCGATCAATTCGCAGCGCAATTCCGGCATGGTCAACCCGGCGCCGACCGCACCGGGTTCGCGATGGTGCAGCGGGCTCATTGCGTTAAAACAATGGGTCAACTGGCGCACACCGTGCTGGACAGCTATTTCCATCTGTGCGTAAGTTGCCGCTGTGTGCCCGGCTGACACGGTGATATTGCGTTCAACGCAAGCCTCGATAAACCAGATGTTTTCGGGAAATTCCGGCGCCAGGACGGCGACGCGAACCAGTTTATCGTTCAGCAGCGCCAGGGCTTCTTCGTGGTTGGTTGCCTGACGGATCAGGTTGATTTCCTGAGCGCCAGCCCGATTTGGGTTAAGGTACGGGCCTTCCAGGTAAGCACCCAATAACGTAGCGCCCTCATGGATGCGACCGTACGCTGTGGTAATGGTTTCCAAGGCTTTCAGGATAGCAGCGTGGGATGCCGTCCAGGTTGCGCCAAGGAATGCGGTCACTCCATGCCGGGGTAAAAACCGGGCAATTTCTTGCACAGCCTGGAGCGTGCCGTCCATAATCTCATACCCCATTGCACCATGAACATGCAGATCGATCATGCCCGGCATGAGGAATGATCCACCGGCATCGATAGGGTTCTTCGCTGTGGCAATCAATTCCGGCGCAGGCAAGCCCTCTGCCACGCGGGTGATGTGTAGGTTGTCGATCCACACCCAGCCAGGTTTTAAAACTACTGTTGGGGTAACGACATTGGCATTGTAAATCAAGGTGGACATGACATGCTCCTTGGTAGCAAATCCGGTGTATCTCGTATTCTAAAACATTTCTTCAAGAGTAACAAAGAAGAAATAATGGTTTCCGGCAGGTGTCATTCGGTGTAAAATGTCAAATATGGAAGCCATTCTGCCCGCTCAGCACAATCACATTCGCCCGCTACGCAGCCGGAAGGATGTTGCGGCTATTGCCGACTTGATCGATGTGTGCTTTCGCGAGCATATGGATGTGGACGGCCGGGAATATATCCGCCAGCTGCGCCGTTTTGCCCTTCCAGAAGATGGCATTGCCGGAAAATTGCTTGATTCGATCCACTTACCTGTGCAGGGATTGGTCTGGGAGGAAGATGGGCGTATTGTTGGTAACCTGACTCTAATCACCATGAGCCGCGAGGGTAAACGGTATACCTTAATTGCCAATGTAGCCACCCATCCAGACTACCGACGGCGCGGGATCGCTCGCCAGTTAACCCTGGCTGCTTTGCAGCACATTCAACAGCGCGGTGGAAACGAAGCCTGGCTGCATGTGCGGGAGGATAATCCAGCGGCTACCCAGTTGTACCTGTCGTTGGGCTTTAAAGAGCAATGCCGCCGCACACAATGGTTATGGGAACCCGGGCAGCGGTTGATGTTTGCCAATCTTCCCGCAGAGGTGCGGATCACCTCCCGCAAGCGGCGCGACTGGCGGCTTCAGCTGCACTGGTTAAAGCGCATCTATCCGCCAGAAATTGCCTGGAACCTTTCATTTGATCTCAAGCGCATCCAACCGAATTTGTGGGGCGAATTCTGGTTTTGGCTCAAAGGCGGGCAGATTGCCCATATTGCCGTTCGATTGAATGAACGGCTGATTGGAGTGGCTACCTGGCAGCCTACCTATGCGTATGCTGATTCGCTATGGTTAGCGACTGACCCTGACTATGAGGATCAGGCAGTGGCTGCGTTATTGTCTTCGACCTACCGGCGGGTTCAATCCAATCGCCCATTGTCTGCCAATTATCCGGCAGGCAAGGCGCAGGAAGGATTCCGCAGTGCAGGTTTTTATCCCCAACTTACCCTGATTTGGATGAAAATCGCGTTGTAAAAAGAGGAGATTCTGATGAAAAAACTGTTAATACGGCTAGGTATCAATGCTATTGCGCTCTACGCGGCAGTGGCTTTACTGGACGGCACCTACATATTTCCCAACTCAACCAACTGGCTGAGTTTTGTCTGGCTGGCTTTGATTTTTGGAGTGGTCAATGCAGTGCTGCGCCCGATGTTGATGGTGCTTTCCTGTCCGTTGATTGTGCTGAGCCTGGGGCTGGGCACACTGCTGATCAACACTCTCTTATTCGTGCTGGCTGGTTGGATCGGCAGTCAGTTTGGGGTGGGTTTCGAAGTCAACGGTTTTTGGGGCGCGTTTCTTGGCGCGTTGATTGTCAGCGTGGTCAGTTTTGTGCTGAGCCAGATGTTTAAGGACGATCTGAAACGATAAGCCCGAAGATTGTGAATACATCTACGACCGCCGGAAACCCGGCGGTCGTAAGTTTTGATTACGGAAGTGTGAACCGTAGCAAGGTCTTGCTAACTCCATCAACCACCCAGATGCGACCCTGAGTGTCCACTCCGATACCGCTTGGTAGCCCAAAGCCGCCGTCCGGATTGGCGCCAACGTCACCCCAGGTGCGGATGAACTGACCATCTGTGCTGAATTGCAGGATTCGATATCCTTCTGGATCGTTGACGAATAGGTTGCCGCGGTTATCGACAGCAATATAGGGTTTGTTATCCAGTGACTGACCAAACCATCCATAGATGTCCCAGCTGCGAATATAAGTCGGCGTGTTGGTCGTCGTATCAATTTGAAAGACCTGTACGCGCTGATTCCAGGTATCTGTGACGTACAGACGATCCTGGGCATCGATGGCAATACCCACCTGCTCGTCAAACTGCCCCGGATCGATGCCCGGACTGCCAAACTGGCTGATGAAATTCCCATCCTGATCAAAGATGGCAATTCGCTTGTTACCGGTGTCGGTCACATATAGTCTGCCACTGGAATCGAATGCCAGATCACGGGGTCCCCAGAAGGCGTCCGGAGCGACATCCTGTCCGAAGAAGCCCCACATCTTGATGAACTCGCCATCGGAAGTGAATTTTTGAATACGGTGGTTCCACGTGTCAGCAACAAACACGGATCCATCCGGAGCAACCGCGATACCCCACGGCTCGTAGAAGGTGCCACCGGGCGCGTTTCCGTCCGCCAGGTTGGCAAACGATCCCCAGCGCTTGATGAATGCACCGTCGGCGGCAAAGTGTAGAATTTCGTGGCTGCCGGTATCGCCAATGTAGAACGAGCCATCTGGCGCAAAGGCGATTTTTCGCGGCGTACTGAGCGGTACAGCTTCGGACGAGGTGATGATCTGATCGGGAATCAGCCTGACCGCCGAATTCAGGTAGGGGTCTACCTGCTCAGGGGTAGTGGCAGCCGGGGCAGAACCGTAATTCCAGATCAGGCTGAGCACATCCTTGCGAATGTAGAACTTTAGTTTTTGATTGGGCTGCCAGGTTGCGACGGTCAGATTGGGATTGTTGGTCAGACTGGCGTACAGGCTGTAATCGCGGTCGCGCCAGATCTTGAACAAGGCAGCGCGCATTTCCGGATTGGTCAGCGCGTTCCGGATCCGATCCCAGGTCAGGTTGTAGTAGTCCTGCATGGGCCACCACAGGCGCATGTACTCAAAGCTGTAGAAATTACCGCGCGTGATCTGATCCAGGCGTGACCAATTTTTCTCGCCAGCGATGATGAGCGGCGAGTCTGTAAGATCGCGTGTGACATTATCGGTGAAATAGCGTTTGTTGGGATAATCCCGAAAGTACCACCAATAGGGGTAGAGTGCATCGTTATCGTAGGCGACATTGATGTTCTGACCGCCGCTTGTGCGGCGGGAAATTTCTTCCACCTGGGCAAGTATGTCTTTGGGTCCACGGGCAGCGTGGGCGTAGACTAAGAATTCTTTGGCATTATCGTAGTTAATGTAATTGGCTGTGAAGGCAGTGCGAGCGGTCAGCACTGCCATGAAAACTGCCAGCCCGGCAACGAACAGGCGCAGGATCACTGTTGACTGCCAATCGCGAAGCAAGCGCAGAATGCCCCAAACAGAGAAACCAAACGCCAGCGCCGAAAAGAAAAACGCCGAGGTGGATTGAAGCTGGTTGAGGGTATTACCCTGGAAAGGGGGTTGTGCCCCAAGCAGCGATCCAAGCAGACCGCCAAAACTGGTCAGGGCGATCGGTACGAGCAGCAGGCTCACCCACCCATAGTTGTTGCACAGTTTAATCCATGGGGTGGTTTCCACCAAGTAGCCAAAACCCCAAGCAGCGGAAAGCAAGAACGGCACCGCAATATGGACAGTCAGCCAGGGCATTTTCTCTCCGGCGATTGTGTAGGCGGTTAAAGCCGTCAGTGACCAAAATAACAGCAGCGCCAGGGTGGGTAGTGGATGTGCCTGGGTAAACACGATTGGGTATGCTTGGTTATTAACAGCGCTTTCCGGTTGTGGCTCGATCCCGTGAAGGATGCCGTTTTCACCTCCAGCATCCATGGTAGCCGGGCTGGGTTTGCTGACCAGAGTGGCGCTTGTAATCGGATTGCTGTTATTGAGTCGATCGCTTGCGAAGGCGGAAAATTTGGCGTATTTGACACCGAAGTAAACTGCAATCAGGGAGCCAAACACCGCCAGATATTCGTAGATTGGCATCTGGATCAAAATATAATAGTAAAAAGGCTGTTCACCGCGGTGAACGCCTTGCTGTTCCAACCAGTAACCCAGTGATCCGATGATGCCTGTGAAAAAGCCAAAGCCATTGGTAAATAGGGTGGTGTAGAAAACCACAAAGATGCTGTAGAAAATGGCGAAATTAATCAGCCAAAGCTTGCGGTTCCACAAGATGCCGATCGCTGCTCCAGCAATGAAAAGCAGAACCAGGAAAAATCCGGTGCGAACGATGCTTTCGGGACCGTAATCGATCGGGTTCCAGTTTTGCCCGAGCAGTGATCCGATGATTTTCACAGGGAAGGCTGTCAGCAGAGGCAAGGTCAAAGATCCGGTTACAATGAGCAGGTCGAAGGATCGCTCCTGTTTAAGCGCATTCCAGCTCAACGAACGCAGCAGGATCATTGCAGCGGCAATGCCCAAGCCAAGTGCAATGATGACCCCGACCAACTCCAGAAGTTGAATGGTTGTCAGTGTATCCGGTACAAGATTGACATCCCCTTGCACATTGCGGTTGATAATCGCATTGTATCCCGCAAGTAAGACGACGAAAACCAGTAGTACCAGCGAGACGCTCAACAAGCCCATAAAGGATTGGCGAGCGCGTGGATTATCCCAGCGGGCTTTGCCGATTCGGTCCATAAACAAAAAAGCCAGGAAGATCAACAACTGGGCAGTGTAAATGTAGGCGGTTTCTTTTGTTGCAAATTGCAGTGCGGTAACTGCAGTAAGGAGGAAAAGCGTCTTGCGTTCACCTTTTTCCAGGTAGCGAAGTACAGCAAAGAGGGTCAGCACACCGTAAAGGGCTACAAAGGCTTCATTGCGGGTGTAGCGGCCATAAAACAATAGGTATGGCGAGATGAGGAATAAATATCCACCGATCAGGGCGCCGATTTTGCCAAGGTAGCGGCGAAACCCGAACACCACGAATAAGACTGTGGCAATGCTGTACAATGCTGCAGGAATGCGCGAGGTAAAATCATTTGCGCCAAAGAGGAAGTAGGACAGGGCAATCAGATGGAATTGTAGGGGACCATGCGTGACCGGGTCGTGACGATAGCCTTTCCCAATCGAGAGATCATACGAAGGGACGACGTGATTGACTTCATCGTGACTCATCACCCGTTCACCGAGGATATAAAATCGGCTGATCAGCGCCAGCGCGATCAGAACAGTTATTAGAATGGCATACGGTGTAACTTTGGGGAAGGTTTCGAGTAAAGGCTTGTCCAGCCAGTGGGCAGAGGATGGTTGCTCTTTCGTAGGTTCCATAGGTAGGCTATGATTTGTGCCGGATTGGATAATGATTTGATTTATGCTCCTGACTATACTTTAAGATTGATTTTCTGACAAGTGCCCCAATCGGTTTGACGAATCGCAACAGCGATTCTATACTCTATCCAGTCATTATTAATTTGCAGCTAAAATCCGAGAGGTTCGCGTGCCAAAAATTGCCCGCTATGCCATGTTTGGACTGTTGTATTTTGCACAAGGAGCGGTGCTGAGTTACTTCACTGCTTTAAACTCGCTGTACCTGCTTAAGTTCAATCTGAGCATGAGTCAAATTGGATTGGTTGGCGCCATTGGTCTAATCCCGTTCGTATTGAAAATCTTTTTGGGGATGCTTAGCGACCGTGTGAACCTAGTAGGGTGGGGTCACCGAAAGCCCTACATCCTGATCGGGCTTTTTGTGCAGGCGGCGTGCCTGGCGGTGGTATCACAGATCAATCCGGGATTGCAATTTGGTTTGTATACATTGCTAGCTTTTGTGTTGATGCTTGGCATGGCATTGTACGATACCTGCACGGATGGGCTTGCTCTCGATACCACCCCACCGGAGGAGCAAGGCACTATCCAGGGATTCATGGTGGGCGGGCGTGCGATGGGCGTGGTGGCGATTTCGGCATTGCTTGGATGGATGGTCGAGCAGGCAGGCTGGCCGGTGGCTTTTTACAGCCTGGCGGTGCTCACCTTGTTGCCGCTGCCGTTGGTCTGGCGAGCGGCGGAAGCGCCGCGCAAACCGGAAATGAAATTCAGCTGGGGAGCGTTTCGCGCCTTTGCCCATTTTCCAATCATTGCGCTGGCAATTTTAGGCGCGTTATATTCGCTGGTCATCAATGGCGCCAATCAGATTGTCAACCCCTTCTTGCAATCCCAATTTGGAATTGGTTATGCCGCTGCTGGTCTGGTAACAACGGTGTGGGGGATTGGCGTGGTACTGGGCTCGCTAGCGGGTGGGCGGTTAACGGACCGCTGGGGACAGCGTACTTCCGTCGTGCGGGCAATGTTCCTTTCGTTTGGAGCGATCCTGCTGCTGGCATTCACATCGCAAGGCTGGCAGGTCTGGCCACTGGTGATTCTATTCGGGCTGGCATATGGTTTTTACGAGACGGTGTATTTTGCCATTTCGATGAATAAAACCGATCCCCGTATTGCCGCTTCGATGTTTTCCATCCTGATGGCGGTTGCCAATATTGGCACCGGGATTGGGCTGGCTTTGAGCGGCGGGATGGTGGATGCGGCTGGTTTCCCGGTTACGTTTGGCATCATCGCTGCGCTCAACTTACTGGCTCTGCCTTTGGTCCCAGCGATTTTTGGCAAAACACAGAACGTGCTGGCAGTGTAAGCGAGGCAGGTTAAAACTCGGAGGTATTCCAGCATGAATTTAGAGGATCAAACCGTTTCCCCGGCAACACCGTTTGCGGATAGTTATTGGGTAATCCCGGGCCGCTTGCTGGCGGGGGAGTATCCCGGTGCAATCGAAGAATTGCCTGCGCGCAAGAAGCTGCTCAGCCTGCTGCAAAGCGGCATCCGTGCGATTATCAACCTGACCGAAGCCGGGGAATTGGTTGATTACCACGCCTGGCTGGAGGAGGAGGCAGAAGAATGCGGGGTGGGCTGCGAAGTTCGACGCATGCCGATTGCAGATTTATCCACGCCAACCGAAATTGAACTGATCCGTATCCTCGATCAGATTGACACCTGGCTGTCAGAAGACAAGAACGTGTATGTACACTGCTGGGGCGGGATTGGGCGCACCGGAACGGTGATAGGCTGCTACCTGGTGCGCAAGGGTATGCCGCCGGAAGCTGCCCTACGCCACATTGCCCAACTGCGCCGTGGCACACCAGACGGATGGAAAAGCTCACCTGAGACTGAGGAACAACGCCAGATGGTACTTGCCTGGCGGGTGGGTAAATAAAACGGAGGACAGGCAATGGATGTGTACATTGCACCGTTTGATATCGAGGATTACGAGGCTGTATTTTCGTTATGGCAGGCATGCAAAGGAATCGGTTTGAGCGCCGCGGACGAGAAGCTGCGCATTGAGGCTTACTTGCATCGCAATCCGGGCTGCAGTTTTGTAGCGCGGGTGGACGGACAAATTGTTGGCAGTGTGTTAGGTGGGCATGATGGGCGGCGTGGTTTTCTCCATCACCTGGCGGTGCAGCCGGAGCAGCGCCGGCTGGGAATTGGGCGGAAGCTGGCGCAAGCCAGTCTGGATGCGCTGGCGCAGCAGGGCATTGACCGGGTGCACATTTTTGTGTACGCCGACAATGTCTCAGGAATTGCTTTTTGGGAACAGATTGGCTGGCGGCTGCGCCGTAACCTGGTGCTGATGTCGATTGACCTGCAAAACGAGGCTAGCCCATCAGGCTGTTGAGCCAGCGCTGGACGGGTTCGTTCAACACCGCCAGCAGACAGACACATGACAGGCAGAAGAGGACGATAATCAACACGATCACGCCAACGATCATGCGGCGGATGCGCCCTATGCCAGGGATGCGGAAGTTGCGCCATCCGGAGGGCAGTTTCAGGTCATCGAAATTGGAGGCGGCTGAAGATGGGCGAAATTCGGGCGGCGGCGGGGGTATAAACACCGGTGTGGACGCCGAGGCTGAGGTTTCCTCGATCACGGGATCTTCGCGAATCAGGCTGGCTTTGATGAAGGTGGCGCAGTATTCGCAGGTCACCCCGCGGGGTGTGCGTTTCAGCGGCAGCGGTGCGCCACAAGCCGGACACGAGGTCAATTTGTCCATGAATTCACCCTGTTTCAATTGGTCTGGAATGGGTTAATCTTACCAGACTTGAGTAAAAAAACTTGTCGAGAATGTAAGGAACGAGTATAATGTGGGGAGTTCGGGGCGTGGCTCAGCCCGGTTAGAGTGCACGGTTCGGGTCCGTGAGGTCGGCGGTTCAAATCCGCCCGCCCCGACGAAAGGCAACCGGAGGCCGCAAGGATAGTCTAAACAACGATCCATGCGGCCTCCGGTAGCAAAAACGACAGAATCCCATTCAACCGACAACCGCATATATCGGCTTCCAGAGGTGGATAAAAAAAAGCGTCAGTTTTTATCAACTGATTAGCTTGTTTATCACCCGATTTGAGTTTGTACCGGAGGTCGCATGTCTGCAAAACGGAAGACACTAACCAGCCTAACCCTGAGCCAGTGCCTGGAGGGCTTTTTGCTCACCGCTGCCGCTCGCGGGTTGTCCGAGCACACCTTGAAGGACTATCAGAACACCTTCAAGCGCTTTACCGCTTTCGTCGAAGGAGACCCGCTGATCAGCGGCGTGTCTTCGAAGGATATCGAAGAGTTCCTGGCCGAGCAGTCCGAGCGGGTCAGCAACAAAACCCTGCTCAATTATCATACCGGGTTGTCGGCCCTGTGGAAGTGGGCGGTCGATCAGAAGGTAGCTGCCGAGAATGTGGTGCGCCAGGTGACGCCTCCCAAACCTGAGTCGCGCAAGATCGTGCCCTTTACCGAGCAGGAAATGCGCTTGATCCTGGGCGCCCTTGAACAGTCGAAACCCTACAGCCGGCCCGGAAAGCGCCAATCGAGCCACGCCGTGCCAGGGGCCGAGCGCAACCGGGTGATGATCCTGCTGCTCCTGGATTGCGGGATGCGCGCCAGTGAGCTGTGCGATATCCAGCTTCAGCACATCGATGTGCGTAACCATCGGGTGATGGTGTTTGGGAAGGGGGCCAAGGAGCGCATGCTGCCGTTCTCGCCCCGCACCGGCACCATCCTGTGGCGCTATGTCGCCTCGCTGAAGGAGATGGAACCGACCTCGTTGGTCTTTACC
>DAOUMN010000078.1:0-13976 GCA_034411135.1 Bellilinea sp.
CCGGAGGATCTTTGGTTACGAGTTATTAGTCGTATGATAGCGACTTTTTACGACAGGGTCAAGTAGTAGTTTTTTCGCGACCCGGAGGACGATGGTTGCAATTAGAGAACGAACGTCCAAAAATCACAAACTTTTCGTTCTATCGTTCATGTGCGATTTGTTAAGGTAATTCAAGTTTTTCGTTGTCACAAAAGGTCAATCGTTGCGGAAATTTTTGTTTTGTGATTGATCTAAATCGTTGAATTTTTTTGTAATTTGTCACTTTTCCTTAATCAGTGACGAATTACCAAGAGGGTTGGACGACTTTTACTTTGATCCGCTGTTGATACTTCTTCAAGGTTTTATCGCGACCATTTTGAATGCGTATGTTATAATGAATAAGGAAATCATGATTATCATAATCTGGATTTCTTTGCTATCGCAGAACCTGCGAAATTGGAGGGCTTTATGTTCGTCAATCGTGTTTCTGAACTTGAACTGCTGGAAAAACGCTATGCTTCGGGTAAAGCAGAGTTTTTTGTACTGTATGGTCGCAGGCGGGTTGGCAAGACCGAACTCTTGGCGCGTTTTTGTGAAGATAAACGCTCGATTTTCTTTGTTTCAGACCTGGGTTCGGAGATATCCCTCAGGACGGCTCTATCGGCTGCAGTCAATACGACATTATTTGGTCCCAACCAGATGAACGCCGTTTACTCCACCTGGGAAGACCTGCTTCATGCACTCGCCCAGGCAGCGCAAACCGAACGGTTGGTGGTGGTTTTGGACGAGTTCCCCTACCTGGTCGCGGCACACCCACCTCTGGCCACCATCCTCCAGCGTGTTTGGGATCAGACCTTGAAGAACAGCCAGATTATGCTGATTCTTTGTGGATCTTATATCGGCATGATGGAGGAGACGGTTTTGGGATACCAGGCACCGCTTTATGGCAGAAGGACGGCACAGTATCTGCTTGAACCGTTGCAGTTTAGAGATGCCAGGCTATTTTATCCATCCTTTCCTTTAGAAGATCAGGTCCGTGCCTACGCGGTCTACGGCGGCACGCCGGCTTACCTGCATACCATCCAATCCCAGCAATCCCTTCAGGATAATATTTTGGATGGAATTCTCACCCGCGGTTCGTTTTTGTATGACGAAGTGCGCTTTGTGCTCCAGCAAGAATTGCGCGAGCCACGCAATTACTTCGCGATTCTGCAGGCTATCGCGGCTGGCAAAACCCGCTTGAATGAAATTAAGCTGGCAACCGGGATTGAAGGCGCTACCGCTTATCTGGATACCTTGCAACAACTGCACCTGGTGGAACGCATAGTGCCGGTTACTGAAACGCAGCCTCAAAAAAGCCGCCGCGGAATCTATCGTTTGAAAGACCATTATCTGCGCTTCTGGTTTCGGTATGTCCACCCGAACCGCTCACAGCTTGAACGTGACGGGGCGCAAATCATTCTGGAGAACCAGGTGATACCGGAAATCGACCACTTCACCAGTCTGACATTTGAGGAAGTTTGCCAGCAGTTTTTCTGGCAAGCCGGATTATCCGGGATATTACCCTTTGTCCCTACGAATATTGGCAACTGGTGGAATGCCAATGAAGAGGTCGATCTGGTTGTATTAGGTGATAACGATGCCATCCTGGTGGAATGCAAATGGACCAGCAAACCGGTAGGAATTGATATTCTGGCGGAACTGGAGAGAAAGGCACAACTAGTCAAGCCAGAGTTGGGAGACCGTCAAATTCGTTTTGCTTTATGTTCTCGATCAGGTTTTACATCTCAACTCATTGAGGATGCAAAACGGCGACAGGATGTGACTTTACTCGATTTACCGGAGATTGTGGGAAAAATGATCTTCGAAAAGTAAACCTGTCACGATTGACCTTGCTTTTCCTTTCCCGATGCTATAATCATTGGAGCAACTGTGATAATCTCAATTTTAACAGCGAGGTGAGGAATGGCCGACACGGATGAGTTCTGGACGGCAGAAGAAGTCTCAAATTACCTGCGCATTCCGCAATCGACCATTTACAAGCTCGCTCAGGATAAAGTGTTACCCGGTTTCAAGGTGGGAAAGCACTGGCGGTTTCGCCGGGAAACAATCCTGGAATGGGTTAAGGAAAAAGAAAATCCTGTACATGACAATAATAATTTAATGGACAAGTAAATGGCATCATTGACGCTCTCTCAACTCGAAACCCATCTCTTCAAAGCCGCCGATATCCTCCGAGGAAAGATGGATGCCTCCGAATACAAAGAATACATCTTTGGCATGCTCTTTCTCAAGCGCCTCTCTGACCAGTTCCAGGTGCAGCAGGCGGTTGAATATAAAAAATGGCTGGATGCCGGGTATTCCCCAGAGGATGCGGTCGCCCTCGTCGAGGATCCCAATCTGTACGGCGAAACATTTTTCGTGCCCAGACGCGCCCGCTGGCGGCCCGGCGAGCATGAAATCCCCGATGAGAAAATCACTTACATTGTTAACCTGAAAGAGGATGTGGGTAACCAGCTGAATAAAGCCCTGGCTGCCCTGGAAGACGCCAACCCCGAGCTGACCGGCGTGTTGAAGCATATTGACTTTAACGCGCCTAAAGGAAAAACGCGCCTTTCGGACCGCCAACTGGTGGATTTGATCCATCACTTCGATAAGTACCGCCTGACCAATGAGGACTTTGAGTTCCCCGACCTGTTGGGCGCGGCCTATGAATTCCTGATCAAAGACTTCGCCGACAGCGCCGGCAAAAAGGGCGGCGAATTTTACACGCCTAACCGCGTGGTGCGCCTGCTGGTCAACATCATCGAGCCGCAGGAAGGCATGACCGTGTACGACCCCACCTGCGGTTCGGGGGGCATGCTCATTCAGTCCAAGCAGTATGTGGAAGAGCAGGGGCAAAATGCGCGCAACCTGGCGCTTTACGGGCAGGACAACAACGGCACGGTCTGGTCCATCTGCAAGATGAACATGATCCTGCACAATATCCCCGACGCGCACATCGAAAACGACGACACGCTGGAAAACCCGATGTTCGTCGAAGGGGGCTACATCAAGCAGTTCGACCGGGTGATCGCCAACCCGCCCTTCTCGCAAAACTATTCGCGCGCCGGGATGAAGTTCCCGCAGCGCTTCCATCACGGCTTCACCCCCGAAACCGGCAAGAAAGCCGACCTGATGTTCGTGCAGCACATGATCGCCTCGGTCAAACCGGGCGGAAAGATGGCAACCATCATGCCGCACGGCGTGCTCTTCCGCGGCGGGGCGGAGAAAGCCATCCGCGAGAGCATTCTCAAAGAGGGCATTGTGGAAGCCATCATCGGCCTGCCGCCCAACCTGTTTTACGGTACGGGCATCCCCGCCTGCGTGCTGGTGATCAACAAAAACCGCCCGCCAGATCAGAAGAACGCCGTCCTGTTCATCAACGCCGATGCTGAATTTGGCGAGGGGCGCGCCCAGAACTACCTGCGCCCCGAAGACCTGGAAAAGATCTCCCAGGTCTACCGCCAACGCCGCGAACTGCCGCGCTATTCGCGCCTGGTGACGCTGGACGAGCTGGCCGCCAACGACTACAACCTCAACATCCGCCGCTATGTGGATAACTCGCCCGAGCCGGAGATCGAAGACGTGCGCGCTCACCTGGTGGGCGGCGTGCCGAAGCGCGAGGTGGCGCGCTACGCCGATCAACTCGCCCGCTTTGGGCTGGCGCCCGAGGTGGTCTTTGTGGAGCGCGACGCGGAGTACTACGACTTCAAGCCAGAAATTAAAACCAAAACCGATATCCGCCCGCTGATCGAAAACCACCCCAATGTCAAAGAACGCCAGGCGGAACTGGAAGCGCGTTTGGAGCGCTGGTGGAGTGATGCTGCCAAGGCAATTGAGGACTTTCCGGGGCAAAACCATCTGGCAGAATTCCGCCGGCATTTTCAAAACACCCTGCTGCAGGCTTTGCTGCCGGTGGGCGTGCTGGATGAATTTCAGATCGCCGGCATCTTCGCCAACTGGTGGGAAGCGGTGCGCTACGATTTCAAGACCATCGTCGCCGCCGGCTGGAGCGTGAACCTGATCGCGGACGAGTACATTCTGAACGCCTTCTTCCAGAAAGAACAGGCAGAAATTGAAGCGCTGGAAAACAGAGTTGGAGAACTGCAAGCGGAACTGGACGAAGCACTGGCGGCGGTGGAAATGGGGGAGGAAGGCGAAGAAGTGGAGAATGAAGCTCCAAAGGTGCCTGCGGAGGTAAAGAATTATTTGAATTACCAACTTTACAACCTTCGAGGATTGTTACAGACTGAAAAAGTAAAGCAAGAAGAGCAATTGATAAAATTAGTTATAAACCAGATCGAAGAAAAAGAAAAACATCTAAAAACATTAAGGAAGAGCTGGGCTGACCAAAAACAACGATTGAAAGATGAATTAGAAATAAAGCGTAAAAACTTGTCAGTGAAAGAAGCACAAGAGCTAATTTTCCATAAGTTTTCTGGCTTAATTGAGAATGGGCTATCACGATACCTACATGAAGAACTACGAGAGATCGTGAAAATATCTGACATATTGTGGGGAAAATATTCCTCACCACTAGATATGATGGAATCCAAACGCGAACAACAAATGCGAAGATTGGAAGGATACTTCAAGGAGTTGAAGTATGTGTCCTGACCAATTACCGAAGGGATGGAAGTCCGATGTGCTGGGAGAATTTGCCTACATTAAAGGTAGGATTGGCTGGCGTGGATTAAAAGCAGAAGAATATACAGATTCGGGTCCATATTTAATAGCCGGCAATCATATTGTTGGCAACCGGGTAGACTGGGATAAATGCCAGCATATTAATAGATATCGGTATTTAGAATCGCCCGAGATTATCCTTAAGGATGGTGATGTAATTCTTTCCAAAGATGGAACAATCGGGCGACTGGCTTTAATCGACCATTTACCTGGCGAAGCGACAATCAACAGCACAATGATGCTGATTCGGACAACGCGCAGTGAAATACTGAACTGTCGCTTTCTTTACTATTACTTACAGGGTGAACGTTTTCAGAAGCTGATTATTGAAAAAGTGTCAGGAAGTAGTATTCCACACATCTTCCAAGCAGATATGAAAAATTTAATCGTGGAGTATCCGCCAATTGAGGAGCAGCGCAAAATTGCCGAGGTTCTCACCACGGTGGACGACGCCATCGAGCAGACCGAGGCGCTCATCCGAAAATACCAGCGCATCAAGCAGGGTCTCATGCAGGATTTGCTAGATAATCCTTCATGGCCAACCCATAAATTAGGAGATCCTGAGTTGTTTTCCCTTTACACTGGTGGTACTCCTTCAACTGAAATCTCAGAATACTGGGGTGGTAGTATTCCATGGTTGTCATCGGGGGAAGTACATAAAAAAAGAATTTGGGATACTGAAAAAAAAATCACAGAGCTTGGATATAAAAAATCAAATGCACGTTATATACCTGTACATTCTACTTTAATAGCATTAGCAGGCCAGGGGAAGACAAGAGGCACAGCTGCAATCACAGAGATTGAAATTACTACCAACCAGTCTATTGCAGCCATAATGCCTAATGAAGCAAAAATTGATCCTTATTTTTTATTCCACTCCCTGGACTATCAATATTTGCGTTTGAGAGCAGCCTCTGCTGGTGCAGGTAGAGCAGGATTAAACTTACAATTGCTAGCACAATTTGAAATCAAAGTTCCCAATTTAATAAGCGAACAACGTAGTATAGCAGAGTATTTTGAAACTCTGGATAATACAATGCATGAGAACTTAATACTCAAGGGAAAATTGGTACAGCTTAAACAAGGTCTCATGCAAGACCTGCTCACCGGCAAAGTGCGCGTCAACGCGCTGTTGGAACAATAATTACGAAGGGGAAGACAATGCCCAAAGAAATCGCCATCCAGATTCAGGGAAAAGAACGCACCGTCAGCGAGCTGCTCAAAGCCAAGAAGTACTCGATCGACTATTACCAGCGCGAATACCGCTGGGAAACCAAGCACATCACCGAGCTGATCGAAGACCTCGCCAACAAGTTCTTCTCCTATTACGATAAAAAACACACCCTGCCGCAGGTGGGCAACTACGGCAATTACTTCCTGGGTTCCATCGTCATCAGCCACAAAGAAGGCGAAAACTTCATTGTGGACGGGCAGCAGCGCCTGACCTCACTGACCTTGCTGCTGATCTACCTGAATAATCTGCAAAAAGCTCATCCCAGACCGGTGGATGTCAAAGACCTGGTCTTCTCTGAAGTGTATGGAGAGAAGTCTTTCAATATTGATATCGACGAGCGCACCGCCTGCATGGAAGCGCTTTACAGCGATCGGAAGGAACAGATCGATCTGACCGATGCCTCCGAATCGGTGCGCAACCTGGTCAACCGCTATACCGATATCGAAGAGAACTTTCCGGAGGAACTGAAGGGGGATGCGCTCCCCTATTTCATCTGGTGGCTGCAGCAAAAAGTGGTGCTGGTGGAGATCATTGCGTTCTCGGATGAAGACGCCTACACCATCTTTGAGACCATGAACGACCGCGGGCTGTCGCTCAGCCCGACGGATATGCTCAAAGGTTACCTGCTGGCGAATGTAAACGGCACGAACAATAAAGATGAACTGAATGAACTTTGGAAAGAACGGTTATATGACCTGATCAAGCTCAGCAAGGAAGATGAATCTGATTTCTTCAAAGCCTGGCTGCGCGCTCAGTATGCCGAGACAATCCGCGAGCGCAAGAAAGGCGCCACCAACAAAGATTTCGACATCATCGGCACGGTTTTTCATAAATGGGTGCGCGATGAACATGTGAAAATTGGCTTGAATCGCCCGGAAGATTACCGGGATTTCATCCAGCGCCAGTTCACCTACTTCTCGAATTATTACATCACCATCCGCCAGGCTGCCATCAAGTTCAATCGGGACTTCGAGTACATCTTTTACAATGCCAGCAATTACTTTACCCTGCAATATCCGCTCTTGCTGGCGCCGTTGACCGTTGAGGATGACCCCGAAACCGCCAAAAAGAAAATTCGGCTGGTGTCCGGTTTTATTGATATCTTTATCGCCCGCCGGGTGTGGAATTTTCGCACGCTGGGGTATTCAGCCATTGTTTACACCATGTTCAACCTGATGAAGGAGATTCGCGGTAAGGGTGTTCCGGAACTGGCAGCGCTGCTGCATCGCAGAGTGAATGAAATGGAAGATACCTTCGACAGCAACGACCGCCTTCGCATCCATCAGCAGAACCATTACTACATTCACCGGATGCTTGCCCGCATCACCAGTTACATAGAATCGCAGTGCGGAATTGAATCCAGTCATGCCACTTACATCGACTCGAACATCAAAAAACCCTTTGAGGTCGAGCATATCTGGGCGGATAAATTTGATCGTCACCGCGATGAATTCAGCCACCCGACCGATTTCAGCGATTACCGCAACCGCATCGGCGGGCTGGTGCTGCTACCCAAGGGTTTCAACCAAAGCCTGAACGATGACGAATATGAAACCAAAGTCCAGGCTTACTTTGGGCAAAATCTGCTGGCGCGCTCGCTCAATCCTCAATGCTATCAGAACAATCCGGCGTTTCTCCAGTACATCCAACGCAGTGGATTGACCTTCAAACCGCACCCACATTTCAAGAAGGTGGATCTGGATGAGCGCCAGGAATTGTACCGGCAAATATGCAAGCAGATCTGGTCGCCCGACCGGTTTGAAAATGAGTTGAAATAGGGGGGATCATG
This sequence comes from Bellilinea sp., assembly GCA_034411135.1. Classification (GTDB taxonomy): domain Bacteria; phylum Chloroflexota; class Anaerolineae; order Anaerolineales; family Anaerolineaceae; genus Bellilinea. Next base: position 7,731 of record DAOUMN010000078.1, read on the forward strand.
GATCAAAATCGCCTCAACGAACTGGAACAGGTGGAAGAACCCTTCCTGCGTCAGCTGGAACGGCTGGGCTGGCGCGTGATGCGCGGCGACAAATACGACCCGGCCAGCACCCTGCGCGAGTCGTTCTCTGAGGTGATCATCGAGAGCGAGCTGCGCGCCGCATTGCGGCAGATCAACCCCTGGCTGGAAGAAGAGCAGATCACGGCCATCGTCCACCGCGCCCAAACGCCTCAAGCAAACAGCCTGCTCAAAACCAACGAAGAGATCCTGACTCTGCTGCTGGAAGGCTGGCCGGTCGATACGAACCACCAGACGCGCGAGAAAAGCCCAACGGTGCGCTTTCTGGATTTCAACTACAGCGCCAACAACCGCTTTTTGGCCGTATCTCAATTCAAGTTAACCGTCCCGGGCACGGAAAAGCACATTATTCCGGATATTGTCCTGTTCGTGAACGGGCTGCCCCTGGTGGTGATTGAGTGCAAATCGCCGGCCACCGCCGACCCGCTGGGTGAAGCGGTTGAACAGTTAAAGCGCTATGCCAACCGGCGCGGTATGATAGAAGGCAACGAAAAACTCTTCTGGTATAACCAGTTTCAGGTGGCCACATACCGACAAAAATGTTGCTACTCCACCATCACCGGCGAGCTGGAACATTATATCGAATGGAAAGATCCGTATCCTTATAAATTAGCGGATATTGATACCGAAGGCGGTGAAACGGTTAACAGTCAGCAGGTGCTGGCGCAGGGGATGCTCGCGCCTGCCAACCTGCTGGATATCATCCACAGCTTCACTGTATTTGCCAGCGACGATAAAGGCCGCACCATCAAACTGGTTCCGCGCTATCAGCAATATCGAACTACGCGCAAGATCATCACCCGCTTGAAGGAAAAATCCTCCCCGGCAGAAAAAGGCGGCATCGTCTGGCACACGCAGGGATCGGGGAAATCGCTCACCATGATGTTTGTGGTGCGGGCTATGTATCACGACCCGAGTTTAAACCAGTACAAAATCGTATTCATCACCGACCGCACCGACCTGGAAAAGCAATTAGGCGATACGGCGCGCTCGGTCGGGTACAGCCTGAAAAAAGCCTTATCCATTGCCGCGCTCAAGGAATATTTACGCTCTCCGACGCCTGACCTGGTGATGGGAATGATTCACAAGTTTCAGGAAAATGAACTGCGGCAGCAATTTCCACAGCTCAACCCGTCCGATAAAATCCTGGTGATGATAGATGAAGCCCACCGCACGCAATACAAGCTGCTGGGCGCGAATCTGCAGGTTGCCCTGCCCAACGCGGTTCGAGTTGCATTCACAGGAACGCCGATTGAAAAGACAGAACGCACCTTTGGGGAATATATTGACCAGTACTCGGTCCGTCAGGCTGTCGAGGATGGGGTCACCGTCGAGATCGTCTATGAGGGCCGCACGCATAAAGGGAGCGTGACAGATCGAGAGCAGATGAACCGCCGCTTTGAAGATGTGTTCTCAGCGGTGGATAAAGAAGAGCGGCAGTTGATTCTGGATCGCTACACCTGGCGAGCCTATTTGGAAGCGGAAGAAGTGATCCGTGATAAAGCTGCGGATATGCTGGATCATTACCTGGAACAAGTATTTCCGAACCGCTTCAAAGCTCAGGTGGTAGCGGTATCACGCCTGGCGGCCATCCGGTACAAGCAGGCTCTGGATGCAGCCCTGCAGCAAAAGATCGAAAGCCTGCAGGCAAATGGCGGTTCAAAGGATGATCTGGAACTGCTCAAGCGGATGAAGATCGAGGTGGTCATTTCGGGCACAAACAATGATGACGCCGTGTATAAGCCCTACACCGATGAAAACCAGCATGAACGTGTCATCGCCAGCTTCAAGCTTCCATTTGATCAAACCAACGAGGCGGGTATTTCGGGCGATGTGGGTATTCTGGTCGTGCAAAGCATGTTAATCACAGGCTTTGACGCCCCCATTGAGCAGGTAATGTACCTGGACAACGTCATCAAAGAGCACAATCTGCTGCAGGCCATTGCCCGGGTGAACCGCATCAGCAAAAACAAAAGCTGCGGGTATATTGTTGATTACGTGGGTGTGGCGCACCATCTGCGGGAAGCATTATCCATCTTTGACGAAAAGGATACCGATGAAATTCTTTCGGTTGTCCTCGACCAGAGCGCAGACAAGGATAACCTGAAATATATCCATAGCCAGGTAAAAGATTTCTTCAGCCGGTATGATGCAGACCTCAAAGATATAGATGCCTGCGTAGATGTGTTGGCGGATGAAGAAGTACGGGACGAATTCATCAGCCTGCTGCGCGCGTTCAACAAAGCAATGGACCGCGTCCTTCCTGACCCTGAAGCGCTGCGATTTGTTTACGAGCTAAAAACCCTTTCCTGGATCAGCGAATCGGCGCGCAACCGTTACCGGGATGAGAAGCTGAGCATCCGCGATGCCAGCCGGAAAATCCGTGAGATCGTGGACGAATTTCTGATATCCAAAGGCGTTGATCCGAAAATTCCTCCGCTGCCCATCTTCTCGGACGCATTTAAGGCAAAAATTCGACAAAATAAAACAGCGCGTGCCGCTGCGGAGGAAATCACAACCGCGATTCGGGAACATATCAACGAGAATTACGAGACCGACCCCGAATTTTATGAGCGGCTTGGCGAGAAACTGGAAAAAGTTCTGGCGGAATACCGGGATAATTGGGATCGGTTGGCAAAAGAACTTGAAGAGGTGTTACAAACCCTTGAAAAGGGGCGGTCTGAGGAGAAAAATTACGGTCTGAATCCCAGGACTGAACTACCTTTCCTGGCATTGCTAAAACGCGAACTGTATGGAACGCGCGACTTGCAGGACTTACCAGAAGAGGATCTCAATAGATTACTCACTGCCACCAACGATATCCTTGAAATTGTCCATCGGGAAACACAGCAGGTTGATTTCTGGGAGAATTATCCTGCCCAGAAGCGCTTGAAATCATTTATCTTGAGCCACTTATTAACGACCTTCAGGGATAAGCCTGAATTTGTGCGGAATCGAAACCAGGTGGGGCAGAAAATCATTGAGTTGGCGATGCATATTCGATCATGAACACCATCAACATTGACCAGATTATCCGTACCGATCGAAAAACCATCGCCTTGATTGTGGGACGGGATGGCAAATTAATGGTTCGCGCCCCCATAGACGCAACAAATGAGCAGATACTATCTGTTGTCGAGCGAAAATCTACCTGGATTGTGAAAAAACAACAAGAGATGATCGCAACCTATCCCCAAATTGGCGAGAAGGAATTTGTGAATGGGGAAGGATTCCTGTACCTTGGTCAATCATACCGTCTGAAGATCATTGACCTCGGAGAAATACCTTTAAGATTGGATGATTTCTTTTATTTGGACCGCAATGTTTTATTCCAGGCAAAAGAGGTGTTCATCCATTGGTATAAAGAGAAAGCGAATGAGGTGATATCCGAAAGGGTCGCATGGTACAGTGACAAAATGGGCATACAGGTGAAACAGATCAATATTACCTCGGCAAAAACGCGCTGGGGATCATGCAGCTCCAAGGGCACGGTCAGCTTTCCCTGGCGGCTGGTGATGGCGCCGGTGCCGGTGATCGATTACGTTGTGGTTCACGAATTGGTCCACATTTTAGAGAAAAACCACAGTAAGGCGTTTTGGGATAAGGTGCGCGCGATAATGCCGGACTATCAACAAAAGATTAGGTGGCTTGAAGTCAATGGGCATATTCTAAAAATGTGAAATCTCTTCAAGACTTTCACAAATGGTAACCATCTCTATAAGCGATAATTATTTCTGATTTCAAAGCACTCCCATTTCTACAAATATCACACACAACGCCCCGTTCCCCCTTAAGACTCTAGGGGATCGAAGTGGATGGAACAAAGTGCACACTGTTCCCATGGATCAAGATGGTTTTTCTCGCCCCCAAAATATTCCGGTTTAGACTCAAGTTTTCGGCATAGAGGGGTAATTCTCGGTCGGAGGGTATTTCCATACCTCTTTATGGCAAAAGGCGCTTCAGCGCTCTTTCTGTTCAATCAACGTCTGCGGCGTGTCAACAAGGCGTCTGCGGCACGTCAGCAAGGACGCAGACGCCTATTTTTTATCAAAAAAATACTTCTGTCTTTTCCAGACTTTGATACCAGCAGCCAAACAATAGGATAAAGAGTAAACTGATCTCTGCCCACCTTGGATCATGCCTGGTTTCTTTGTAGAATAAAAATGGTATCGTTTCGGGTCGCTGATCTCCTTGGACATCCATCAAATCGTAGGAGCGGCCGCATAACAAAGAACTTTGTTGTGCCGGTCGCTTTTCGTTTTCTCCGACGACCTTCTTAATAAAGAAAAGAGTAACTATCAAACCATTTGGAGACTTTGATGTCCGATCCCATTCCGCCCAGTGATATGGATGCCGAACAGGCCTTGCTCGGTTCGATCATGATTGCACCTTATTTATTTGAAGATTTGGTCGCCGTCGTAAAAGCGGAATATTTCTATCGTGACTCACACCGCTGGATTTGGGAAGAAATGAATCACCTGTTGGTATCGGAGCAGCAGATCGATCAAGTCACCTTGTGTAACGCTTTGAATACCAGCGGAAAACTCAAGGAAATTGGCGGGCCGGCGTACATCACAGGGCTGATCAATGCAACTCCGACTTCCATGCACGCCGAGTCGTACGCGAAGATCGTGCGTGAAAAAGCATTTAAGCGAAAAGCGTTGGAGGTCGCCACCAACCTTGCGCAAAATGCTATTCAAGACAAACCGCTTTCTGATGCTCTTCAGCAGATGGAAGAATTCTTTATCAGCTCATCCGCCCTGTCCGGAGTCACGGAGCGAATGGTCATGACCGCAGAGAAACTGTGTTTGTCGGAGATGGGTGAATTGACCTGGATTCTCAAAGACTGGATTATGGCCGGCGGAATCAACTTGATCGCCGGTATGCCGGCAGCCGGAAAGAGTTTTCTCGCTCTGGACCTGGCGATTGGCATGGCTTCTTCGGGTGTGGCATGGGATAACCAAAAGGTAACCCAGGGTAAAGTGTTGTATCACTTTCTGGATGGCAGCTACCGGGGTATGCGCTCGCGCGTTCTCAAACTTTGCCATGCGCGAGGAATTCAACCGCCTGCGAACCTCATTTTCGACTTTTCTGCGCTTAACCTGAAAGTCACTTCCGAAGTGCTGGCATTGCGTCAGCGAATTCATCGATTGGATGCCTCAGTCGTCGTTTTTGATGTCATGGCCAAGTTTATGCCTGGCGCAGATGAAAATTCGGTCGCGGAAATATCTCCGATGATGAACACTCTGCGTGAAATTGCCAACCAGACCGGTACGACTTTCATTCTGATTCATCACCTCAATAAGGGTGGAAACACCGATCTTTCCTATCGCGTCCGGGGTTCCTCCGATATTTTAGGGTCTGTCGATACCGCCATTGTGGTTACACACGAAAACCAGCATTCGGCACACTCGATGCGAACGATCATTCCACAAAAGGTGCGTGAATCCCTGCCACCTGCGCAGTTGCAGTTTCAAATTGAATCGACCGAAGATAGCATCGCGCTCCGATTTTCTGAAACGAATGCTTCTGAACTGCTGCGCGTTCCTGGTCAGGCGGAATTGATCTTTGCGGATATCCTGGAATATCTGCAAAGTGTACCGGCGCAGGAATTCAAGAAGAACGAGCTCATCTCAGCCCTGCAAATTAGCAGCAGTGCCAGGACGATCGACCGGGCATTTTCAAAACTCAATAATGATCCGCGAATCAGAGTTACAAAACGAGGATCATTCAACACCTATCAATGGGAAGAGGATACGCCAGCCACGCCATTCCCTTGAGGGGTTGGCATGGCTGGCGTATGTTTGTTTCATGCAAAGTCTAAAAAATAACAAAGGAGAAGAATGTCAGAAAATCAAAATACTTCAAATTGCCGGATTTCCAGGAATGTCTTGATCAAAGCACCTAGTTTGCTGCCCATGCTATACACACCGCGCGAAATAGCAGAAGACCTGGACGTTCCTGAAACCACCTTGCGGGATTGGCTCAATCATGGCGCGCCACACAGTCGGGATGAATCCAACCATATCTGGATCGATGGCAGGGAATTTGCCGCCTGGGTTGATAACCAACGGAACGCCAGAAAGAAATCAACCCATCAGCTTCAAACAGGGGAGGGCTTTTGTATGCGCTGCAATGCCATCGTTAAAATCCAAGATGGGGAAATTC